>NZ_JBVHFU010000002.1:0-969612 GCF_055562175.1 Streptomyces sp. NPDC020958 | reverse complement strand
GCTGCCGGTATGGCCGCAGGCCCGGCCGTCCGCCCGCCGGTCCGGTATGCGTCCGGGCACCGGTCCGGCCGCCGATCGCCCGGCGGGCCCGGCGGCCTCCGGCCTGGGTGTCCACCCGGGCTGCCTGGGGCCCGCGTGCTCGCTGCCGGTATGGCCGCAGGCCCGGCCGTCCGCCCGCCGGTCCGGTATGCGTCCGGGCACCGGTCCGGCCGCCGATCGCCCGGCGGGCCCGGCGGCCCCCGGCCTGAGTGCCCGCCCGCCGCTGGCCGGCCGCCCGTCGACCGACCGCCTGGCCCCCGGCCGTCCGTTCCTCCGGCCTCCGTCCGGTCCCCCCAGCCCCCGGTCCGCCGTGGGGCGTGAGGTGTCCGACAAGAACCCTTCGCCCTCTTGTGTCACCCCGTCGTAACCGGCGATCTTCACTTGTAACCCGGAGTCGGCACGGTTCGATAACGGCCCGGAGAAACCCCGTTCCCCTTCCCTTCTACGCGCGTTACTGTGCGCCGAAATCGCCACCGCGGGTGGCCGGTTGAGCAACGGGCCGGTGACGGTGCCGTGGGGACGAAGGAGTACGTGCTGTGCGTTCTGTCTCTCGGAGGACGAGGTTCTCCAAAGCCGCGGTGACCGTAGCCGTCATCGCCCTCGCGGCCGCCGGGTGCGGTAAGTCCAGCCAGGACACCGGTGGTTCCACCACCAGCTCGTCCGGAAAGTACAACGGCAAGGGCATAGGCCTCGCCTACGACATCGGCGGCAAGGGCGACCAGTCCTTCAACGACGCCGCCTACGCCGGTTTCCAGAAGGCCGAGAAGGAGTTCGGCATCAGCGGCCGGGACATCGAGCCGCAGGACGGCGAGTCCGACGCCGACAAGGTGCAGCGCCTCGACACGCTGGCCAGGGCCGGTTACAACCCGATCATCGGGGTCGGCTACTCCTACGCGCCCGCCGTCAAGGAAGTCGCGGCCAAGTACCCCAAGATCACCTTCGGCATCATCGACGACAACGAGGTGACGGCGAAGAACGTCGTCGACATGGTCTTCGCGGCCGAGCAGTCGTCGTACCTGGCGGGTGTGGCGGCGGCCTCCGCCACCAAGAAGGACCACATCGGCTTCATCGGCGGCGTCGACGTCCCGCTCATCCACACCTTCGAGGCGGGCTTCGACCAGGGCGCCAAGTCGGTCAACCCGAAGATCAAGATCGAGTCGCAGTACCTGACCCAGACGGCCCAGGAGGGCGGCTTCTCCAGCCCCGACAAGGGCAAGGCCGCCGCGCAGGGCCAGATCGACGCCGGCGCCGACGTCATCTACCACGCGGCCGGGCTCTCCGGCCAGGGTGTGATCGAGGCCGCCGCCACCGCCAAGATCTGGGCGATCGGCGTCGACTCCGACCAGTACCAGCAGTCCGCGCTCGCCAAGTACAAGGACTACATCCTGGGCTCCGCCCTGAAGAACGTCGGCGGCGCCGTGTACGACCTCGTGAAGTCCGTCTACCAGGGCAAGCCGGAGACCGGCGTGGTCGAGGGCACCCTCAAGACCGGCGGCGTCGGCTTCGCCGACACCAACCCGAAGTACAAGGCCCTGACCAAGGTCGTCGCGGCCGTCGACAAGGCCAAGCAGGACATCATCGACGGCAAGGTGACCGTCAACACGAAGTGACGCCGCACATAGGTCGCAGCAGTACGCCCCTTGCCTCCTGCAAGGGGCGTACTGCTGTCCGTGACGGTGGGCCGTGACGGTGGCCACAGCTAGATAACGGACCGGACATTGGGGGTTTTCCGTCTGGTCTACGCGCGTTACGCTGCGGCGGAACCAGCGCCTGGTTTGGGCGCTTGCACAAAGGAGTCAAGTTCCATGCGCCGGGTGTCCCGTATCGCGGTTGCGGGCGTTGCAACCGCAGCCCTCGCCGTCACCGTTTCAGCGTGCGGCAGTTCGTCCAGCTCGTCCACCGGGAAGGGTGGCGCGTCCAAGGGCGTCGGTCTCGCGTACGACGTCGGCGGCAAGGGCGACCAGTCCTTCAACGACGCCGCCTACGCCGGTTTCCAGAAGGCCGACAAGGAGTTCGGCGTCGCCGGCCGGGACATCGAGCCGCAGGACGGCGAGTCGGACGCGGACAAGGTGCAGCGCCTGGAGACCCTCGCCAAGTCCGGGTACAACCCGGTCATCGGCGTCGGCTTCGCCTACGCGCCCGCCGTCAAGGAGGCCGCCGCGAAGTTCCCGAAGGTCACCTTCGGCATCATCGACGACAACCAGGACCAGGCCGGCAACATCGCGGACATGGTCTTCCACGAGGAGCAGTCCTCGTACCTGGCCGGCGTCACCGCCGCGCTGTCCACCAAGTCGAACACCGTCGGCTTCATCGGCGGCGTGGACGTCCCGCTGATCCACAAGTTCGAGGCGGGCTTCGAGCAGGGCGTCAAGGACACCAAGAAGAACGTCACGGTCAAGGCCCAGTACCTGACCCAGACGGCCCAGGAGGGCGGCTTCTCCAGCCCCGACAAGGGCGAGGCCGCCGCCGAGGGCCAGATCGGCGCCGGCGCCGACGTGGTCTACGCCGCCGCCGGTCTCTCCGGCCAGGGCGTCATCAAGGCCGCCGCCGCGCACAAGGTGTGGGCGATCGGTGTCGACTCCGACCAGTACAACCAGGCCGCCCTGTCGAAGTACAAGAACTACATCCTGACCTCGGCCCTCAAGAACGTCGAGGGTGCGGTCTACGACCTGGCCAAGTCCGTCATCAAGGACAAGAAGCCGCTGTCCGGCGAGATCCGCGGCTCCCTGAGCAACGGTGCCGTCGGCCTGGCCGACTCCAACCCCGCCTTCAAGAACAACGCCACCCTGCAGGCCGCGCTCAAGAAGGCCGAGGCCGGCATCAAGAACGGCTCCATCGTGGTCAAGACCTCCTGACCCGACGGTCATGACCATGTCGTAGGCATGGCCAAAAGAACGCTGTAATGGCAGCGTTACGGCCACGGAACGGGGTGCGGGAAGGATGACTTCCCGCGCCTCTGCTGAGGACCTGAGCGATCCGCACGAGAGTCCGAGCACCGGCCCGGGAGCCGACGACCGAAGATCCTTGGGTGACCCAGGGACCATCGGGCGAGGATCCCGAGCGTGGGCTCGGGCGATCGATCGGGGACCTGGGCGCGGGCCTGGTTCATCGGCCGGGGATCACGGGCGCGAGCCCGAGAGCCGACGGCGAACCCGGGCGCCCGGCGGGGAGACCCTTGCGGACTCCTCGCGGTCCAACGGCAGAGCCACCCCCCGTTCGCGCGGCAGAATGCTCGGAACGGATCGAGAGTCGAAAAAGCTCGGTCAGGTCCGGGCACTATTTAAAGCAGGGGCGCTACGCGCGTAGAGCGGCCCCTTTCCCGAGGAGAGTGCGCCATCGACGCGTCCAGCAGCCCTCCGCTCACCGCAGAGACGACAGCCGCGGTCGAGCTGGCGGGGATCACCAAGCGATTCCCGGGTGTCGTAGCCAACCACGACATCCACCTGTCCGTCCGCAAGGGCACCGTCCACGCCCTCGTCGGGGAGAACGGCGCCGGCAAGTCGACCCTGATGAAGATCCTCTACGGCATGCAGAAGCCGGACGAGGGCACCATCGCGATCGACGGCGAGCAGGTCACCTTCTCGTCCCCGGCCGACGCCATCGCGCGCGGCATCGGCATGGTCCACCAGCACTTCATGCTGGCCGACAACCTGACCGTGCTGGAGAACGTGGTGCTCGGCAGCGAGAAGCTGTACGGCATCGGCGGCAACGCCAAGAAGAAGATCCGCGAGATCTCCGACCGCTACGGCCTCGGTATCCGCCCGGACGCCCTGGTCGAGGACCTCGGCGTCGCCGACCGGCAGCGCGTGGAGATCCTCAAGGTCCTCTACCGCGGCGCCAAGACCCTGATCCTCGACGAGCCCACCGCCGTCCTGGTCCCGCAGGAGGTCGACGCGCTCTTCGACAACCTGCGCGAGCTGAAGTCCGAGGGCCTCTCGGTCATCTTCATCTCCCACAAACTGGGCGAGGTGCTGTCCGTCGCCGACGACATCACCGTCATCCGGCGCGGTACGACCGTCGGCACCGCGATCCCCTCCGAGACCACCCCCCGCCAGCTCGCCGAGCTGATGGTCGGCAGCGAGCTGCCCACCCCGGAGACCGCCGAGTCCACGGTCACCGACCAGGCCGTCATCACCGTGCGGAACCTCACCGTCTACGCCGCCGGCGCCTCCCTCGGTCCCGAGGCGGAGCCCGCCCCCGCGGCCAGCGGCGGCACCGGCGTGTTGATCGCGGAGCCCGGCGACGGCGCCAAGCGTGTCCTCGACGACGTCACCTTCACCATCCACGCCGGCGAGGTCATGGGCATCGCCGGCGTCGAGGGCAACGGCCAGACCGAGCTGATCGACGCGCTCATCGGCACCCGGCACGCCGACTCCGGCGCGATCGAGTTCCTCGGCGAGGACATCACCGGCTGGGCCACCCGCAAGCGCCGCGAGTCCGGCGTCGGCTACATCCCCGAGGACCGGCACCGCCAGGGCCTGCTCCTGGAGTCCCCGCTCTGGGAGAACCGCATCCTCGGCCACGTCACCGAGAAGCCCAACGCGAGGGGCTTCTGGCTGGACATCAAGGGCGCCCAGGCGGACACCCGCCGGATCGTCGAGGAGTACGACGTCCGCACCCCCGGCATCGACGTCACCGCCGCCTCCCTCTCCGGCGGCAACCAGCAGAAGCTGATCGTCGGCCGCGAGATGAGCCACCGCCCGAAGTTCCTGATCGCCGCCCACCCCACCCGCGGTGTGGACGTCGGCGCCCAGGCGCAGATCTGGGACCGCATCCGCGACGCCCGCCGCGAGGGCCTGGCCGTGCT
This sequence comes from Streptomyces sp. NPDC020958, assembly GCF_055562175.1. NCBI lineage: Bacteria > Bacillati > Actinomycetota > Actinomycetes > Kitasatosporales > Streptomycetaceae > Streptomyces > Streptomyces sp. NPDC020958. Next base: position 964,766 of record NZ_JBVHFU010000002.1, on the reverse strand, counting down.
GCTGATCTCCGCCGACCTCGACGAGCTGATCGGCCTGTCGGACACCCTGCGGGTGATCTACGACGGAAAGCTGGTCGCGGACGCCGACCCGGCCACCATCACGCCCGAGGAACTGGGCTCGGCCATGACAGGTGCCGCCACCGGCCACCTGGAGCATCACGACTCCGACGATGTGTCCGGGGAGGACCAGGACCGATGAAGAAGTTCGACAAGGAGCGGGTGCTCCTCGCGCTGGCCGGCCCGGTCATCGCGCTCGTCCTGGCGATCGCGCTGACGTCGATCGTGCTGCTGGCCTCGAACCGCAACCCGTTCGAGCCGTACGTGCTGATGCTCCAGCAGCTGCCGTACTCGGACATCCAGGTCCTGATCGTCAACCAGGCGGCGATGTACTACATCGCGGCCATCGCGGTCGCCCTCGGCTTCCGCATGAACCTGTTCAACATCGGCGTCGACGGCCAGTACCGGCTCGCCGCCGTGATGACGGCCGTGGTCGGCGCCAACATCGGCCTGCCCGCCTTCCTGCAGATCCCGATGCTGCTCCTGGTCGCCATGTTCACCGGCGCCTTCTGGGCCGGCATCGCGGGTGTCCTCAAGGTCACCCGAGGGGTCAGCGAGGTCGTCGCCACGATCATGCTGAACGCCATCGCCACCAGCCTCATCGGCTACGTCACCCTCTCGAACGTGTGGGGCGTCCAGGTCGGCAACAATATGACGACCGGCGTGATGAAGAAGTCCGGGTGGTTCCCCGGCATCAACCTGGGCTCCGACGTCGGCGAGATCTACGGCATGGTCTTCGTCGCCATCGCCCTCGGCGTCGCCTACTGGGTGGTCCTCAACCGCACCCGCTTCGGCTTCGACCTGCGCGCCACCGGTGCCTCCGAGTCGGCGGCCGCGGCCTCCGGCGTCGACGCCAAGCGCATGGTCCTGATCTCCATGCTGATCTCCGGTGCCGTCTCCGGCCTCGCGGGCCTCCCGCTGCTGCTCGGCGACTCCCACACCTACAGCCTGGACTTCCCGGCCGGCCTCGGCTTCACCGCCATCGGCATCGCCCTGCTCGGCCGCAACAACCCCGGCGGCATCGCCTTCGCCGCCCTCCTGTGGGCCTTCCTCGACAAGGCCTCGCCCGCCCTCGACTACGCCACCCCGGTGGCGTACGAGAAGGAGATCGCCACGATCATGCAGGGCCTGATCGTCTTCTCCGTCGTCATCTCCTACGAAGCCGTACGCCAGTGGGGCCTGCGCCGCCAGCAGCGCCAGGTCGGCGCGGAGCTCGCCGCGGCCGCCGCCCAGAACACCAAGAAGGAGGTGGCGGCCTGATGTCCACCGCGACCATCGCCAAGCCGCAGGCGACCCAGCCCGGCAAGGGCGGCCGCCGAATGTCGCTCCCGGTACTCCTGCTGGTCATCGCGGGAGTCCTGGTCCTCACCTCGGCCGTGCGCATCATCACCGGCGCCGAGGGCATCACCTCGACCGGCCAGATGTCCACCGCGCTGCGCCTCGCCGTCCCGATCGGCCTCGCCGGTCTCGGCGGCCTGTGGGCCGAGCGCGCGGGCGTCGTCAACATCGGCCTCGAAGGCATGATGATCCTCGGCACCTGGTTCGGCGCCTGGGCCGGCTACCAGTGGGGCCCCTGGGTCGGCGTGCTCTTCGGCATCCTCGGCGGCGCGCTCGGCGCCCTGCTGCACGCCGTCGCCACCGTCTCCTTCAACGTCAACCACATCGTCTCCGGTGTGGCCCTGAACATCCTCGCCCTGGGCGCCACCCGCTACCTCTCCAAGTTCACCTTCGAGAACGCCCCCGGCGGCTCCTCCAAGCAGTCCCCGCCGATCGACTCACTGGGCACCTTCAGCGTCCCCGGCCTGTCCGACTGGCTGGACACGCTCAACGGGAAGCACTGGTTCCTGATCTCGGACGTCGCCGGCCTGATCGGCGGTCTGCTGACCGACCTCTCCCCGCTGACCGTCGTCGCGGTCGCCCTGGTCCCGATCACGTGGTGGGTCCTGTGGCGCACGGCCTTCGGCCTGCGGCTGCGCTCCTGCGGCGAGAACCCGGTCGCGGCCGAGTCCCTCGGCGTCAACGTCTACAAGTACAAGTACATCGCCGTGATCATCAGCGGCGGCTTCGCGGGCCTGGGCGGCGCGTTCCTCTCCATCGTCGCCTCCAACGTCTACCTGGACGGCCAGACGGCCGGCCGCGGCTACATCGGTCTCGCCGCGATGATCTTCGGCAACTGGATGCCGGGCGGCCTCGCCCTCGGCGCGGGCCTGTTCGGCTACACCGACAGCCTCAACCTGCGTGGCGGCACGGTGAACGTCCACGCGCTGATCCTGCTGATCGCGATCCTGCTGGTGTTCGGCGCGGCCTACCTGGCCTGGCGCAAGAAGTACGTCCCGGCCGTCGCCACGATCGTCATCTCGGCCCTGATGTTCGTCTGGTACGCCTCCACCAACGAGGTCCCGCGTCAGCTCGTGACCGCGACCCCGTACATCGTCACCCTGCTGGTGCTCTCGCTGTCCGCGCAGTCCCTGCGGATGCCGAAGGCGGACGGCCTGCCGTACCGGAAGGGGCAGGGCAAGTGACGCCCGGCGCCGGGTTCGACTGGGAGGCCCTGCGGGCCGAGGCACGGGAGGCCATGTCCCACGCCTACGCCCCGTACTCCGGCTTCCCGGTCGGCGTCGCGGCCCTGGTGGACGACGGCCGTACGGTCTCCGGCTGCAACGTGGAGAACGCGTCGTACGGCCTCGGCCTGTGCGCCGAGTGCGGACTGGTCTCCGAGCTCCAGCGCACCGGCGGCGGCCGGCTCACGCACTTCACCTGCGTGGACGGCACGGGCGGCCTGCTCGTCCCGTGCGGCCGCTGCCGCCAGCTGCTCTACGAGTTCGGCGGCCCGGACCTCCTCCTGGACACCCCGGAGGGCGTCCTGCCCCTCTCCGAGATGCTGCCCCAGGCCTTCGGCCCGGCCCATCTCACCAAGTAATCCCGTACGGCCCCTCCCCGCCCGTCCGCGCGGAGGGGCCGTGCGCTTCGCAATGCTTCGAAGGGAACGTCATGGCCATGGACGCCATCTCCGTCATCCGCACCAAGCGGGACCGCGGTGAACTCACCGACGAGCAGATCGACTGGGTCATCGACGCGTACACGCGGGGCGAGGTGGCCGACGAGCAGATGTCGTCGCTCGCGATGGCCATCCTGCTCAACGGCATGAACCGCCGTGAGATCGCCCGCTGGACCGCCGCCATGATCGCGTCCGGCGAGCGCATGGACTTCTCCGCCCTGTCCCGCCCGACGGCCGACAAGCACTCCACCGGCGGGGTCGGCGACAAGATCACGCTGCCGCTCGCCCCCCTGGTCGCCGCCTGCGGCGCGGCCGTCCCGCAGCTCTCCGGCCGCGGCCTCGGCCACACCGGCGGCACCCTGGACAAGCTGGAGTCGATCCCCGGCTGGCGCGCCCTGCTCTCCAACGAGGAGATGCTGAACGTCCTGGACACGACCGGCGCCGTGATCTGCGCGGCGGGCGACGGCCTGGCCCCCGCCGACAAGAAGCTCTACGCCCTGCGCGACGTCACCGGCACGGTCGAGGCGATCCCGCTGATCGCCTCCTCGATCATGTCGAAGAAGATCGCCGAGGGCACCGGCTCCCTGGTCCTGGACGTGAAGGTCGGCACCGGCGCCTTCATGAAGACCGTCGAGGACGCCCGCGAGCTGGCCTCGACCATGGTGGGCCTCGGCACCGACCACGGCGTGAAGACGGTCGCGCTCCTCACGGACATGTCCACCCCGCTCGGCCTGACCGCGGGCAACGCCCTGGAGGTCCGCGAGTCGGTGGAGGTCCTGGCGGGCGGCGGCCCGGCCGACGTCGTCGAGCTGACGATCGCCCTGGCCCGGGAGATGCTCGACGCGGCGGGCATCCGCGACGCCGACCCGGCGAAGGCGCTGGCCGACGGTTCGGCGATGGACGTCTGGCGCCGGATGATCGCGGCCCAGGGCGGTGACCCGGACGCGGTCCTGCCGGTGGCGAAGGAGCAGCACGTGGTGAAGGCCGCCTCCTCGGGCGTCCTGACCCGCCTCGACGCCTACGGCGTCGGCGTCGCCGCCTGGCGCCTCGGCGCGGGCCGCGCCCGCAAGGAGGACCCGGTGCAGGCGGGCGCGGGCGTCGAACTCCACGCCAAGCCCGGCGACACCGTCACCGCGGGCCAGCCCCTCCTCACCCTCCACACGGACACCCCCGAACGCTTCGAGTACGCACTCCAGGCGGTCGAGGGTTCCTACGACATCGAGGCGGCCGGTACGGACTTCACGGCGTCGCCGGTCGTGCTGGAACGTATCGCCTGACCAGGGGATTGCTCGATCGGGTGAACGGGATCGGTGGACCTGCGCCGGTCCCGTTCGGCATGCTGAGATCGGTGACGCAACCGAAGGGGACCGCCATGAGCGCACTCACCGTGGGCCACGACCCCGAGCAGAGCTGGGACGAACTCGTCCAGTTCTGGGAGGAGATGGAATGGCCCGAGGGCAGCAAGGTGGAGATCATCGAGGGGATCGTCACCGTGTCACCTGCTCCTGCCTCCCGCCACAACGTGATCGCGGCGCGCATCCAGCGCCGCCTCTACAGCGTGGTTCCCGAGGATTTGGGGATCTTCCAGACTCTCGCCATCGCGGTGCCGTCGCGTCTGGGCATGCTCATCCCGGACCTGGTGGTGGCACCCGTGCAGGACTGTGCGGAGGCGGAATCCCACATCCCGGCCGCGCTGGCCGAGTTGGTCGTCGAGGTGACCTCCAAGTCGAACGCCCGCCACGACCGCGTCAGCAAGCCCGCCGCCTACGCCACCGCGGGCATCCCGCTCTACCTCCTCGTCGACCGCTGGGCCCCCGGCGGCCCCACCGCGACGCTCTACGGTGAGCCGAAGGGTGATGTCTGCCGGGTCCTCAGCGCGGTCAAGTTCGGCGACCCCATCAAGCTGCCGGAGCCGTTCGACCTCACGATCGACACCGCGGAGTTCCCCGCCGACTGACCGGCGCGTCACCCCAGCAGCGCCGCCACGACCACCAGCACCGGCACGGCCAGCACCGTCGACAGCAGGATCGAGTCGCGGGCCAGTTCCTCGCCGACCCGGTAGGTGCCGGCGTAGGTGTACAGGTTCTGTGCGGCCGGTAGGGCCGAGGTCACCGTCACGTCCAGCAGGGGTGCGCCGTGCAGGTCGAAGACGGTCGACGCCAGGGCCCAGGCGGCCAGCGGCTGGCCCACCGACTTCAGGGCCACGGACAGGAACACCGGGTGGCGTTCGCGGCCCCGGCCGGGGAGCGTGCTGCCCCGCAGGGAGATGCCGAAGGCGAGCAGGACCGCCGGGACGGACATGTTGCCGATCAGGGTCAGGGGGTCCATGACCGGGCCCGGGACGTGGATCCCGAGACCCGAGACCGTGACTCCGGTGAGGGAGCCGACGGCGATCGGGTTGCGCAGCGGGGTCAGCAGGCGACGCCACCAGGGGCCCTTCTCGCCCGCTCCCGACAGGTCGAGAACCGTCAGGGCGACCGGAGTGAGCAGCACCACCTGGAACAGCAGCACCGGGGCCACCAGCGACGCGTCGCCCAGCACGTACACCGCGATCGGGATACCGAGGTTGCCGGAGTTGACGTAGCTGGAGCACAGCGCGCCGATCGTCGTACGGCCCACCCCCCAGCCCCGTACGACACCCACCGTCACGAACGCGCCCGCCGCCGCTGCCGTGGACAGGGCCGTCACCAGGAGGCGGCTGGAGAAGATCACCGCCAGGTCGGCCTTCGCGAGGGTGGTGAACAGGAGGGCGGGGGAGGCGACGTGGAAGGCGAGCTTCGTGAGGACCTCGCGGCCGTTCGCCCCGAGGTGGCCGCCGCGGCCGAGGACGTAACCGACGGCGATCACGATCGCGATCACCGCGAAGCCGCTCAGCACCCCTTGCACGGAACCCCCTCGGCGCGCGGAAGGCCGTCGGGTATGCGGGTGGGTGCCGGAGTGGGTGAGGATCTGTGGGGCATACACCTGACCCTCTGGTGCCGGTCAGGTGCAGGTCAACTTTGTGATCCTTGCGGGCACCGCGCGTACCGATGAGTTGCCGGGCCCTCACCGGTCTACCGCTCGTGGATGCCGTGACCCCCGCCGTGCTCGTGCTGGCCGGCCCCGTCGCCAGGGACGAGGTGCCGGGGCTCTGCGACGACCTGCGGGCGCTGCTGCGGGGCGACGGCACCCGGATCGTCGTCTGCGACGTCGGCGGCCTGGGACCGCCGGGCCTCGCGGCCGTCGACCTGCTGGCCCGGCTGGAGCTGACCGCCCGCCGGGCCGGTGGCCGGATACGGCTGCGCGACCCCGACCCCGCGCTACGCTCCCTGCTCCGGTTCGTCGGACTCCGCATCCAGCTGGAGGGGGAGGTCGAAGAGCGGGAACCAGCGCTTGGTGTCGAGGAAGAAGTGGAACCCGGTCAGCCGTCCGTCTGAGATCTCCAGGACCTGGATCGACCACGGGGTCCAGCCGCCGGTGTCCGGGTCGGGCTTGTACTGGGCGAACCCGGGCAGGCCGTTGACCTGGACCGGGAACAGCCGGGAGCCCTCGCAGGCCGAGCCGAGGGTGGTCATGAAACCGGCGATGTCGTCGTGACCGGTGAGCCACAGGTCGAACGGCGGCATCGTCATGATGGCGTCCTCGTGGAGGAGCGCCGTCAGCGCCGTCATGTCGTACCCCTCGAAGGCCGCGACGTAGCGCTCCAGGAGCTTCTGCTGCTCCTCGTCCAGCGGGTCGGAGACCTCGGCGGCGGCGCCCGACTGCTGCTGCTCCGCGAGCGTGGCCCGGGCGCGCTGCAGGGCGCTGTTCACCGAGGCGACCGAGGTGCCGAGCAGTTCGGCGACCTCGCTCGCCTTCCAGGCCAGTACCTCGCGCAGGATCAGCACCGCCCGCTGCTTGGGCGGCAGCTGCTGGAGCGCGGCCATGAAGGCCAGCCGGATGGACTCCTTGGCCACGGCCGCCTCCGCCGGGTCGTCCACGGTGGGCAGCACGCGCGCGTCGGGCACCGGCTCCAGCCAGGTGTTGTCGGGCCGGGGGGAGAGCGCCGCCTGGGCGAGCGGCGTCGACTCGCTGAGGTCCATCGGCCTGGCCCGCTTGTTGCCCGCGTTCAGCATGTCCAGGCAGACGTTGGTCGCGATCCGGTACAGCCACGACCGCAGGCTGGAGCGGCCCTCGAACGTGGCGTAGCTCCGCCAGGCCCGCACCAGGGTGTCCTGCACGGCGTCCTCGGCCTCGAAGGAGGAGCCGAGCATCCGGTAGCAGTACCCGGTCAGCTCGGTCCGGTGCTTCTCCAGTGCGACGTCCAGCTCCGCGGTCGCCGTGCTGTTGCTCATGCCGTCCACCCACCCCACGTGGCCTTCTCACGCGCCTTCGCGCTCCAGCACCTGAAAGCTAGCGCAGGGGACTGACAACGGCGTCCGAAGTCGCAGAACGTGCAGGTGGGGGTGGGTCGCCTAGGAGGGTGGGGTGCGGGGTGCGGTGGCGGGTGCGGTGCCGCCGGCCGGGGGGACCCCCAGCGCCCCTTCAGGAGCGCTTCAGTGGGCGTTGGCCATGACACTGCGGCGGGCTGCGAGTGAGCCGAGGACCGTGATGGTGACCACACCCGCTATCGCCAGGAGGCCGACGCTCACCGTGCCCGACCAGCCCTGGGCGTGGAACGCCAGCGCGCCGACCGTGCTGCCCGCGCTGGAGCCGATGTAGTACGCGGACTGGTAGAGGGCCGAGGCCTGGGCGCGGCCGTGGGTCGCCGTCCTGCTGACCGCGGAGGAGGCCACCGCGTGGCCCGCGAAGAACCCCGCGGTGATCAGGACGAGGCCGAGCAGGACCAGCGGGAGCGAGTCGGCCAGGGAGAGCAGCAGGCCGGTGGCCGTCGTACCGCCGCCCAGGTAGAGGGCGCCCCGGCGGCCGAGGCGGCCCACCAGCCGGCCCGCCGCGGACGCCGACACCGTGCCGACCAGGTACACCAGGAAGATCGAGCCGATGATGCCCTGGGGGAGCGAGAACGGCTCCTCGGTCAGGCGGTAGCCGATCACCGTGTAGACGCCGCCGAAGACGGTCATGAAGAGCGCGCCGATCGCGTACAGCCGGCGCAGCAGCGGGTTGGCGAGGTGGTCGCGGACCGTGCCGAGCAGGCGGCGCGGGTGCAGCGAGCCCGCCGTGAAGTGCCGCGGGGCGGGCAGCAGCAGCCGGAAGGCCACCGCGCAGCCGACGGCGACCACGCCGATGGTGCCGACGGCGACCCGCCAGCCCCACTCCTGTGCCACCCAGCCGGTGATGACCCGGCCGCTCATCCCGCCGACGCTGTTGCCCGCGACGAACAGGCCGATGGCCGTCACCAGGGCCTTCGGGCGGACCTCCTCCGCCAGGTAGGCCTGCGCCGAGGCCGGCAGGCCCGCCAGTGCCGCGCCCTGGACGCCGCGGAGCACGACCAGTACGCCCAGCGAGGGCGCGAAGGGGACCAGCAGGCCGACGGTCACCGCCACCGCCAGCGACGCCGTCATGACCGTACGGCGCCCGAAACGCTCGGACAGGGCGCTCATCGGGATGACGAACAGCGCCAGACCGCCGGTCGCCGCCGCCACCGTCCAGCTGGCGTCGCTCGCGGTCACCCCGAAGCCGTCGGAGATCAGGGGCAGCAGCGCCTGCGTGGAGTAGAGGAGGGCGAAGGTCGCGACACCGGCGAGGAAGAGCGCGAAGCTCATCCGGCGGTAGCCGGGACCGCCCGGGGTCAGCCGGGAGTCGGCGGGGGGAGCGGACGGGACGGCGACCACGGTGGTGGACGCCTCGGTACTGGCGGGAGACATGCTTCGAACGTACGGACCCCCTCTTGATCCGTCCAATGCATGGAATTGCCATAATCGTTCCCATGGAGCATCAGCACAGGTCGGCGGAGCGGCTGTCACCGTTCAGTGACACAGAAGACATGACGATGTCGCTGGCTCCCCGCCTCGCGTACTTCGCCGGAGTGGCCCGCACGGAGCACGTCACCAGGGCCGCGCAGGAACTCGGCGTCCCCCAGTCCACCCTCTCCCGCGCGGTGGCCCGCCTGGAGGAGGACCTCGGCGTCGACCTCTTCAGCCGCCACGGCCGCACCGTCTCCCTGACCCCCGCCGGCCGCACCTTCCTCACCTCGGTCGAACGTGCCCTCGCCGAGGTGCGGCGCGCCGCCGACGAGGTACGTGCCGACGCCGACCCCACCACCGGCAAGGTCGCCTTCGGCTTCCTGCACACCATGGGCGCGGAGACGGTGCCCGGCCTGCTCCAGGCGTTCCGGCTCGACCACCCCCGGATCCGCTTCAGCCTCGTCCAGAACTACGGCGAGGCGATGCTCGAGAAGCTCCGCGCGGGGGAGCTGGACCTCTGCCTGACCTCCCCGGTCCCGGACGCGCCCGACCTGGTGGCCCGCCGCCTGGACGAACAGAAACTCCGGCTGGTGGTCCCGGCCGACCACCGCCTGGCCACCCGCAGACGCGTCCGCCTGGCGGAGGCGGCCGACGAGACCTTCGTGACCCTGGAACCGGGCTACGGCCTGCGCCGCATCACCGACGACCTCTGCGAGGAGGCGGGCTTCCGGCCCCGTATCGCCTTCGAGGGGGAGGAGGCGGAGACCCTGAGGGGCCTGGTGGCCGCCGGGTTGGGGGTGGCGTTGCTCCCCCCGCCCGCCTTCCCCCGCCCGGGGGTCGTGGAACTGACGGTCACGGCCCCACGGGCGGCACGCGAGATCGGCGTGGCCTGGCTGGAGGGCCACCCGGACACCCCGCCGGTGGCGGCTTTCAAGAAGTTCCTGCTTTCAAGGCGGGGGAGTCTCCTTGCCTAGGGGCGTTGGGGGTCCCCCCGGCCGGAGGCTGGGGGAGGAACTGCGCGACCAGCCACGCACCACCCGCACCCCGTAACCGGACATCAGCCCTTACGGAGCGACCGCCCGAAGCCCGCGGCAAGTGGCATCCGCAACCCGATCGGCGGCGGCGCGGCCAGCGCGTCCTCCACCGGCCGCGACAGCGCACACCCGTACAACGCCCCCATCACGAAGTCCGAGGCCAGCGCGAGCACTTCGTCCCGGTGCTGATGCAACCCGTGCCCGTCGGAGTGCACCTCGAACCGGCACACCTCCCGGTTCGCCTTCTTCGCCCGCGCCGCCAGCCGGAACGACAGCTCCGGATCGGTCCGTTCGTCGTTCGTGCCGTGCACGATCAGCACCCGGCGGCCCGCCAGCTGCCGAACCGGTTCCTCAGGCGCCGCCACATCCGCCTCCGGCAGCCAAGGGGCGATGGACACCACCGAGTTGACGGCCTCGTGGCCCCCCGCACGCAGCGCCGCCCGGCCGCCCATCCCGACGCCCAGCAGGCAGACGGGCACGTCGCCGTAGCGTCGTACCACCTCGTCGGCCGCCCAGTTCGCATCGCACGCCAGGTGCGCCTCGCTGCCGTTCCAGCCGCGGTAGCGGTAGTGGACGACATGCGCGGCGAGGCCCTCGTCGCGGCCGTCGCGGGCGAGCCTGCGGCCGACCGCGCGGACGAACGCCGTCGCCCATACGAGGGACGGCTTGCGCGCGGAGTTCTCCTCGCCGCCCGGGAGCAGCAGGACCGCTCCGCTCACCGCCCTCGGCTCCTGGCCGACTACCCTGCCCAGTCTGGCCGTTCGCACCGGTGTCGCTTGCTGTGCCATGACAGAACAGTGTCAGAAGTCGCGGTGGACTTGACCCGTCCGTGGGGTCACCGTTGCGTATCGACGGAGAGGGAAAAAGTCGAGTGCCGGGTGATCTACGCGCGTAGGAGTTAGAGTGCGGAAATGACGAGCCAGAGCACCGCGAACACCCCGACGCCGGACCAGATCCGCCGGGCGCCCAAGGTTCTGCTGCACGACCACCTCGACGGCGGCCTGCGTCCCGGCACGGTCGCCGATCTCGCCCGGGAGACCGGGTACACCCACCTCCCGGAGAGCGACCCGGACAAGCTCGGCATCTGGTTCCGGGAGGCCGCCGACTCCGGCTCGCTGGAGCGGTACCTGGAGACCTTCTCGCACACCGTCGGCGTGATGCAGACCCGGGAAGCACTGGTCCGGGTCGCGCGCGAGTGCGCCGAGGACCTGGCCGAGGACGGCGTCGTCTATGCCGAGGTGCGCTACGCCCCCGAGCAGCACCTGGAACGGGGGCTGACCCTGGAGGACGTCGTCGAGGCCGTCAACGAGGGCTTCCGGCAGGGCGAGGCCCTCGCCCGGGAGAACGGCCGGCGGATCCGGGTCGGCGCCCTGCTCACCGCCATGCGGCACGCGGCCCGCTCCCTGGAGATCGCCGAACTCGCCAACCGCTACCGGGACCTGGGCGTCGTGGGCTTCGACATCGCGGGCGCCGAGGCGGGCTACCCGCCCACCCGGCACCTCGACGCCTTCGAGTACCTCAAGCGCGAGAACAACCACTTCACCATCCACGCCGGCGAGGCCTTCGGGCTGCCGTCCATCTGGCAGGCGTTGCAGTGGTGCGGCGCCGACCGGCTCGGGCACGGCGTCCGGATCATCGACGACATCCAGGTCCACGAGGACGGCACGGTCAGGCTCGGCCGGCTCGCCTCCTACGTCCGGGACAAGCGGATTCCGCTGGAGCTGTGTCCCAGCTCCAACCTCCAGACCGGAGCCGCCGACTCCTACGCCGGCCACCCGATCGGGCTGCTCCGCCGGCTCCACTTCCGCGCCACCGTCAACACGGACAACCGTCTCATGTCCGGTACCAGTATGAGCCGGGAATTCGAGCACCTCGTCGAGGCGTTCGGTTACACGCTCGACGACCTCCAGTGGTTCTCCGTCAATGCGATGAAATCAGCGTTCATTCCTTTCGATGAACGCCTTGCCATGATCAATGACGTCGTCAAGCCCGGATATGCAGAGCTGAAATCCGAATGGCTGTTCCGGCAGACCGCTTCCACCAGCGGCTCTGCCGACACGGAGGGCTGACGGGGCATCCGGGCGGGGTGCGGAATGCGGACGCGCTTTCACAAGCCGTCCGCATTTCGATGTTTGCGGTGGGCGGTCCGCCATGTTTACGGTCGTGGACCGCTCAACATGTTGTCGATCCCCACCGCATTCCAAGGACGCATTGACGATGAAGCAGTCTGCTGCCAAGACCCTCGGTGTCGCCGCCCTCGGTGCCGCCTTCGCCGCCGTCGGCGCGGGCGCGGCCAACGCGGCCCCGGCCGTCCCGGACTCCTCCCAGGCCCTGGACACCGTCACCAAGACGCTGCCGGCCGAGAACGTCTCCAAGGCGCTGCCGGGTGCCGGGGAGGCCGTGACGCAGGGGCAGAGTGCCCTCGGTGCCGGACTGACCGCCGTGCAGCCCGCCGTCCAGCAGGTCCTCGCGGGCGGCCCGACCAAGCCGGTGGCCGGCCTCCTCGGCGGACTGCCGGTGCAGGGCCTGCCCACCCACGGCCTGCCGGTCAACGGGATTCCGCTCGGCTGACCCTCTCCCCGGCCGGGCGGTGACACCGTCGGGGCGCCCCGGACCGCTCCGGAGCGCCCCGACGGCGTTGTCGTACCCGGGGGATCACCAGGCGGTGGCCTTCTCCTCCGAGGGGAGGAGGATCCACAGGGCTATGTAGAGCAGGAACTGCGGGCCGGGCAGCAGGCAGGACAGCAGGAAAACCACCCGCATCGTGGTGGCGGAGGTGCCGAAGCGCCGGGCCAGCGCGGCGCACACTCCGCCGATCATGCGGCCGTGGGTGGGGCGGGCGAGGCTGGACATCTGCGGCTCCTTCGTGAGCGTCCGGTGCGAGAGGACCCGTACGGCCCCTCGTCTGCCCACCACGGTACGGAGACGAACCGGGTCGAAGCGTCGCTCTACGGGGCGATCCCGACCCTGGGAATCGTCGGGGTACGACCCTGAGCCGGGTCCTCCTGGAGGACGGCGGCCGACCGCTCCCGCCGGTCCCTGCGGCGGAGCCGGGCACGGGCCGCCGGGACCACCGCGAGGTGCGCGACGACCACCCCGACGGTGTTCAGCAGGATCGAGTCGACGTCCACCACCCGCCCGGGCACCCCGGTCTGCAACAGGGCGATGCCCAGGGAGAGCAGGGCGGCCGTGGTGGCCGTACCGACCAGGGACCCGAGCGGGGAGACGCGGACCCTGCCGTGCGCCATCGGCAGCAGCACCCCCAGCGGCGCGAGCAGCGCGAGCCCCTCACCGATGCGGTGCGCCGCCTCGCGGGGTCCCAGCGCCAGGTCGGCCCGGATGCCGGCGAACGGGTGCAGGTTGGCGGGCATCACCCAGGGCACGTCCAGCGGGCGCAGCATCAGCCAGGCGACGAGCGCGAGGTGCGCGGCGAGGAGAACACCCCCCGCCGCACGGACCCGAATCCCGGCGCTCCCGCCGATGAACCCTTGACGCTGCACGCCCCCCAAGACGCCCGCGCGCACCCGAACGGTTCCGGACAGGGGCGTGAGCCCGCCAACACGCGCCCCCGACAGCGCCCCTGAAAGGGGCGCTGGGGGTGCCCCCGGCCGAAGGCTGGGGGAGGAACTGCGCGATCAACCGAATGCGACCCGCACCCGCCCCACAACCCGAGGTGGCACCCCACTGGGCGCCCCGACCCCCCTCACCCGGAAGCGACCTCACCGGACGGCGGCCGGTTCCCGCTCGGAGCGTTCCGCACCGCGTCCGTGCACGCGTACCGCCGCAACGGCTCCGGCCCCGGCCCCCCGAGGATCACCGACCCGTCGCCCTCCGCGGCCGCCGAGTCGGACAGCGTGCACACGATCTGGGCGAGGGCGTACGACGTCAGCTGCGGCGGCGACGTGCTCAGCCGCAGCGTGTCGTCGGGGTCCCCGCGCCGCGGCCCGCCGACGCTCATCCCGCCGCGCACGTACGTCGTGTAGCCCGCCTCCTTCTCGGCGGCCGACGGCGTCTCGGCGAGCTGGTCCAGCAGCCCCTGGGCGACGATCACCCGCCGCTTGGCGTCCGCCGTGCCGTCGGGGACGCGCACCTCCCGGTCGACGGTCACCAGCGAGGCCCCGCACAGCAGGAACACCTGCACCGGCACCCCCCGCGAGGACTGCGCCGACAGATCGGGCTGGGGCATCGAGCACGGCACCCGCGACGGCGCCCCGCCGAAGTCGGTCGGTACCTCGGTCGCCCGGATCCCGCACCCGGCGAGCGCGAGCGCGAGCGCGGCGACGCCCAGGAGTCTCGGTACGTGCATCACGCGCCCTTCTCCCCGGTCCTTCCGGCTTCCCCGGAGCCTCCGGCATCCTTCGTCTCCTCGGTCAGCGCCGAGGCGTCCCGGGGCAGCCGGAGCGTGAACACCGCGCCGCCCTCGGGGGAGTTGGCGGCGGTGATCGAACCGCCGTGGATACGGGCGTTCTCCGTCGCGATGGACAGGCCCAGGCCGCTGCCCTCGGAGCGCGGCCGGGAGGCGCTGGCCTTGTAGAACCGGTCGAAGACGTGCGGGAGCACGTCCTCGGGGATACCGGGACCGTGGTCGCGGACCGCGATCACCAGTTCGCCGCCCTCCTGCTGGTCCATCCGCACCGACACCCGTACCGGGGAGCCGCCGTGCTTGAGCGCGTTGCCGATCAGGTTGGCGAGGATGACGTCGAGGCGGCGCGGGTCGAGACGGGCGTGGATGCCGCGCTCGGCGTCCAGGTCCACCGCGTCCAGCCAGGCGCGGGCGTCGATGCAGGCGGTGATCTGGTCGGCGATGTCGACGTCGTCGAGGACGAGACGGGCCGTGCCGGCGTCGAAGCGGGTGACCTCCATCAGGTTCTCGACGAGGTCGTTGAGGCGGCGTGTCTCGCTGACCACCAGCCGGACGGCGGGCTCGATCATCGGGTCGATCGAACCGGACTCCGCCTCCAGCTCCTCCTCCAGGATCTCCGTCACGGCGGTGATCGCGGTGAGCGGGGTGCGCAGCTCGTGGCTCATGTCGGCGACGAACCGCCGGGACGCCTCGTCCCGGGCGGCCATGTCGTCGACCCGCTTCTCCAGCGCCTCGGCGGCGTCGTTGAACGTCCGTGACAGGTCCGCGAGTTCGTCGGTGCCGGAGACCCGCAGCCGGGTGTCCAGCCGGCCCTCGCCGAGCCGCCGCGCGGCGACACCCAGCCGGTGCACCGGCTTCAGCACGGTCGTGGCGGCGGCCTGCGCGAGCAGCGCGGAGCCGATCAGCGCCAGCGCGGTGGCGATACCGAGCGACCAGGCGAGGGAGTTGAGGTCCTTCGCCTCCGGTTCGAGGGACTTCATCATGTAGCCGGTCGGTCCGCCGCCGCTCAGCCGCGTGCCGGCGACGAGATACGGCGTGCCGTGGTCGACGACCCGCTGCCAGTACAGGTGGTACGCCGACTTGTTGGCGTCGGTGATCTTCTGCTGCTTGTCGACGGCCTTGCGCAGCGACGCCGGCACCTCGTCCAGCGCGAACCCGCTGAGCCCGCCCGAATTGCCGTACACCACCTTGCCGTCGGCGCCGTCGCCGACCAGCAGGACGCTGAAGCGCTGGCTGCTGTTGGCCATCTGCCCGGCCGTGCGCTGCAGTTCGTCCTGGGTGGGGTGGACGGGCAGGGCGCCGGCCCGGTTCTGCATCTCCTGCTGGAAGTCGCGCAGCACCGCGTCCTGGGTACGGGTGAGCACGGCCTCGCGGTTGAGCCAGTACGCGATGCCGGACGCGGACACCGCGGCGGTCAGCGCGACGAGCCCGAAGACGACCACGAGCCGCAGCCGCAGACTGGTGAAACGCAGCCGGGACACGGCTCCCTTGCGATCCGCGGCCCAGCCGCGGAAACCCTCCTGCCGGTCCGTCACTGAGGGGCGTCCAGGCGGTAGCCGACACCACGCACGGTACGGATCAGGGTCGGGGACGAGGGCACGTCCTCCACCTTGGCGCGCAGCCGCTGCACGCACGCGTCCACCAGCCGGGAGTCACCGAGGTAGTCGTGCTCCCAGACCAGCCGCAGCAACTGCTGCCGGGACAGCGCCTGACCGGGACGCCGGCTCAGCTCCAGGAGCAGCCGCAGCTCGGTCGGGGTGAGCTGGAGGTCCTCGCCGTTCTTCGTCACGGTCATCGCCGACCGGTCGATGACGACGTTCCCGAACGTCGCCGAGTCGGTGGACTCCCGCTCCCCGCGCCGCAGCACCGCCCGGATCCGGGCGTCCAGCACCCGGCCCTGGACGGGCTTGACGACGTAGTCGTCGGCACCGGACTCCAGGCCGACCACCACGTCGATGTCGTCGCTGCGCGCGGTCAGCAGGATGATCGGCAACTGGTCCGTGCGCCGGATGCGCCGGCACACCTCGAACCCGTCGATCCCGGGCAGCATGACGTCGAGGACGATCAGATCGGGCCGCTGCTCACGCAACAGCTTCAGACCGTCCTCACCGGTCGCAGCGGTGGCCACCCGGTGTCCCTGGCGCGTCAGAGAGAGCTCCAGGGCCGTACGGATGGCGTCGTCGTCCTCGATCAGCAACAGGGAAGGCACGGGCTCATTCTGGCCCATGAGGGCCCTGTCGTACGACCTGTGCTGTTCGGAGCCGCCGGGATCGCATAGCCCCACCTCCTGTGCGCCCGCTGGGGACCGCCCGTGCCGGACCCCTGTGACAGGTCTGTGACAGTCGGCGGATACGGCCGTGAAGGTGGCCCGGCAGAGTTCTCGGCACGGGCAACCGAGCAAGTGGGAAGCCCGGGCAGACCGAACTACCGGAAGTCCACGACGGGGGGCGCGAGATGAACACGCTGATCGGTCACAGCACCAGCGCAGTGATCACGCGTCTGCACGACGTGCACCGGGGTTCCGAGAAGTCCGGTGCCGTGAGCGGGCGGGGGTGCGCTCGCGGCACCGGGCGGCAGCACACCGCCTACATGACGGTGGTCGACGGGGGGACGGGGGAGACCGGCGCAGCCGCGTACGGGGAGGACCAGGGGGAGCGCCGCTCGCTGACGGAGGCGGAGTTCACCGCCTACGTCCAGGAGCGCCGCGCCTCCCTGTACGCGACCGCCTACCACCTGACCGGCGACCGCTTCGAGGCCGAGGACCTGCTGCAGAGCGCGCTGTTCTCGACGTACCGGGCGTGGGAGCGGATCAGCGACAAGGCGGCCGTCGGCGGCTACCTGCGCCGGACCATGACCAACCTGCACATCAGCGCCTGGCGGCGCCGCAAGCTCAACGAGTACCCGACCGAGGAACTGCCGGAGACGCCCGGCGACACGGACGCGATGAGCGGCACCGAGCTGCGCGCGGTCCTGTGGCAGGCGCTCGCCCGGCTCCCCGAGCTCCAGCGCACCATGCTGGTCCTGCGCTACTACGAGGGCCGCACGGACCCGGAGATCGCGGAGATCCTCGACATCAGTGTCGGCACGGTGAAGTCCAGCATCTGGCGGTCGCTCCGCCGGCTGCGTGAGGACGAGGTCCTCAGCTTCGGCCGTGACGAGGAGGACGCCTTCGGGGAGCTCGTCGCCTGAAGGTAAGGGGATCCGGGGGGATCCCGACGGGGAAACCGGGGGAAACGGGGGCCCGGTGGAGGGTCCGGGGGGACCCACGGGGGAAACGAGTCCGGGGGGGGGCTCGAAAGCACGGGGGAGCTCCGCAACGGGGGACACGGGGGTGTTCGGCGGAGCGACGGGGGAAGCGGGACTGGAGGGCCGGGGGGTCCGTCCAGTCCCGCTTTCGTCATGCCTCGCTGTCGGCCCACTGCGGCGGTGGCCATCCGGCTGAGCGCCTCGTCGCGGTCGCAGGGATGCGCCGCGGGGCACTTGGCGGGCCACGTCTTTCCTTCGCCCGCCTGCGAACGGTCAGGCCGCCGGGGTCCGGGTGTGGTCCCTGCTCTGCCGGCCCACCGCGGCCGCCGCCATCCGGCTCAGCGCCTCGTCCCGGTCGCACGGGTGGGCGCCCAGGGACACCTGGCGGGCCACGATGGTGCGTTCCGCGCGCATCAGCCGCCAGCCGCGGCGCAGCAGGAACGGCACCGACTTGCGGCCCTCCCTGAGGTCGCGCAGGAAGCGGCGCCGGAAGGTCTTCAGCGGACCCCGGCTGAGACACAGCGCGTCGGCCAGCAGCCCCAGTTCGCGGCAGCGCTCCACGATCTCGGCGGCGAAGATGCCCTCCGCGATGAACAGCGGGGTGCGGCCGATGTGCAGCGTCTCCTCGCCGGTGCGGGCGCTCAGCGAGATGTCGTACACCGGCACACCCGCCGAACCCGTCGCGCACAGCCGGCCGATGGCCTCGACCGCGACCTCCGCGTCCCAGGACTGCGGGTGGTCCCAGTCGATGTCCGAACTCCCCGCCACGAGCGGCAGGGTCGGGTCGTCGCCCTCCTTGTAGAAGTCGTCGAGACGCAGCACGGGAAGCCCGGAACGGGCGGCGACGAGGGACTTGCCCGAGCCCGAGGGGCCGCACAGCAGCACGACGCGGGCGGGGGGCGGAGGATGAATGCTCACGGAACACCAGTTTGACGTATGGGGAGCCTCCTGCCGACCCCGCGGGTCGGCTTTTGAGCGTGAGTCTCACCTCAACTACCCTGTGTGCCGACACGATCACCCTGCGCACCCGAAGGTGGCACCTGCGATGTCCCGACCCGCGTCCTCCCCGAACCCGACCGTCCAGCGCGCGCTGATCGCTCTCGCGACCGCCTCCGTCGCGCTCGGCGCGGGCGCCGCGACGGCCGCCGCGGCCCCGCAGCCCGCGCAGGACGCGGTACGGCACCGGCCCACCTCCGTCGGCCCCGTCGACCCGCAGGCGGGACTGACCGCACTGGGCGGTCTGCTGCCCTACGTCACGGGACCGGTCGCGGGCCTGAAGCCCAACCCGCTCGCGGGCACGGGCGTCGACCCCCTGGACAACGGAGTCGGCACCCAGCTGGCCGACTTCAAGCCGCTGACCTCCAAGCCGCTGACGGAACCGGTGGCGGAGGCGCCGTCGATCGGGGACCTGCCGGTGGTGGGGCAGTTGCTCCTGGGAGGCTGAACGCAGGGGGAACCGCGGGCCCGTCGTGACCGGCCGACGGTTCCCCACGTCCCTGACGGGTGCTTCAGGCCGTACGTCCGAGGTGCGTCACCATGATGTGGATCACCCCTTCGTCAATGACGTACAGGACGCGATAGTCGCCGACACGGAGCCGGCGGATGTCGGCCGATCCGTACGGAGTCGACGCCGCCGGACGGGGGTCATCGGCCAGTTTGTCGATGGTGTCCAGGACCAGGGGCAGGCCGCTCGGATCTTCCTTCAGGGACCGAGCTGCCGAGTCGAGGGCGTGCGGCTCGAAGACGATCTCGTACTTCACCGCTGTTCGAGCCCCAGCCGTCGGCGAACCTCTGCCATCGGGATGCCGGGGCCGAGTGTTCCCTCGGCCTTGCGCCGCTGGTAGTCCGCCACCGCCAGGGCATCTTCGAAGTCCTCTATCACCTGCGGCGATACGAGGAGTGCGGCGACGTGGCCGTGGTCGGTGAGGGCGATGGTCTCGCGGCCGTGGGCGGCACGGCGGACCAGGTCGCCGAGCTGGGAACGGGCTGCGCTGATGGCGATCTCAACCATGTGCACATGGTTTCACATGATGCATCTTGTGAGCAATTCAGTCAGCGGTGTCGGGCTGTGGAGTCCCCCGGCGGCGCCGAGGGTGCGGGAAGGCGAAGAGCCGTGCTCCCCCTGGATGCGCGGGAAGCACGGCTCGCCGGTTTCGGGCTCGGGGTCAGTACGCGGAGCCCGACGCGCCCAGGGAACCCGTCGGGTGCCACACCGTCTTCGTCTCCAGGAACGCCGTCATGCGGTCGGTCCCGGGTGTCGCCGTCCAGTCGTCCACAGGCTGTGGACGCAGGACGCGCTTGAGGTTGTCGGCCGCCGCGATCTCCAGCTCCTTGGCCAGCGCCTCGTCGGCGCCCGCGAGGTCGATCGCGTTGACGTCCTGGTGGGACGCCAGGGTCGGCGCGATCTCCTTGGTACGGCCGGAGAGGACGTTGACGACACCACCGGGGACGTCGGAGGTGGCCAGCACCTCGGCGAGGGAGAGGGCCGGGAGCGGCGCCCGCTCGCTCGCCACCACCACCGCCGTGTTGCCGGTCGCGATCACCGGGGCGATCACCGACACCAGGCCGAGGAACGACGACTCCTGCGGGGCCAGGACGGCCACCACGCCGGTCGGTTCGGGGGAGGAGAGGTTGAAGTAGGGCCCCGCGACCGGGTTGCCGCCGCCGACCACCTGGGCGATCTTGTCGGTCCAGCCCGCGTACCAGACCCAGCGGTCGATCGTCGCGTCCACGACCACGGCGGCCTTGGACTTGCCGAGGCCCTCCGCGTCGGCGACCTCGCGCACGAACTGGTCCCGGCGGCCCTCCAGCATCTCCGCGACGCGGTAGAGGACCTGGCCCCGGTTGTAGGCGGTGGCCCCGGCCCAGCCGCCGAACGCCTTGCGGGCGGCGACGACCGCGTCCCGGGCGTCCTTGCGGCTCGACTGCGGCGCGTTGGCCAGCCAGTTGCCCTTTGCGTCGGTCACCTCGTACACCCGGCCGCTCTCGGAACGCGGGAACTTCCCGCCGACGTACAGCTTGTAGGTCTTGAAGACGCTCAGACGGTCGTTGCGGTCAGACATCGAGGTATGCCTCCAGGCCGTGACGACCGCCCTCGCGGCCGAAGC
This sequence comes from Streptomyces sp. NPDC020958, assembly GCF_055562175.1. Lineage (NCBI taxonomy): Bacteria > Bacillati > Actinomycetota > Actinomycetes > Kitasatosporales > Streptomycetaceae > Streptomyces > Streptomyces sp. NPDC020958. The sequence continues at coordinate 944,139 of NZ_JBVHFU010000002.1, read as the reverse complement.
CCGACTCCTTGTACCCGCCGAACGGCGAGGTCGGGTCGAACTTGTTGAACGTGTTGGACCAGACGACGCCCGCGCGCAGCTTGTTCGCGACCGCAAGGATCCGCGACCCCTTTTCCGTCCAGATGCCGGCGGACAGGCCGTACTGCGTGTTGTTGGCCTTCGCCACCGCCTCGTCCGGGGTGCGGAAGGTGAGGACCGACAGGACCGGGCCGAAGATCTCGTCGCGGGCGATGGTGTGCGCCTGGGTGACGTTCGTGAACAGCGTCGGGGCGAACCAGTAGCCGGCGGACGGGAGTTCGCAGGTCGGGGACCAGCGCTCGGCACCCTCCGCCTCGCCCTGCTCGGCGAGCGCGGTGATCCGGGCCAGCTGCTCGGCCGAGTTGATCGCGCCGATGTCGGTGTTCTTGTCCAGCGGGTCGCCGAGCCGGAGCGTCGACAGGCGGCGCTTGAGGGAGTCGAGCAGCTCGTCGTGGATCGACTCCTGGACGAGCAGACGGGAACCCGCGCAGCAGACCTGGCCCTGGTTGAAGAAGATGCCGGTGACGATGCCTTCGACGGCCTGGTCGACGGGAGCGTCGTCGAAGACGATGTTCGCGCCCTTGCCGCCCAGCTCCAGCGTCAGCTTCTTGCGGGTGCCCGCGACCGTGCGCGCGATCTCCTTGCCGACGGCGGTGGAACCGGTGAAGGCGACCTTGTTCACGTCGGGGTGGGCGACGAGCGCGGCGCCCGCGTCGCCGTACCCGGGAAGGATGTTGACGACGCCCCTGGGCAGGCCCGCCTGGCGGCAGACGTCCGCGAAGAAGAGCGCGGACAGGGGGGTCGTCTCGGCGGGCTTGAGGACCACCGTGTTGCCGGTGGCGAGCGCCGGGGCGATCTTCCACGCGAGCATCAGCAGCGGGAAGTTCCAGGGGATGACCTGGCCGGCGACGCCCAGCGGCCGCGGGTTCGCGCCGTAGCCCGCGTGGTCGAGCTTGTCGGCCCAGCCCGCGTAGTAGAAGAAGTGCGCGGCGACCAGGGGGAGGTCCGCGTCGCGCGTCTCCTTGATCGGCTTGCCGTTGTCCAGTGTCTCCAGGACGGCCAGCTCACGGCTGCGCTCCTGGATGATGCGGGCGATGCGGAAGAGGTACTTGGCCCGCTCGGAGCCCGGCAGCGCGGACCACTTCTCGAACGCCTTGCGGGCGGCCTTGACGGCCCGGTCCACGTCCTCGGCGCCGGCCCGGGCGACCTCGGAGAGGACCTCCTCGGTGGACGGGCTGACCGTCTTGAAGACCTTGCCGTCGGCCGCGTCCGTGAACTCGCCGTCGATGAAGAGGCCGTAGGAGGGCGCGATGTCGACGACGGAGCGGGACTCGGGCGCCGGTGCGTACTCGAATGCGGTGGTCATCTTTTCCTTGGCCATGGTGATCAGTCCACCGTCACGTAGTCGGGACCGGAGTAGCGGCCGGTGGCCAGCTTCTGACGCTGCATCAGCAGGTCGTTCAGGAGCGAGGAGGCGCCGAAGCGGAACCAGTGGCTGTCCAGCCAGTCCTGGCCCGCGGTCTCGTTGACCAGGACGAGGAACTTGATCGCGTCCTTGCTGGTACGGATGCCGCCGGCGGGCTTCACGCCGACCTGGACGCCCGTCTGCGCACGGAAGTCGCGCACGGCCTCCAGCATCAGGAGGGTGTTCGCGGGGGTGGCGTTGACGGCGACCTTGCCGGTGGAGGTCTTGATGAAGTCGGCGCCCGCCAGCATGCCGAGCCAGGAGGCCCGGCGGATGTTGTCGTACGTCGACAGCTCGCCGGTCTCGAAGATGACCTTGAGTCGGGCGGCGGCCCCGCAGGCCTCCTTCACGGCGACGATCTCGTCGTACACCTTGCGGTAGTTCCCCGCGAGGAACGCGCCGCGGTCGATGACCATGTCGATCTCGTCGGCGCCCGCGGCCACGGCGTCCCGCACGTCGGCGAGCTTCACCGGCAGGGCCGCGCGGCCCGCGGGGAAGGCGGTGGCGACGGAGGCGACCTTGACGGACGAACCGGCGACGGCCTCCTTCGCGGCGGCCACCATGTCGGGGTAGACGCAGACGGCGGCCGTGGCGGGGGTCGTACGGTCCGTGGGGTCCGGGTGGACCGCCTTGGCGCCGAGCGCCCGGACCTTGCCCGGGGTGTCCGCGCCTTCCAGCGTCGTCAGGTCGACCATCGAGATGGCGAGGTCGATGGCGTACGCCTTCGCGGTGGTCTTGATCGAACGGGTGCCGAGGGAGGCGGCGCGCGCCTCCAGGCCGACCGCGTCGACGCCGGGCAGCCCGTGGAGGAAGCGGCGCAGCGTGCTGTCGGACGCGGTGACGTCAGCAAGTGCGTGGGGTGCGGTGGTGGGCATGGTCACCAGCCGAGCATATCTACGCGCGTAGCGGCTGTACACCCCGAGGGAGTGGTTCTTGTGCGGGGCGAAGGGGCGCGGGGAGTGGAGGCGATCGGCCGTCCCCCGGCGGGCTGAGGCAGAATCGGCGGCATGACCACGCCCCTCGTCAAGGACCGCGTCTACCGCTCACCCATGGCGGTGGTCGGCGGTGTCCTGCTGCTCGCCATCATCTGCTGGCTCGGCGTCGACGCGCTGATCCGCGGGCACGGCCGCACCCCCTGGCTCGCCCTGGCCGGGATGATCCTCGTCGTGCCGCTGGTGATCGCCTTCACCCTGCGGCCCGCGGTGTTCGCGGGCGAGGACCGGCTGCGGGTGCGCAATCCGTTCCGGGTGGTCACGTTGCCGTGGGGGGAGGTCGCCGCGCTGCGCTCCGGCTACTCGAACGAGGTGATCGCCAAGTCGGGTACGAAGTACCAGCTGTGGTCGATCCCGGTGTCCCTGCGCGGCCGCAAGAAGGCGGCGCGCCGCACGGCCAAGGCGGAGGCGGACGCGCAGCGCGGGCGGCAGGGGGCCGCGGGGCGGATGCCCGGCGGGTTCGGCGGCGGGTTCCGGGCGCTGCGCGACACCGACGGCGCGACCGGGCCGACGCGCGCGGAGACCGACCGGGTCATGGACGACCTGCGGGAGCTGCTGGAGAGCAGGGAGGCGGCGGAGTCGGCGCAGGGCGAGGTGACGGTGCGGTGGGCCTACGAGGTGACCGCGCCGGTCGTCGCGGGCGCGGTGCTGCTGGCGATCCTGCTGGCGGTGGGGTAGGTCCGGGCGACCGGCCCGTACGGTGGACCGTACAGTCCATTCTCCGGAGGGCCGGTCGATGCGCAGGGAACTCACGGTCAAGGGCAAGGCCACCCGGCACCGGATCGTCGAGGGGGCTGCCGAGGTACTGCGGGAGCAGGGCGTCGGCTCGGTCACCCTCGACGACATCATGGCGCGCACCGGCACCAGCAAGAGCCAGCTCTTCCACTACTTCCCCGGCGGCAAGGACGAACTGCTGCTCGCCGTCGCGCACTACGAGGCGGACCAGGTGCTGGAGGACCAGCAGCCGTATCTGGGGTGCCTCGACTCCTGGGAGAACTGGGAGCGGTGGCGGGACGCAGTGGTTGCCCGCTACGAGATCCTGGGGGACACGTGTCCCCTCGGGTCGCTCTTCCTCCAGGTCGGGCGCTCGACGCCGGGGGCGCGGGCGATCGTCGCCGAGTTGATGCGGCGCTGGCAGGAGAGCCTGGCGGCCGGGATGCGGGCGTTGCGGGCGGCCGGGGGCCCGTCGGCCGAGTTCGACGTGGAGGCGCGGGCCGCCGCGCTGCTGGCCGCGATCCAGGGCGGGGTGTCCATCCTGCTGGCGACGGGCTCGTCCGCCCATCTGCGCGCCGCCCTCGACCAGGGGCTCGCGGACCTGCGCCGCGACCTGACCCCGGCGGAGGCCGTCGCGCCGAGGTGACCGCCGGACCGCGGGGCTCGGCACGCTGCGACGGCCGCGGGGCCGCGGGGCCGCCGGACCGCCGGACCGCCTGGTCGTAGGGCTCGTCGCGCCGCGACGGCCGCCGGGGCGGCCCGGTCGCGGGGATCGTCAGGCGGCGACGACCGCGACACCGGTACGGCCGCCGTCCACGTCCAGCACGGTCCCGTGCACGAACGTCGACTCGTCGGCGGCCAGGTACACCGCCGCGCTCGCGATCGCCTCCGGCGTGCCCATCCCGCCCGCCGGTGTCCCCTTCATCATGGCCCCGCCGATCTCGGCCACCTCGGCGTCCGACGGCAGGACCGCGCCCGGCGAGATCGCGTTCACCCGCACCCCCTGCGGCCCGAACTCGGCAGCCCAGGCGCGGGTCAGGGCCTCCACGGCCCCCTTGGTGGAGCTGTACAGCGCGCCGACGGGGATGCCCAGGCGTACGATCCACGAACTCAGGTTGATGATCGCGCCCGCGCCCGCCTCGGCCATGGCGGGTGCGACGGCCCCCGTCAGGAAGAAGGGGGCCTTGACGTTGACCGCGTAGACCCGGTCGAAGGTCTTCTCGTCGGTGGCGGGGGTGGGGTCGGCCGGGTAGATGCCGGCGTTGTTGACGAGTACGTCGATACGGCCGCCCAGCACCCGGGTCGCCTCCTCGGCCAGCCTGTGCGAGGCGGCGGCGCTGCCGTCCAGGTCGGCCCGCACGAACTCGGCGCGGCCGCCCCGTGCCCGGATCCCGTCGACCACCTCCGCCCCGCGCTCGGCACTCCGCCCCGAGACGACGACATGCGCGCCCTCGGCGGCGAACGCCTCCGCGATCGCCCGCCCGATGTTGCTGGTGGATCCGGTCACCAGCGCGGTCTTTCCTGCCAGTCGCGTACCCATGATCAGCCTCCGTGTGCTCGGTTTCCCGGTCAGGTGCGGACCACTGTGCGCTCAGAAAAATGGACCAGCAAGTCCAGAAAACGAGGCCTCGGCGGGGCGTGTCCGGGCAGGGAACAGACGGCTCCCTCGCTGGCCGACTCCCGCTACGGGCGGCTGGCGGGCGGCGTCGCCGTTCGGCGGGCTGTCAGCGTCGGTCCGTGGCCCGAGGGTGTCCTGTGCCCGCGAAGGTGATCCAGCAGGTCTCCTTCGCGACGTCGAGGAGATACCAGATCCGGCCCCCACCGGTCACCTCGATCTGCCATTGCTCACAGGTCTGCCCGCGGTGGGTGCCGTGCGCCAGGCTGCCCTTGAGGCGATGGTGCCGAGGTGTCTCGGCGGCCGGTCTCGGGGTGGTGCGTAAGGCGATCCAGGCGCGGTACGTGTTCTCGCGGGCTTGCTGGGCGAGGCTGTCCCAGCCTTTGGCGGAGGCGGCGTCGGCGAAGCGGACTTCCCAGTGGCCCTCGGGTGCCGGTGGTGCGGCGCGGTCGCCGCGGCCCGCGGTCATGCCGGGTCCCTGGGGTCGGGGGCCGGGCCGTAGTCCTCGTCGTGATCCCTGGTCAGTGCGGCCAGGAGTGCGGGGTCGGAGTAGACCTCGGCCGTGTGCTGCCAGGCGATGAGCAACTGGGCGACGGAGGCGACGTTGCCGACCGAGTCGGCGGCCCGCATGGTGTCGACCAGTTCGACGGCGAAGCCGTGGAGGTCGGGCTCCGGCAGGAATCTGACCCACGGGAACGCGTCGGGCAGTATGTCGAGGAGCAACTCCATGCTGCCGGGCTCCCGGCGGGCCAGCGCGACCAGCATGCGGGTGGCCGCCGACACCACGGTCCGGTCCTGCTCGGCCCGTGCGGCGGTGGTGAGGACCAGGTCCTCACCGTCTCTGCGGTGCAGGAGCAGTCTCGGAGATTCCTGGAGCCGGGCAAGTGTCTGCTTGTTCTTGTTCACCAGCTCGGAGAAGTTCACGGCTGCGCTCTCGGCACTCATGATTTTGAAAGTACTTCGAAACTCACTGCAGTGCCATCACCCGCACGGGTGGGGAACCGGTATGCAGGTGCGCTGTTGACGACGACGCCGGCGCCGTTGACCGCTCACGGCGCGCTCGGCCACACCAGCAGCATGTACGCGCCGCAGTACGCCGACCCCAGCACCGCCGTCGTCAGCACGAGCAGCCGCAGGCGGCGGGAGGCGCGGGCCAGATATCCGGCGAGCGGCAGCAGCAGCGGGAAACCCGGGAGGAGGAAACGGGCGCGCGGGAAGTACACCCCGCCGCTGGTCAGCACGATCACCAGCAGCACCCCGCCGAAGAGCAGCAGCGGCACCGGCTGCCGGTCCGCCAGCGCGCACCCGAACAGCACCACCGACACGAGCATCGTCACGCTCACCACGACCAGGAACAGCTCCGGCCGTGACACCTGCCCGAACAGCTGCCGCAGCCAGCGCACGGTCTCCGCGCCGCCGTCCACCTCGTTGTGCCACAACCGCTGGACGGCGAAGTAGCCGTCCCAGCGGCCGAGTCTGACGCCCACCCAGCCGACGTAGGCACACCAGCCGAGGGGGGCCAGCAGGGCCGCCGCCAGGGCGCGGGATGAGAAGCGGGTGCGCAGGGAGAGCAGCGCGGTGACCGTGACGGCCGCGGCCACGGCGATGCCCGTCGGCCGGGTCAGCCCGGCGAGCACCGCGCCCGCCGCCGCCCACCACCAGCGCTCGGCCAGCACCGCGTACAGCGTCCACGCGGCGAACGCCGTGAAGAGCGACTCGGTGTAGCCCATCCACTCCACGAGGCCCACCGGGTACGCCGCCCAGAGGACCGTGAGCAGGACGCCGACCCGGCGGCCTGCCAGCCGGTCGCCCACCGCGAACACCCCCCAGGCGGCGACCAGCGAGGCCAGCCACGCGAGCCCGAGGCCGGTACTGGCCCGGGTGCCCGGGGTCAGCACGGCGACCGCCTTGACCAGCAGCGGGTAGAGCGGGAAGAAGGCCAGGTTGTTGTGGTCGTAGGCCACGCCCAGGGTGTGCGCGTACCCGTGGTCGGCGATCCCGAGGTACCAGCGGGAGTCCCACTGCGTCGCCAGCATCGGCCAGATCCCGTGGTGCCGCCGGTGCGCCCAGACGGCCAGGAACGCCAGCCCGGTGAGCCGTACGGCGAGGTACCCGGCCAGGGCCGGGACCGCCCGGCGCAAGGCGGGGCGCGGCGCCGCCGCGGTCGGCGGGCCGGGTCGCCGGGTGCCCGGGATGTGCCCGCTGGGGACGGTGTCGGAGGCGGTCGAGGACACGGCGGCGGCTCCTGTACGACGGCGGGCGGGGCGGGCGTTACCGCACCACCGTTTCCCGGTCGTCGGGGCCGGACGTGGAGCCCGGGTCACCTACTGGTGGGAAATCACCCGATGGGGTGCCCCGGACTCGTACCTGGGTCCGTGGGGGAACCGGTCCGGTCGCCCGGCGGCGTCCCCGGCGGCCTCCGCCGGTCAGATGCCCGCCGCCGCGGAGAGGTCCCGCTTGATCGCCGCGAGCAGGTCGGCCGCCCTGGTGCGGGCCGCGGGCAGCTCGTGGTGGTCCGCGACGGGGACGACCACCTCGAGGTAGCACTTCAGCTTGGGCTCGGTGCCGCTGGGGCGGACGATCACCCGGGCGCCGGTCAGGGTGTAGCGAAGGCCGTCGGTGGGCGGGAGCGTGTCCGTGCCCCGGGTGAGGTCCTCGGCCCTGGTGATCGGGAGGCCGGCCAGTTCGGTCGGGGGGTGCTCGCGGAGGGTCCGCATGGCCTGGGCGATGACGGAGAGATCCTGGACGCGGACCGAGAGCTGGTCGGTGGCGTGCAGGCCGTGCTCCACGGCGAGGTCGTCGAGGAGGTCGAGGAGGGTACGGCCCTCCTCCTTGAGGACGGACGCCAGCTCGGTGATCAGGAGGGCCGCGGTGATGCCGTCCTTGTCGCGGACGCCGTCGGGGTCGACGCAGTAGCCGAGGGCCTCCTCGTAGCCGTAGCGCAGGCCGTCGACGCGGGCGATCCACTTGAAGCCGGTGAGGGTCTCCTCGTAGGGGAGGTGCGCCTTCTCGGCGATGCGGCCGAGGAGGGAGGAGGAGACGATCGACTCGGCGAAGACGCCGGTGGCGCCGCGGCGGACCAGGTGGGCGGCGAGGAGGGAGCCGACCTCGTCGCCGCGGAGCATGCGCCAGTCGCCGTCCTGCTTGACGGCGGCGGCGCAGCGGTCGGCGTCGGGGTCGTTGGCGATGACCAGGTCGGGGTCGGTCTCGCGGGCCTTCGCGAAGGCGAGGTCCATCGCGCCGGGCTCTTCCGGGTTGGGGAAGGCGACGGTCGGGAAGTCCGGGTCCGGGTCGGCCTGTTCGGCGACGAGGGTGGGGGTGGGGAAGCCCGCGCGGGCGAAGGCGGCGAGGAGGGTGTCCTTGCCGACGCCGTGCATGGCCGTGTAGACCGTGCGCGCCGTGCGGGGGGAGCCGGGGGACAGGACGGCGTCCGTACGGGCCAGGTAGGCCTCCAGGACGGTGTCGTCGAGGGTTTCCCAGCCGGTGTCGGGGCGGGGGACGTCGTGGAGGGTGGTGATGGTCTGGATCTCGGCTGCGATCTCCGCGTCGGCGGGCGGGACGATCTGGGAGCCGTCGCCGAGGTACACCTTGTAGCCGTTGTCGCGCGGCGGGTTGTGGCTGGCGGTGACCTCCACGCCCGCGACCGCGCCGAGGTGCCGGATGGCGAACGCGAGCACGGGGGTGGGGAGGGGGCGGGGGAGCACGACGGCCTTGAGGCCCGCGCCGGTCATGACCGCGGCGGTGTCGCAGGCGAAGTCGGCGGACTTGTGACGGGCGTCGTAGCCGATGACGACGGTGCCGGTGCCGTGGCCCTGCTTCTTCAGGTAGGCGGCGAGGCCGGCGGCGGCGCGGATGACGACGGAGCGGTTCATGCGCATCGGGCCGGCGCCGAGTTCGCCGCGGAGGCCGGCGGTGCCGAACTGGAGGGTGCCGCTGAAGCGGGCCTCCAGTTCCTCGGTGTCAGCTGCGTCGATGAGCTTGGCCAGCTCGGCGCGGGTGTCCGGGTCGGGATCCTCGGCGAGCCAGGTCCTGGCCCGGGCGGTGAGATCGTCGTGCACGGTCGGTCTCCTGGTCTCCGGTGGTGCGGGTGGATGCCTGCGGCGCATCCGCGGCTTCGGTGGGGGTGCGCGTAGCGCCTACGGGTGGTGCTGCGTCGGGGCCGGGGCGGGGAGTCCCCGTCCTCGGACCGGCGGTGTTGCATCTCGTGCCGCGCGGGTCGGCCGACGCCGGCCGCTGCGGGCGGGAACTCCCCACCCCGTCCCCTTCCCGCCCACGGCGGCCGCAGCGCCCCGAAAGGGGCGCTGGGGGTCCCCCGGCCGAAGGCTGGGGGAGGAACTGCGCGAGCGGGCGCGACGGGCCCGCGGACGCCGTCACAGCGTGGGTGGCGACCCGGACGGCGTCCTCAGAGCCTGCCCAGTACCTGCGTCAGCAGGGCGCCCATGCGTGCCGCCGAGTCGCGGCCCGCCTGGAGGACCTCCTCGTGGTTCAGCGGCTCGCCGGTCATCCCCGCGGCGAGGTTGGTGACCAGGGAGATGCCCAGGACCTCGGCGCCGGCCTCGCGTGCGGCGATCGCCTCCAGGACCGTCGACATGCCCACCAGGTCGGCGCCGATCACGCGGGCCATGCGGATCTCGGCCGGGGTCTCGTAGTGCGGGCCGGGGAACTGGGCGTAGACGCCCTCCTCGAGGCTCGGGTCGACCTCCTTGCACAGGGCGCGCAGGCGGGGGGAGTAGAGGTCGGTGAGGTCGACGAAGTTCGCGCCGACGATCGGGGAGGTCGCCGTGAGGTTGATGTGGTCGCTGATGAGGACCGGCTGGCCGGGACGCATCCCCTCGCGCAGGCCGCCGCAGCCGTTGGTGAGGATGATCGTCTTGCTGCCGGCGGCGACGGCCGTGCGGACGCCGTGCGCGACGGCGGCGACGCCTCGGCCCTCGTAGTAGTGCGTGCGGCCGAGGAAGACCAGCGCGCGCTTGTCACCGATGGAGTACGAGCGGATCTTGCCGCCGTGCCCCTCCACGGCCGGCGGCGGGAAGCCGGGCAGCTCGGTGACCTGGAACTCGGCGTCGGGGGCGCCCAGGGCGTCGACGGCCGGGGCCCAGCCGGAGCCCATCACGAGGGCGACGTCGTGGGTCTCGGCGCCCGTGAGCTCGCGCAGGCGAGCGGCGGCCGCGTCGGCGGCGGCGTGCGGATCGCCCTGGATGTCGTCCGGAAGAAGAGATGCGTTCACGCGGACGAGAGTAGCCGGTCTGGGCCTACGCGCGTAGATGACGGAGCTCACGGGTTGGCGATCGTTGTCTTGTCGTTTCCTGTGAGGGGGGCGACGATGAAGATCAGCCGGCGATGGCGGGCGGCTGCGGCCTGCACGCCGGCCGTCAGCAGGGGCGCTTGCGCAGCTCCATCACGTAATCGTGAGGTGCGCCCGCGGACTCGGCGGCGTCGGCGATCTCGCCCAGGTAGCGGGCGGACGGGAGGCCGCCCTCGTAGCCGTCCAGGACGTAGAGCCAGGCCGTCTCCTCGCCCTCCAGGGTGTGCACGCGCACCCGTGCCCGGCGGTAGATGCCCAGGCCGACGCCCTCCCAGCGGTCCATGGCCTCCTCGTCCATCGGCGCGATGTCGTAGAGGCCGACGAAGACCTGGGAGAGCGGGTCCTCGACGATCGTCGCCAGGGCGCCCTCCCAGCCCATCTGCTCGCCGCCGAAGGTCAGCCGCCATCCGTTCAGCCAGCCGGTGGCGCGCAGGGGCGAGTGCGGGGCGCGGCGCGACATCAGCCGTGCGTCGAGATTGCCGGCGTACGCGGCGTAGAGCGACGACATGGGGAGAGGGTACGGCAGCCGTCCCGTGCGCCACTCCTGTCCCAGGCGGCGCCGGGTGGCGGCCCCCGGGCAGTAGCACCTTGAAGCGTGCGGGACAATGGAGTACGTGACTCGGATCGTGATCATCGGTGGCGGACCCGGCGGCTATGAGGCGGCGCTGGTGGCCGCGCAGCTCGGCGCGGAGGTGACCGTCGTCGACTGCGACGGTCTGGGCGGGGCGTCGGTGCTGACCGACTGCGTGCCGTCGAAGACCCTTATCGCTACGGCCGAGGTCATGACGACCTTCGATTCGTCGTACGAAGAGCTGGGGATCATCGTCGCCGACGACACGCCGCCGCTGGAGCAGGCGGCGCGGGTGGTGGGGGTCGACCTGGGGAAGGTCAACCGGCGTGTGAAGCGGCTCGCGCTGGCGCAGTCGCACGACATCACCGCCTCGGTGACGCGCGCCGGTGCCCGGGTCATGCGGGGGCGGGGGCGGCTGGAGGGCATGCAGGCCCTCGACGGGTCGCGGAAGGTCGTCGTGAGCGCGGCGGACGGCAGTGAGGAGACGCTCGTCGCCGACGCGGTGCTGATCGCGACCGGCGGGCATCCCCGTGAGGTGCCCGACGCCCAGCCCGACGGCGAGCGCATTCTGAACTGGACGCAGGTGTACGACCTCGACGAGCTGCCCGAGGAGCTCATCGTGGTCGGGTCGGGTGTGACCGGTGCCGAGTTCGCCGGTGCCTACCAGGCGCTGGGGTCGAAGGTCACGCTGGTGTCGTCGCGGGACCGGGTGCTGCCCGGTGAGGACCCGGACGCGGCCGCCGTGCTGGAGGACGTGTTCCGGCGGCGTGGCATGAACGTCATGGCCCGGTCGCGGGCGGCCGCGGCCAAGCGGGTGGGGGACCGGGTGGAGGTGACGCTGGCGGACGGCCGCGTCATCAGCGGTTCGCACTGCCTGATGGCCGTCGGCGCGATTCCGAACAGTGCCGGGCTGGGACTGGAGGAGGCCGGTGTCAAGCTGCGCGACTCCGGGCACATCTGGACCGACAAGGTGTCGCGGACGACCGCGCCCGGTGTGTACGCCGCCGGTGACGTGACCGGTGTCTTCGCGCTCGCGTCGGTGGCCGCCATGCAGGGGCGCATCGCCATGTACCACTTCCTCGGGGACGCGGTGGCGCCGCTGAATCTGAAGACCGTCTCGTCGAACGTGTTCACCGACCCGGAGATCGCCACGGTCGGCTACACGCAGGCCGACGTGGACGCCGGGAAGATCGACGCCCGGGTGGTGAAGCTGCCGCTGCTGCGCAACCCGCGGGCGAAGATGCAGGGCATCCGGGACGGCTTCGTGAAGATGTTCTGCCGGCCGGGCACCGGGATCGTGGTGGGCGGGGTGGTCGTCTCGCCGCGGGCCTCGGAGCTGATCCATCCGATCTCGATCGCCGTCGACAACAATCTGACGGTCGAACAGATCGCGAACGCGTTCACCGTGTATCCGTCCCTTTCGGGGTCGATCGCGGAGGTGGCGCGACAGCTGCACACGCGGAAGACCGGCGCCGAACTCTGACCTCGCGGTGTGCAGGGACCCGAGCTTTGGGTCCCTGCGCCCGGTATGAAGCGTGGTTCAGTCTTCTTCTCGAACGTATTTGTCGATGTTTTTGGACAACCGGCTCGCCGTCCTGGCCTCCTCCCGCCACCTGTCGTCGGTGAGGGAGTCATAGGCCGGGTCCTTCAGCTCCCGGTACCGCTCAAGCGCGTCCCACGCGGACCGGAGCGACCGGAACAGCACCTGCTCCGGTTCCTCGGCCTCGGTGACCGGCGTGGTCACCTCGTCCCTCAGTACCTGTTCGCGCAGCCAGTCGTTGTTGTGCGAGGGAGTATTGCGCTGCGGGTCCGCGGGCAACTCCGTGCCTTGGGGGTCCAGCCGGGGGAACGCACGGCCGTCGCGCGAGGCTCGTACCGTGGCCATCAGTTGCCGGATTCCCCACTCGTTCTTCAGCATCCGGCTGATCACCACTGCCGGCTGGCCTCGGTAGCGGGCGGAACCCCGGTCGACACCAAGGCCGCCGAGCGCGAGGAGCGGCACGATGCCCCGCGCGGCGACCTCCTGGCAGTGGGGGCCGGGTTGGCCGTTGCGCACCTCGGCCAGCGCCTTGGCCTCCAACTCGTCGAGGGCGGCGTTGTCGGGGCGCGCGTCAACAGTCCAGGACGCGCTGCCCACGTCAGTCCACAGGGCGTTCACGGCGGCGTTGCGGGCGCGGGCCAGGTACTGGTTGTCATGTCCGGAGAACGAGCGCAGGGCCAGTTCGATGGTGGGACGGGAACGGTTCTTGGCTGAGAACGCCTTCGTGTTGAGGGCCTCGTTCAGTACCTTGCGCAGTCTCGGCTCGGGGGTCGTCATCAGGCGGATGAGCCAGGCGCAGCGCTCATCGCGGTGCTGGCTGAAGCCGAGCTTTCGTGCGACCTCCGCCACGTCCTCCCGGCCCAGGGCGTACACGAGCTCGGCCGGGTTGATCAGACCGTAGTCCGCGAGGGTGTTCACGGACCGCTCCGCAAGAAGGGTTCCCTGAGCCTCGGCCGAGAAGGATTTGGGCTCGATGTTCTGGGCGCCGAGGGCCAGATTCAGTGTGCTGGCATACGACGGCTCGTTATCAGAAGGGTGGCCGGCGACGCGGTCGTCCCAACCCCAGCCGACGATCAGGTCGGCCTCTGCGGTCAAGGCGTTCACCAGGCTCTCCGCCGCCAGAAGGCCCGTCGGATCCGGTTCGGTGACGGAGGCAAGCGCCTCGACGTCGTCCGAAAGCCTTTTCAGCAGTGCGGTGAGCCACTTGCGCTGGGACTCGGGTGCGGCTGCGTGCTCCGTCATGCCGCCGATTGCAGCGTTGTACGCGCCGGCTGCGATGTCAGCGGACCACAGCGCCGGCTCATCACCGCCGGGCTTGTGGTGCACGCGCAGCGTGGACGGCAGTATTCCGGACCGGCGCAGCCCTGCCAGCGCGGCCACGTCGGCTCGGTCCCGCTCGGGCCCACGCGACTCGAACAGCGCGTCACCCACGTGGCGCCTGCCCAGATCCAGCAGGAGGGGCTCCATGGCCTTGCGCCGGGCGCGCTCCTGCTTGTCAGGGCTGGTCCCGCACCAGGTGGCGACCACGATGTCGGCGCGCAGCGCGGCCAGGCCGGCGGCCGCCAGAGCTCGCCGGGGCGCCGATTCGTCACGCCAGTGCAGTTTCTTTCGCTGTCCGGGCGCTCGCAATTCGCTCATACGGTCACGGACGGCTGCCAGTGCGGCCGACGGCACGATGACCGCGGACAGCAGATAGATGGCGACAGCGCCGTAGCCACGGCGCATCGACCCGTCGCACAAGGCGATGGTCCCCGATTCGGGGTGTTCGGGGACGTGGTCCGCGTGGACGGCACGCATGCTGAGCCTTCTCGGAGCACATGGCGCTCGCGCATTCCAGTGATGGACCGAGGGAGTCGTACGCCTGCAACAGGCCCGATGAGAGCGGTTCCGTCAGGAACCGGTACGCCGAGCGTGCCGGAGAAGGAGTCTGACCGTGCGGATCCTTCTGGATCCGCTGGTGGGACTACCTCTTGCGGACGAGGTAGTCGCTCCAGGATGTGACGCTAGCCAACTAGCGTACAGCTGAAGGAGTTTGTGCGGGAATCGTTGATCGGTGGGGTGCGATTCGACGACGCCGGCCGAACATCCGGAGACCGGCGGCGACCTCTGACGGCCGGATTCGACTCCCCGCTGGTCACGGGGAGTTGTCGGACATGTGTACGGCATAGTCGGGTGGGTTAGGCCTTATATCACTCCCGGCCCTGCCGTGCGAACAACTTCTGCTATTCGGCGCAAACTGCTGAAAGCAGACGGTCGTTGGGGTTACTGTCAGTTTCGTGTTCGCTGCAGAACGTCGCCAATTGATCCTCGAAATGGTGCGAGCGAACGGGGCCGTGTCGCTCCGTGAGCTCGCCCGCGTCGTCCAGACCTCCGAAGTGACCGTACGGCGGGACGTGCGCGCACTGGAGGCAGAAGGACTCCTCGACCGCCGGCACGGCGGTGCGGTATTGCCGGGCGGGTTCACGCGGGAGTCCGGCTTTCCGCAGAAATCTCATCTCGCGACCGCCGAGAAGACGGCCATCGCCGATCTCGCCGCGGGTCTCGTCGAAGAAGGCGAGGCCATCGTGGTCGGAGCGGGTACCACCACGCAGGAACTCGCACGTCGGCTGGCGAGAGTGCCCGGCCTCACCGTCGTCACCAACTCGCTGCTGGTGGCGCAGGCCTTGGCGCACGCCAACCGGGTCGAGGTCGTGATGACCGGCGGCACCCTGCGGGGCTCCAACTACGCTCTCGTCGGCTCCGGCGCGGAGCAGTCCCTGCAGGGGCTGCGCGTGTCGCGGGCCTTCATCTCCGGGAGCGGTCTGACGGCCGAACGGGGGCTGTCCACGTCCAACATGCTGTCGGCGTCCGTCGACCGGGCGCTGGTGCAGGCCGCCGCGGAGGTGGTGGTCCTCGCCGACCACACCAAGCTCGGTACGGACACCATGTTCCAGACGGTGCCGACCGACCTCATCACCCGGCTGGTCACGGACGAGCCGCCGGCCCATGACGACCGCGCCGCCACCGAGCTCCAGGCCCTCGCCGACCAGGGGGTGCAGATCGCCGTGGCCGGGGCGGCCGGGAACCCGGGGGGTGACCAGGTCCCGACGCGACAGCAACAGCACCAGCAGCGTCGGGACGTGTCCCTTCCGGGGCCGCGACGGGGAGTGCCCGGGGCGGGCCTGCGGTCGGCCTCGGTGCTCGGGGCGGAACAGCCGACGGGGGCCGAACAGCGGGGTCGGGTCGCCGACATGCGGCGGCGATGAGGGACGGGCGCGCGGTTTCCGGTGCTCCCTGCGGGTGCGCCGGCCCCTGAGCCCCGGGGCGTCTCACCTGCCAGGGCGATGGCAGGGGTGAGCAAGCGTCCTGAGCGCGGCGCGTGGCAGGGCCAGCGGGGTAGGTGTCGGGGCGGCGCGCAGACAGCGGTCCCGGGTGAGGAGCCCGGCCACCTGTCTTTCGAAGACCCACGCTCGGCAGAGTGTGCCGGTTCGGGAAGCGGTGGTGGAGGGGCCCGGCGCCCACCAGCAACCGGCGGGCCGGGTCCTCCAACGAGGCGACGGTGCCGCGCTCGGCACGGACGGCGCAGGCTTCGGTGCGCGGCTGGTCGCGGCTGCGGTCGGCGTGGGCGCGCGGGGCTTGGTGGGGGCCGGTCGCTTGTCGGTCGGTGCGGTAGGCGCGGGGCTCCTGGTGAGCGGCCGGGTGTGGTTGTGGCCGGCGGGGGGCGTGCGGGCCTCAGTGGGCAGTCGGTCGTGCCGTATCGGCCGTGCGT
Source organism: Streptomyces sp. NPDC020958 (assembly GCF_055562175.1). Taxonomy (NCBI): domain Bacteria; kingdom Bacillati; phylum Actinomycetota; class Actinomycetes; order Kitasatosporales; family Streptomycetaceae; genus Streptomyces; species Streptomyces sp. NPDC020958. The sequence goes on along the minus strand of NZ_JBVHFU010000002.1, from coordinate 928,171 downwards.
GCCGACGCGCGCCGCGATCACGGCCGGCGGGTTGCGCCGGCCGGGTGAAGCGGCTGATTCCTGGGCGAGCTGTCCTCCGACGGGGGCATGACCCGGCGTGCACACACCGACGCCCGGCGAACGGTGGGTGTCGTTCGCCGGGCGTCAGGGGTCGGGCTTCGTCAGTCCTTGATCTCGCAGATCACGGCGCCGGACGTGAGGGACGCGCCGACCTCGGCGGCGAGGCCCTTGACGGTGCCGCTGCGGTGCGCGTTCAGGGGCTGTTCCATCTTCATCGCCTCGAGTACGACGATCAGGTCACCCTCCTTGACCTCCTGGCCCTCCTCGACCGCGACCTTGACGATCGTGCCCTGCATGGGCGAGGCGAGGGTGTCGCCGGAGGCGACCGGGCCGGACTTCTTGGCGGCGCGGCGCTTGGGCTTGGCGCCGGCGGCCAGACCGGTGCGGGCCAGGGTCATGCCCAGGGAGGCGGGCAGGGAGACTTCCAGGCGCTTGCCGCCGACCTCGACGACCACGGTCTCGCGGCCGGTGTCCTCCTCGGCCTCCGCGTCGGCGGGGGCGGCGAAGGGCTTGATCTCGTTGACGAACTCGGTCTCGATCCAGCGGGTGTGGACCGTGAAGGGGTCCTCGGAGCCCGTCAGCTCGGGAGCGAAGGCCGGGTCACGGACGACGACGCGGTGGAAGGGGATCGCCGTGGCCATGCCCTCGACCTGGAACTCGTCCAGCGCGCGGGCGGCCCGCTGCAGCGCCTCCGCACGGGTGCGGCCGCTGACGATCAGCTTGGCGAGGAGGGAGTCCCAGGCGGGGCCGATGACCGAGCCCGCCTCGACGCCCGCGTCCAGGCGGACACCGGGGCCGGTGGGCGCGTCGAAACGGGTGACGGTGCCGGGGGCGGGCAGGAAGTTGCGGCCCGGGTCCTCGCCGTTGATCCGGAACTCGAACGAATGACCCCGCAGCTCGGGGTCGTCGTAGCCGAGCGCCTCGCCGTCGGCGATGCGGAACATCTCGCGGACCAGGTCGATGCCGGCGACCTCCTCGGTCACCGGGTGCTCGACCTGGAGGCGGGTGTTGACCTCCAGGAAGGAGATCGTGCCGTCCTGGCCGACCAGGAACTCGCAGGTACCGGCGCCCACATAGCCGGCCTCCTTGAGGATGGCCTTGGAGGCGCGGTACAGCTCGGCGACCTGGGCCTCGGAGAGGAACGGCGCCGGGGCCTCCTCGACGAGCTTCTGGTGCCGGCGCTGGAGCGAGCAGTCGCGGGTGGAGACGACGACCACGTTGCCGTGGGTGTCGGCCAGGCACTGGGTCTCCACGTGCCGGGGACGGTCCAGGTAGCGCTCCACGAAGCACTCGCCGCGACCGAACGCGGCCACCGCCTCACGGACGGCGGAGTCGTAGAGCTCCGGGACCTCTTCGAGGGTGCGGGCGACCTTCAGGCCGCGTCCGCCACCGCCGAAGGCGGCCTTGATGGCGATCGGCAGGCCGTGCTCCTCGGCGAAGGCCACCACCTCGTCGGCGCCCGAGACCGGGTCCGGGGTGCCGGCCACCAGCGGGGCGCCGGCGCGCTGGGCGATGTGACGGGCCGCCACCTTGTCGCCGAGGTCACGGATCGCCTGCGGCGGGGGGCCGATCCAGGTCAGCCCCGCGTCCAGGACGGCCTGCGCGAACTCCGCGTTCTCGGAGAGGAAGCCGTAGCCCGGGTGGACGGCGTCCGCCCCGGCCTCGCGGGCCGCGTTCAGGATCTTGTCGATGACCAGGTAGCTGGTGGCCGGGGTGTCACCGCCCAGGGCGAACGCCTCATCCGCGGCGCGGACATGCAGAGCGTCCCGGTCCGGGTCCGCGTAGACGGCCACGCTCGCGATCCCAGCGTCCCGGCAGGCCCGGGCCACGCGGACAGCGATTTCGCCACGGTTGGCGATGAGCACCTTGCGCACGATTGAGGCTCCCTCCTTGAAACAAGCCGAGTTTAGGGAAGGCCGACACGGCACTTCGACCCGTCCCCAATGGTGAGCTTGCCCACACGGAGCGTGATGCGAGGCTCGCCCGACCCGCGAAAGCCCTTGTCGCACCTTGGTACGCAGGACTCCTTCGGGAAACCCTAGCCCCGCCGTGTGGTCAAGGTCTCTGTGAGAGCGTGCCGCGCCCCACTCCGTTTCTTTGTTGAGTCCCTACGAATGGCCCAACGATTCTTTGCCGGCGACCGGACCCTTGTCCCCGGGTTTACCCGTTAGTAGCGTTCGCGATGTCTTGAACGAACTTCAAGGAACGCCGGCTCGGTCGGGTCGGGGACGAAAGTGGGTGGACCGGTGGTGCGCAGACCGGTGGCGTGGATCGTGGCGGTCGTACTCCTCGGCGAGGCGCTCGGCATCGCGGCGCTGAACTGGTTCATGGCGACGGCCGTCGACCGCCAGCACATGTCCCTGGCCGGCCTCGACCCGGACCGGATGTCGATGTCCGCGCGGATCGGCGCCGTGGTCTTCGGCCTCTACTTCGCGCTGTGCGCCCTGGTGGCCCTGCTGGTGGCGGTACGCAACCGCCCGCCCGCCGGCCTCGGCCGCGTGCTGCTGGTCAGCGCGGCGGTCGTGCACGCCCTGCTGGGCGCCGTGCTGTGGGGGCTGAGCGGGTGGCCCGCGTTCCTGTACATGGTGGCCGTCCTCGCCCTCATCGTGCTGCTCCTGATGACGTACGACCACCCGGACGGCGTAGGGGCGGAGGACGGCGGGGACGCTTCCGGGCCGGGCCCGCAGGAGGGCCCGGAACCGGAGCACCGCGAGGACGACACGCCGGCCGCCGGACCGGTCATCCCGCCGGCGCCCACAACTCCGTGATGCCGACGCCCAGCTCGGCGAGCAGCCGCCGGACCAGGGGCAGGCTGATGCCGATGACGTTGCCGTGGTCGCCGTCGATGCCCTCGACGAACGGCGCGCTGCGGCCGTCCAGCGTGAAGGCCCCCGCCACGTAGAGGGGTTCGCCGGTGGCGACGTACGCGGCGATCTCCTCGTCGGTGGGCTCGCCGAACCGTACGACGGTGGACGCGGTCGCCGACACCCAGCGCTCGGCCGCCGTGTCCCACACGCAGTGCCCGGTCTGCAGGGTGCCCGCCCGGCCGCGCATCGACTTCCAGCGGGCCGTCGCCTCCTCGGCGTCGCCCGGCTTGCCGAGCGCCTGCCCGTCGAGGTCCAGCACCGAGTCGCACCCGATCACGATCGCGCCCCGCACGTCCGGGCGGGCGGCGACCACGGACGCCTTGGCCTCGGCGAGGGCGAGCGCCAGGTCGGCCGGGGTGGGGGCGGTGACGGCGTCCTCGTCGACGCCGCTGACGATCACCTCGGGGGCGAGGCCCGCCTGACGCAGGAGGTTCAGCCGGGCGGGGGACTGGGAGGCGAGGACGAGTCTGCGCATGGGTGCAGCGTATCGGTGGGGCCCGGCGGGGCGTTCGTCATCTCACGCCCAGGACGAACATCAGTACCAGCATCACCAGCGCCAGGAAGACGCCGAGCCGCCGGAGGGTGTTCTGCATGTCCCGCAGTTCCTTCGGCGGCTCGTCCTCGGGGTCCGACCAGAGCATGGCACCAGCGTGCGGCCCGGACGGGGGCGGGCGCCTGAGTAGGGATACTCAAATCGGAGCCCGATCTCGCACTTCCGGCCGTGTCGCTCCTAGCTCGGCCAGTACGTGCGGGTCCACGCGGTCTGGCTCGGCAGCGGGATCCGGCGCTGGGCGATCCGTGCCGGGTCGGACCACGCGTCCTTCGCCCCCGTGCCCTGCTCGGGTACGGCCGCCGCCATGGCCGCCGCGCGTGCCCTTACGACCGCCAGTGCGGCGGCCAGCTCCTCCGGGGTGGGGTTGCCCCGTACGACCTTGATCGTCACCGTGGCTCCTTGGGTCCTTAGAGGGGGATGTTGCCGTGCTTCTTCGGGGGCAGGGACTCGCGCTTGGTGCGCAGCTGGCGCAGGCCCCGTACGACGTGGCGGCGGGTGTCCGAGGGCATGATCACGGCGTCGACGTAGCCGCGTTCGGCCGCCGTGTAGGGGTTGAGGAGGGTGTCCTCGTACTCCTGGATGAGCCGCGCCCGGGTGGCCTCACCCTTTTCTGAGTCCTCCGCCTCGGCGATGGTGCGGCGGTGCAGGATGTTGACGGCGCCCTGGGCGCCCATGACGGCGATCTGGGCGGTGGGCCAGGCGAGGTTGAGGTCGGCGCCCAGGTGCTTGGAGCCCATGACGTCGTAGGCGCCGCCGAAGGCCTTGCGGGTGATCACGGTGATCAGGGGGACGGTGGCCTCGGCGTAGGCGTAGATCAGCTTGGCGCCGCGGCGGATGATGCCGTCGTGCTCCTGGTCGACGCCGGGCAGGAAGCCGGGGACGTCGACGAAGGTGAGCACCGGGACGTTGAAGGCGTCGCAGGTGCGCACGAAGCGGGCCGCCTTCTCGCTCGCCTTGATGTCCAGGCAGCCGGCGAACTGCATCGGCTGGTTGGCGACGATGCCGACCGGGTGGCCCTCGACGCGGCCGAACCCGGTGACGATGTTCGGCGCGAACAGGGCCTGGGTCTCGAAGAACTCCCCGTCGTCCAGGACGTGTTCGACCACCGTGTGGATGTCGTACGGCTGGTTGGCGCTGTCCGGGACCAGGGTGTCCAGCTCCAGGTCCTCGGCGGTGACCGAGAGGTCGGCCTCCTCGGGGAAGAGCGGGGGCTCGGAGAGGTTGTTGGACGGCAGGTAGGAGAGCAGCTGCTTGATGTACTCGACGGCGTCCTTCTCGTCGCCCGCCATGTGGTGGGCGACGCCGGAGACCGCGTTGTGGGTGCGGGCGCCGCCGAGCTCCTCGAAGCCGACGTCCTCGCCGGTGACCGTCTTGATGACGTCCGGTCCCGTGATGAACATGTGCGAGGTCTGGTCGACCATGACCGTGAAGTCGGTGATGGCCGGGGAGTAGACCGCGCCGCCCGCGCAGGGACCGACGACGAGGGAGATCTGCGGGATGACACCGCTGGCGTGGGTGTTGCGGCGGAAGATCTCACCGTAGGCGCCGAGCGAGGCGACGCCCTCCTGGATGCGGGCGCCGCCGGAGTCGTTGATGCCGATGACCGGGCAGCCGGTCTTCAGGGCGAAGTCCATCACCTTGACGATCTTCTGGCCGTAGACCTCGCCCAGCGCCCCGCCGAAGACGGTGAAGTCCTGGGAGAAGACGGCGACCGGGCGGCCGTCCACCGTGCCGTAGCCGGTGACGACACCGTCGCCGTAGGGGCGGTTCTGCTCCAGGCCGAAGTTGGTGGAGCGGTGCCGGGCGAACTCGTCCAGCTCGATGAAGGAGTCCTCGTCGAGGAGCAGTTCGATCCGCTCACGGGCCGTCAGTTTGCCCTTGGCGTGCTGCTTCTCGACCGCGCGCTCCGAACCGGCGTGTGTCGCCTCGTGGACACGACGCTGGAGATCCGCGAGCTTCCCCGCGGTCGTGTGAATGTCGATCTCTTCCGGCTCGGACATCGGGATGCGGCTCCCTGCCTGCTCAAAAGGGGGGACGGTTACTCATCCGTAGCGTAGTGGGGCACCTACCAAACGGCAGTGCGGCGTACAACACACCTAGGGTGGCTTGCATGACGCCGCGAGACGCAGCAGACGAGAACAACAATCGCTGGTCCGACCTGGACCGTCCACCGCTCCAGCGGACCGGGCTGCGCAGGGCCCTGGTGCGGGACGGCGGCCAGGGGGGTCTCTACCGCGACGTCGTGGTCGTGCAGCGCACCGGCTCCACCAACTCCGACCTCGTCGCCCGCGCCCTCGCGGGGGAGGCGGACGAGGGTGTCGTCCTGGTCGCCGAGGAGCAGACGGCGGGGCGCGGGCGGCTGGACCGCCAGTGGACGGCGCCGGCGCGCTCGGGGCTGTTCTTCTCGGTGCTGCTGAAGCCCGCGGAGGTGCCGGTGGCCCGCTGGGGCTGGCTGCCGCTGCTCACGGGCGTGGCGGTGGCGACGGGGCTGGCGCGGGCGGCGGGCGTCGACACGGCCCTCAAGTGGCCGAACGACCTGCTGGTCACCGTGGGCGGCGAGGAGCGCAAGGCCGGGGGCATCCTCGCGGAGCGGGCCGGCGAGGACGGTGTGGTGGTGGGCGTCGGCATCAACGTCACGCTCCGCGCGGCGGAGCTGCCGGTGCCCCAGGCGGGGTCGCTGGCGCTGGCCGGGGCGGTCAGCACGGACCGGGAGACCCTGCTGCGGGGCGTTCTGCGGTCCCTGGAGGACTGGTACGGCCGCTGGCGGGCGGCGGGCGGCGATCCGGGCGTGAGCGGGCTCCAGGAGGCGTACGCGGCGGGCTGTGCGACGCTCGGCCGGTCGGTGCGGGCGGAGCTGCCGGGGGACAGGTCGCTGACCGGTGAGGCGGTGGCGATCGACGGCGACGGGCGACTGGTGATCGCCACGAAGGAGGGCGTGCAGGAGCCGGTGGGGGCCGGGGACATCGTGCACCTGCGTCCGGCGTGAGGGTTGCGGCGGCGGTGGGGACGCTCACCGGTGCTGTGCAGCCGACGCGGCTGCGGCGTCCCGTGAGGGGCGCTGGGGGTCCCCGGGCCGAAGGCTGGGGGAGGAACTGCGCGAGCGGCCCCCCACCCACCCGCGACCGGGAATCCACCCCTCACCACCCCGAGGTCGGCTTACCTCACGAAGTGAGCTACCGCACACCTGCCGTAGAGTTGAGGCCGGTCGGTATGCGACCGCGGTAGATCGGAAGGGCAGCAGGCGTGACCGTCGACGACACGGGCTCCGGCGAGGGCGCGGACGCCGCCGACTCCGGCGAGGACCCCCTCGCGCTGCGCCTCGAAGGCCTGATCCTCGGGGCCGAGCGCCGCTACACCCCGTTCCAGGCGGCCCGCAGCGCGGGTGTCTCCATGGAGCTTGCGTCGAGGTTCTGGCGGGCGATGGGCTTCGCGGACATCGGGCAGGCCAAGGCGCTCACCGAGGCCGACGTGCTGGCCCTGCGCCGGCTCGCGGGCCTCGTCGAGGCGGGGCTGCTCAGCGAGGCCATGGCGGTGCAGGTGGCGCGGTCGACCGGGCAGACCACCGCCCGTCTGGCGGAGTGGCAGATCGACTCCTTCCTGGAGGGGCTGACCGAGCCCCCGGAGCCGGGCATGACCCGCACCGAGGTCACGTATCCCATCGTCGAGCTGCTGCTGCCCGAGCTGGAGGAGTTCCTCGTCTACGTGTGGCGCCGCCAGCTGGCCGCCTCCGCGGGCCGGGTCGTGCAGGCCGCCGACGACGAGGAGATGGTCGACCGGCGGCTGGCCGTCGGCTTCGCCGATCTCGTCGGGTTCACCCGGCTGACCCGGCGGATGGAGGAGGAGGAGCTCGGCGAGCTGGTCGAGGCCTTCGAGACCACCGCCGCCGACCTGGTCGCGGCCCGTGGCGGCCGGCTCATCAAGACCCTCGGCGACGAGGTCCTGTACGCCGCCGACGACGCCGGTGTCGCCGCGGACATCGCGCTGCGCCTGGTGGAGACCATGGCGCACGACGAGACCATGCCGGAGCTGCGCGTCGGCATGGCCTTCGGCACCGTCACCACCCGGATGGGCGATGTCTTCGGTACGACCGTGAACCTCGCCTCCCGGCTCACCTCCATAGCCCCCCGCGACGCCGTGCTCGTCGACTCCGCCTTCGCCGAGGAGCTGATCCGCAGCGGCGAGGCGCCCGCCTCGGAGGCGGAGGCCGCCGAGGCCGCCGCGGCGGCGGAGAAGGAGGGCGAGGAGCCGCCCACCTACCGCTTCGCGCTCCAGCCGATGTGGCAGCGTCCGGTACGCGGCCTCGGCGTCGTGGAACCGTGGCTGCTGAACCGCCGCGACGTGGAGCCCTAGGGGCTCCGCCAGGTCCCGTCTCCGGCCCCCGCCCGGTGCGCCGGGCCCCCGTGCCGTGACCGGAACGGTCCCGCGGCCCCCTCCGGCCGGTAGCACCTCTTTCCGGTGACAGCCTCAGCCTGCCGCGAGCGGGGTCACGCACAGTCCCACGATCGGCAGGCAGACGTCGTCGGCCGGCGGGTGCGTCCCCGGTGCCGGGGTGGCGGGCGGGGCGCTGGTGGCCGGTGGGGGCGGTGGGTCCGCCGGCCCGGTCGGGGCCGCCGGGGCGGCCGTCGGGACCGGGACCGTGCGGGGTACGGCGGTGGGGGAGGTGGAAGGCGACGCGGCGGGCGTGGTGCGCGCCGCGGTGGCCGAGGGTGTGGGGCTCGCCGCTTCCGTCGTGGCCGCCGCGGAGGGAGCGGCCGCGGGCGCCGGACCGATGGTGGCGGCCGCGTTCGCCGAGCGGGCCGTCGTCGCGTCGGCGGTCGGATCCAGCCGGGGCTCGGCCTCCGCCGCGCCGGGCGCGCCGCCCCCGCCGTCGGGCGCCAGCCGTACGAGGCTCAGCACACCGGCGGCCAGCGCGAGCCCTCCGGAGGCGAGCAGCGCCTTGCGGGGGCGGGGCTTGCGGTGCCGCCCCCGGCCACCGACTGCGGACGTCACCGTCATGACCTTCCCCTCCCCGCCGTGTCCCCCGATGCGCCATGGCGAGCGCACGTTATGCGTTCCTGTGGGGTGTGCGCCGGGAGTCTCCGGGGATGTCACCCGAACGGGGGTCTGCCGGGCCGATCGGTGCCCGGGACCCGCCGCTGCCCCTTTCCCCGGCCCGCCCCGGCTGCGATGATCGGGCCCAAGCTGTTAACCCGCGTTAACCGGAGGATGTCGTGAGCGAGGAGCGGTTCGGGGAGTTCGTGCTGGTGCGACGGCACGGTCAGGTCGCGGAGCTGGTCCTGGACCGGCCCAAGGCCATGAACGCGGTGTCGGCGGACATGGCTCGCTCGATCGTGGCCGCGTGTGCCGCGCTGAGCGCCGACCGGGACGCCCGGGTGGTGGTGGTGACCTCCTCGCACGAGCGGGCGTTCTGTGTCGGCGCCGACCTCAAGGAGCGCAACTCCATGACCGACGCGGAGCTGGTCCGGGCGCGGCCGCTGTCGCGCGGGGCGTACACGGGCGTGCTGGAACTGCCGATGCCGACGATCGCCGCCGTGCACGGCTACGCGCTCGGCGGGGGCTTCGAGCTGGCGCTGTCCTGCGACGTGATCGTGGCCGACGGCACGGCCGTGGTGGGCCTGCCGGAGGTGTCGGTGGGCGTGATTCCGGGGGGCGGCGGCACGCAGCTGCTGCCCCGCCGGGTCGGCGCGGCCCGCGCGGCCGAGCTGATCTTCTCGGCGCGGCGGGTGGAGGCGCCGGAGGCGCACGAGCTGGGCCTGGTCGACCAGCTGGTGGAGGCGGGGCAGGACCGGGCGGCGGCGCTGGCACTGGCGGCCCGGATGGCGGCGAACTCGCCGGTGGGGCTGCGGGCGGCCAAGCGGGCGCTGCGGCTCGGGCAGGGGCTGGACCTGAGGGCCGGCCTCGAGGTCGAGGACGCGGCCTGGCGGTCGGTGGCCTTCTCGGGCGACCGCGCGGAGGGCGTCGCGGCCTTCAACGAGAAGCGGAAGCCGCAGTGGCCGGGCGAATAGGCGAACGATGCCCTCGTCCGGCAACACCTGTTCGCCGCACCCACGTCCCGAATGCATCAAATCATCCCTAACCTGGAGTAATGGGTGATGACAACCGCCTCGCCGCCATAGTGGCGCTGGCGCAGGGCATGGCCGCCGCGCACACCCCGCGTGAGTGCTGGCACGCCGCCGCGACCGGTGCCTGCCGCGCCCTGGACGGCAGCTTCGCCGCACTCTCCGTGTGGGAGCGCGAACTCGGCCGGCTGCGGGTCCTCGTGAACGTCGGCGAGCGCGCCCCGGACGAGGAGGAGTTCCCGGAGACCGAGGCCTATCCGGTGCACCAGTTCCCGGAGATCACCGAGTTCCTGCACGAACGCTGGGCGGGCGGCGGCAGCCCCAACGCCTGGGTCGAGACGGCCGAGGGCACCGCCGCCGGCCGCCCCGGCTACTCGCACCGCCGCGTCGACGCTCTGCGCCGCCGGGGCCGCGGCTGCTGCCTGGTCGCCCCGATCGTGCTGCACGGCAGGGCCTGGGGCGAGCTGTACGTCGCCCGCGCCGTGCACGCCCCCGTCTTCGCCCGCGCCGACGCCGGCTTCGCCACCGTCCTCGCCTCCGTCGTCGCCGCCGGGATCGCCCAGACCGAGCGCCTTGAGGAGGCCCGCAGGCTCGCCTACACCGACGCCCTCACCGGGCTCGCCAACCGCAGGGCCGTCGACGCGCGCCTCGACGAGGCGATCGACCGGCATCGCGCGGACGGCGCCGTGGTCAGCCTGGTCGTCTGTGACCTCAACGGGCTGAAGATGGTGAACGACACCCGCGGGCACGCCGTCGGCGACCGGCTCCTCGAACGCTTCGGCTCGGTGCTGTCCCTGTGCGGGGCGATGCTGCCGGGCGCCCTCGCCGCGCGGCTCGGCGGTGACGAGTTCTGTCTGCTGACGGTCGGCCCGCCGGCCGACGACGTGGTCAAGGCGGCCGACGAACTCTGCCGCCGCGCCGGGGAGCTGGAGCTGGGGGAGGGGGTCGCCTGCGGGGTCGCCTCGACCGCGGACCCGATCGGCCCCGTGCGGTCCGCCCGCCGTCTGTTCCGGCTCGCGGACGCCGCCCAGTACCGCGCCAAGGCGCTGCGCGCGGACCGCCCGGTGGTGGCCGGACGGGAGGGGCCGGACGACCCCGTCGTACGGCTGGCGGACGCGCCCCCGCCGGAGCGGGCCGAACGGCGCAGCTTCCGCGGACGCCGGGGGCTGTGACGTAGAAGTAAGGGGCAACCCCATACCCCACTAGTGACAGCGGCCGCATTCAGTGCTTACGATCCTGAATATGGATATGCACACTGTGGTGGTGGGGACGTCCGGTGTCACCGCGTCCGACGTTCTCGCCGTGGCACGCGGCGGCGCCCGCGTCGAGCTGTCGGCGGAGGCGGTCGCGGCGCTCGCGGCGGCCCGGGAGATCGTGGACGCGCTGGCGGCCAAGCCGGAGCCCGTCTACGGCGTCAGCACCGGCTTCGGCGCCCTCGCGACCCGGCACATCAGCCCGGAACTGCGGGCCCAGCTGCAGCGCAACATCGTCCGCTCGCACGCCGCCGGCATGGGGCCGCGGGTCGAGCGCGAGGTCGTACGGGCCCTGATGTTCCTGCGGCTGAAGACCGTCTGCTCCGGGCACACCGGTGTGCGTCCCGAGGTCGCGGGGACCATGGCCGACGTGCTCAACGCCGGCATCACCCCCGTCGTGCACGAGTACGGCTCCCTCGGCTGCTCCGGCGACCTGGCCCCGCTGTCGCACTGCGCCCTCACGCTCATGGGGGAGGGCGACGCCGAGGGCCCGGACGGGGTCGTACGGCCCGCCGGTGAGCTGCTCGCCGAGCACGGGATCGCCCCCGTCGAACTGCGCGAGAAGGAGGGGCTCGCCCTCCTCAACGGCACCGACGGCATGCTCGGCATGCTGGTCATGGCCCTCGCCGACCTGGACATGCTGTACAAGTCGGCCGACGTCACGGCCGCGTTGAGCCTTGAGGCACTGCTCGGCACGGACAAGGTGCTCGCGCCCGAACTGCACGCCATCCGCCCGCACCCGGGGCAGGGCGACAGCGCCGCCAACATGCTCGCCGTGCTGCGGGGGTCCCAGCTGACCGGGCATCACCAGGACGACGCGCCGCGCGTCCAGGACGCGTACTCCGTGCGGTGTGCTCCGCAGGTGGCCGGGGCGGGCCGGGACACGCTCGCGCACGCCCGGCTGGTCGCGGAAAGGGAACTGGCCGCCGCCGTCGACAACCCGGTCGTACTGCCCGACGGGAGGGTCGAGTCCAACGGCAACTTCCACGGGGCGCCGGTCGCCTACGTCCTCGACTTCCTCGCCATCGCCGTGGCGGACCTCGGGTCCATCGCCGAGCGGCGGACGGACCGGCTGCTGGACAAGAACCGCAGCCACGGGCTGCCGCCGTTCCTCGCGGACGACGCCGGTGTCGACTCGGGTCTGATGATCGCCCAGTACACGCAGGCCGCGCTGGTCAGCGAGTTGAAGCGGCTGGCCGTTCCGGCGTCGGCCGACTCGATCCCCTCCTCGGCGATGCAGGAGGACCACGTGTCCATGGGATGGTCGGCCGCGCGCAAGCTGCGCACGGCGGTGGGGAACCTGGCGCGGATCATCGCGGTGGAGCTGTACGCGGCCGGCCGCGCGATCGAGCTGCGCGAGGGGCTGTCGCCGGCGCCGGCGTCGCGGGCGGTCATCGAGGCGGCGCGCTCCGCGGGGGTGCGGGGGGCCGGGCCCGACCGGTTCCTGGCGCCGGACCTCGCGGCTGCGGAGGAGTTCGTGCGGGGTGGGGGAGTCGTCGCTGCGGCGGAGACGGTGACCGGGCCGTTGCGGTAGGTCGTTCCGTGCGGGTGCGTGGGAGCTGGTCGCGCAGTTCCTCCCCCAGCCTTCGGCCGGGGGCACCCCCAGCGCCCCTTGAGAGGTGCCGTCAGTTCAGCTTTGCCGACTGGGCCTTGATGACCGGCAGCGGGATCGTGTACGTCTTGCCGGCCATCATCGCGCCGATGTTCATCGTGAAGTACGTCGCGAGGGTGTTGCCGTGGCGGACCACCTCCGCGTGCAAGGGGGCTTTGTCGCCGTCCATGTCGGTGGTCGCCGTGAAGGCCACCGCATCGTCGCCCGTGCCCGAGGGCTTGACCGCCGTCACCTTCGTGATCTTCTGCTCGTCGCCGGCGGTGCCGCCCGTGAAGCCGGTGGCGCAGTCCTTCAGCGCGGCGGAGACCGCCTTGACGGCGTCCTCGGCGCCCCGGCCGTCGTACGACGACAGGTCCAGGGACGTCACGTCCAGGTTCAGCGAGTCCTTGAGCGCGCTCGTGAACTTGCCGTCGGACAGGTCGTCGAGGGAGGTCGCGTCGTCGGTCGGGTCCTTCCTGTCCTCCCGTACGGTGCGGCCGATCTCGGCGGGCGCGTCGGTGGGGGCGAGGCCGGTGAGGACGTAGGCCAGCGGACGGCACTTCTCGTCGCTGGTCTTTATCTTGCCCCTGACCGCGGCCCCCTCGCCGACCGCGTTGACCTTGTAGCCGTCCACCTCGCCCTGGGTGAGGATCCGCTGCTTCAACTGCGCGGCGGTCAGGGCCCGTACGGACGGCGAGGCGGCCTTCGAACCGGGGTCGTCCTTCGAACCGCCCCCGGAGCAGCCCGTGATGAGGGCGAGGGACAGTGCGCCGCCGACGGCGAGGACGCGGATCCGCACGCCCGATGATCTCTTCATGTGAGGACTGTGGGACCCCGGTCAAGGGACGGTCAAGTTCTTTAGAACTCCAGCCGTTCCCGGCGTACCGAATAGACCACGAAGCCCGCGCCGACCGCGAGGAAGAGGCTGCCGCCGACGACGTACGGGGTGGTGTTCGGGCTGCCTGTGTCGGCGAGCCGGGAGGCGTCCCCGGTGGCCTCGGACGTCGCCTCGGACAGCGCTCTGGCCTGCTGCGTGACCTGGGTCGCGGCGCCCTCCGACGTGCTGGTTCTCGCCGGGGCGTCCTGCGACGCGTGGGCGGACGGGACGAACCACAGGGCGCACAGGAGCGTGCCTGCGGCGGTGGCGGTCAGCAACGGGCGGCGAGCGGATGACACGGAATATCGATCCCCTTGTGACGCTGGCGAATTGGCCGTGTGGGCAGATGTTAGTGAAAATCGCGGGTCACAGGAAAGTCACGGGAGGTTTCAGTCGTACGCTCCGGAGATGAGCACTCCAGAGACATCGCGTTTTGTACGGCTTCGGGTGGAGCTGGTCCTCGAGGTCGAGGACGCCGGCGAGGTCGCCAAGGCCGCGTTGCGCCGTATCGCCGAGGACCCCGAGCTGCCCGCCGAGGAGCGGACGCACGCCGAGGCCGCTGTGACGGAAGACACCGCCGAGGCCGTTGCCTATCTGGTGGATCCGTTCGACCTGGTCAGCGAGGTGCCCGGCGTCGAACTCCAGCAGGCGTCCTGGTCCAGCGAGCGGATTTCCTACGATCCGGATTCGCCGGAGTGGGATCTCGACGAGGATGATGACGAGGGCGACGAAGAAGAGGACGGCATCGGCTGAGCGATCCGGGGAACCAGTGACCCCGGACGGCGGTCGCCGTCCGGGGTCTTGTCGTCCCAGAGGGCGCTCGGACCGGCCCCTCGCGCACCAGCCGCCCCCGCGGACGTGGTGTGCCCCACAGATCCGAAGAATGCGGAACGGGACGACGCAGCCGTAGCGTTGAGACTTTCCGGCGGGGACTCCCGGTGTGTTCGCGGACTCGGCAACGATGGAGAAGCGTGTGATGACGGACAGTAAGCGGCGCAAGAGCCTGATGGCCGCGTCCGCACTGCTCGGTGGTGTTCTGGTGCTCACGGCGTGTTCCGGGAGCGACGACAAGGCGTCCGGCGGTGGCAGCAGCACCCAGGCCCAGGCGGACGAGGCAGCGGCCAAGAAGTCGTCGCAGGCCGACATCACGATCACACCCAAGGACGGGTCGAGCAACGCGTCCATCAACAACTCGGCCGCCGTCACCGTGAGCAAGGGCACCCTCACCGGTGTCACCATGACCACCGCCGACGGCAAGGCGGTCTCCGGCACGCTGTCCGCCGACAAGAAGAGCTGGAAGCCGTCCGTCCAGCTGGAGCGGTCCACCACCTACAAGGTCGCCGCCGAGGCCAAGGACTCCGCCGGACTGGTCGCGCACGAGAACGCGTCCTTCACCACGGTCTCCCCGGCCAACAGCTTCATAGGCACCTTCACGCCGGAGGACGGTTCGACCGTCGGCGTGGGCATGCCCGTGTCGATCAACTTCGACAAGCAGATCACCAACAAGGCCGCGGTCCAGAAGGGCATCACGGTCAGCACCACCAGTGGCCAGGAGGTCGCTTGCCACTGGTTCTCCACCCAGCGCATGGACTGCCGTCCCCAGGACTACTGGAAGGAGAACTCCACCGTCACGCTGAAGCTGGCGCTCGACGGTGTCGAGGGCGCCTCCGGTGTCTACGGCGTCCAGCAGAAGACGGTCACCTTCCACATCGGCCGCAACCAGGTCTCCTACGTCGACGCGAAGACCAAGGAGATGAAGGTCACCCAGGACGGCAAGACCATCAAGACCATCCCGATCTCCGCGGGTTCGCCGGAGCACAAGACGTACCAGGGCGTCATGGTGATGTCCGAGAAGTTCAAGGAGACGCGCATGAACGGCGCGACCGTGGGCTTCACCGACAGCGACGGCAAGGGCGAGTACGACATCAAGGACGTGCCGCACGCCATCCGCCTCACCAGCTCCGGCACCTTCCTGCACGGCAACTACTGGGGCGCCAAGTCCGTCTTCGGCAGCGTGAACACCAGCCACGGCTGCGTCGGTCTGTCCGACACCAAGGGCGCCAACGACACCAGCACGCCGGCCTACTGGATGTACAGCCACTCGATCGTCGGTGACGTCGTGGTCATCTCCCACACCGGCGACAAGACCGTGGCCCCCGACAACGGCCTCAACGGCTGGAACATGAACTGGGCCGCCTGGAAGGCCGGTTCGGCCGTCTAGACCCGTCCGGGCGGCCTCGACGCACAGCCGCCGCACAGCTCGCCGGTGCCGCCCCCAGGGGCGGCACCGGCATTTCCAGGGTTCGTCACAGCCTTCTCATGGTTCTTTTATTTCGGCCTTAGTGAGCCATCACGGTGCGTCCCTACCGTGCGGGCATGTTCTTCACCTACCTGAGGCGCGAACTGCGCCGCCGCAGAAAGGCGGCTCTCGTCGTCGCCTCCGGC
Organism: Streptomyces sp. NPDC020958; assembly: GCF_055562175.1. Taxonomy (NCBI): domain Bacteria; kingdom Bacillati; phylum Actinomycetota; class Actinomycetes; order Kitasatosporales; family Streptomycetaceae; genus Streptomyces; species Streptomyces sp. NPDC020958. Next base: position 912,466 of record NZ_JBVHFU010000002.1, on the reverse strand, counting down.
CTCGCGCTGGGCATCGCACTGGTCATCGTGGTCACCTCCGTGTCCAACGGCATGGGGAAGGCGCAGGACAAGGTCCTCCAGTCGCTGTACGGCCTGGGTACGGACATGACGGTCACCAAGGCCGCCTCCGCGACCACGGGCAGCTCCCAGCGGCCGCGTTTCAACTTCGACGCGCAGAACAACGGTTCGTCGAAGACGCAGAGCAGCGACCGCGTCCTGGTGCAGGGCTTCACCACCCTCGCCTCCTCGACCGTCAGCAAGGTCGCCGGCCAGAAGGGCGTGTCGACCGCGGTCGGCGGACTGAGCCTCAACGTGGTGAAGATCAGCGGTCAGTTCACCCGCGGCCAGTTCCAGCAGAACCGGAACTCCGGTGGCGGCGGGGGGTTCGGCGAGCGCGGCGGTGGCACCGGGGCGCCGCAGGGTGAGGTCCGCGGCGGCGGCGCCAATTTCGACGTCAACAGCTACAGCGTCTTCGGCACCGACGTCGCCCACGCCGACCTCGGCCCGCTGACCTCGTCGAAGATCACCAGCGGCCGTACCTTCAGGACGAGCGAGGCCGACGCGAAGGTCGCCGTGGCCGACTCGGCCTACGCCAAGGAGAAGAAGTACAAGGTCGGCTCCACGGTCACCGTCAAGGGCGTCACGTTCAAGGTGATCGGCATCGCCACCGCCACCTCCGGTGACTCCGCGGCGAACCTCTACATCCCGTTGCAGCAGGCGCAGACGCTGGCCGCCGAGAAGAACAAGGTCACCACGATCTACGTCAAGGCGACCGACTCCCAGCAGATCGACAGCGTCAAGAGCGCGATCCAGAAGAACGTCTCGGGTACGACCGTCACCACCTCCGCCGACCTCGCCAAGACGGTCTCCGGCTCGCTGTCCACCGCCTCCACCCTCGCCACCAATGTCGGCAAGTGGCTGTCCGTCGCGGTGCTGGTGGCCGCGTTCCTGGTGGCCGGTCTGCTCACCTCCTCGGCGGTCTCCCGGCGCGTCCGCGAGTTCGGCACGCTGAAGGCGCTGGGCTGGAAGTCCGGCCGCGTCACCCGGCAGGTCGTCGGCGAGGCCATGGTCAACGGCCTGGTCGGCGGCGCCCTCGGCATCGCGCTCGGCCTGGCGGGCGCGTACGTCGTCACCGAGATCAGCCCCACCCTGCAGGCCTCCCTCGGCGGCGGGAACGCGGGCGGCGGCCCCGGCGGCGGCGGGTTCGGCGGCGGTGGCGGCGGTGGCTTCGGCCCCGGCCGGCAGGCCGCGAAGACCCTGGAGGTCGCCCTGACGGCCCCGGTCAGCGTGACGACGATCGTCCTCGCGGTGGCCCTCGCGGTGGCCGGCGGACTGATCGCGGGCGCGTTCGGAGGCTGGCGCGCGTCACGGCTCCGTCCTGCGGACGCACTGCGGCGCGTCGAGTAGCCGACGTGCCCCGCAAGGGGCGCGGGGAACTGCGCGAACAACCCCCACCGGTCCGCAGCCGACAACCGGCCGCCCCACCCCAGTACCTTCAGGAGCCCCCATGTACGAACTCAGAAACGTCACCAAGCTCTACGCACGCGGCAAGGACCCCGTCCGCGCCCTCGACGGCATCGACCTGACCATCGCCGACGGCGACCGCCTGGTCATCCAGGGCCCCACCGGCGGCGGCAAGTCCACCCTCCTGCAGATGCTCGGCGGCCTGGACCGCCCCACCTCCGGCGAAGTCGTCCTCGACGGCACCGACTTGGCCAAGCTCTCCGAGGCGAAGCTCACCTCGGTCCGCAGCGCGAACATCGGCTTCGTCTTCCAGTCCTTCAACCTGATCCCGACCCTCACCGCCCAGGAGAACGTCGAGACCGCACTCGTCCCCCTCGGCGTCAGGACCAAGGACCGCCGGGAACGCGCCGCCGAGGCGCTCACGTCCGTCGGTCTCGGCGAACGCCTCGGCCACCTCCCCGGCGAGATGTCCGGCGGCCAGCAGCAGCGCGTCGCCATCGCCCGGGCCCTCGTCAAGCAGCCCAAGGTGCTGCTCGCCGACGAGCCGACCGGCAACCTCGACGAGGGCATGCGCGACGAGATCATGGACGTACTGGAGCGCATGTGGAAGGAGCACGGGCTGACCTTCATCATGGTCACCCACGACTCCGCGATCGCGAAGAAGGCCCCGCGCCTCGCGACCATCCGCAAGGGCAGGATCACCGTCAAGGAGAACGCCGGCGCATAACACCGAACACCCGCGTACAACCGCGCGATTGTGTAACGGTGTCCGCCCCGGCCGGTAACAAATCTCTCGCTCGCTTCTTACCGCTCTCTCATCTCTTGAGCCCCCTGATCACCCCCCGGCATACTCCGTGTCCGGGGGGTTGACGTATGTGCGTACGAGACTGCCCCCGACCGGGTGAACGGAGAATTCGCCCGGCACACCGTCTCCCAGGGGGAGTCTTGCGCAGACAAGTGAAAAGAGCCGCGGCGGCCACGGTGGCCACGGCGGCAGCCGTCGCCCTCGCCGCGGGCATGACCAGCCCGGCGTCGGCGAAGCCGGAACAGCGCCCGGCAGCGGCCGTCGCCGCGGCCCGCGCCTCGCTCGCCGGCAAGCAGCACGTCACCCTGATCACCAGTGACCGCGTCACCCTCGACGCCAAGGGCCGCGTGGTCGGCCTGGAGCGGGCGAAGGGGCGCGAGCACATACCGTTCCGGATCAGCAAGGTCGACGGGCACACCCTCGTCGTGCCCGGTGACGCCGTCCGACTGGTGGCCTCCGGAAAGCTGGACCAACGGCTCTTCGACGTCACCGAGTTGAACAAGGCCGCCACCCGCAGGGCGCAGAAGAACGGCCTGAAGGTCATCGTCGGCTACAGCGGTGCCGCCACCACGGCCAAGGCCGACGTCCGGGACGCGGGCACCCTGCGGCACAGCCTCAAGGCGCTCAACGCGGACGCCGTGCAGACCCCGGTCAAGGAAACGCCCGAGCTGTGGGACGCGGTCACCAACGGCGACAAGGCCGCCGCCGGCATCGCGCACGTCTGGCTCGACGGCGTCCGCAAGGCCGCCCTCGACAAGTCCGTGCCGCAGATCGGCGCCCCCGCGGCGTGGGCGGCCGGCTACAACGGCAAGGGCGTGAAGATCGCCGTCCTCGACACCGGTGTGGACACCACCCACCCGGACCTGAAGGACCAGGTGATCGCCTCCAAGAACTTCACCACGGCCGCCGACGCCTCGGACCACTTCGGCCACGGCACGCACGTCGCGTCCATCGCGGCCGGCACCGGCGCCAAGTCGCACGGCAAGTACACGGGTGTCGCACCCGGCGCCAAGATCCTCAACGGCAAGGTCCTCGACGACACCGGCTCCGGTGACGACTCCGGGATCCTCGCCGGCATGGAGTGGGCGGCGGCCGAGGGCGCCGACGTCGTCAACCTCAGCCTCGGCGGCTACGACTCCCCGGAGATCGACCCGCTGGAGGCGGAGGTCAACAAGCTCTCCGCGGAGAAGAACATCCTGTTCGCGATCGCCGCGGGCAACGAGGGCCCCCAGTCGATCGGTTCGCCCGGCAGCGCGGCCGCCGCGCTCACCGTCGGCGCCGTCGACGGCAACGACAAGCTCGCCGACTTCTCCTCCACGGGACCCGCGGCCGACGGCTCCATCAAGCCGGACGTCACCGCCCCGGGCGTCGACATCACCGCCGCCGCGGCCAAGGGCAGCGTCATCGACCAGGAGGTCGGCGAGAACCCGCCCGGCTACCTGACCATCTCCGGGACGTCGATGGCCACCCCGCACGTCGCGGGCGCCGCCGCGATCCTCAAGCAGGAGCACCCCGACTGGGGCTACCAGGAGCTGAAGTCGGCCCTGACCGGCTCCGCGAAGGGCGGCAAGTACACGCCGTTCCAGCAGGGTTCGGGCCGGATCGCCGTCGACAAGGCGATCAAGCAGACCGTGCTCGCCGAGCCGTCGTCGGTCAACTTCGGTGTGCAGCAGTGGCCGCACACCGACGACACCCCGGTCACCAAGCAGCTGACCTACCGCAACGTCGGCACCAAGGACGTCACCCTCAGCCTCACCTCGTCCGCCATCGACCCCAAGGGTGCGGCGGCCCCGGCCGGCTTCTTCACGCTGGGCGCGAGCAAGGTGACCGTCCCGGCGGGCGGCACGGCCTCGGTCGGCGTCACCGTCAACACCAAGCTGGGCGGCACCCTCGACGGCGCCTACTCGGCGTACGTGACGGCGACCGGCGGCGGCCAGAGCGTCCGCACGGCGGCCGCGGTCCAGCGCGAGGTGCAGTCGTACAGCGTCACGGTCAAGCACATCGGACGGGACGGCAAACCGGCCGGGCTCTACAACACGAGTCTGCTGGGCTACTCGGGCCTCGGCAACGGCAGCGGGATCAACGTGCCGGTTTCCGAATCCGGGACCGCCACCTTCCGGGTGCCCAAGGGCACGTACCTGCTCGACGCCTGGATCGCCAAGGACTTCACCACCTTCGACGGCGGCCTCGACTGGCTGGTCCAGCCGAAGCTGAGCGTCACCAAGGACCTCACGGTCACCGTCGACGCCCGCACCACCAAGGCGTCCGACATCACCGTGCCGGACGCGGCGGCCACGTCGAACTTCGCGACGGTCGACTACATGTACGACCCGGCGGGCATCGGCATCGGGGCCGGCTTCGACACCTTCGACAAGATCAGGACCGCTGGTCTGGGACCGGACGTCAGCGGCCTGACGCAGACCTGGAGCGGCCAGTTCGTCAAGGGCGGCGGCGAGGAGTACGACGTCGCCACCAGCGCCCAGGTCAAGAGGTTCCAGGGCGGCAAGGTCCGGCACTTCAAGGCCGGCGAGCTGGCCACGGTGCAGAACACCCTCGGCGCCTCCGTCCCCGGCAAGACCGGATCGGTCAGCCCCTGGGGGGTCGTCGGCGACGACATCGTCATCGGCCTCGGGGTGGAGCAGAAGCTGCCCGCCACCCGCACCTTCCACGTCTCCACCGTCGACGGCGCCCAGTGGGCCTTCGACGCCCAGCAGTACAGCGGACACGACGCGCAGGGTCTGCCGATCGCCGACGCCGGCTACACACAGGACGACATGCAGGCGTACCAGGCGGGCCGGACCTACCGGAACACCTTCAACACCGCCGTCTTCGGGCCGCACCTCACCTCCCAGTACGGCCTGTACCGCGACGGCAACCAGATCTTCGGCGTGATCCCGCTGTTCTCCGACAGCGCGAAGCACCCGGGGTCCTCCGACTTCCTGTCGGTGAACACCACCCTGTACCGCAACGGCACCAAGGTGGGCTCCAACAAGGACCCGCTGTTCGGCGACGGCGTGTTCAACGTGCCGTCCGGTGACGCCGAGTACAGGCTGACCACCTCGGTCATCCGCTCGGTCAAGGTCGCCGCCGCCTCCACCCGGATCGACGCGAGCTGGACCTTCCACTCGAAGAAGCCGGGCAGCAACACCCCGTTGGCCCAGCTCCCCGCCTCCACGGTCCACTTCGGCGCCACGACCGGCCTCGACAGCCGCGTCGCCGCCGGGAAGACGGTCACCTTCCCGGTCACCGTCGAGGGCTCGGCCGCCGGCCGCAACCTGAAGTCCCTGGTGGTCTACGTGTCGTACGACTACGGCAAGACCTGGAAGAAGCTGACGGTCAGCCACGGCAGGATCACCGTCAAGAACCCGGCCAAGGGCAAGGCCATCTCGTTCCACGCCAAGATCGCCGACAAGAAGGGCAACAAGTCGACGATCTCCATCTACAACGCGTACTACGCGAAGTGAGCGCGTCGGTCGCCGAGTAGGACCACAGCGAGCGGCCCGTCGGAAGCGCGGCTTCCGGCGGGCCGTTCCCCCTGTCCCGGCCGGTCAGGCCCGGGGCGCGACCCGGTTCGCGTCCGTGCCCCAGCTGGCCAGCAGCCGCAGTGCCTCCGCCGACGCCGAGCCCGGTTCCGCGTGGTAGGTGACCAGCGCCTGGTCCTGGTCGCCGGCCATCCGGAACGACTCGTAGTGCAGGGACAGCCCGCCCACCAGCGGATGGTGCATCCGCTTCACCCCGTACGACTTCTCCTTGACGTCGTGTGTTGCCCACAGCCGCCGGAACTCCTCGCTCTTCACCGAGAGTTCGCCCACCAGCGCGGACAGCCGGGTGTCGTCCGGATAGCAGCCCGCGTCCATCCGCAGCTGGCACACGATGTCGATGGCCTTCTGCTCCCACTCCACGAACAGATCACGGTAGTCGGGACGCAGGAACGTCAGCCGCGCCCAGTTGCGCTCCGCGGCGGGCAGCTCCGCCCAGTCGCCGAAGACCGCCGCCGCCATCCGGTTCCACGCCAGGATCTCCGAGCGCCGCCCCACGATGTACGCCGGTACGCCCTCCATCGCGTCCAGCAGCTGCGCCAGCGGTGCCCGCACCTGCTGCGGCCGTCCCGACGCCTTCTTCTTGTGCTGCTTGCCCTTGGCGAGGTGGATGAGGTGCGCGTGCTCGGCGTCGGAGAGCCGCAGCGCGCGGGCGATGGAGTCCAGCACCTCCGCCGAAACGTTCCGCCCGTTGCCCTGTTCGAGGCGTGTGTAGTACGCCACCGACACCCCGGCCAGCTGCGCCAGCTCCTCCCGCCTGAGCCCCGGCACCCTGCGGTGCCGCCCGTAGTCCGGCAGTCCCACGTCCGAGGGGCGCAGCCGGGCCCGCCGGGTGCGCAGGAACTCACTGAGCTCGGCCCGCCGGTCCAGGGGCACGGCGGGGGAGGCGGGGGGCAGGGACTGGTCTTCCATACATCCAGTATTCACGGACGTACGCACCGGAACCTGACCCCGCCAGTGGTAGGCACGGCAGACGTACGCAGAGGCGGGGGATGGGTGACGGACGTAGCGTGGTGGAGGCTGGCAGCGTGCCTGGGACGTGACAGGGCACCCGGGCGCGAAGACATCCTTAGGAGAACCCCCCTCATGACCACTGTTGCTGCTTACGCCGCCCCCGCCGCCAAGGCTCCGCTGGAGCGGACCACGATCGAGCGGCGCGCGGTCGGTGAATTCGATGTCCTCATCGACGTCGAGTTCGCCGGTATCTGCCACTCCGACATCCACCAGGCCCGCGAGGGCTGGGGTACGGCGATCTTCCCGATGGTGCCCGGTCACGAGATCGCGGGCGTCGTCTCCGAGGTCGGCCCGGGTGTCACCAAGTACGCGGTGGGCGACCGGGTGGGCGTCGGCTGCATGGTCGACTCCTGCCGCGAGTGCGACAACTGCAAGGCCGGCCTCCAGCAGTACTGCACCGGCGGCGGCCCCACCTTCACGTACAACGGCGTCGGCAAGGACGGGCAGCCCACCTACGGCGGTTACTCGCAGAAGATCGTCGTCGACGAGAACTACGTCGTCCGCATCCCCGACGGCCTCGCGCTCGACGTCGCCGCCCCCCTCCTGTGCGCCGGCATCACCACGTACTCCCCGCTGAAGCACTGGAACGCCGGTCCCGGCAAGAAGGTCGCGGTCGTCGGTCTCGGCGGCCTGGGCCACATGGGCGTGAAGATCGCCGCCGCGCTCGGCGCCGAGGTCACCGTGCTCTCCCAGTCCCTCCGCAAGAAGGACGACGGCCTGAAGCTGGGCGCCACGCACTACCACGCGACCAGCGACCCGAAGACCTTCGAGGACCTCAAGGGCACCTTCGACATCATCCTCAACACCGTCTCGGCGCCGCTGGACTTCGACGCCTACCTGTCGCTGCTGCGCACCGACGGCGCCATGGTGAACGTGGGCATCCCGGAGGAGCCGGTCCAGATCCTCCTCTCCTCCGTCTTCGGCAACCGCCGCAGCCTGAGCAGCTCCGGCATCGGCGGTATCCCGGAGACCCAGGAGATGCTCGACTTCTGCGCCGAGCACAACCTGGGCGCCGAGATCGAGCTCATCCGCGCCGACCAGATCAACGAGGCCTACGAGCGGGTCGTGAACAGCGACGTCCGCTACCGCTTCGTGATCGACACGGCGACCATCTGAGTCAGCGCTCCCGACCGCCGACCGGGCCACCTGGTCGGCGGTCAGTCATGAAGGCAAGGGCCTCGACGGTGCCGGGAGTACGTTGGACAGGAGGAGGTGTCACGATGACCGTGAACCTGAACCACACCATCGTCGCTGCCCATGACAAGCGCGCGTCGGCCAGGTTCCTCGCCGACGTCCTCGGACTGCACGTCAGCCCGGACTACGGCCCGTTCGTCCCGGTCACCCTGCCGAACGGCGTCACCCTCGACTACATGGACGCGCCGGGGAGCATCCCGACGCAGCACTACGCCTTCCTGGTCTCCGAAGACGACTTCGACGAGATCTTCAGCCGCATCCGCGAGGCCGGCCTCGACTACTGGGCTGACCCGTCCCACAGCCGTCCCGGCGAGATCAACACCAACGACGGCGGCCGCGGCACCTACTTCGACGACCCCAACGGCCACCGCCTGGAAATCCTCACCAGGCCCTACGGCGGCGGCTGAGTCCCCCGGCAGCTCAGGCGCGCAGCCCCTTGAGGCCGTCCTGCGCTGCCATGACCAGTTCGATGCCGCGATTGTCGGCGGCGGGTTCGCGCATCTGGTTCGTCACGTAGGCCATCGCCAGCCGTTCGCCCGGGTCCACCCAGACCAGGGCACCGCCCCAGCCGCCCCAGCCCAGGGCGTCGCCGAACAGGCCGTAGCCGAGGCCGTACCGGCACGGCATGCCGAGGACCCGGTCCGTACCCTCGAACTGCACTCGGCGCGCCCGCTCGCAGCCCTCCGGGGACAGCACCCGCACCCCGCCGACGGTTCCTCCGCAGGCGAGCAGGGACTGGACGAGGGCGACCGAGCGGGCGTTGCCGAAGCCGCTCGCCGCCGGGATCTGGGCCCGCCGCCAGGCGATGCTGTTGCCGTCCCGGAGGCGGAGCGCGGTGGCGGCGGAGGGGGACGTCGCGTCGCGGCCCGGCGAACCGGCCGTGTAGTCCTCGTCCCGGCCCGGCGGCGGCACGGTGAGCGCGACCCGCCGGTCGTGCTCCGCGCCCAGCCCGATGTGGAAGTCCGCACCGAGCGGCCCCGCCACCTCGGCGGCGAAGAACTCACCCACGCTCCGCCCGGTGATCCGGCGCACCACCTCACCCACCAGGAACCCCTGGGTGAGCGAGTGGTACCCGGCCGCGGTGCCCGGCTCCCACTGCGGGGCCTGACCGGCGAGCCGCGCCGTGGCGGACGCCCAGTCGTACAGCTCCTCGACCGGTCCCTCCCAGTCGGGCAGGCCGGCGGTGTGCGACAGCAGATGCCGTACCAGCACGTTCTCCTTGCCGGCCGCGGCGAACTCGGGCCAGTGGCGGGCGACCGGCGCGTCCGGGTCCAGTTCGCCCCGGTCGATCAGCACGAGCGCGGACAGCGCGGTCATCGTCTTGGTCACGGAGTACACGTTGACGATCGTGTCCCGTTCCCACGGCCGGGCCCGCCCGCCGTCGGCGAACCCGCCCCACACGTCCACCACGGCCTGCCCGTCCACGAAGACCGCGACGGCACCTCCCGCGTCCCCCGCGTCCAGCAGTCCGGACAGCAGGTCCGGCACAGCGGCGAACAGTTCGTCGTACGAGCCCTGGATGTCGGCCATGCCCGCCATTCAGCACCCTCGGCCGGACCGGGGCAACCTGTTTTTCCCGTCCCGGCGCGGGGTGCGCTTCCTTCGCCGCCGGGACGGTGGAATCGTCCGGAACCCTCGAGTGTTGAGGGGGGTGGTTGACCCAGCTGAGAGAAATTGGAGGGGCCGCGATGGCTGCGCAGACGCAGAGGGCCGTGCTGGCGGGCGGATGCTTCTGGGGGATGCAGGACCTGATCCGCCGGCTCCCGGGCGTGACGGCGACCCGGGTCGGCTACACCGGGGGTGACGTGCCGAACGCGACGTACCGGAACCACGGCACGCACGCGGAGGCCATCGAGATCCTCTTCGATCCCGAGCAGACGGACTACCGCGCGATCCTGGAGTTCTTCTTCCAGATCCACGACCCGAGCACCAGGAACCGCCAGGGCAACGACATCGGACTCAGCTACCGCTCGGCGATCTACTACACGGACGACGAGCAGAAGCGGATCGCCGAGGACACGATCGCGGACGTGGACGCCTCCGGGCTGTGGCCCGGCAAGGTCGTCACCGAGGTCGAGCCGGTGGGGCCGTTCTGGGAGGCGGAGCCCGAGCACCAGGACTACCTGGAGCGTTACCCGGACGGCTACACCTGCCACTTCCCCCGCCCCGGCTGGCGCCTGCCGGCCCGCGCGGAGGGCTGAGCACCCACCCCGCGCACGTGGTGTCCTGACCGGCTGCGACACTTCCGTCATGGACACCACACCGGAGCGGATCAGTGCCCGGACCGCGGCCGCGTGGACGGTCGCGCTCGCGGTCCTCGGCGGTATCACCGGTTTCGTGTGGGAGGGGCCGTTCCTGGCCGTCACCTGCGCCCTCTCCCTCGGGGGCGGTGGCGCTCTGGGGTCGGTCCTGTCCCGTCGGCACATGATCGCGACCATTCGGGAGGGCCAGGGCAGGGCCGCCGCGCTCGGATACGCCGACGGGATCGCCGACATGATGCTGCTCGGGATATCGGCGTACCGGGCCGCCGTCTTCCCGCTGTCGGGACCCGACGCGGTGGACGCGGCCGAGCGCCTGGCCCGCCGCACCGCCGCCTACCGCCTCACGGCCGCCGAGGGGCTGCCCCACGGGATCCGCACGGCCGCCGCCACCGCCCTCGCGGCGATCGACGACCGGCGCGACGACGAGAGCCGGTCCGCCCTGGCGGACCTCATGAAAGCCGTCCGGGAACCGCGCCGGGAGGTGTGAGGCGCACGCCGCTCGCGGCGGGCGTCAGAGGCGGCTGTACTCGTCGATGTCCTCGGTGAACTCCTCGATCGTGTGCGGGGTGAGGGTCGGCCGGGTGTCGCCGATGGCGGTCAGGTAGTCCTCGGTGGTGGCCGCTCGTCCCTGGCGGTGCGCGACCTCGTACTCGAACGCCGCCTGGGCGCCCTTGCGGGCGGCGTACTCGATGTCGGCGGGGGTGAACAGCTCGCTGGCCGCGACCAGCCGGCCGACGTCCACCGAATCGGCCGAGCCCCTGAGATAGCGGGCCCAGATCGCCGCGCGGGCGGTGGGGTCCGGCGGGCCGATGGGAATGACGTAGTCGAACCGGCCCGGTCGCAGGAACGCCGCGTCCAGGGAGCGCACCGAGTTGGTGGCGCAGGCCAGCAGTCGCGCGTCGTGCTCGCGGAAGACGGGGATGAGCTTGAGCAGTTCGTTGGTCACCCCGTGTCCGGGGTCGACCGCCTTCCCGGAGCGCGCCCCGGCGATCTCCTCCACCTCGTCGATGAAGAGCAGCACGGAATCCAGTTCCGCGAGGTCCGCGAAGGCCTCCCGCAGCGCGACGGCCAGTCCCCCGTCCGTGTCGGCCGCCAGCCGGGACGGGAAGAGCTCCACGAACGGCCAGCCGAGCCGCGAGGCCACCGCCTTGGCGAAACTGGTCTTTCCGGTGCCGGGCGGACCGAACAGGATGATCGACTTGGGCGGGGCGACGCCGTAGCGGTCCGCCAGCGCCGGTTCGGTCAGCGGCAGCACCACCCGGCGTTCGACGATCTGCTTCTCCCGTTCCATGCCGGCCATCGCGTCCCAGAGCCCGTCGGGCAGCATGCGGCCGCCCACCGCCGCGAGGACGTCGGCGCCCGCGGCACCGGGCGGTTCCAGCTTCTCGTAGTAGGTCAGGTCGGTCCGGGACCGGTAGCCGGAGTTCTCCAGTGCCTTCGTCCCGGCGGCTCCGGCCGGCAGCAGGGCGCTGACGTGGCGCACCCCCAGACTCCGCAGGCGGCGCTCCAGCTCGGCGAGCAGAGCGCTGCCGATCCCGCGCTCGCGCCATCGTGCGGCGAGCGCCACCAGCAGGATCCAGCCCCGCTTGGCGTGGGCCTGCGCCACGGCCATGCCCACCAGTTGGTCACCGACCACCGCGACCACCGCCGTCTGACCGGCCTTGGCCGCGGCCATCACCTCGGAGACCGGGAACACCCGCTGCTCGTCGGCCTGGCGGCTCTGGTCCCAGATCTGGATGGCCTGGTCGAGATCGTCGTCGTGATAGTCACGCAGATGCCAAGCGGGCATCGGCACCACCTCACCCGGCGCGGGGGTCCCATTGTTCCCCAGGGGGTGCCTCACGGCACGTCGGTGGCCCTCAGCTCCGCAACGTCGCCGGGCTCCCGCCGTTCGCCTCGTAGCCCGCCACCGCCAGCGCGCGGTAGAGGGCGAACTCGGCGGCCGGGTCCGCCGACAGCGTCCACGGCAGGGCCCCCACGTGCCCGTCGACGCGTATCAACTCGTCCATGGCTTCCGACCAGCGCTCGGAGCGCACCAGGAAGAAGACCAGCAGGTGCCGGACATGGGCGAGCATGGGGTCGTCCTGCCGGGCGGCGTGCGCGGCGTGCAGGGCGCCGTGCACCGCCTTGGTGACGACCTCGCTCTGGTAGAAGCTCGCCACCAGGTTGACCTCGGGCAGGTGCTCGAAGACGGCGAACAGCGGCAGCGCGGCCAGCAGCGAGCCCCGCGGGGCACGGGCGGCGGCGGCCTCGGCGAAGGAGTACGCCAGCTCGCGGGAACCGTGCCACTTCTCGCACCAGTAGTGCAGCGCCGCCAGGTGCGCCCCCATGTGCGCGGGCGCGCGGTCCAGGATCTTCAGCCACAGCTTCTCGAACTCGGCCTGCGAGTAGTTCAGCCCGCGGGCCACCGACAGCTCGATGACGTACGGCACCGGGTCACCGGGGGACAGCAGCGCCGCCTGCCCGCAGGCGTCCCTGGCCTCCTCCATGATGATCCGGAAGTCGTCGGTGCCCGGAGTCGACGTCCGCCACGCCTGCTGCACCAGGAACTCGGCGTGCACGGCGGCGCCGCCCGCGTCCTTGGGCTGCTCGGCCCGCCACACCCGCAGCCACTGCCCACCCGGTGTCTCGTGGATGCCGCCGGGCCGCTCCTTGAGCTCCAGTGCCGCCGCGCCGGCGAAGGCCTGGACGCGCTGCCAGCGCACCTCGCCGTCGATCTCCGTGCCCGCGAGCAGCTGTGCGGCGGCTCGGTGGTCCCGGGTGCGCTGCACGACGTCGAGGACGTCGAGCAGGTCCTGGTCGGGACCCGGCATACGGACGTCCAGGTCCTCCTCGCGCACGAAGCCGTAGGCCGCCGGGTCGGCGGCGTCCGGGTGGCTCGGGTGGACCCGCTCGATCATGCCGCGCCGCCGCCGCAGGACGGGGAGCAGCACGAAGCTCAGCAGGAGCGCCGCCATCAGGGCCCAGAGAATCGCCATGCGTCAAGCGAACCAGACGGGGCCGACAATTGGCCAACCCGTGCCGCGGCCTGTGGACAACGCGTGCGGCGCGCGGGAGCACTAGGCTCATGACCCATGAGCGACAGGCACATCAGTCAGCACTTCGAGACACTCGCCATCCACGCGGGCAACACGGCGGACCCCCTCACCGGTGCGGTCGTACCACCGATCTACCAGGTCTCGACCTACAAGCAGGACGGCGTCGGCGGCCTGCGCGGGGGGTACGAGTACAGCCGTAGCGCCAACCCCACCAGGACCGCCCTGGAGGAGAACCTCGCCGCGCTGGAGGGCGGGCGCCGCGGGCTCGCGTTCGCGTCCGGTCTGGCGGCCGAGGACGCCCTGCTGCGCACGCTGCTCAGCCCCGGCGACCACGTGGTCATCCCGAACGACGCCTACGGCGGCACGTTCCGGCTGTTCGCGAAGGTCGTCTCCCGGTGGGGCGTGGAGTGGTCCGTCGCCGACACCAGCGACCCGGCCGCCGTGCGGGCCGCGATCACCCCGAAGACCAAGGCGGTCTGGGTGGAGACCCCCTCCAACCCGCTGCTCGGCATCACCGACATCGCCGCCGTCGCCCAGGTCGCGCACGACGCGGGCGCCCGGCTCGTCGTCGACAACACCTTCGCCACGCCCTACCTCCAGCAGCCGCTCTCGCTCGGCGCGGACGTCGTCGTGCACTCCCTGACGAAGTACATGGGCGGTCACTCGGACGTGGTCGGCGGCGCGCTGATCGTGTCGGACCAGACCCTGGGCGAGGAGCTGGCGTACCACCAGAACGCGATGGGCGCGGTCGCCGGGCCGTTCGACTCCTGGCTGGTGCTGCGCGGCACCAAGACGCTCGCGGTGCGCATGGACCGGCACAGCGAGAACGCCACCAGGATCGCCGACATGCTGAGCCGGCACGCGCGCGTGACGCGCGTCCTCTACCCGGGGCTGCCCGAGCACCCGGGGCACGAGACCGCCGCCAAGCAGATGAAGGCCTTCGGCGGCATGGTGTCCTTCCAGGTCGAGGGCGGCGAGGAGGCGGCCGTCAAGGTCTGCGACCGTGCCAAGGTCTTCACCCTCGGCGAGTCCCTGGGCGGTGTCGAGTCGCTGATCGAGCACCCCGGGCGGATGACGCACGCCTCGGTGGCCGGTTCCGCCCTGGAGGTCCCCGCCGACCTGGTGCGGCTCTCCGTGGGCATCGAGAACGTCGACGACCTGCTGGAAGACCTTCAGCAGGCGCTCGGCTGAGCGGTCACCAGCCGGTGACGGGCGGAGTCGTCGTGGACGGCGGCTGCGCCCACGGGTGGACGGTGGCCGCCCACACGGTGAACGCCACCGCCGCCGCGCACAGCAGCAGCCACAGCAGCCGGCGGGCGCCGCGCCTGCGCCGCAGCAGGCGGCCGCCCCGGCGCAGCACCTCCCCGTAGAGGTCGGGCGGCACCGATGGCGGCGTCTGCTCCATGAGCCTGCGGGCCGCCGCCTCGCGTTCGACACGGTTCACGAGGGTGCCACCTTCGCCCCGAGGACCGTGTGCGCGGTCTTGCCCGGCGGGCGCAGCAGGGTGGTCGTCGCCCGGTCGCACAGGACGCGCACGCGGTCCGCGGGCAGGCCGAGCAGTGCCGCCGTCTGCTCCTCGGCGACCCCCTCGTACAGCCGCAGCACCAGGACCAGGCGTTCCTGCGGGGCGAGGGCGGCCAGGGTACTGCCGGGGTGCGGGCGGGCGCGGCTCAGCGGGCCCCCGTGCTGGTGCCAGGCGGAGTGCGCGAAGCGCAGCGCGAGGTGCTGACGGGCCCGGTCGTAGGGGTCGTCGCCGCGCAGCCGGTCCCAGCAGGCGTACGTGTGCGCGAGCGCGAGGGTCAGCAGGCGCCGCGCGCGCGGGTTGGCGTCCGGGGCCTCGGCGGTCAGCAGGGTCGCGGCATGCAGCAGCCGTCCGGCCGCGCCCGCGACGAACGCCTCGAACTCCCGGGCCCGGCCGGCGTCCTGGGACGCCTGCCGATCACGCACCGTGCCTCCCCCTCTGCGGGGCCCCGGACAGGGGTGCGACGGGACCCGGTCTCATATGAGGCCAGAGCCGTACCCACGGTCAAGAGCCGCGCACCACGCACGCCCGGCGGATGTTCCGGGAACCGGGGCGGGCTGCGGGGTGGGCCCGGCCCGGTCCAGGGGTGGGCCCGGTGGGGTCAGGAGGTCGGCGGGGTGTCCGGGACCGGTGTCACGGACATGCGGGCGGACAGGGCGCTGTTGAAGCGGGTCAGCAGGGCGCAGAACGTCTCGCGTTCCTCCGGCGCCCAGTCCTTCGTCAGCTCCGCCATCAACTGGCGCCGCGACGAACGCACTTCGTCCAGCCGGGACAGCCCGCGCGGGGACAGCTGCAGCACCACGGCCCGCCCGTCCTCGGGGTGCGAGGTGCGCTTGACGAGCCCGGTGTCGACCAGCGGAGCCACCTGCCGGGTGACCGTCGAGGAGTCGATCCCCATGCTCGCGGCGAGCGCCTTGACGCCCATGGGGCCTTCCCTGTCGAGGCGGTTGAGCAGCAGGTACGCGGCGCGGTCCATGGAGTTGCGCACCTGCCCGACGCCGCCGAGCCGGGTCTGTTCGGCACGGCGGGCGAACACCGCCACCTCGTGCTGCAGCGTGTCGAGGAGACCGGTATCACCGACGGTCGTCATGTCCATCGACATTTCAGGTGTTGTGGGCATGGCCGGGGGCTCACTTCATGAAGAGTGCTGGAGTGTGGGGGACAGAGTACGCGGACGGGGGGCGAGCCGTACCGGCGCTGACCGAACCGGTCTCGGAGCTTGGTCACACCCGCCCCTTCGACCGGTGAACTGCGAGACTCGAGTCATGAGCTACGGCACGGCTGACTCCTTGCGCCCCGTCACCCTCGACGACGTGCGCGGCGCCCAGAAGATGCTCACGGGGGTCGCGCGGGCGACCGCGATGGAGGGCAGCAGGCACCTGTCCCAGCTGGTCGGGTCACCGGTGCACCTCAAGTGCGAGAACCTGCAGCGGACGGGTTCGTTCAAGCTGCGCGGCGCCTACGTCCGCATCGCCGGCCTGCTGCCCGAGGAGCGCGCCGCCGGGGTGGTGGCCGCCAGCGCCGGGAACCACGCGCAGGGCGTGGCGCTGGCCTCGTCGCTGCTCGGCGTGCACTCCACGGTGTTCATGCCGGTCGGCGCCCCGCTGCCCAAGATCAGCGCGACCCGGCACTACGGCGCCGAGGTACGGCTGCACGGGCAGGTGGTCGACGAGACGCTGGCCGCCGCCCAGGAGTACGCGGCCGAGACCGGCGCGGTGTTCATCCACCCCTTCGACCACCCCGACATCATCGCCGGTCAGGGCACGGTCGGCCTGGAGATCCTGGACCAGTGCCCGGAGGTCGGCACGATCGTCGTCGGGGTCGGCGGTGGCGGGCTCGCGGCCGGGATCGCCGTCGCGGTGAAGTCCATCAGGCCGGACGTGCGGATCGTCGGCGTGCAGGCGGCGGCCGCGGCCGCGTACCCGCCCTCACTGGCGGCCGGGCACCCGGTGACGGTGGCGAACCCGGCGACGATGGCCGACGGCATCAAGGTCGGGCGGCCCGGCGACGTGCCGTTCGCGATCGTCAGGGACCTGGTCGACGAGGTCCGTACGGTCGGTGAGGACCAGCTCTCCGCCGCGCTGCTGCTGTGCCTGGAGCGGGCCAAGCTGGTCGTGGAGCCGGCCGGCGCCAGTCCGGTGGCCGCGCTGCTGGCCGAGCCGGGTTCCTTCGCGGGACCGGTCGTCGCGGTGCTGTCCGGGGGCAATGTCGACCCGGTGCTGCTGCAGCGGGTGCTGCGGCACGGCATGTCCGCGCAGGGCCGCTACCTGGCCGTACGACTGCGGCTGACGGACCGGCCCGGGGCCCTCGCCACGCTGCTCGGCGTGCTGTCGGCGGCCGACGCCAACGTCCTCGACGTGAGCCACGTCCGGACCGATCCCCGGCTGGGGCTGTCCGAGGCGGAGGTGGAGCTGCACCTGGAGACCAAGGGGCCCGCGCACTGCGCCGAGGTCGGCCGGGCCCTGCGTGAGGCCGGTTACACGGTCATGGACTGAGCATGACCCGGATCACGACGAGGCCCCCGGCGTCGCGTGGACGCCGGGGGCCTCGTCGGTGTGCGTCAGCCCGAGTAGGGCTCCGCCTTCAGGATCCTCACCGAGGCCTTCTTGCCGTTCGGCAGCTCGTACTCCGCGTCCTCGCCCACCTTGTGGCCGATGACACCGGTGCCCAGGGGGGACTGCGGGGAGTACGTCTCGACGTCGGCACTCGCGTACTCGCGCGACGCCAGGAGGAACGTCATGGTGTCGTCCTCGTCGCCGTCGAAGGCGATGGTCACCACCATGCCGGGCGCGACGGCGCCGTCCGCGGACGCCGGCGCCTCGCCGACCTTGGCGTTCTCGAGGAGCTGGGTCAGCTGGCGCACACGGAGCTCCTGCTTGCCCTGCTCCTCCTTGGCCGCGTGGTACCCGCCGTTCTCGCGCAGGTCGCCCTCCTCGCGCGCGGCCGCGATCTTGGCGGCGATCTCCGTGCGCGCAGGACCAGACAGGTACTCCAGCTCGGCCTTGAGCTGGTTGTACGCCTCCTGGGTCAGCCAGGTGACGTTCTCGCTGGTCTGGGTCACAGGTGCTCCTCGTCGGTACTGGGAAATACAAAGCATCGCCCTACCCGGAAGCATGTTCCTTCATGGAAGGGCGAAACCACGAGCCTAACAATTCAACGGCGAAAGGGGGAGGACATAAGCCACCAGAATCACGTCAACGCAGGTCAGCGCCTACGTATTCCGGCTGAACTCAGTCGGCGTGGCAGCCCAGCAGCTCTGCCGTGGTCCCCCGGGCCGTGGTACGGAGCGTGACGATCCGGTCGATCTGGGTCGCCGAACCGGTGAAACGGAAGTCCGCCCGGCCCACCTCGGAGCCGTCCGCCGCCTGGGAGCGCAGCGTGCAGTACCCGGAGGCACCGGCGTCCTTGTGGACCTCCAGATGCACCTTGACCGCGTCGGCGGAGGCGTCGAAGGTGACGACCTGGGCGCTGATCTTGTTCTGCACGACGTAGTGGTAGGCCAGGTAGCCGACGAGGACCAGCAGCAGGGCGCCCAGGACCGCGCCGGCGACCTTGAGCTTGCGGTCGGCGCGCGCGTCCGAGGAGCGGCCGTAGCGGCCCTCGGGCAGCCGCGTGCTCGCGGTACTCATGATCGTCCTCCTGGCCGGAACCACCCCCGGATCCGGCAAGAGCCGGACCCCGGAATTATTCGCCCCCCGATTCGGTCACTATAGAAGCCGCCGAATGCCCCCGAGCTACCGGGGCGCCGACTTACTGAGGATTGAGTCTTGACTGACCAGCTGCGACTGATGGCCGTCCACGCCCACCCCGACGACGAGTCGAGCAAGGGCGCGGCGACCATGGCGAAGTACGTGTCCGAGGGGGTGGACGTGCTGGTCGTGACCTGCACGGGCGGGGAGCGCGGCTCCATCCTCAACCCCAAGCTGCAGGGCGACAAGTACATCGAGGAGCACATCCACGAGGTACGCAAGAAGGAGATGGACGAGGCCCGCGAGATCCTCGGCGTCAAGCAGGAGTGGCTCGGCTTCGTCGACTCCGGCCTGCCCGAGGGCGACCCGCTGCCGCCGCTGCCCGAGGGCTGCTTCGCCCTGGAGGACGTCGACAAGGCGGCCGGCGAGCTGGTCCGCAAGATCCGCGCCTTCCGTCCGCAGGTGATCACCACCTACGACGAGAACGGCGGCTACCCGCACCCCGACCACATCATGACCCACAAGATCTCCATGGTGGCCTTCGAGGGCGCGGCCGACGCCGAGAAGTACCCCGAGGCCGAGTACGGCCCCGTGTACCAGCCGCTGAAGCTCTACTACAACCAGGGCTTCAACCGCCCCCGCACCGAGGCGCTGCACAACGCCCTCCTGGAGCGCGGCATGGAGTCCCCGTACGGGGACTGGCTCAAGCGGTGGAGCGAGTTCGAGCGCGCCGAGCGCACCCTGACCACGCACGTCCCGTGCGCGGACTTCTTCGAGATCCGCGACAAGGCGCTGATCGCACACGCCACCCAGATCGACCCGGACGGCGGCTGGTTCAAGGTGCCGCTGGACCTCCAGAAGGAGGTCTGGCCGACCGAGGAGTACGAGCTCGCGAAGTCCCTCGTCGACACCTCCCTCCCCGAGGACGACCTCTTTGCGGGCATCCGCGACAATGCCTGACATGAGCGCAAGCCTGGCACTGACGCACCTCGTCCCCCTCGCCAAGGAGGTCGACGAGAACAAGGTCACCCCCGGCGTCCTCGGCTTCATCGTCTTCGCGGTGATGGCCCTGGCGGTCTGGGGCCTGATGAAGTCCATGAACAAGCACATGCAGAAGGTCGACTTCAAGGAACCCAGGGAGTCCCCGGCGGCCGGGGCCGACACGGGGACCTCCGCGACCGACACCAAGGGCTGACCCGCGTCACCCCGCACCCGGCACCGGCACCCCCATCACCTCACGGGCGTGCCGGCCGGGCACCATGCCCAGCCGCCAGGCCTGCCAGCCGGACTCCAGGCTCACGCCACGTTCCAGAAGCAGCCCGTACGCCGTGACGTACCCCGTCAGCTTCTCGTCGCGCAGCGGATGCCCGGCACGGGCGAGCTGCGCCAGGTCCTCCTGGGCGACCGCGGTCCCGACCTCGGTCCCGCCGGGCGCCGCGTAGGGGAGCAGGGTGCAGCGCAAGAAACGCGCCCAGTCCTCGCCACGGCGGTCGCCGTACGACGCGAACAGGGCGACCGCCTCGTCGCACAGGTCCAGCGCCTGCCCGGCGCGGGCGTTGCCGGCGTCCACGACGGCCAGCTCCAGACAGGTCCACGCCTCGCCGTGGGCGACGCCGATCCGCTGGAAGTCGGCGCGGGCGTCGACGAGCAGCTGCCGGGCGAAGCCGGAGTTGCGCAGCGAGCCGGTCTGCGCGGCCCGCTGGTCACGGGTGACCCGGGCCGAGTGGTGCCGGGCACAGGCCAGGCCGTACACGTCCCGCATCCGGGAGAACATCGTCCGCGAGCGCTCCAGCTCACGCACCGCCCGGTCCAGGTCGCCCGCCTCCTCCAGAGCCTGGCCCAGGTAGTACACGGTCCACGCCTCACCCCGCGCGTCCTCGTTGTCCCGGTGCCGGTCCGCGGCCGCGCGCAGCCCGTCCACCGCCGGGGACGTGTCACCGGCCACCAGCCGGGCCCGCGCCAGCTGGGTCAGCGCCCAGGCCTCACCACGGGCGTCCCGGGTACGGCCGTAACGGTCCAGCGCCGCCCCCAGCTCCCGCTCCGCCCGCGGCACGTCCCCCAGCCGCAGCGCCAGCTGCCCCAGCTGGAAGTGCGCCCACGCCTCGCCGTGCACCGAACCGCCCTCGCGGTGCAGGACCAGCGAACGGGTGAGCAGGTCCAGGGACTCCGGCAGCCGGGCCCGGTCGCGCTGCACCGCCGCCAGCGCGTGCATCGTCCAGGCCCGGTCGGTGGCCAGCTCGGGGGCGGCCTGGAGGTCCAGCGCCTCCTGGAGCCTGGCCGCCGCCTCGGTCAGCTGGCCCTGGTGGTGCAGGGTGATCCCGAGCGAACACAGCGCGCGGGCCGCGCCGGCGTCGTGGTGCGCCTCCCGGTAGAGGTCGACGACCGAGGCGAGGGTGGTGCGGGCCTTGTCCAGCTCGCCCAGCTGACGGGCCGCGATACCCGTGCGCCACTGCACGGAACGGACCATCAGCCCCTGGTCCACGCTCTGCGCCAGCTCACTGATCTCGCCCAGCCGGTACAGGTCGCCCCGCAGCAGGCAGTAGTCGCACAGGGCGCCCAGCAGGTTCTGCACGGCCCCCTGGTCCACCCCCTCGGCGTGCCGGAGCGCCGCCGTGATGAAACTCGACTCGTCGTCCAGCCAGCGCAGCGCCTCGTCGAGCGAGGTGAAGCCGTGCGGGCTGAACCGGTCCGAACGCGTCGACATGTTGCCGTCGACCAGACGCAGCACGGAGTCCGCGAGCTCCGCGTAGTTCACGATCAGCCGCTCCTGCGCGGCCGTACGGTCGGCCGGCTCCTCCTCGTCCACGAGACGGGCCTGCGCGAACGAGCGGACCAGGTCGTGCAGCCGGTAGCGGCTGCCGCGGACATGGTCGATCAGACCGGCCCCCGCCAGCGCCACCAGCTGACGGGTCGCCTCCGCCTCGTCCGTGGCCAGCAGAGCGGCCGCGGCCGCCGCGCCGAGCGAGGCCCGGCCCGCCAGCGCCAGCCGCCTCAGCAGCCGGCGCCCCGTCTCCGACTGGTCCGTGTAACGCAGCCACAACGCCCGCTCCACCGGTCCCACCGGCCCGTACGCGCCGAGATCCGCGGCCAGCCGGGCCGGTGAACGCGACCCCGGCGGCGCCCCAGACCCCAGCGACGAGCCCGCGATCCGCAGCGCCAGCGGCAACCCGCCGCACAACTCCCGGATCCGCTCCGCCGACTGCGCGTCGTACGGCCCCGCCGCGTCCTGCGCCGCCGCGTCGAGCAACTCCTCCGCGCCCGCCGCGTCCAGCGCGGTCACCGGCAACCGGTGCACCCAGGCCGGCAGATCGGCCGGCAGGTCCAGCTGCTCCCGGGCGGTCACCAGGACCAGGCTGTCGGAACGCTCCGGGACCAGCGTGCGCACCTGCTCGGCATCGCAGGCGTCGTCCAGCACGATCGTCACCGGCAGACCCGCGAGGTGCTGGTGGTACAACTCGCCCAACCGCTTGACCTGCTGGTCCGGTGAGGAACGCTCACGGAACAGCAACTGCTCGCGCGGCGCGCCCAGCCGGTTGAGCAGATGCAGCAGGGCGTCCCTGGTGGACAGCGGCGGCTCGTCCCCGCTGCCCCCGCGCAGATCCACCACCACCGCCCCCCGGAAGAGATCCTTCAACTCGTGGGTGGCCCGCACCGCGAGCGCCGTACGGCCGGAGCCGGGCTCACCGTGCAGGACGACGACCGTCGGACGGGTCTCCGTGGCGGCCCGCGCGGCCTGCGCCCACTGCCGGATCCGCGCCAGCTCCTGCTGCCGGCCGGCGAACGGCCCCGCCGGGGCCGGGAGCTGATCGAACGACTGCTGCAACACCGTTCGCCTGCGGGCCGCCGCGCTCTTGTCCGTGCCGCGCAGCCCCGGACCCTGCTTCTTCGGTCCCGTGGCGGCACTGAGCACCCGCTGCTGGTCGAGGAACGGACGGATGCCGCGCACCTCCAGCGCGGTCAGCCACTGCAGCCGCAACTGCTCGGTCCCCCCGGGCTGCCCGGCCGCACCCGCGCGGTGGTGGGCGGCCGGCAGATGGGAACCGGCGACCTTGACGACGGTGGCGGCGGCGCCGACCACCCCGACGACCACGCCCGCGCCGAACGCCGTACCCGCCCCGGTGCCCAGGGAGAGGTCCGCGACGGTGGCGGCGACCGCCGCGACGGCCGCGACCAGCAGGGGAGTTCCGCCGCCCTCGCGCGCGTAGCGCTGGCCGAAGCTCTGCCGGCCCGCCTCCGTCTCGTCCAGCGCGTCGGTGTACGAGGCGTACTCCTCGGCGGCCGACTGCGCCATGGTCTCCAGGCCGGCGCGTGCGCGGGACAGGAGCAGCTGCCCGTCGACGCGGCCGCCTGAGCGGCGGACCTCCTCCTCCACGGCCCGTACCAGCAGCCGGTCGGCCTCCGCCCGGTGGGCGTCCCGCATGTCCCGTCCCCCTCCTGCGGCAACTCCGTTGCCTACGAGTGTCCTTCGGGGAAGGCGAAGTTGCGAGAGGGCCGGATCGTCCGGGGCCCGTCAGCCCCGGACGACGGGTTCGCTCCCCCGCCCCCTGGACAACGCGAGGAACACGCACGCCACGGCCAGACCCGCCTCCGCCACCGCGCTCGCGAGTGCCTCCACCAGCGCCCGGCCCACCGGCGACGTCGTTATGTCGAACCACGCGTCCAGGACGGCCACCGACGCCGTCGCCGAGGCGGTGAGGCGGGCCCGCGCGTCACCGCGCAGCCCCAGCACCGCCGTCGCCGCGCAGCCGGCCGCCATCAGCACGTCGAGACCGATCCACGCCAGTGACCAGTGGTGCACCTCGGTACTGGCCGGCAACGTCACGGCCAGCACCACCATCCACGGCACGAGCAGCACGGCGGAGGAGCCGAGCAGGATCAGTGCCCACCGCTTCGTCCGTTTCATCAGCCGCGCCCTCGTCGTAGTCACCTCTGCCAACGCGATCGCCCCCCCGCCCTGTTCCGTCAATCGGTTGTCCCGCCCGTGGCGGACCATTCCGCATGCCCCCACGCTAGACCGCAGAGAAAGCTCTGCAAAGAAAATTCGGCAGACATCGGGGACGGCTCAGGGTTCTCAGGGTTACCGTGACCGCATGACCGACGGCACGCCCGAGACGCCCGGGCTGACCAGCCTGGAGCGCACCGCCCTCTACAAGTCCCTCGGCAACCCGCTGCGCCGCCGCATCCTCGACTACCTCGGCCGGCACGGTGAGGCCAACTCCACCGTGCTCGCCCGCGAACTCGGCGAGAGTTCCGGCACCACCAGCTACCACCTGCGCAAACTCGCCGAGCAGCGGCTCATCGAGGAGATCCCGGAGAAGTCGGCGGGCCGCGAGCGCTGGTGGCGGAACCTGCCCTTCAGCCACATCACGCCCGACCCGGCGGCCATGACGCACGAGGAGTACGCCGCGGCCGAACAACTCGCCCTGCTGAAGATCGAGCTGGACACCCGGCTGTTCCGCCGCGCCCACCAGGAGTACCGGGGCCCGGACGGCTGGGCCCAGGTCCAGCGCACCGGCACCTGGATGACCAAGGACGACCTCCACGCCTTCGTCCGCGCCTACCAGGACCTCCTGAACCGCTACGGCCACCCCGACAACGCCGTCCCCGAGGGCGCCCGCCGCGTCGACGTGCGCCTCTACGCGGCCCCGGACGCCGTGGGAGAGTGGGAGAGTGAACCGACTGGCCCATGAGACGTCCCCGTACCTGCTCCAGCACGCCGACAACCCCGTCGACTGGTGGCCCTGGTCGGCCGAGGCCTTCGAAGCGGCGCGGACCGCCAACAGACCCGTCCTGCTGAGCGTCGGGTACAGCTCTTGCCACTGGTGTCATGTGATGGCTCACGAATCCTTCGAGGACCGGGCCACCGCCGACTTCCTGAACGAGCACTTCGTCAGCGTCAAGGTCGATCGTGAGGAGCGGCCCGATGTGGATGCCGTCTACATGGAGGCCGTGCAGGCCGCCACCGGGCAGGGCGGCTGGCCCATGACCGTCTTCCTCACCCCCGACGCCGAACCCTTCTACTTCGGGACCTACTTCCCGCCCGCCCCGCGGCACGGCATGCCCTCCTTCCGGCAGGTGCTGGAAGGCGTGCGGAGCGCCTGGGCCGACCGGCGGGACGAGGTCGCCGAGGTCGCCGGGAAGATCGTCCGTGACCTCGCCCAGCGCGAGATCAGCCACCAGGGCTCCCGGCCGCCCGGCGAGCAGGAACTCGCCCAGGCCCTGCTCGGCCTCACCCGTGAGTACGACCCGCAGCGCGGCGGGTTCGGCGGCGCCCCCAAGTTCCCGCCGTCCATGGTCATCGAGTTCCTGCTGCGCCACCACGCCCGCACCGGTGCCGACGGCGCGCTCCAGATGGCCGCGGACACCTGCGAGCGCATGGCCCGCGGCGGCCTCTACGACCAGCTCGGCGGCGGCTTCGCCCGCTATTCCGTCGACCGCGACTGGGTCGTGCCGCACTTCGAGAAGATGCTCTACGACAATGCCCTGCTGTGCCGGGCGTACGCCCACCTGTGGCGGGCCACCGGATCGGAGCTCGCCCGCCGGGTCGCCCTGGAGACCGCCGACTTCATGGTCCGCGAGCTGCGCACCGGCGAGGGCGGGTTCGCCTCCGCCCTCGACGCCGACAGCGACGACGGGACCGGTAGGCACGTCGAGGGCGCGTACTACGTCTGGACCCCCGCGCAGCTGCGCGAGGTCCTCGGCGACGACGCGGACCTGGCCGCCCAGTACTTCGGCGTCACCGCGGAGGGCACCTTCGAGCACGGGCAGTCCGTTCTGCAACTCCCGCAGCAGGAAGGCGTGTTCGACGCGGAGAAGATCGCGTCCGTGAAGCGGCGGCTGCTCGCGGCGCGCGCCGGGCGCCCCGCCCCCGGCCGGGACGACAAGGTCGTCGCCGCCTGGAACGGCCTCGCCGTCGCCGCGCTCGCCGAGACCGGCGCCTACTTCGACCGCCCCGACCTGGTCGAGGCCGCCGTCGGCGCCGCGGATCTCCTCGTACGACTGCACCTGGACGACCACGCCCGCCTCACCCGCACCAGCCGGGACGGCCGGGCCGGTGCCAACGCGGGTGTGCTGGAGGACTACGGGGACGTCGCCGAAGGGTTCCTCGCCCTCGCGTCCGTGACCGGCGAGGGCGTCTGGCTGGACTTCGCCGGCTTGCTGCTCGACCAGGTCCTGGCCCGCTTCACCGACCCGGAGAACGGCGCCCTGTACGACACCGCGTCGGACGCCGAGCAGCTCATCCGCAGGCCCCAGGACCCGACCGACAACGCCGCCCCCTCCGGCTGGACCGCCGCCGCGGGCGCCCTGCTGGGCTTTGCCGCGCACACCGGCTCCGAGCCCCATCGCACCGCCGCGGAGCGGGCGTTGGGTGTCGTCAGGACGCTCGGGCCGCGGGTGCCGCGGTTCGTCGGCTGGGGGCTCGCCGTCGCCGAGGCGCTGCTCGACGGGCCGCGCGAGGTCGCGGTCGTCGGGCCGGACGCGTCGGACGCGGCCACGGCCGCCCTGCACCGCACCGCGCTGCTCGGCACCGCGCCCGGCGCGGTCGTGGCGGTGGGGGCCGTGGGCAGTGACGAGTTCCCGCTGCTCGCGGACCGGCCGCTGGTCGGCGGTGCGGCGGCCGCGTACGTCTGCCGGAACTTCACCTGTGACGCCCCGACCACCGACCCTGAGCGGCTGCGAGCGGCGCTAGAAGGCGGCTGAAGGCGGCCGGGAGGACTCAGGCGAACTCGGCGAGGGCGCGTGCCACGATGGCCTCCAGCTGCTGGTGGTGCGCGCCCTTCCAGTAGGCGCGCCCGCACTCCTCGCACCGGGCGAAGACGTCGTACGACTTCTGCGTCCCGCCCTTGAGCTGCTCCGCCACCTCGTCCTTGGTCGCCGGGCGGAGCAGGCCGTTGCAGGCCGTGCAGCGGGTCCACGGGCGGAGGGCGGGGGCGAAGCGGGCCAGGACGTCGTGGAGCTGGTCGTCGGGGCTGGTGCTGTAGACGTAGGCGCCGGCCCAGAGTTCGCGGCGGCGCAGCAGGCCCCGGTCGCGGCTGAGCAGCACCCGTCGCTCGGCGGCCGAGCGGGCCGCGAGGGCCGGGTCGCCGATGTCGGTCGACTCGTACGCGGTGTCCACGCCGAGCAGGCGCAGGCGGCGGGCCAGGGTGCCGAGGTGCACGTCGAGGAGGAAGCGCAGCGGGGCGCCGGGGACGGGCTGGGGGCGGCCGACCGGGTGCACGGTCACCCGCTCGCCGTCCGCCGGGATGTGGCCGACGGGGACCTCGACGCCGTCCACCACCAGGGTGCCGACCTCGGTCAGCGGGACGCCCAGGGACTCGATCACGTGGCCGAGGGTGGAGACTCCGTCGACGGCGAGCGGATGGCTGCCGGCGCGGCGGGCGTGCGGGACGAACAAGGCCAGTTCGGGGGCGACTTCGACGTGGATCTCGGCGGCGTTCACGTGGTCAGGATGGCACGCGGGCGGCGGTGACCTCAGTGGTTTTCCGGGGGCAGGCCGTGGCCGATGACGTTCAGGGCGCGGTCGACGAGGGCGTCGAAGTCGGCCTCGTGGCCGTTCTCGGCCCAGTACATCGAGGTCTCCATGAGGCCGCCGATGATCGACATGGCGTAGACCCGGACCTCCAGGCTGTCCGGGTCGCGGCCGGTGCGCTCGCCGATGGCCTGGCAGAGCATGCGACCGGTGGCCGACATGCTCTCCAGCATCCGCGAACGCACCGCGGGGACCTCGGTCATCAGTCTGGTGCGGAGCCGGGAGACCCGCAGGGGCTCCTTCATGCCCAGCTGGACCGCCCGGTGCAGCACGTACCGGAGGGAGTCCGGCCACGGTTCGTCGGCGGGCCGGGTCCGCAGCTCCTCCAGCATGAGCGGGTCGTACTCGTCCGTGAGGACGATGTCCTCCTTGGTCGGGAAGTACCGGAAGACGGTGGACGGCGACACCTCGGCCCGCTCGGCGATCTGCTCGACCGTCGTGGCGTCGTACCCCTGCTCCTCGACCAGCGTGTACGTCGCGGAGCGGATCGCCTCGCGGGTCTTGATCTTCTTGCGTTCGCGCAGTCCGAGCCGGGGGTTGTCGGCGGGGGGGTAGGAGGTGTCTGGTGCCGTCATGCCGGTCATTCTCCGGCATCGACCGTGGTGGGGGCCACGGCCGGGGTGTCGCCCCCTTCGGTACGGCTCACGGCGGTGGGTGCCTCGGGCAGCAGGGCGGCGGCCAGCAGCGCGGTCACGAGCGAGGCGATCCCGCATACCAGCAGGACCAGGCCCATGCCGTGCACGTAGGAGGCGTTCGCGGAGTCGGCCAGCCGGGCCGAGCCGGTCCGCGCGGCGACCAGGTGGGCGGCGACCACCGACTCGCCGGCGGTGTGGCCGAGCGGGGCGGGCAGGCCGGTGGTGTTCAGGCGGTCGCGGAAGGCGCCGGCCAGCAGGCTGCCGAGGAGGGCGATGCCGATGGCGCCGCCGACCTGGCGCTGGGTCATCAGCAGGCCGGAGCCGCTGCCGGCCCGGTCCGCGGGGAGGGCGCCGAGCGCGCCGTCCATCGACGGGACGACGGAGAAGCCGAAACCGAGGCCCGCCGTGGAGAGCCACAGCGCGGTGAAGCCGTAGCCGTCGTGGACGCTCGTACGGCTGCCGAGGAGGGCGGCGAAGGCGAGGACGACCAGGCCCGCGGAGACCACCGCCCGGGCTCCGAAGCGTGCCACGAGGGGCTGGGCGCCACGGGCGGCGACCATCAGGCCGCCCATCATGGGCAGCATGCGCAGGCCGGTGCCGAAGGCGTCGTTGCCGAGGACCGCCTGGAGGTAGGGCGGCAGGACGAACATCAGGCCGGAGAGGACGAACATCACGAGGGTGGCGGCCAGCGCGTTCAGCAGGAAGCCGCGGCGGGTGAGCAGCTCCATGTCGAGCATGGGGCGCTCGACCCGGCGTTCGCGCACCACCAGGGTCCCGATGAGGACCACGTCGAGCGCGAACAGGACGAGGACCAGGGGGTCGCCCCAGCCGCGGTCGGGGGCCTCGATGATGGCGTAGACCAGGACGCCGAGGCCGGTCGCGGTGAGCACGGTCGACAGCGCGTCGACCTTCGGGGAGGCGGGGTCGCTGGTCTCGGGGAGCAGGAAGACGCAGGCGGCGACGCCGATCGCGGCCATCGGCACGTTGACCAGGAAGACCGAACCCCACCAGAAGTGGTCGAGCAGCCAGCCGCCGATGATCGGGCCTAGCGGCAGGCCGAGCGCGGAGGCGGCCGAGACGACGCCGACGGCCCGGGTGCGCTCGCCCGGTCCGAACAGCGAGGGCAGCACGGACATCGCCAGCGGCATCACCAGGGCCGCGCCGACGCCCATCACCGTGCGGGCGGCGACCACCCAGGTCACGTCGTCGGCGACGGCGCCCACCACGGAGCCGACGAGGAAGATCACGAGGCCGGTGACGAGCATCCGGCGGCGGCCGAAGCGGTCGCCGAGCAGGCCGGCCGGGAGCATCAGCGAGGCGAAGACGACGACGTACGCGTCGGCCATCCACTGCTGCTGACCGGTGGTGGCGCCGAGCTGCCCGGCCATGGTCGGCAGCGCCACGTTGAGGATCGTCGTGTCGAAGCCGAGCACCAGCATGCTCGCGACCAGGGCGCCCAGGGCCCACCAGCGGCGGGGGTCGGGACGTGTCTCGTCCAGCGGAGTGACAGTAGGCATGAAATGAGAGTAACTCTCAAAATCTAGTCAGTGTCAATGCATGGTCGGTGTCAGGATGTGAATCCCGGTGTCAGGACAGCAAAAAGGCCACGGCTCGAGAGCCGTGGCCTTGCGGGGAGGGCGGTGGGGCTATGCGTGCTGGTACGCCACCAGCGAGATGCCGACGTAGTGGACGACGAACGCGGCCAGCGTGAGCGAGTGGAAGACCTCGTGGAACCCGAAGTAGCGCGGTGACGGGTTCGGGCGCTTGATGCCGTAGATCACGCCGCCCGCGCTGTAGAGCAGGCCGCCGACGATCACCAGGACCAGCACGGCGATGCCGCCGGTGCGCATGAAGTCGGGCAGGAAGAAGACCGCCGCCCATCCCATCGCTATGTAGCAGGGTGTGTACAGCCAGCGGGGTGCGCCGACCCAGAACACCCGAAAGGCGATGCCCGCGGCCGCCGCGCCCCAGATGCTCCACAGCAGCCACCGGCCCTTCGCCCCCGGCAGCAGGAGCAGGGTCAGGGGGGTGTAGGTGCCCGCGATGATCAGGAAGATGTTCGCGTGGTCGAGTCTGCGCAGGATGCCGTCCATGCGCGGGCTCCAGTCGCCCCGGTGGTACAGCGCGCTGACGCCGAACAGCAGGCAGGCGGTGAGCGCGTAGATCCCGCAGGCGATCCGGCCGCGCGGTGAGTCGGCGAGGGCGGTGAGGACGAGACCCGCGATGAGCGCGGCCGGGAACATGCCCAGATGCAGCCAGCCGCGCAGTTTGGGCTTGACGTGGTGCGACAGGGACGAGAGCGCGGCGGGACCGAGGCCGGCGGCCGGCGGGTCCGTGGGCGCGTCGGGTACGGGCGCAGTCATGGACCAAATCGTACCTACGGGACCGTAGGTTACGCGTCAGTCCCGGCCGGTGCGCTACCAGGAGTGGCCATCATCTCACGCGGCCCTCACGCGTGTGTGGGCGTGTGCAAAAAGATCTCCAGTTGAACTCAACGTGGACGCAAAGAAACGCAGGAAAACACGGAAACCGTGGCCTTCCTCACGTCGCTCATCTGTGACCCCCTCTGGACAGATGGGAGATCGAGTCGGAGGATCAAATGAGTGCAGTCGGCACCGGATGAGCGGCTACGAAGCGTCCGGGTCGCAGCCCCCACGGGGCAACAAGGCCTTCCAGCAAGGCCACAAGATCCAAAATCCCTCATTTAGGAGCAATCGTGGCGCGCGACATCGCGGCTCCCCCCGTCATCCCCACCCACCATCAGGAACTGATCTCGTGGGTCAACGAGATCGCCGAACTGACCCAGCCGGACAGCGTGGTCTGGTGTGACGGATCCGAGGCCGAGTACGAGCGACTGGCAGAGGAGCTCGTGGCGAAGGGCACCTTCAAGAAGCTCGACCCGATCAAGCGCCCCCACTCGTACTACGCGGCCTCCGACCCGACCGATGTCGCCCGGGTCGAGGACCGCACGTTCATCTGCTCCGAGCAGGAGAAGGACGCGGGCCCGACCAACCACTGGAAGGATCCCGCCGAGATGCGCGAGATCTTCTCAGGGGAGAAGGGTCTGTTCCGCGGCTCGATGAAGGGCCGGACGATGTACGTCGTCCCGTTCTGCATGGGCCCGCTCGGCTCCCCGCTCTCCGCGCTCGGCGTCGAGATCACCGACTCCGCGTACGTCGCGGTCTCCATGCGCACGATGACGCGCATGGGCCAGGCGGTCCTCGACGAACTCGGCGACGACGGCTTCTTCGTGAAGGCCGTGCACACCCTCGGCGCCCCGCTGGAGCCGGGCCAGGCCGACGTCCCGTGGCCGTGCAACAGCACCAAGTACATCTCGCACTTCCCCGAGTCGCGCGAGATCTGGTCCTACGGCTCCGGCTACGGCGGCAACGCCCTGCTCGGCAAGAAGTGCTACGCCCTGCGCATCGCCTCCGTCATGGCGCGCGACGAGGGCTGGCTGGCCGAGCACATGCTGATCCTCAAGCTCACCCCTCCCCAGGGCGAGTCCAAGTACGTCGCCGCCGCCTTCCCGAGCGCCTGCGGCAAGACCAACCTCGCCATGCTGGAGCCCACCGTCTCCGGCTGGACCGTGGAGACGATCGGTGACGACATCGCCTGGATGCGGTTCGGCGAGGACGGCCGTCTCTACGCGATCAACCCCGAAGCCGGCTTCTTCGGCGTCGCGCCCGGCACCGGTGAGCACACCAACGCCAACGCGATGAAGACGCTGTGGGGCAACGCGGTCTTCACGAACGTCGCGCTCACCGACGACGACGACGTCTGGTGGGAGGGCATGACGGAGGAGCTCCCGGCCCACCTGACCGACTGGAAGGGCAACGACTGGACGCCGGACTCCGAGACCCCGGCCGCCCACCCCAACGCCCGCTTCACCGTGCCCGCCGCGCAGTGCCCGATCATCGCGCCGGAGTGGGAGGACCCCAAGGGCGTGCCGATCTCGGCGATCCTCTTCGGCGGCCGCCGTGCCAGCGCGGTCCCGCTGGTGACGGAGTCCTTCGACTGGAACCACGGCGTCTTCCTCGGCGCCAACGTGGCCTCCGAGAAGACCGCCGCCGCCGAGGGCAAGGTCGGCGAACTGCGCCGCGACCCGTTCGCGATGCTGCCGTTCTGCGGCTACAACATGGGCGACTACATGGCCCACTGGATCGACGTGGCCAAGGACAAGGACCAGTCCAAACTGCCGAAGATCTACTACGTCAACTGGTTCCGCAAGGACGACGAGGGCAAGTTCGTCTGGCCCGGCTTCGGCGAGAACTCCCGGGTCCTGAAGTGGATCGTGGAGCGGCTGGACGGCAAGGCGGACGGTGTGGAGACGCCGATCGGCGTGCTGCCCACCCGGGACGCCCTCGACACCGACGGGCTCGACCTGTCCGACAGCGACCTCGACTTCCTGCTGACCGTCGACAAGGAGGTCTGGCGCGAGGAGGCCTCGCTGGTACCGGACCACCTCAACACCTTCGGCGAGCACACCCCGAAGGAGCTGTGG
The DNA here is from genome assembly GCF_055562175.1 of Streptomyces sp. NPDC020958. NCBI lineage: Bacteria > Bacillati > Actinomycetota > Actinomycetes > Kitasatosporales > Streptomycetaceae > Streptomyces > Streptomyces sp. NPDC020958. The sequence goes on along the minus strand of NZ_JBVHFU010000002.1, from coordinate 880,271 downwards.
GACGAGTACCGGGCGCTGGTCGAGCGCCTGGGCTGAGCAGTCCCTGCCAAAGACTCCGCGGCCGGTCCGGATGCCCTGACCAGCGATCGTCACGACCGGCCGCGGTGTGAACCGGCGAGGCCGCGCACAACGGCGTGTGCGGCCGACAGGCCTGCCGCCACCCGCCTTCGTCCGCCCCGACGGAGGCGGAGGCGGCAGGCCTTCGCCTGTTTCCTCGGCCGCCCCTCTCCTGGCCGAGGTGGACCTGCCGCCGACCGTGACGGACCGCCTGACCGAACTGAGGGACCTGCACACGGCGTTGGTGTCCGTCCAGCGTGCCGAAGTCCTCGCGCCCCTTGCTCAACTGCGCCGAGGGCGTCGGGAAGTCCGGCAGCGGCGGTCCGGCGAGGGCGAGGTGGCAACCCGGTCCGCGCGCCGCTGTCTGTGCGCGCGGACCGGGGCCGTTCGAGGGGGGCGGTACGGGGGTCAGCCCGCCGTCGTGAATTCCGCCGCCGCCGTGTGCGCGTCCATGCGCTCCGCCGCGAGGATCGCCGCCGCGGTGTCGGCCCGGGAGGCGGCGACCACCAGGGCGCGGCCCGCCAGTGCGTGGGCGCGCTCGTGGAGTGCGGCGGGCCGCCGGTCCGCCGTCCGGGCCGTGCGGACCGGGGTGCGTCCGCCCCGCAGTCGGGTCACCTGCTCGGCCAGCCGGGTCGCGGCGGCGTCGAGGTCGGTGGACGGCGTGAGGGAGCGCAGCTCGTCCGTGACGGCGAGCAGTGCCGCGAGGTGTCCCGCGAGCTGGATGTCCAGCTCCTCCTCGCGTGTGCGGTGCGGGAAGTCCGAGGGGGCGTCGGCCATCGTGCTGTGCACCGACTTGCTGCGGATCGGCTCATACATGGGAGATGGCCTCCTGTGTCCTGTCAGGAAGCCATCCTAGCTTAGATCTCGTCTAAAGTTGACCCGGTTCACGGACGGTGGTCCGGCGGCTACGGCTGGCCGTACCCGTCCAGGAACCGTCCGATCCTGGTGATCGCGTCCCGCAGGTCGCCGACCGACGGCAGGGTCACCACCCGGAAGTGGTCCGGCTCCGGCCAGTTGAATCCGCTGCCCTGGACGACCATGATCTTCTCCCGCCGCAGCAGGTCCAGGACCATCTGCCGGTCGTCCTTGATCTTGAAGACCTGCGGGTCGAGGCGCGGGAAGAGGTACAGCGCGCCCTTGGGGCGCACGCAGCTCACGCCCGGGATCTGGGTGAGCAGGTCGTAGGCGAGGTCCACCTGCTCCTTCAGCCGCCCGCCCGGCAGGACCAGGTCCTTGATGGACTGCCGGCCGCTGAGCGCGGCCACCACCCCGTGCTGCCCCGGCATGTTGGCGCACAGCCGCATGTTCGCGAGGATCGTCAGCCCCTCCAGGTAGGAGTCGGCGTGCGCGCGGGGCCCGGAGACGGACATCCAGCCGACCCGGTAGCCCGCCACCCGGTACGCCTTGGACATGCCGTTGAAGGTGAGCGTGAGCAGGTCGGGGGCGACGGCGGCGGTCGGCGTGTGGGTGGCGCCGTCGTAGAGGATCTTGTCGTAGATCTCGTCCGAGCAGACCAGCAGGTTGTGCCGGCGGGCGATGTCGGTCAGGCCCTTCAGCATCGCCTCGTCGTACACCGCGCCCGTCGGGTTGTTCGGGTTGATGATGACGATCGCCCGGGTGCGGTCGGTGACCTTGCGCTCGATGTCGGCGAGGTCCGGCATCCAGTCCGCCTGCTCGTCGCAGCGGTAGTGCACGGCCGTGCCACCGGAGAGCGAGACGGCGGCGGTCCACAGCGGGTAGTCCGGCGCCGGTACGAGCACCTCGTCGCCGTCGTCGAGCAGCCCCTGCATCGCCATCACGATCAGCTCGGAGACGCCGTTGCCGATGAAGACGTGCTCGACGTCGGTCTCGATGCCGATGGTCTGGTTGTGCATGACGACCGCCCGGCGGGCGGCCAGCAGGCCCTTGGCGTCGCCGTAGCCGTGCGCGGTGGAGACGTTGCGGAGGATGTCCTCCAGGATCTCCGGCGGGCACTCGAAGCCGAAGGCGGCCGGGTTCCCGGTGTTCAGCTTGAGGATGCGGTGTCCCGCCGCCTCGAGCCGCATCGCCTCCTCGAGAACCGGGCCGCGGATCTCGTAACAGACATTGGCGAGCTTGGTCGACTGGATCACCTGCATGCCGGTGAGCTTACGGCCCGGTAACGCCCGCCGTGCCGTGTTTCCCACCACGTGAGACACGGACGAGGGACAGGGAGGGCACCTGGGGGAGGCGGCGCTTTGGCCCGTTATCGCCGGTAGCTGTCTCAAAGCGGCCTCCTCTCCCTACAATCCGCGTCCATGCCGAGACCTGCCGAACACGACGAGACCGGGGCGCCCAGCGTCTACCAGCCCCAGGGCGAGCCGGCGCCGGTGTACGAGGAGTACCGGGACCCGGCGTCCGCGCACGGCTGGCTCAACGCCTACGACGAGACGCGCGAGCTGCCCAGGATCGCGTCGGCCGCACCGCCGCCGGGCCGGGCGGAGCGGCGCCGGGCGGCGGCCGGTCGGCGGCCGCGGAACAGGGCGGTGGCCGTCGGGGCGATCGGCGCCGCGTCCGTGGCCGCGCTGCTCGCGGGCGTCGCCCTGACCTCGTCCTCCGACGGAACGCAGGGCGAACAGGACCGTACGGAGCGTGCCCCGGCCGCGTCGTCCGCCCCGGCGCGGCAGGCGAGCCCGGCGGCCACGTCCGCCGCGCCGTCGCCGGAGTCGGCCGCGCCCGCCGCGGTGGCGCCGTCGGCCGGAGCCGTCACGTCGGCGGCGGGAGCGCCCGCGGCCACCGCGGCGCCCTCGGCCACGGTCCCCACGCCGGGCGCCGGCACCACCACCCCCGGCGCGAGTTCCGCGCCCACGCCGACCGCCACCGGTGCGACCCCGACCGCGTCCCCCTCTTACGGGGGGCACGGGTGGGGCCACGGAAGGGGCGGCGGCCGGTCCCACTGAGGCGCGACCGGGGCCCGGCCCGCGGTGTGCGTACCGCTTGCCCGGGCCGTTGTCACGGGCGGAAATCCGCCACGGCCGTTCCGGAAACGACTCCTTGCCCCCGCGTGCGCGTGCATTGAGAATGCGCATGACAAAAAAGCGGGTGGCTGGAAGATCTCCGGTCACCTCGTCGTACAGAGGGGACCCCACATGAACAAGCCTCTCGTCGCCGCGCTCGCCTCCCTGGCCATCACCGGGATCGGCACGGCACCCGCGGTCGCCACCCCCCGGCAGGCCGCGGCGGTGACCGTCAACTTCGCCGGCACCGTCTCGCTCAGCAACTGCTCCGGCTCCGTCATCCGCTTCCCGAACTCCGTGGACAGCGACCCGGCCCTAGTCCTCACCAACGGCCACTGCCTGGAGACCGGCTTCCCCGACCCCGGCGAGGTCATCACCGGCCAGTCCTCCAGCCGTACCTTCGGCCTGCTCAACTCCTCCGGCACGAAGGTGGCCACGCTCCGCGCCAACCAGGTCGTCTACTCGACGATGACCGACACGGACGTCACGATCTACCGCACCACCACGACGTACGCGGCGATCAAGAGCTCCTACGGCATCAGCCCGCTGACCGTCAGCAGCACCCACCCCGTCGCCGGCACCGCCATCAAGGTCGTCTCCGGGTACTGGAAGACGATCTACAGCTGCAACATCGACGGGTTCGTGTACCGGCTGAAGGAGGGCGACTGGACCTGGAAGGACTCGGTCCGCTACACCTCCGCGTGCAACACGATCGGGGGGACCTCCGGGTCGCCGGTGATCGACACCAGCACCGGGCAGGTCGTCGCCGTCAACAACACCGGCAACGAGGACGGGGAGCGGTGCACCGTCGACAACCCGTGCGAGGTGGACGCGAACGGGACGGTGACGGTCCGCCAGGGGATCAACTACGCCGAGGAGACGTACAACATCCCGGCGTGCTTCACGACGGGGAACGTGCTGAACCTGAGTGCGAGTGCGTGCACCCTGCCCAAGCCGTAGGGGTTGTCCTTCGGCGCGGGTGGGTGGGGGCTGGGCGCGCAGTTCCCCGCGCCCCTACGGGGCGCTACAGCTGGGTGCGTCGGATTGCTCGGCCCGCCAGCGCGTCCGTACGGCGGCCGTCCTCGATCACGAAGCGGCCGTCGATCAGGACGTGGGGGATGCCCGTCGGCAGGTGGCGCGGGTTCTCGAACGTCGAGCCCGCCGCCACCGTCCGTGGGTCGAAGAGGACGACGTCGGCCCGGTAGCCCTCGCGGATCAGGCCGCGGTCCGGCAGGCGCAGCCGGGCCGCGGGGCGGGACGTGAGGTGGGCGACGCACTCCTCCAGGGAGAGGACGCCCAGCTCCCGCACGTAGTGGCCGAGGTAGTGCGGGAACGTGCCGTACGCCCGGGGATGGGGCTTGGCGCCCTGGAGGATGCCGTCCGAGCCGCCGGTGTGGGCCCGGTGGCGCATGATCGTGCGGACGTTCTCCTCGTGGCCGACGTGCTGGAGCACGGAAGGGGCCAGCCGGTCCGCCAGGAGCAGGTGGCGGGCCGTCACCCAGGGGCTCTCGCCGCGTCGCCGCGCCGACTCCTCGACCGTGCGGCCGACGAACTCCGCCAGCCCGGGATCGGCGACGCCCGAGATTTCGATCGTGTCCCACTCGACGGGCACGCCGTGGCAGCCGTCGGAGCCGATGTCCTCCAGGTGGTGGCGGATCCGTTCGGACGTGTCGTCGTCCGCCAGCCGGGCCAGGGCCGCCTCCGGACCGCCCTCGTTCGCCCAGCCCGGCAGCAGTGCCGCGAGGGTCGTGCTGCCGGGGGTGTACGGGTAGGTGTCCAGGGTGATGTCGGCGCCTGCGGCGAGGGCCTCGTCGAGGAGGGACAGCAGCTCAGGTGCCCGGCCCTCGTTCACGCCGAAGTTCATGGTGGCGTGGGCCAGATGGAGCGGGCAGTCCGCCTCCCGGGCCAGGGCCACCGTCTCCGCGTACGCCTCCAGCGCGCCCGCGCCGTACGAGCGGTGGTGCGGGCAGTAGTAGCCGCCGTACTCCGCCACCACCCGGCACAGCGCGGTCAGTTCGGCGTCCGGGGCGTACATGCCCGGGGTGTAGGTGAGCCCGGAGGACAGGCCGACCGCGCCCTGTTCCAGGCCCTCGGCGACCAGCCGGCGCATCCGGTCCAGTTCGGCGGGGGTCGCCGCGCGGTCCTCCCAGCCGACGACGAGCGCCCGGACCGTGCCCTGGGGGACCAGGTACGCCGCGTTCACGGCGATCCCCCGGTCGAGGCGGTCCAGGTACTCGCCCACGGACCGCCAGTCGAAGTCGAGGTCGTCGCCGTGGCCGTGCCAGCCGGCGATCGCCCGGCGGACCTCCGCCAGGGTGCGGTCGTCGACCGGGGCGTACGACAGCCCGTCCTGGCCGAGCACCTCCAGGGTCACCCCCTGCGCGGCCTTGGCGCTGTGGTCGGGGTCGCGCAGCAGGGCCAGATCGCTGTGCGCGTGCATGTCGACGAACCCGGGGGACAGCACCAGGCCCTCCGCGTCCAGCTCGCGCACCGCGCGGGGACGCTGGCAGCCGGCCGCCGCGGCCTCCTTGACGATCGACACGATCCTGCCGTCGTCGACGACCACGTCCGCGCGGTAGGAGGGCTCGCCGCTGCCGTCGACGACGTCCGCGTCCCGGATGACCAGATCCTCCACGGCCCCTCCTAGAAGAACGTACGGATGTAGTCGACGACCGTCCCGTCCGCCTCGGCGACCGGGATCAGCTGCCACTTGTCGAACGAGGTGCAGGGGTGGGACAGGCCGAGCCCGATCCAGTCCCCGACCTCCAGGTCCGCCTCCGGGGTGGTCTCCAGCCAGGTGTGCTGGTCGGACAGCGCGGTCACCGTGATGCCCGTCGCCGGGCGCTGGACACCGCCCCGGCGGACCACCCGGGCGGACGGGAGGTGGAGGTCGTGGGCGGCGTCCCGCTTGCCCGCGTTGGCGAAGGCCTGCCCGGCGGAGGGGCGGGAGACGACCTGCGCCCAGAGCCGGAAGGCCGGTTCCAGCGCGCCCTCCTCGGGGACGCGGTTGAAGGGGGTGAGCTCGCGGTAGTGGCCGTCGTCGTGCGAGACGTACGCGCCCGAGCGGAGCAACTTCAGCACCGGGAGGGAGAGTTCCGGGATCTCCGCGAAGACCTCCGCCACCACGTCGAACCAGGCGCTGCCGCCCGCGCTGACCACGATCTCCGAGAGCCCCGCGAACCGGCCCGCCGCGTCGAAGCCGGCGGCGAGCGCGACCAGGCGGCGCACATAGGCGCGCACCCGGTCCGGGTCCGCCCGCGGGACCTCGCCCTCGTAGCCGGCCACCCCCACCAGCCGCAGCGTGCCGGTCGCGGCCACCGCGTCGGCGACCGCCGCGCACTCCTGGGCCGTGCGCGCGCCGGTACGGGCCCCCTCCCCGGCGGCCAGTTCGACGACGACGTCCACGCGACGCCCGGCCCCCCGCAGCGCCGCGTCCATCAGCTCGACCCCGCGCACGGAGTCGACGTAGCAGACGAAGCCGAACTCCTCGTCCCGGGCCAGCTCCGCGGCGATCCAGCGGAGCGCCGGGGCGTCCACGAGTTCGTTGGCGAGGAAGACACGGCGGGTGCCGAAGGCCCGCGCCACCCGCACCTGGTGCGGCATGGCCAGGGTGATGCCCCACGCCCCGCGCTCGACCTGGCGGCGGAACAGCTGGGGTGCCATGGAGGTCTTGCCGTGCGGCGCGAAGGCGAGGCCGTGCCGTGCCGTGTACGACTCCATGAGCGCGAGATTGTGCTCCAGGTGCTCGGCGGACAGCGCCAGTACCGGGGTCGTGAAGCCGTCGGAGAAGAGGTTGCGGCGCTGGGCGGCCAGCTCGCCGACGGTGCGGCCCTCGGCGTCCGGCGGGAGGCCCTTGAAGCGGTGGTCGACGCGTTCCTCCGCGAGCCGGGCGAGTGCGTCGGTGCCGGTGTCGAGGGACACGGTGCCTCCCTGATCAGATGGTTGCATTCTGCAGGTTGCATTCTCCGCAACGCTCATTGCATATATCGCTCGTCGCTGTCTAACATCCACGCCGACGCCGGGTCAACGGAGCCCGCGGCGCCCCGAGACGACCCGAGACGACGAGGAGCCCCACCATCGTGAAGGCCACGGACGCCGTCGATGCCGTTGACGCCGTCGACGTCGTGGATGTCGTCGCGCTCGGCGAGTCCATGGTCACCTTCCTGCCCGGCCGGCCGGGGCGGCTCGCGGACGTGCCGTCCTTCGACCGTGCCATCGGCGGCGCCGAGTCCAACGTGGCCTGCACGCTGGCCGCCGCCGGACACACCGTGCGGTGGGTCAGCCGGGTCGGCGCGGACGGGTTCGGCGAGCATCTCGTGGCGACGGTCGCGTCGCACGGCGTCGACGTCTCCCACGTGGGCCGTGACCCGGTGCGCCCGACCGGGGTGTACTTCCGCACGGCGGGGGACCGGGCCACGGACGCGCACGAGGTGGCCTACTACCGGGCCGGGTCGGCCGCGTCCGCGATGTCGGTGCGGACGGTGGACCCGGCCGCGGTGCGTGCGGGCCGGGTCCTGCACCTGTCGGGGATCACGGCCGCGCTGTCTCAGGAGTGCCTGGGACTGCTGCGCGAACTGACCGCTCCCGCCGAGGGACGCCCGCTCGTGTCGTTCGACGTCAACTACCGGCCGAGCCTGTGGACCGGGTCCGACGGCGCGCGGGTACTGCTGGAACTGGCGAGCCGGGCCGACATCGTCTTCGTCGGCGAGGACGAGGCGGAGCAGGCGTGGGGGGTGACGGGCGGACCGGAGGCCGTCCGGGGACTGCTGCCGGAGCCGGAGGCGCTGGTGGTGAAGCAGGGAGGCGCGGGGGCGACGGCATTCGTGTCGGCCGCGGGTGGGCGGGGGGCTGTCGCGCAGTTCCCCGCGCCCCTTGAGGGACGCCGTGCCGACCGTTTCTCCTCGGGGAGAGGCACCCTGGCAGCGCCGGCCGGCGTGCCCACCCCCCGGCCCCAGCCCTCCGGCACCTTCGAACCCGCCCCCACCGTCGACGTCGTGGCCGCCGTCGGCGCAGGGGACGCCTTCGCCGCCGGCTTTCTCTCCGGCACCCTGCGCGGACTGCCCGTACGGCAAAGACTCCGGCTCGGTCACCTCTTCGCCGCCGCCACCCTCACCAGCCCCGCCGACCTCGCCCCGCCCCCCGACCGCGACACCACCGACCGGCTGACCGCTCTCGGCGCCCCCGCCTGGGGGACACTTCGACTCGGCCCCGGCTGGACGCGAGCAGCAGCGGCCGAGGAGGAGGGACGCACCCCATGAGCCAGACCGTCGACCGAGCGCTCAGCATCCTGCCCCTGCTGGCGGAGGGCCCCGCCGACCTCGGCCAGGTCGCCGACCGCCTCGGCGTGCACAAGTCGACCGCGCTGCGGCTGCTGCGCACCCTCCACGAACACGGCCTGGTCTACCGCCAGTCCGACCAGCGCTACCGCCTCGGCGCCCGCCTCTTCGCGCTCGCCCAGGAGGCCATGGAGAACCTCGACGTCCGCGAGATCGCCCACCCCCACCTGGCCCGCCTCAACGACGCCTGCGGACACACCGTGCACCTCGCCGTCCTGGAGGAGGGCGAGGTCCTCTACATCGACAAGGTCGAGAGCCGCTACCCGGTGCGCATGTACTCCCGGATCGGCAAGCCGGTCGCCGTCACCGTCGCCGCCGTGGCGAAGCTGCTCCTCGCCGACCTGCCCGAGCCGGAGCGGCGGGCCCTCGCCGACCGGCTCGACTACCCCATGTACACGGCCCGTTCGACACCGAACGCGGAGGCGTTCCTCAGGGAGCTCGCCAAGGTGCGCGAACAGGGCTGGGCCACCGACCTCGGCGGCCACGAGGAGTCCATCAACTGCGTGGCCGCACCGGTGCGCGGCGCCGACGGGCGCGTCGTCGCCGCGCTGTCGGTCTCCGCGCCCAACGTCGTCGTCACCGCCGACGAACTCCTCACCCTGCTCCCGCAGGTCCGCCGTACGGCGGACGCGATCAGCGGCGAGTACTCAGGCAGGACCCCGATCAAGGAAGCCGGCAACCGATGACCGAGAAGACCGCCCTCACCCCGAAGACCCACACCACCCCGCCCGCGAAGTTCTCGCACGGCGTCCGCAAGGGCAACCTCCTCCAGGTCGCCGGCCAGGTCGGCTTCCTGCCCGCGAAGGAGGGCAGGCCCCCGACCCCGGCCGGCCCGACCCTGCGCGAGCAGACCCTGCAGACCCTCGCCAACGTCAAGGCGATCCTGGAGGAGGGCGGCGCCTGCTGGGACGACGTGATGATGATGCGCGTCTACCTGACGGACGTCGGCCACTTCGCCGAGCTGAACGAGATCTACGACCGCTACTTCGACGAACAGGGCCTCACCCAGGCCTACCCGGCGCGCACGACGGTGTACGTCGGCCTGCCCGCGGGACTGCTGATCGAGATCGACGCGCTGGCCGTGCTCGACTCACCGGACCCGGCGTCCTGACGGCCTGTTCGGGTAGGCGTCTCATAACGAAGTTGGGGTCGACTGTGTCCGGCACAGGTTCTTCGACCATACTGCCCGCTGTGGAGCAGCGCATAGGAGCCAACAGCCAGCCCCTGGAGGGTGCCGGATTCGACCCGGCCTTCATCCCCGGGCTCACCTCACCGGCGCCCGCCCGTCCGCAGGACGCGGAGCCGCAGGACGCGAGGGCGAGGGCCGTCGAGGCGGCGGACGCCGAGGTCGGCGAGGCCGGGGCCGGCACCGGCGTCGAGTCGGCCGCACCGGCCGCGGAAGCCGGGGAAGCGGCCGAGGAGGCCGCGGCCGAGGACGGCGAGGGGGCCGAGGCGGCCGCCGACGGGCCCGTCTTCGAGGCCGCCGACCGCCGTGCGCGGATAGTGGCCGACGCGACCGGTGTGCGGCTGAGCCTCGACGAGGAGAAGTGCGAGTTCCGCTGGGACGAGATCGGCGCGGTCGAGACCGAGACGCCGCGCTTCGGCAAGCGGTTCACGATCACCGTCCACACCCCGGACCGCCGCTGGTACCCCATCGAGATCGAGGCGACGTCCCGCTCCCGCTTCCAGGAGTGGGAGGCGCAGCTGGACGCCGTCCTGGACGCGTACTTCGAGGACGGCGGGGAAGCCACCGACGCCGAGTCCGACTGAGCGTCGGCCGGCCCGACGGCCTCCCTGCCGAAGGGCCGGACAAAAGCGCCGCACTATAGCCCACCCGGAGCCCCGGGGCCCGGCCCTTCCCGAAGTGCACTCGCCGGCGTGACCTCCGCCTGTCCCTCCTCGGCCCGCCACGGCACCGTGGACCCACGGCCGAGAGGAGGGCTCGCTGATCATGGGCGGACCGGCGCCGAGCGGGGGCTGCCACCTGCCGGTCGAGACGACCAGCTTCGTCGACCGGCGGGACGAACAGGCCGCCGGCCGTGAGCTGCTGGCGAAGGCCCGCCTCGTCACGCTCACCGGCCCCGGCGGCGTGGGCAAGACCCGGCTCGCCACGCACATCGCGGCCCGGGTCGCCCGCGCCTTCCCCGACGGCGTCCGCCATGTCGCCCTCGCCGGCCTGCGCGACCCGGAACTCGTCCCGCTGGCCGCGGCCGACGCCCTCGGACTGCACGACCACTCCGCCCGGCCGCCCCTGGACGCGCTGGTGGCGCGGCTGCGCGACCGCCGCCTGCTGTTCGTCGTGGACAACTGCGAGCACCTGCTCGCCGCCTGCGCCGGTCTCGCCGCCGCCCTGCTGCACGGGACCACCGCCGTCCGGGTCCTCGCCACCAGCCGGCACCGCCTCGGGCTCACCGAGGAACACCTCCTGGAGGTGCGGCCGCTGGCGGTCCCCGACCCGGACGGCGACCTCTCGGCGCCCGGCTCCCACCCCGCCCTCGCCCTCTTCGCGGACCGTGCCGCCGCCGTACTCCCCGGCTTCCGGCTCACCCCCGCCAACCGGGCCGCCGTCGCCCGGCTGTGCCGTCGCCTCGACGGGCTGTCCCTCGCCTGGAGCGGACCCACTCCTCGCCGTGCGCCTCGCACAGCCGCAGGGCCCGCTCGCAGACGGCGACGGCCCGCTCGGCGTCGCCGAACTCGTCGCCGAGGGGCTCGGCAACCAGCAGATCGCCGACCGCCTGGTGATCGCCCGCCGTACCGCCGAGGGCCATGTGGAACGCATCCTCGGCAAGCTCGGCTTCCGCAACCGCAGCCAGATCGCCGCCTGGGTGACCGCCCGGCGCTGACGCAATGGAGACCCGATGAGCAGCACCACGAGCGCCCGCCCCGCCGCGGCCCAGGGGCGGTTCGACCACCGGATGGCCGTGTTCGGCTCGGACGACGCGTTCCTCGCGGCGGCCCTGCCGTTCCTCGCCGAGGGCCTGGCCGCGCCGGACGAGCCGCCGCCGGTCGCCATCGCCGCACCGTCCCACCTGGCCGTCCTGCGCGACGCACTCGGCACCGACGCCAAGGACGTCGGTTTCATCGACCACACCGACTGGTACACCGGCACGGCCGCCAACGCCGTGGCACAGGGCGTCGGTTTCCTCGCGGCGAACGCCGGACCCGGCGGCCGCGTCCACCTGCTCATGGAGCCCGACTGGGCGGGACGCGCGGGCCGTTCGGTCCGGGAGAGCGCCGAGTGGATCCGCTACGAGTCCCTCGCCAACCTGCTGTTCGCCCCCTTCGCCACCACGGCCATGTGCGCGTACGACACCCGGACGGCCGGCGACGCCGTGGTCGACGCGGCCCGCCGTGCCCACCCCGGCACCGGGGTGTACGAGCAACCGGAGGTACTGGTGAAGGAGTTGGACGCCGTGCCGTTGGCGCCGTCCCCGCGGTCGGCCGTCCGGCTGACGGCGGTGGAGGGGGTGCGGGACTGGGCCGCCGGGCAGGGGCTCGCGCCCGCGGAGGCGGAGCTGTTCACCCGGGCGGTGGCCGAGGCGGCCGAGGCGCACGGACCCGTCATCGAGTTTCTCGCCTGGGGCGAGGCCCCGGGCTGCGTCTGCGAGCTGCGGCTGTGCCGGGCCGTGGCGGATCCGCTGGCCGGGTTCGTGCCGCCGGGCGGCGGGGACCCGGAGGCCGGGCAGGGTCTGTGGTTCACCCGCCAGGTGTGCGCGTACGTCGACGTGCGGGACGGGGTGATGGGCGACGGGGCGAGGATCCGCGTCCAGTACGCGTGAGCGGGACGCCGTACGCGCGTACTGCCGAGGCTCCCCGTACGCGGTTACCCGATCAGGTATTCCTCCCCCTGTGCGGGGAGCCGGTCACCGGCACGCTGGAGGGCATGCTGCAACCCTTCGGTGGCCGGCTCCCGGACACCGGCCCCCCGTACGCCGCGTATCCGCAGCCACCGACCCGGGCCGGTCATCTGAGTGTCGAGTACGAGCCTCGTCCGACGGCGGCGGGTGACGCGCGGGCGGCGGTGCGGCGGCAGCTGGAGGAGTGGGGGCTGGCCGACCAGGACGACGTGGCGTACGTGTGCGAGCTGTTGGCCGGCGAGCTGGCGGCGAACGCGCTGTGCCATGCGGCGAGCCGGTTCCGGCTCACCCTGTCGGCCTCGCACGGACTGCTGCGCTGCGAGGTCGCCGACGAGGACCGCCGCCCGCCGCGGGTCCTGGACGCGGGCCTCGCGGAGGGCGGCAGGGGGATGTACCTGGTGGACGCGCTCGCCCGGCGCTGGGGCTGCCACCAGGACGGGCCGGGCAAGACCGTGTGGTTCGAGCTCGGCACCTGCGGGTGCGACGGCTGCGGTCGGCGGCAGCCGTAGCGCCCCGCGGCCCCGGTCCCGGCGGCGTGTCCGGCCGCCGGGACCCCGCAGCGGTTACGGCAGGGCGTGCACGTGGGCGCCCACCGAGGACGACCACGCGTTCCCGGCGGACGCGTCCCAGTTGGTCGACCAGGTCATCGCACCGCGCAGGCCGGGGTAGGCCGTCGACGGCTTGAACGAGCCGCAGTTGGTGAGCTTGGTCAGGCAGTCGAGGGCGTTGTCGACGACGGTGGGCGACACGTAGCCGCTGCCCGCCGCGCTGGTCGACGCCGGCAGGCCGAGGCCCACCTGGGACGGGGCGAGCCCGCCCTGGAGCTGGATGCAGGCCAGCGCGGTGAGGAAGTCCACCGAGCCCTGGCTGTACACCTTGCCGTCGCAGCCCAGCATCGAACCGCTGTTGTAGTACTGCATGTTGACGACCGTGAGGATGTCCTTGATGTTCAGGGCCGTCTGGAAGTACCCGTTGGACGTCGACTGCATGTCGATCGTCTGCGGGGCCATCGTGATGATCAGCGAGGAGCCCGCCTTCGACGACAGCGAGCGCAGCGCCTGGCTCATGTAGGTCGCGTTGATGCCGTTCTCCAGGTCGATGTCGACGCCGTCGAACCCGTACGTCTGCATCAGCGCGTACACGGAGTTGGCGAAGTTCGTCGCGGAGGCCGAGTCGCTCACCGAGATCGTGCCGTTCTGGCCGCCGATCGAGATGATGACCTTCTTGCCGGCCGCATGCTTGGCCCTGATGTCGGCCTTGAACTGGTCGACGGTGTAGCCGCCGAGCCCGGCCGAGTCGAGGGTGAAGCTCACCGCGCCCGGTGTGCTGGTCGCGTCCGCGAAGGCGACGGCGATGATGTCGTACGAGGACGGCACGTCCGAGATCTTCTGGACGGTGGCGCCGTTGTTGAAGTTCTGCCAGTAGCCCGTGACGGCGTGCTTGGGCAGGGCGCCGCCGCCCCCCGTGCCGGTCGCGGTGGTCGTCGCCGTCACCGCCGACGACTTGGCCGACTCACCCGCCGAGTTGGTCGCGCTGACCTGGAACGAGTACGACGTCGAGGCCGCGAGCCCGGTGACCGTCGCCGAGGCGCCGGTGACCGCCGAGACCTTGGTGCCGTTCTGGTAGACGTTGTAGCCGGTCGCGCCCGACACCGCGCTCCAGGAGAGGGAGGCGGAGGACGAGGTCGTACCCGAGACCGCGAGGCCGGTGGGGGTCGCGGGGACGGTCGGGGCCGGGTCGGAGCCGCCTCCGCCGTCGGGGCCGTAGACCGAGACGTCGTCGGCGTAGTAGGCGGCCTGGCCGTACCAGCCGTGCGTCCAGACCGTCACCGAGGTGGTCGAGGCGCCGGTGGTGAAGGTCGTCGACAGCTGCGTCCAGGTCGTGTTCGGGGTCCAGGTCGACACGTCCGTGGTGCCGGTGCCGGTCACCCCGAGGTAGGTGTAGGAGCCCTGCACCCACGCGCTGAGCGTGTAGGTCGAGTTGGCCTTCACCGCCACCGTCTGGCTGCACTGGGCGTAGTCCTGCCCGGCCGGGGTCGCCTTCAGCGCGGCGCTGCCCGAGTGGACGGGGGAGGAGACCGTCGTGCCGCTGCCCGCGGAGCAGGTCCAGTTGGACAGACCCGACTCGAAGCCGGGGTTCTTCGCGTTGTTGACGTCGGCGGCGGAGGCGGGGGAGGCGGTCAGGCCCGCCATCGCGAGGGCCGTGGCGAGGGTGGCCACGGCCGACCAGGTGCGGTTGCGTCGCCGTCCGGTGCCGGGGGACGCCGGGCGGGGGATGAGTCTGGGCATGACAACAAGTTGGTCCAGACCAATTCTCCTGTCAATAGGTCCAGACCAAATTCGCACCGCCTCAGGCCCCGGTCATATGCTCAACCTGTCCCGATTTGGAGCCGGTTGTGTGGTCACAGATCCCAGACAGCTGCACAAACGCTGTTCTCCGGCCACAGAGGCGTGGTTACAGTGCTGAGGTAGTCACGCAATGAAGTCGTCCCGGCTCTCTGGAGTAACACCGGTGAGCCGCCGGGGTGTGAAGAGCGGGGAGCTGCGCGTGCCAACTGCCATTGCCGTGACCAGCGCCGACATGGCGCTGCCGGTGCAGGACGAACGGACCATGCCCGCGGTCGTCCTGAAGGACCTCGACAAGCGCCCGCTCGAACAGACCCTCGCCGAGTTCGTGGCCCTCATCGAGCAGTACGGACATGTGGTCGTCGTGTACTCAGGGGCCGTACCGGACGCCGTCACCCGGCGCCTGCACACCCTGCGCTCCCTCCTGGAGAGCGACCGGATCGCGCTCTTCCGTCCGGACCTGCCGCCCCTCGGCATCGCCGTGCTGGCCCGGCAGTTGCGGCAGCTCGCCACCTGCGACCTCAGCCCCGGCGTGCTCGCCTCGGCCGGCCGGCTGCTCACCCACTACCTCCACTCCGGCGCCGTCCTCGGCTCGGTCGCCAAGCTGGACCGGGTCCCGGTCACCCTCAAGGCGCACGCCAAGTCCTGGATGCCCGGCACCCAGTTCGCGGTCGTCGCGCACCCCGAACCCCAGCTGGTCCGCGTCGGCCCGGACGCCGTGCTGGGCGGACCCGAGTTCAGCACCTGGCTGCTCGTCGCCAGGGGCCAGTTGCAGTCGGACTGGATCGGCGGCCTCGCCCCGTCCTGGGGCGCGCACGGCCTGCGGGAGACCCCGCTGCCCGCCGAGTCGGCCGAGTGGTGGGGGACCGGCCGGCTGATCGAGTTCACCAGCTACCTCGCCGACCTGTCGGTCCTCTACCAACTGGTCACCTCCGTACGGCAGACCAGCTGTCACTGGTGCGGCGTCGACGTCATCGGCGACCGCTGCGTCTTCTGCTCCGCCACCCCGCCCGTCTACGATCCGCCCGCGCCCCGCGCCCTGGAACAGCGCACGCCCGCCTGACGGCCGGGGCGGCGACCGCCCCGGACGAACCCGTACCGCCCACCGCACGGTTCCCCCACTTCCTCCGCTTCCCCGATGAGGTCGCACGGTCCATGAACTCCCGTCAGCGCCGCGGCGTGATACTCCTGATCCTGTCGGTGCTCTGCGCCCTCGGCGCGTTCGCCGGCGTGCTCTCCGTCATCGACGACGTGAAGTCGCAGGTCGGCCCCGAGGTCACCGCGTACAAGGTCCGGTCGGACGTCAAGCCGTACACGACACTGACCGCGGGACAGTTCCAGAAGGTCGAGATGCCCAAGCGGTGGCTC
This sequence comes from Streptomyces sp. NPDC020958, assembly GCF_055562175.1. Taxonomy (NCBI): domain Bacteria; kingdom Bacillati; phylum Actinomycetota; class Actinomycetes; order Kitasatosporales; family Streptomycetaceae; genus Streptomyces; species Streptomyces sp. NPDC020958. The sequence continues at coordinate 864,333 of NZ_JBVHFU010000002.1, read as the reverse complement.
TCCGCCAACGCCGTCACCAGTCTCGGCGAGATCCAGGGCAAGATCGCGGTCACCACGTTGAAGAAGGGCTCCCTGCTCCAGACCGACATGGTCGTCGACCAGCCCGAGCTGAAACCGGGCGAGCAGGAGGTCGCCATCATGATCGACGCGGCCACCGGCGTGGCCGGCAAGATCACCCCGGGCGCCCTGGTCAACGTCTACGCCACCTTCCAGGGCAAGCAGGCCAGCGCCCCCGACCAGTCGAAGATCATCGTGACCAACGCCCGGGTCCTGGACGTCGGCGCCCAGCTCAGCTACGTCGACCCCGACAACCGCAACCAGCAGCCCACCGACGCCGTCCCCATCACCTTCGCGCTGTCCACGCTCGACGCCCAGCGCCTCACCTACGCGGAGTCCTTCGCCCAGCGGGTCCGGCTCGCCCTGGTCGCCCCCGGCACCACGACCAGCGTGCCGGACAAGGACCGTACGTACGAACTCGCGACGGACAAGTGAGAGGCGCCTCGCATGCCCATCAGGATCCTCCCCGCCGTCGGTGACGCGGACGCCGCCCGGCCCCTGGTCGCCCTGCTCAGCCAGCTCCCGGACGCCGAACCGCTGTCCCCCGTCGTGGACTCCACCCAGCTCGTGGACCTGCTCGCCCGGTTCGCCGCCGAGTCGGTCGACGAACTCCCCGAGGTCGTCGTCGTCCACGAACGCATCGGCCCGGTCCCGGCCCTGGAACTGATCCGCGAGGTCGCGCTCCGCTTCCCCGCCGTGGGCGTCGTCCTCGTCACCACCGACACCAGCCCCGGCCTGTTCGCCGCCGCGATGGACTCCGGCGCCCGCGGCCTGGTCGGACTCCCGCTGAGCTACGAGGAACTGGCGGGCCGCGTGCAGGCCGTCGCCCAGTGGTCCACGGGCGTACGCCGGCACCTCGGCCACGGCGCCGACGTCCTCGCCGGAGTCGGCGGCACCGTCGTCACCGTCAGCGGCGCGAAGGGCGGCACCGGCGCGACCCTGGTCGCCGTCCAGATCGCCCTCGCCGCGCAGGCCTCCGGCCACCCCACCGCCCTGGTCGACCTCGACCTCCAGACCGGGGACATCGCCTCCTACCTGGACGTCCAGTTCCGCCGCTCGGTCGCCGACCTCGCCGCGGTGGGCGACATCTCCCCGCGCGTCATGGCCGAGGCCGTCTTCCGCCACGACTCCGGGCTGGCGCTGCTGCTGGCGCCCGCCGAGGGCGAACGCGGCGAGGAGGTGACCGACCGCGCCGCCCGCCAGATCCTCAGCGCCCTGCGCTCCCGCTACGAGGTGGTGGTCGTCGACTGCGGCGCCCAGCTCGGCGGGGCCGGGGCGGCGGCCGTGGAGACCGCGGACCTCGCCCTGCTGGTCACCACGCCGGACGTGGTCGCCGTACGCGCGGCCAAGCGCACGGTCCGGATGTGGGACCGGCTGCAGATCCGCAAGGCCGAGGAGACCACGGTGGTGGTGAACCGCTACACGAGGGCCACCGAGATCCAGCCGGCCCTGATCCAGCGGATCACCGGGACGGCGGTCGCGGGCACCCCGGTCCCCGCCAACTTCAAGGAACTCCAGGGGGCGGTGGACGCCGGGCGGATGCACGAACTGGACGCGCGGAGCACGGTACGGCAGGCGCTGTGGGCGCTGGCGGGGGAGCTGGGGCTGGTGCGGACGGGGGAGCGGACGGTGCCGCGCAGGGCGTCCGTGGGGTTGCGCCGACGGAAGGAACTGCCGTGAGGGGGCGTGGGGGTCGTCGGTCGGGTGCCGGTGCGTGGGGGCCGGTCACGCAGTTCCCCGCGCCCCTGAAGGGGCGCTCACGGTGGCGCCCTGCTTGCAGGGGCGCGGGGAACTGCGCGAGCAACCCCCACCGGGCCGCACCCGACCGAGCACGCGATGGCGGCCAGGTCTCCATCGAACTGCTCGGCATGACGCCGGTCATCATCCTCACCCTCGTCCTCGTCTGGCAGGCCGTCCTCACCGGCTACGCCTTCACCCTGGCCGGGAACGCCGCCGACGAGGGCGCCCGCGCCGGCACGGCCGTGCCGCGCGGCGAACGCTTCGGCGTCTGCCAGGCCGCCGCCCTGAAGGACCTCTCCAGCGCCTGGCGGGAGGGCGCCACGGTGGACCGCTGCGACGGCACCGGCACCGTCGTCGCGGACGTCTCCCTGCGCGTCCCGGTCCTGTTCCCCGGCACGATCGACTTCCCGGTCACCGTGCACGGCCACGCCGGCACGGTGGAGGAGGTGAAGCGCTGATGAACCCCCCTCCGAACCCCCCTCCGAACCGCCCCCCGACCCCCCCTCCGAACCGCCGTCGGCAGCCCCGCGACCGCGGCCAGGTCGCCGTCGAGTACCTCGGCTTCGTCCCGATCCTCCTCGTCGTCGCCCTGGCCGGCATCCAGCTCGGCGCCGTCGCCTACGCCGCCGAACAGGCCGGCACGGCGGCCCGGGCCGGTGCCCGCGCCGCCTCGCTGCAACAGGACGTCGGCGCCGCCTGCGCCGGCGCGGTCAGCGGCGGGATCGACGTGCGCTGCGCCTCCTCCGGCGGCGGCGACTCCGTCACCGTCACCGCCACCGTCCACATCCCGAAGATCGTCTGGGACCTGGGCAACGCCACCAAGTCCGCCACGATGCCCGTCGACCACGGAACGAGGAGCACGGCACCATGAGCCTGCGGGCACGCATCAACTCCCCCGAGGAGAACGGCAGCCGGGGCGAGGACGGCCACCTGGTCGCCTCGTACCGGGCCAAGCTCCTGGAGGAGATCGACCTCGCGGAGATGAGCGCGCTGGCCGCCGCCGAGCGCCGGGCCCGTCTCGAACGCGTCCTCGGTCACATCATCAGCCGCGAGGGCCCCGTCCTCTCCACCGTGGAACGCTCCCAGCTGATCCGCCGCGTGGTCGACGAGGCACTCGGGCTCGGCATCCTGGAGCCGCTCCTCGAAGACGCGTCGATCACCGAGATCATGGTGAACGGCCCCGACGCGATCTTCGTGGAACGCGGCGGCCGGGTGGAGCAGCTGCCGTTGCGCTTCGTCTCGGCGGACCAGCTGATGCAGACCATCGAACGGATCGTCTCGACGGTCAACCGCCGGGTCGACGAGTCCAACCCCATGGTCGACGCCCGCCTGCCCTCCGGCGAACGCGTCAACGTCATCATCCCGCCGCTCTCGCTCACCGGCCCCACCCTCACCATCCGCCGCTTCCCGCGCTCCTTCACCCTCCAGGAGCTGATCGGTTTCGGCTCGCTCGACGAGCACATGGTGTTCCTGCTGGCGGGCCTGGTGCAGGCGAAGTTCAACATCATCGTCTCCGGCGCCACCGGCACCGGCAAGACGACCCTCCTCAACGCCCTCTCCGGCCTCATCCCCGCCCACGAACGCATCATCACCATCGAGGACTCCGCCGAACTCCAGCTCCAGCAGTCGCACGTGGTCCGCCTGGAGTCCCGGCCCGCGAACGTCGAGGGCAAGGGCCAGGTCACCATCCGCGACCTCGTCCGCAACTCGCTGCGCATGCGCCCCGACCGGATCGTGGTCGGCGAGGTCCGCGGCGGCGAGTCCCTCGACATGCTCCAGGCCATGTCCACCGGCCACGACGGGTCCCTCGCCACGGTCCACGCCAACAGCGCCGAGGACGCCCTGACCCGGCTCCAGACGCTGGCCTCCATGTCGGACGTCGAGGTCCCCTTCGTCGCCCTGCACGACCAGATCAACAGCGCCGTCGACGTCATCGTCCAGCTCACCCGGTTCGCCGACGGCGCCCGCCGGATCACCGAGATCGCTGTGCTCGACAGCCACGGCAGCGAGCCGTACCGGCTGGCGACCGTGGCCCGTTTCGACGCCCGGCCCATGACCCACGACGGCCGGGTCCACGGCGCCTTCCAGTACTTCCCGCTCCCGCGCCGCACCGCCGACCGCCTCTACATGGCGAGCCAGCCGATCCCGCAGGCCTTCGGCGTGGCCCAGCACCTCGACCAGCTCACCACCCGAGAAGCGAGGTAGCCCCATGCCTCTGCACGACCTCGTCACCCTCACCACCGGGGTCACGCTGCTGGCGTGCCTGCTGGCCGTGGTGGGCCTGCACAGCTACGCCTCCGGCCGGGCCCAGCGCGCCGCCCTGGTGGACCGCCTCTCCGGCACCGGTCAGGTGCCGCTGTCCGGCCGCAGGCGCCGCTTCCGCACCCTCGACCGCCGGCTGCGCGGCACCGGGATCGGCCGCCGCCTCGAACTCCGCCTGGCGGCCACCGGCCTGGACGTGACGCCCGGCGAGTTCTTCGCCTACATGATGGCGGCCGTCGTGGCCCTCTGGCTCATCGGCCAGGCCGCCCTCGCCCCCTTCTTCGGCCCGATCGCCGGCCTGCTCGGGGTCTTCGCCGCCGTCCAGTTCCTCAACTGGCAGCGCCAGAAACGCATCGAACGGTTCATCGGCCAACTCCCCGAACTGGCCCGCATCCTCGCCAACGCCACCCACGCCGGCCTCGCCCTGCGCACCGCGATCGGCATGGCGGCGGAGGAACTGGAGGCCCCGGCGGGCGAGGAACTGGGCAAGGTCGCCGACCAGTTGGCGATCGGGCACTCCCTGGACGACGCGCTCGGCGAACTGGCCGAACGCCTCCCCTCCCGTGAACTGGTCGTCCTCGTCACCACCCTCGTCCTCTCCAACAGGGCGGGCGGCCAGGTGGTGTCCGCCCTGCGCAACCTCACCGAGACCCTGGAGGAACGCAAGGAGACCCGCCGCGAGATCCGCACCCAGCTGTCCCAGGTGACGATGACGTCGTACGCCGTCCCCGTCCTCGGCATCGGCGCCCTGTTCCTGATGAACGGGGTCAAGAGCGGCACGCTGGACCGCATGACGGGCTCCGCGCTCGGCCAGGGAGCGGTCGTCGTCGCCTTCGGCCTGTACGCGGTCGGCTTCGTCCTGATCCGGCGCCTGAGCCGGATCGACGTGTAGGGGGTCGGGAAGATGGCACTGCTCCTGGCCCTCCTGATGGCCCTCGGCGTCTACGGGGTGTTCGCGGGCGTCCGCATGTACCGCGCGGAGGTCAAGCTCCCGACCGACCTCGCGACAGCCCTGGAGGTCGGCGCCACCCGCACCGGCGCCGCCAACTCCCTCATCGACCGCATGGGCATGCGCTACGCCCCCGCGGTCCTCCGCCTGATGGGGCCGCGGCTGGTCGCCAAGTACCGGCGCAAGATCGACCTGGCGGGCAACCCCGGCGGCCTCACCATCGACCGCTACGCGGCCCGCCGCGCGGTCTACGGCGCGCTCGGCGGGACCGGCTTCCTGGTGTTCCTCCTGCGCGGCCAGTACCTGATCGCCCTGGTCCTGCTCCTGTTCGGCGCGTTCTGGACCGAGGTCGGCATCTGGTCGGCGATCCGTGTCCGCAAGGACGTCATCGAACGCACCCTGCCGGACTTCCTGGACGTCCTCGCGGTGGTGGTGGGCGCGGGCCTCGGCTTCCGCCAGGCGCTGGACCGGGTCGCCACGCACTACGAGGGGCCGTGGGCGGACGAACTGCGCATCACCCTGCGTCAGATGGACCTGGGGATGAGCCGCCGCCAGGCCTTCACGGAGCTGCGCAGGCGGAACGACTCGGAACAGGTCGCGATGTTCGTGACGGCGCTCCAACAGGGCGAGGAACTGGGCGCACCGATCGTGGACACCCTGGTCGCGCTGGCCAAGGACATGCGCCGTACGGACGCCCAGAACGCCCGCCGCAAGGCGGCCCGGGCGGTCCCGAAGGCGACGCTGATGATCACCACGTTCATGGTCCCGGCGACGATGCTCCTGCTCGCGACGGGCCTGCTGCTGGGCTCGGGCATCAACTTCGGGTCGGTCACGGGGAAGTAGACGGGGGTGACGACGACCGTGCCGCCGAGGGAGGCAGACGAGCGGGCCGAGCGGGGTGGGAGCGGTGAGGTCGGCGAGCGGGCCGAGCGGGGCGGGCGTGGTGAGGTCGGCGAGCGGGCCCACTGGGGCCGGAGCGGTGAGATCGGCGAGCGGGGGACGAAGGTCGAGGTCCGTGCGCTCCAGGCGATGTGCCGGCAGGTCTTCGGCTTCCGGCTCGCGATGATCGCTGTGGCCACCCCCGCGGCCCTCCTCAACGTCACCCCCGGCCTGGGCGCCCGCCTGGTCGGCTCGGCCGTGGTCGTCACCTTCATGGTCTCGTACGTCCTGTTCCGGGACTGGCAGCGCTTCGGCCCCCTCCTGCTGCGCCACCCCGCCCTGCTGGCCGCCGACGCCCTCTTCGGCTCCCTCCTCCTGGTCTCGGCCGGTCCCGACACCACCCTCGCGTACGTCAGCGTCTGCACCCCGCTCCTCGCCGGCCTCCTCTACAGCTGGCGCGGAGCGGCCGTGTTCGCGTCGCTCGAATCCCTGATCCTGCTGCTCGTCCAGGCGACCCTGCGGCACCACACGATCGTGGCCGAGTCCCTCCTGCTGCCCGGCCTCTGCGTCATCACCGGCGCGATGGGCTCGACCCTGCGCACCCTGATGCTCCGCTTCGGCACCGCCACCGAGGCGCTGGCCGAGACCAGGGCCCGGCTGGCCGCGGCGGAGGCGGTGAGCGCCGAACGCGTGCGGCTGGCCCGCGAGATGCACGACTCGGTGACCAAGACCCTGTACGGCGTCGCCCTGATCGCGGACGGCCTCGCGCAGTCGGCGGCCGCGTCCCCGGACCGCCTGGACCCGGCGCTGATCAGTCAGCAGGCGGAACTGGTGGCGAACGCGGCCCGCAGCGCGGCCGCCCAGTCCCGTGACCTCCTGACGGACCTGCGCGCACAGCCGGACGGCGCGACCCCCGACGTCCTGCCTCAACTCAGCTCCCTCGTATCCGACTTCACCGCCCGTACGGCCCTCCGCGCGACATACGTCGGCCCGGCCACTCCCGTACCGCTCCCCGCCGCCACCTCCCGCGAGCTGCTGAGCATCACGGCGGAGGCGCTGGAGAACGCGCACCGCCACGCGCGCGCCACCCGGGTCGCCGTACGCGCCGAGACGACCGCGACCCACCTGCTGCTCACCATCCACGACGACGGCCGGGGACTCCCCGCGGACCTGGCGGTCGAAGACCTGGGCCGCGCCGGGCACTTCGGCCTGCTCGGGATGACGGAACGGGCGGCGTCGGTGGGTGCCCGCATCGAGCTGTCCGCGGACCGGGGCACACAGGTCCGAGTGGAGCTCCCCCTGCCATGACGGAGACGAGAGGAGGCCCTCCGATGCCGCAGCACCCCTTCCCGGAGCACGCGGAACCCCCGCCGCCTGCCCTGCGCGTCCTGGTGGCCGACGACAACCCGGTGATCCGCGCGGGCCTCACGGCGGTCCTCTCCGCACCGGACGACCTCACGGTGGTGGCCGAGGCCGAGGACGGCCGCACGGCCTACGAGGCGGCCCTGCGCCACCGCCCCGACGTCATCCTCCTCGACGTCCGCATGCCGGGCGTCGACGGCATGGCGGCACTGCCCCACCTGGTCGGGCTCGCACCGGTCATGATGCTGACGTACAGCGACGAGACGGCCCTCGTCCAGGAGGCCGTACGCCTCGGCGCCGCCGGCTACCTGGTCCACGGCGAGTTCACCACCGCCCAGCTGACCCAGGCGGTCCGGGACGTGGGCGCGGGCCGACCGCACTTCACCCCTACGGCGACGAAGGCGTTGCTGGCGCACATCAGGAACGCTGCGACTGCACACCCTCAAGAAGAACTGACCGAGCCTCGGGAGAATCTCTTTCCCCAAAAGCCTTCGCACATGCAACCAGATGTGAGACAGTCTACTCAATCCCGCTTTCAACTGAGCGGCAGGGAGGCGGAGATCATGGACCTCATCGCGACCGGCATGGACAACCGGCAGATCGCCGCCGTCTGCTTCATCAGCGAGAAGACGGTCAAGAACCACATCAACCGCATCTTCGCCAAGCTCCACACCACCACCCGCGCCCAGGCGACGGCCAAGTGGCTGGGGGTGAGTTGAGGATGAACTGGGTCCGGATTTGGGTCCTGAGACCCTCCGTCGAAGGGTATGTTCCGCCGTACGGTGCCACGATCGGTACCGAACCCGGAGGGGAGCACCATGAGCGACCTGATGCTGAGGATGCTTGTTGCGATGCAGCGGCGCGCAAACGACCGGGGGCAGACCGCGGTCGAATACCTGGGAATCATTGCGGTGGTGGTGGCGATCGTGCTGGCGGTCACGGGCACCAGCATCGGTCAGACGATCCTCACCAAGATCACCGCGCAAATCAACAAGATCACGTGACACGTCTGCGCCGTTACGGAGACTCTGGGCAGGCCTTCCCCATCTACATCACCGTAGTGGGAGGCCTGCTCTTTCTCGCGTTCGCCTACCTTGCGGTCGGCCAGGCCGCGGTGAACCGGAACGGTGCCCAGACGGCCGCCGACGCGGCAGCGCTCGCCGCGGCCGTGAACACCCGTGACGAGCTTGCGGGCCAGTGGGTGAAGGACGTACTCGACCCGACCAAGTGGCAGGACATCTTCGACGGGCACGTGGACGTCGCGGACTCCTGCTGGCGGGCCGCCGAACTGGCGGCCCAGAACGACGCGACGGCCCAGTGCACGCCCGAGCCTCCGTTGAGCTACAAGGTCGATGCCGAGACGAACAAGACCGTCGGAGACTCCGTCGTGCCCGGTACGGAGAACATGAAGTCGACGGCACACGCCACCGCCGTGATCGAGCCGCTCTGCACGTTCACGCTGACCGGAGCGGCGGGCGCACTGCCCGAACTCACCTGCAGGGACCGGAACTGGACCCTGGACCCGACCGATCTCAAGCATCTCCCGGGTCCCGAGGACCTCTTCGACGTCCACCTGGCCGACTGACAAGCGAATCGACGAGTGAATGAGGAGGCTGAGCGATGAGTGTTCGGTTCACGGCGAAGGCTCGCAGGGGGATGGTCGCCCTGGCCGTTGCGGCCGGTCTCGCCGTAGGCGCCGCCGGTTGTGGCGGCGGTGGCGGCGGTGACGCCAAGAGCCCGAAGGCGTCCCCCTCCGCGTCGAAGAGCAGTGGATCGAACGCGAGCGCTCAGGAGGGTCAGTCCCAAGCTCCGTTGGCGGAACTCAAGGGAACGGACGGACTGCTGCTCCAGGTCACCTCGGCGCAGCGGGACTCGGGCGGCTTCGTCACGGTGAACGGCGCCATCAAGAACGACGGTGCCAACTCCGTCGTGATCCCGGCGCAGGTGAGCGGCGACGAAACGGAGATCACCAAGCACGGCTTCTCCCTCGGCGGGGCCACCTTGGTGGACTCCAAGGGCAAGAAGCGCTACTACGTCCTGCGCGACACGGACGGTCGGCCGCTCACCAGCACCGGCATCACGAACGTGGACGCCGGCCAGACCATCCCCGTCTTCATGCAGTTCCCCGCACCCCCCGCCGACACCACCGACGTGACCCTCCAGCTCCCCACCTTCTCCAGCGGCACGATCAAGATCTCCGGGTGAGGCCGCAGTGACCACACCACGCCTGCCCCTGACCCTGGGCGCCGCCACGCTCCTCCTCGTCACGAACCTCTACGGCGCGACGGCCGCCCGCGCCGACGGCGGCGCCCCGAGCGTCCCCCCGGGCACCGAGCCCTCCGCCTCCGCCCCCGTGAAGATCGACCCGACCGACCCCGACCTCAAGCTCCCCGAGGGCGCCACCCTGGCCGCGCCCAAGGTCCTGGACATCAAGTCGGTCGTGGAGGACCAGAGTGGTGACGAGCGCAGGGAGGACACCAACGCGGACGTCACCTTCGCCCTCCAGGCCGAGGTGCTGTTCAGCAAGGACAGCGCCAAGCTGAACGACGCCGCGAAGTCGCGGATCTCGGCGATCGCGGACGAGATCAGGAAGCAGAACGCGACCCAGGTCCGCGTCTTCGGCTTCACGGACAACCTGGGCTCATCGGCCCACGGCGACGTCCTCTCCCGCCAGCGCGCCAACGCCGTGCAGGGCGTCCTGGACCAGGACCTGAACGACCCGAACGTCACCTTCGACGTCCGCGGTTACGGCGAGCAGTACCCGATCGCCGACAACTCCACGGAGGAGGGCCGCAAGAAGAACCGCCGGGTGGAGGTCACGTTCCCGAGGACGGGCGGCTGACCGGGTTCACCGCACCTCGACGCCGACCCGGGCCCCCTTCACCACGCCCCACCCCGCCATGGCTCCGGCCTCCGCCTCCAGCACGTGCCGGGAACGGAGCCGGGGCAGTCCGAGGCGTCCCGGTGGCATCGTGCGCACGGCGATGACGGTCAGACGGCGGTCCAGGTAGGCGACGTCGATCGGCATCCGCATGCGGAAGGTGTGCACGCTGCCCGCCGGTGAGAGCAGCATCGCGCCGTCGATCGAGTCACGCCCCAGCAGCCCCCTCGTACGCGCGCGGTACGAGGCCGCGATCTCCAGCGGCACACCGACGGGTTCGCCGTCCCCGTGCACGAGCAGCAGCCCCCGTCCGTCCCGCCAGCGCCCCACGCCCGACCCCTTCCACGGTGGTGACGCAGGCGATCGTACGGCCTGCCGCGTCCCCCGGGGCCGGCAAGTCACCGAAGCTCCGTGGCGTCGTTGAACGGATCATGAGAGTTCCGGCCCCGCCCGAAGAGGGGCGCACATGGCGGATCGGCTGAAGGTCGACGGCACCGAGCTGGACAGGTTCTTCAAGGACCTGAAGAAGGCGCAGGAGTCGTTCACGGCCCTGCGGAAGGTGCTGCACGACCCGGGTGTCGAGGGCCTCGGCACGGAGGCCCTGGACAGGGCCTGCGACCGGTTCCAGCAGGACTGGCGTCACGGGGCCGAGGAGATCGCCGAGCAGATCGGGAAGCTCACCGACATCACGCGGAAGGCGAAGGACGACTTCCACGAGGTGGACGTGGCCCTGGAGCGGGCGCTGGCAAAGGCCCGCCGGAAGGGCGGGGCCGCGTGACGGGGCGGGGCACGGCCACGGACCGCTGTCCGCATCTCGGCTTCGACCCGGCGCCCGGCGACGCGGACCGGGTGCGGGAGATGCAGCGCAAGCTGTCCGACTGCGCCAGGGAGATGGAGAGGGCCCGTGCCAAGGTCACGAAACTGATGGACGGCAGCTACTGGGAGGGGGACGCGGCGGTCGCCTTCCGGGAGCGGTTGGAGGGGGGTCCGCTGCCGCTCACTCTGGAGAACGGCGCCCGCTCCGTCGCCGAGGCCGCCGGGCAGCTGGATCTGTGGGCAGCCGAACTGGAGGAGTTCCAGCGGCGGGCGAGGAGACTCGACGGCGAGGCGAAGGACGCGCGCGAGGCGCTGCGGCGGTCCCGGGAGCACGCGGAGGGGGCCGACCGCAAGGTCACGGCGGCGCAGGGCGAGCTGGACGACGTACTGAGGCGCGCGCGTGCCCTCGCGGGCGAGCACGAGGAGACCGCGCGCAAGCGGGCACGGCACATCGGCGACGCCGCGTACAGGTCGGCGCCGAAGGAACCGGACGCGTGGGACAGGTTCACGGACTGGGTGGGCGACAACCTGCCGGACATCCTGAGCGCGTGTGCCGCGGTGCTGGGGGTGATCGCGCTGCTGGGTCTGACGGCCATCGCCCCCTGGATGCTGTTCCTGGCGGCGGGCCTGCTCAGCGCGACGGCCTTCACTCTGCGCGTCGGCGACCCCGAAGTCCTGGCGTCCCTGGAGGACGGCTTCACGAAGGGCGAACTGGACATCGACTTCTGGGGCAACCTGCTCGGCACAGCGGGCGACTTCCTGGGAACACTGCCGGGGCTGGGGGCGGTGGCCAAAGGCGGCTACCTCGGACTCCGCTCAGTCGGCGAGTCAGGGGCGCTGCTGTCGCTCGTGGCAGAGGGCGACCAGGTGCTGACGCTCGGGCAGAGACTCGCGAGGGCAGGCAGCAACGTCGGGACGTCCTTCAAGGGGGTCGGGGCCTCGATCAGATCTGAGGCCGCCGCAGCTGGGGGAGCGGCGAGTTTCCTGGCACACGCACGGGTGTTCGGCGGTCGGCTGGCGCCGGTCGTGGAGAAGGTCGACAGGCCGGCGACGATCCTGGGGGCAGGAACGGCTGTCTACGGCGTCGCGAGCAGCTTCGTCGGAACATTGGACAACGATGCCGCCAAGACGGTCAGCAACCTCCTGGACGGACCCAGAACTCTAGGTGTCGATGTTCCAGCGACCATGGGGCCCTGCATTTCCTGCTGCGCGGCGCGAGCGAGACGTCATGAGGAGAGTTCCGTACGCGATCGACGACTCGGCCCACAGCGAGGACGCGGACGTATGGTTCGCGATGCCACCGGGCTTCGTCTCCCTTCCCCTGGAGGAGTTGGCGACGTCCCGGTGCCCGTCGGCGCAGGTGTCGAGTGGGCTGGCGGACCTTGGGCCGGTACTCCGGCTGGCCAGATTGCTCGTGGAAGCGGGAACGGTGCACTGCTCCCTCGGCCTGCACGCGGACGACGTGGGCGACGGTGGTCCGCTGTTGTCCCTCTTCATGCTTGCCTGGCGGGGAACCGGCTGGGCCCCGCGCAGCGTTCTCGCGGCGCGTGCCGCAGCCTGCGCGGAACGGGCGGAACACATCGAGACTCTGGATCTCCCGTGCGGTCCGGCCGCACTTGTGCAGTCCCGGTTGCCTGCCCCGCCGGAACTCGGCCTCGCTGCCCCTCGTGAACTGCTCCAAGTAACGGTCCACGCGCCATGCCCGGACGGCGAGCGCATTGCGATCCTCTCTCTGGCGACGACGGCTGTCGGGCAGGGGAGGCACTACCGGGCCCTCCTCACGGACATCGCCGTCACGGTCAGCTTCGAAAATCCGCTTACTGGCACATTCGTTGACGTACCCGACAAGGAATGACATGTCGCCCACACATCTCCACAGAGCCTGGGACGACCCGGCGACCCGCCGCGCCTGGACGAAGCTGCTGATCGGCGCCCTCCTCGGTCAGATCCTGTGGCCCGCGGCCTGGCTGGGGCTCCTGGCGTGGTACGTGACCGTGTCGGCCCCCTGGACGCTGTGGCTCTTCTTCGTCCCGCTGGCCTACACCTTCTACCGGGCATTCCTCCAGTGGGCCTACTGGCAAGGAGCCTTTCGCACCCGGCGTCTTCTTCGGCAGTACCCCTGGCAGGTGTACGAGACCCCGGAAAGCGGCATCGGCAACCTCCCCGGGGTCCGCGACGGCTACGCGTGGCTCAAGTTCCCCAACCCGGACGCATCGGATCAGCCGGTCACCATGGTGATGCACTCGCATGTGCGTTCCCTCTGGTGGGGCGGTCGCCTCGGCAGGCGCGCCAGTGCCGAGCGGAAGGCACAGGTGCGGGAGATCTGGTTCGCGGGTGACCCCCGATATGCCGCGGTGATCGCCGTACCGGCTCCACGTCACTTCTACGTGCTCCGACAGCCCCCGACGAAAGAACAGGGCGTCGCCGATGCCCTGCCGTGAAGGCCCGGTGGCAGCAACCGAGTTGACGGACGGGCGCCTTGGGGTAGGACCAGCCTCATGACCGCACTAGGCGCAGTGTTCCGCCCCCAGCTTCCCCCCGAGCGGCTTCGTGACGTGGTTCGGGTGGCTGATGAGGTGGGGCTTGAGGAGTTGTGGCTGTGGGAGGACTGTTTCCGGGAGGGCGGGATCTCGGCGGCAGCCGCCGCGCTCGCCTGGAGTGAGCGGGTGCGGATCGGCGTCGGGCTGTTGCCCGTCCCCCTGCGGAACGTGGCCCTCACCGCGATGGAGGCGGCCACGCTGCACCGGATGTTCCCCGGGCGTGCCGTCCTCGGCGTCGGACACGGCGTGCAGGACTGGATGGGCCAGGTCGGCGTCCGCGCCCAGTCACCGCTGACCCTGCTGCGGGAGCACCTCGACGCCCTGCGCGGCCTGCTGCGCGGGGAACGGCTGAGCGTGAGCGGGCGGTACGTCCGGCTCGACGACGTCGCGCTGGACTGGCCGCCGCCCACCCCCGTCCGCGTCCTCGCCGGCGCCGAGGGGCCGCGCACGCTGCGGCTGTCGGGCGAGGCCGCCGACGGGACCGTGCTCACCGCCGCCACCTCCCCCGACGGGGTCCGCCGGGCGCGGCGGCTCATCGAGGAGGGGCGGGCCGCCGCGGGACGCGATGCCGGCGAGCCGCACCCGGTCGTCGTCTATCTGCTCACCGCCACCGGACCGGACGCCGCCGCCCGGCTGCGGGCCGAACTCGTCGCGGAGGGTCTGGACTCCGTCCCCGGCCTGGGGGTCGCCGGGGACGCGGACGCCGTCGCGAAGGCCGTACGGCGGCTCGCGGAGTCCGGTGCCGACACCGTGATCCTCCAGCCGACGGGGGACGAACCCGACCCCGAGGGCTTCGTACGGTTCACCGCACAGGAGGTCCGGCCGCTCGTGCCGTGAGCCGTGAGCCGTGAGCCGTGAGCCGTCCGCCGCGCACGCCGTCTCCGCACGCCGTCTCCGCGCGCCGTCTCCGTACGGCTGCTCCGGAAGAGCGGATTCGTGCCCGGCCCCGGCCCGCGGACGGACCCGCACCGGCGGATGGCGGCCCGTCGGCCCCGATGCACCCGCCTTGGAATGCCAGGCGCCGAAGAATGGCCAAGAACCGCCGTCCGGGTCCACGGACGGCGGCCGCGCCCGCGCCGGACTCCGGCGATCATTGCGGTGCATGCCGGGACGGTCCCGCCCAACCGGTCCAACCGGTGCGGATCGCTATGGAACTACGCATAAGCGAACAGTGGATCTTCGCGTTCACTCCGCATTGTCGTGGCGTTCCCACATCGTTACCGTCGCGGCTTCATGTCGAACCGGAGATTCACGTAAGTTCGGACCAAGGTAATTCGCGTGAGCAAAGCTGCGCGGGCGGCACCGCGCAGTGGAGGGGGCTGCGCGGTGCCGTGATGCGTCAGCCGCTCCCGTCAAGCCGCCGTTCGCGGCAGGGGTCGCCCGTCGGGGGGATGGACGGACAACCCGCCGCGGGGCCCTCAAGACGGCTCAAACCCTCTTGATCTCCTCGTTCGGGGCCACTTTCCCTGGGATTCCGCCGTGAATCGGCCATCCGAGGCCCGTGAATCCAGCGTTTCCACCCCCTCAAGGCGCTGTCGGACGACTGCGGAGAGTAGTGATGGCGCGCCGATGCGCGCAGCATCACTTACAAAGGGTTATGGTGGAACCCCCCCCTCGGGCCGGTCCGTCTCCCCCCCACGGACCGGCCCGTTTTTTCTGCCCGCGGCGCCGTCCCCGTTCGCGTCCGGCGCCCACCCGGTTCCCGGTGTCCGGGATGCGGCCGTTCGGGCGTCGCAACTCCCCGTCCGGTGGCCTTCCTCCCCGCGGAACCCCCCTCAACTCCCAGCGGGGTAGGCTTCGGCCCGCGGATTCCCGCACACTCCCGCAGCCGAATCACGAGGGGCGGACTTCAAGTGAACCTGCGCGACAAGCTGCGCGGCCTGCTCGTCAGGCTCTACGCACGCCGGGTGGAAGGCCACCTGGACCACGCTCAGGTGCCGAAGCACATCGGTGTCATCGTGGACGGCAGCCGACGCTGGGCGAAGGCCGCCGGCTCCACCCCCGTCGACGGTCACCGGGCCGGCGCCGAGAAGATCGAGGAGTTCCTCGGCTGGTGCACCGAGACGGACGTCGAGGTCGTCACCCTCTGGCTGCTGTCGACGGACAACTTCAACCGTCCGCCGGAGGAGTTGGTCCCCCTCCTCGGCATCATCGAGAACGTCGTCCGCACCCTCGCCGCCGACGGCCGCTGGCGGGTCCACCACGTCGGCACCCCCGACCTGCTGCCCTCGCAGATGCAGCACGCGCTGAAGGAGGCCGAGGAGGCCACCGCGCACGTCGACGGAATACTGGTGAACGTCGCCATCGGCTACGGCGGCCGGCAGGAGATCGCCGACGCGGTCCGCGCGATGATCCTCGACGCCCACGAGAAGGGCGTCTCGATGGAGGGCCTCGCCGACTCCGTCGACATCGAGATGATCGGCCGTCACCTCTACACGGGCGACCAGCCCGACCCCGACCTGGTGATCCGCACCAGCGGCGAGCAGCGGCTGTCCGGATTCATGCTCTGGCAGACCGCCCACTCGGAGTACTACTTCTGCGAGGTCTTCTGGCCCGCGTTCCGCAAGGTCGACTTCCTGCGCGCCCTGCGTGACTACGCGGCCCGCCACCGCCGCTACGGCGGGTGACGTCTTGGTGACGGCGGACGTCAACGCGACACACGCCCCGCCGCACCCCCGCCACGCCGGACAACCCCGTCGTCACGGCGGACTGCCCCAGGTCACCCATGAGGCGTGAATCACCCTTTTCGGGGCACGGGTAACACGGAGTTCACCTTCTCGTCGTTGCAGACAGTGGCATGGCGGCGCATGTTCGAGGGCATAAGCCAAACAGGTCGATGCCCGAACCACGGGCATCGGATCTCAGCGGGCGGCTCGGGGCCGTCCGCCCGGGAGGCCCTTTGCACCAGCCCGACCGTGCGGTCACGGCACGGAAGAAGCAGCGGGGGGCCGGTTTTCGGCCCGTGCAGGGCGGCCGTCGACCGGTCGGGACTTTTCCCGCCCGGCCCAGCCCGGTCCCCATCCTCGTCGCTCCCCGACCTCATCCGAGGGGGTACGTCCTTCCGTGGTGACCAGCACAGCGCGCCGCAAGTCCGACCGGCGCACCTATGTTCTCGACACCAGCGTCCTGCTGGCCGACCCGAACGCCATGACCCGCTTCGAGGAGCACGAGGTCGTGCTCCCGATCGTGGTGGTCACGGAGCTGGAGGCCAAGCGGCACCATCCCGAGCTCGGTTACTTCGCCCGGCAGGCGCTGCGCCTGCTGGACGACTACCGGGTCCGGCACGGCCGCCTCGATGCCCCCATCCCGATCGGCGACCTGGGCGGCACCATCCGTGTCGAGCTCAACCACTCGGACCCCAGCGTGCTGCCGAGCGGCTACCGCCTGGGGGACAACGACTCCCGCATTCTCGCGGTCGCCCGGAACCTGCAGGCCGAGGGGTACGACGTCACCGTCGTGTCGAAGGACCTGCCGCTCAGGATCAAGGCGTCCTCGGTCGGTCTCCTCGCCGAGGAGTACCGTGCCGAACTCGCCATCACGGACTCCTCCGGCTGGACCGGAATGTCCGAACTGACCCTGTCCGGCGAACAGGTGGACATCCTCTTCGAGGAAGGCCACGTGTACGCGCCCGAGGCCGCCGACCTTCCCGTGCACACCGGTCTGACCATCCAGTCCGAGCGGGGCAAGGCGCTCGGCCGGGTGACGGCCGAGGGCACCATCCGGGTGGTGCGTGGCGACCGCGAGGCGTTCGGCATCAAGGGCCGCAGCGCCGAGCAGCGCATCGCGCTCGACCTGCTGCTCGACCCGGACGTGGGCATCGTGTCGATGGGCGGGCGGGCCGGCACCGGCAAGAGCGCGCTGGCGCTGTGCGCGGGCCTGGAAGCGGTCCTGGAGCGCCGTCAGCACCAGAAGGTGATGGTCTTCCGGCCGCTGTACGCGGTCGGCGGGCAGGAGCTGGGCTATCTGCCGGGCAGCGAGGCGGAGAAGATGAGCCCCTGGGCTCAGGCGGTCTTCGACACCCTCTCCGCGGTCACCAGCCGCGAGGTCATCGAGGAGGTCACCGCCCGCGGGATGCTGGAGGTGCTGCCGCTCACCCACATCCGCGGCCGCTCCCTGCACGACGCGTTCGTGATCGTGGACGAGGCCCAGTCGCTGGAACGGAACGTCCTGCTGACCGTTCTGTCCCGGATCGGCGCGAATTCACGGGTGGTGCTGACCCATGACGTGGCACAGCGGGACAACCTGCGGGTGGGGCGTTACGACGGCGTGGTCGCCGTGGTCGAGAAGCTGAAGGGGCATCCGCTCTTCGCGCACGTCACCCTCACCCGGTCCGAGAGGTCCCAGATCGCCGCACTTGTGACCGAAATGCTGGAGGACGGACACATCTGATCCCTGTGTCCAACGTGGGCTGATCAGCCATCCGTTGGTGCCGTCCGGCAAAGGCCCCGAGCCTAGCCGGGCGGCGCCTTCGCGTGTGTGGGTTTCCTGAAATCCCGTGGGGGAAACGGGATGTGAGCTTTCACACGCAACTCGGAATTGCCACCCGGCGTCCGGTTACGGCAGAGTCTCGTTCCTGTCAGGCCCCGCATACGACACACCTGTACCCCCAGCGGTACGGAACAACAGATGCAGCGCAGCCAATTCCATAGCGACGTCGTATGCCGCCCGAGCACCACGCGGCGCTCCCTCGCGGGAGCCGCCCACCGGGCCCGTGTCTCCCGTGACCCAGTAGTGAGGAGGCCAGCGCCAGGGGCACGATTGCGTCCGCCAGGGTCACCGAAGCGGGCGATGCTGGAAGGAAACCGTGTGAGCCGGATCTCGGTCCGGGGATTCGCAGTGGCCTCGGCCACGGCGGTCACCGCTGTCGGAAGCGTCGTCGGTGTTGCCTCGGGCAGCGTGGCGCAGCCGAACAACGACGCAGAGGCGACAGCAGCCGACACCACGCTCCTCGCCGACCTGCCCGCTGGTCAGCAGGCCCAGGTGCAGACCGCCTCCCTGACGCAGCAGGCCGACGCCATGGCCATCCAGGCCGACGCGAGCGCCAAGAAGGACGCCGAGCAGGCGGCCCGGGTGGCGGCGGCCAAGACCGCGACGGCCAAGAAGGCCGCGGCGGAGAAGGCGGCCAAGGAGGCCAAGGAGCGCGCCGAGGCGAAGAAGGCGGCCAGCCGCTCCGCGTCCGTGGCCAGCTTCCCGGTCCAGAGCTCGTACACCGTGGCGCAGATCCAGGCGATGGCGCAGAGCATGGTGGCGAGCGGTCAGTTCCAGTGCTTCAGCAACATCGTGGACCACGAGTCCAGCTGGAACTACCAGGCGGTCAACGCCTCCTCCGGTGCCTACGGCCTCTTCCAGGCGCTGCCCGGCTCCAAGATGTCCTCCGTGGGCGCCGACTGGCAGACCAACCCGGCCACCCAGATCAAGTGGGGCCTCAACTACATGAACTCCCGCTACGGCAGCCCGTGCGAGGCCTGGTCCTTCTGGCAGGCGAACCACTGGTACTAGAGCCGTTCGGTCTCTCAACCTCCGACAGCCCCTCCCCGTCCTTGGGGGAGGGGCTGTCGCCCTGTACGGTCGGAGCGGACGACTCCAGGGGGGAGTGGTGAGGAGCAGAGGGCGGATCATGTCGCGAGTGCCTCAGTGGCTCGGCCGGCTCGGTGCCGGACTGACCGAGATGGGCGAGCGGTTGGACGAGCGGCGGGCCGAGGTGGAGCGGGAGCGCGGCGAACCGGAACCGCCCCCGTCGTCCGCGTCGGCATCCGCCCCCGTGCCGGCCCAGAAGGCCGAGCGGCCCCAGCGGCCCCGGAAACCCGCCCCGCGCCCCGACCCCGTCACAGCCGTCCCCTGGGGAGTGCGGGTCGCCGCCGAGGCCGGCTGGCGGCTGCTGGTGCTCGCCGGCACGGTCTGGGTCCTGATGCGGATCATCAGCGCCGTGCAGCTCGTCGTCTTCGCCTTCGTCATCGCGCTGCTGATCACCGCGCTGCTCCAGCCCACGGTCGCCCGGCTGTGCCGGCGCGGCGTGCCGCGCGGCCCGGCCACGGCGATCACCGCGATCTCCGGGTTCGTGGTGATCGGCCTGATGGGCTGGTTCGTGACCTGGCAGGTCATGGAGAACATCGACACGCTCTCCAACCAGATCCAGAGCGGCATCGACGATCTGCGCAACTGGCTCCTGAAGAGCCCCTTCCACGTCACCGACAAGCAGATCAACCAGATCGCCAAGAACCTCCGCGAGGCGATCGGCGCCAACACCGACCAGATAACGTCCTTCGGTCTGGAGGGCGTCCAGGTCGTGGTCGAGGCGCTGACCGGCCTGCTGCTGGTCTTCTTCTCGACGCTCTTCCTGCTCTACGACGGTGCGCGCATCTGGCAGTGGTTCCTGAAGCTGGTCCCCTCCGCCGCCCGCGAGGGTGTGGCCGGTGCCGGACCGCGGGCCTGGCGCACCCTGACCGCCTATGTGCGGGGCACGGTGCTGGTCGCCCTCATCGACGCCATATTCATCGGCCTGGGCATCTACTTCCTGGACGTCCCCATGGCCGTCCCGCTCGCCGTCTTCATCTTCCTTTTCTCGTTCATCCCGCTGGTCGGCGCGGTCGCCTCGGGCGCCCTGGCCGTGGTCGTGGCCCTCGTCACCCAGGGCGTGTTCACGGCGGTCATGACGCTGGTCGTCGTCCTCGCCGTGCAGCAGATCGAGGGCCATGTCCTGCAGCCGTTCATCCTCGGCCGGGCGGTCCGGGTGCACCCGCTCGCGGTGGTCCTCACGGTCGCGGCCGGCGGCATGGTCGCGGGCATCGGCGGCGCGGTGGTGGCCGTACCGCTGGTGGCGGTGACGAACACGGTGGTCGGCTATCTCCACCAGCACTCGCACGAACGGTACGAGGAGGACGAGGACGTCGAGGCCGAAGCGGCGGAGGCTGCCGACGCGGCCGCCGCGAGGCCCGAGGACGCGGAGCTGGAGACGGCCGAAGACCCCGCTCACTGACCGGTGGGCGGGGTCTTCGGGGCGACTTCCGGTGTCCGCTACTCGGTCCGCAGGCCGTCGGGGCGCATCAGCCGCAGCAGCGGCGGCAGACTGAGCAGGGTCACCGCGACGACGACCCCCGCGCCGACACCGGTCATCGACAGCACGCTCACCCAGTCCACCCGCAACGGCACCGCCGTCATCTTCATCAGCACCCCGCCGAGCGTCAGCCCGACCGCCGCCGCGAGCAGCAGGCCCAGCGCGATGGGGATCGCCGACTGCCACAGCACGGACAGGGTGAGGGTACGGCGCCGGGTGCCGAACGCGATCAGCGCCGACAGCAGCTTCCTGCGCTCCCGCAACTGCTCCAGCTGGGTGACCAGCAGGCTCGCCCCGATGAGCGCGAGGACGGCGGCCGCGCCCACGAACAGGCCGGTGCGGATGGTGTCGTACTTCGGGTTGCGGGTGGTCGCCGCCCAGGTCCAGGTGTAGGCGAGCGGGTCCATGCCCATGACGGCGGTGCGCACCCGCTCCTCCGCGTCCGGCACTGCGGTGTCCAGCCGCAGGTACACGGTTCCGCTCGGAGCCGTCCGCGCCTTCGCGGGCAGTGCGGACGGGGTGACCAGGACCCCGTTGAGGTCGGTGCTCAGCGCGTCCTTGCGGGTGGACACCTTCGGCAGCTTCGCCGGTACGGTCCACGGGGCCTCGACGCCGGGGCTGCCGCTGTAGGACGGGCCGACCCACACCGCGCGGCCCGGGGCCAGCAGCTTGCGGGCCCCCGGGTCGTCGGACCAGGCGGCGGACAGGAAGGCGTCCCCCTCGCGGCAGGACGGCAGGACCGCCACCTCGCGCAGGGCCGCGCAGTCCCCGACGATCACCTGCATGGTGGTCCCCGGGTCGAGGCGCTTGTCGCCGTACTCCGTCCGGGACAGCGCCACCGCCCCCTTCACCCCCCTGGTCGCCTTGAGCCTGGCCCCCGCGGCGGCCACCTGGACGCCGTCCGGCAGGTCCACCTCCATCTGGGCGCGGTGCGGGTCCTTCCCGGTGTTCTTGGTGTAGTCGGCCTGCACGCCGGAGAACAGCATCTGCAGGGCGATCGCGCCGGCCACCGCCACCGCCACGCCGTTGACCATCCGGGCGGCCGTACCGCTGCTCAACTGAAGCCTGCGCACCGCGAGTTGCCAGGAGACGGCGCCGTTGCCGAGGCGACCGACGGCGCGTTCCACCACCCAGGGCAGCAGCGCGGTGACGCCGACCAGCAGCGCCAGCACGCCACCGGTCACCAGGTACTGGTTGAAGTCCCCGCCGTCGGCGCCCTGTCCGATCATCGGGTAGAGCATCGCGAGGCCGCCGACCGGCAGCAGCAGCCGCCACCACAGCCGGCGCCGCGCGGGCCGCGCCGTGCGGACCACGCCGAGCGGTTCGATGACGACCCGGCGCATCGCGAACAGGGTGACCAGGACCGCTGCGGCGGGCACCGCGACGGCGACCAGGGCGGCCAGGGCCGGCGTCGGGGTGAGGTAGTCCGGGTAGACGCTGACGTCGAACAGCTCGATCGTGGCCGCCGCCTGGCTGCCCAGCAGGAAGAACCCGGTGCCGAGCACCAGGCCGAGCACCGCGCCCGCCATGGCCTCCCCGGCGGCGATCCGGCGGACCATCCGGCCGTCGCAGCCGACCAGCCGCAGCGCGGCGAGCCGCCGGTCGCGCCGCTCGCCGCCGAGCTGTACGGCGGTGGCGATGAAGATGCCGACCGGGGCCAGCAGCACCACGAAGACGAGCAGCACGAGCAGCAGCAGGATCGGGTCCAGCCCGTCCGAGGAGTCACCGGAGGAGTTCCCGAAGTGCCTGATGCGGCCGACCTCGGGGCCGTGGCCGATCTCCCGCTCCAGCCCCTGCACGCCCATGTAGTAGGCGAGTTCGGTCGGGCCGACCAGCCCCCGCTCACCGATCGTCCCGACCACCTTCGCGGGCAGCCGCTCGCGCAGCAGGCCGTTGCCGGGCGCCTTCAGCAGCTTCTCCAGGGCGGGGGAGACGTACATCTCGCCGGCCGCCGGGACGCGGTCGATGCCCACCGGCACCGGGGCGTGCGGTCCGTCGGGGTCGACCAGCCGGGCCCGGATGTCCGCGCCGTACCACGAGGTGTTCACATGGCCGACGACGATCGTGTCGTCGGCCGCGGGGATCTTCGGCGGTGTCACCGCGAAGTCCTGCCGCGTGGCCTCCTTCGCGTGGCGGGCGTCCAGGATGTTCGGCACCGCCGCCGTGAGCAGCAGCAGGGCGACGCCGAGTCCCACGCCGACCGCGGTGAGCAGGGCCCGGATCCAGCCCTCCCGCCCACCGGTGAAGGCGAACCGCGCCCCCATGGCCAGATCCCCGGCCCAGCGCCCGCTCATACGGTCCGCTCCATGTCCCGGGACTTGCCGTCCCGTACGACGATCTCGCGGTCGGAGTAGGCGGCCACCCGCGCCTCGTGCGTGACCAGCACGACGGCCGCGTTGGTGGACCGGGCGGCGTCCGTCAGCAGCTCCATCACGCGCTCGCCGTTGAGCGAGTCCAGCGCGCCGGTCGGCTCGTCCGCGAACACCACCCGCGGCCCGGTCACCAGGGCCCGCGCCACCGCGACCCGCTGCCCCTGGCCGCCGGAGACCTCACCGGGCCGCTTCTTCGCGAGGTCGTCGACCTCCAGCCGTGCCATCCATCCGAGGGCCGCCTTCTCGGCCTCCTTGCGGGAGGTGCCGTTCAGTCGCAGCGGCAGCGCCACGTTCTCCACACAGGTCAGTTCCGGCACCAGCTGCCCGAACTGGAAGACGAACCCGAACTCGCTGCGCCTGAGCGCACTGCGCTCGGCGTCGGTCATGGTCGCCATCTCCCGCCCGGCGTACAGGATCGAACCCGCGTCCGGCGGCACGATCCCGGCGAGGCAGTGCAGCAGGGTCGACTTGCCGGACCCGGACGGGCCCATGACGGCGACCACCTCGCCGGCGTGTATCGAGAACTCGGCCCCGTCGAGCGCGACGGTCGGGCCGTAGGCCTTCCGCAGCCCCTCGGCCGCGAGCAGCGAACCAGCGGGAGCGCTCACCTGGCCACCTCCGTCCGGAGCTTGTCGAGCCGCGCTGCCGTCAGTTCCAGCCACCGCAGGTCCGCCTCCAGGTGGAACAGGGCGTGGTCGCAGATGAGCTGGTCGGCGAGATCGCCGCGGCGCTTGCGGTCCGTCAGGATGCGCATGCTGCGCAGGTGCTCGGCCCGCTGGCCGTCCAGGATGTCGGCGGCGTCGCGGTGCGTCAGCAGCGCGAGCACGACCTTGGTGTACAGCGTCGACTGGAGGTACTCCTCCGGCTTCTCGGGCGTCGCCAGCCACCGTTCGACGTCGGTGATCCCGGCGTCCGTGATGGCGTACCGCTTCCGCTCCGGGCCGCCGCCCGCCTCGATGCCGTCGACCTCGACCAGGCCGTTCTTCAGCAGCCGGGACATCGTCGAATAGACCTGGCCGTAGTGGAGCGGCCGGTCGTGACCGAACTTCTCGTCGAAGGCCCGCTTGAGGTCGTAACCGTGGCGCGGGCCGGACTCCAGGAGCCCCAGGAGGGTGTGACCGATGGACATGCGGAGCACTCTACACACCGTGTATACGCGGTGTGTATACACGCCGTGTGCAGGCCGTGGCCCACGGTCCTCGCGTCGGCTTCGCGCTGGGTGTCCGCGCAGGTGGGGGCCGAATGTCACGGTTCTGCGACACCGCGCCGCGGCGGCCGGGCTTCAGGCCGACGGGGGTCCCGGGGCGGTGCCACCCGGTGGCCGGCCCCGGCGTGGCAGGGGGCCCGCCTCGCCGGGGAGGCGGCCCGCTTCCGCGAGGGCGCGGCGCAGCAGGAACTCGATCTGGGCGTTGGCCGAGCGCAACTCCTCGCCCGCCCAGCGCGCCAGTGCGTCGTACACCGACGGGTCCAGCCGCAGCAGCACCTGCTTGCGCTGCTGCGGCCGGCGCCGCGGCGCCTCCTCGGGAGAGGGCGAGTCCGTCACTGGTAGAGGGTCCCGGTGTTGAGCACCGGCTGCGGCGCCCGGTCCCCGCACAGCACCACCATCAGGTTGGACACCATCGCCGCCTTGCGCTCCTCGTCCAGTTCCACGATGTCCTGCTCGGCGATCCGCGCGAGCGCCGCCTCCACCATGCCCACCGCACCGTCGACTATCTGCCGCCGTGCGGCCACCACCGCACCGGCCTGCTGCCGCTGGAGCATCGCGGAGGCGATCTCCGGAGCGTACGCGAGATGCGTGAAGCGCGACTCCACGATCCGCACCCCGGCCGCCTCCACCCGCGCCTGGAGTTCGACGGCCAGCTTCTCGGTGATCTCCTCGGCGTTGCCGCGCAGCGAGAGCCCGCCCTCGTCGTGCGCGTCGTACGGGTACTCGATGGCGATGTGCCGCACCGCGGTCTCGGTCTGCGTGGCGACGAACTCGGTGTAGTCGTCGACCTCGAAGACGGCCTGCGCGGTGTCCTGGACCTTCCACACCACGACCGCGGCGAGCTCGATGGGGTTGCCGTAGGCGTCGTTGACCTTGAGGACCGCGGTCTCGTGGTTGCGCACCCGGGTGGAGATCCTCGTGCGCGAGGTGAAGGGGTTCACCCAGCGCAGGCCGTCCTGCCGGATCGTGCCCCGGTACCGCCCGAACAGCTGGACGACCCGCGCCTCGCCCGGTGCCACTGTGTTCAGCCCGCGTATCGCGACGATGGCGGCGAGGAAGACGAGGACGCCGCCGACCGCGAAGGCGGGGTCGACGGAGGCGGCGGCGAAGAGCGCCACGGCGGCCGCCAGCCCCACCAGGCCCAGCAGCAGCGCGAGCCCGCCGCCGATGCTGTGTGCCGTGAACTCCCGCACGCGCGGGGCGGGCATCTCGGGTACGTCGGCGGTCAGTGTCGAGTCATGGCCGGACATGGGTTCCCCCCTGAGTGACGAAGCCTAGCTCGGTTCTAGCTAAGTGATATCACTTTAACGCGCGGAGCAACCCTGCGTCTCCCCTGGTCGTCGGTTCCGTTGGACAGGGTGCTGATTGTCACGTCCGCGAAAGGCGTGATCGTGCGTCCTTTGTCATAGAGAGCGGTGTTAGCTTTCTGGACTGACCTGAGCCAAGTGCTTGTGCGACAGCCGCACACACGTGTGACAGCCGAGACGAAGCGGAGCAGACGGACTCATGGGACGAGCGGAAGAGAGAAAAGCGCGGCAGCGGGGTGGCCGCCGTGCCGCGCCCCGGAACCGCCCGTCCCCGCCACCCGAGTCCGAGACGCCGGCGGCGGGCGGCACCGCCGCCGCCGCCGCGGCCCCTTCCGTGGCCGAGGGTGCCACCCGCGCGGAGCGCCGCAAGGCCGCCGCCAAGACCAGGCCGGGCAACGGCGGCAAGCCCGCCAAGGGCCGGATACGCCGGCTGTTCACCTGGAAGAAGATGCTCGGCACGTTCCTGGGCGTCTGTCTGCTGGGCATCGGCACCTTCATCGCGCTGTACGTGATGGTCAGCGTCCCCGCGGGCAACGCCCTCGCGCAGACCCAGAGCAACGTCTACAAATACAGCGACGGCACGGTCCTCGCCCGCAAGGGCACCGTCAACCGCGAGATCGTGGACCTGTCGAAGGTCCCGAAGGACGTCCAGCACACCTTCGTCGCGGCCGAGAACAAGACCTTCTACAGCGACAACGGCATCAACCTGCGGGGCATGGCCCGCGGCCTCTACAACACCGCGATGGGCCGCGGCACCCAGGGCGGTTCGACGATCACCCAGCAGTACGTCAAGAACTACTACCTCGACCAGGACCAGACCATCACGCGCAAGCTGAAGGAACTGGTCATCACGCTGAAGGTGGACCGCGAGAAGTCCAAGGACTACATCCTCGCCGGTTACATCAACACCAGCTACTACGGCCGCGGCGCCTACGGCATCCAGGCCGCCGCCCAGGCCTACTACCACGTCGACGCCAAGGACCTCAACGTCCAGCAGGGCGCCTACCTCGCCGCGCTGCTCCAGGCGCCGAGCCAGTACGACTGGGCGGTGGCGAGCAAGGCAGGCAGGGAGCTGGTGCAGCAGCGCTGGAACTACGTCCTGAACAACATGGTCGGGCAGGGCTGGCTGGACAAGTCCAAGCGGGACGCCATGAAGTTCCCGATCCCCAAGCCACCGAAGGCCGCCTCCGGCCTCGAGGGCCAGAAGGGCTACCTGATCGAACTGGCCAACACCCAGCTGGAGAACCAGCTGATGAAGCAACAGAACATCAGCCGGTCCGATGCGGAGGCCCTCGTCGTCGACCAGGGCTGGACCATCACCCTGAACATCGACCCGAAGAAGCAGGCCAAGCTGGAGGCGGCCGTCAAGAGCCAGCTCACCAGCAAGCTCGACGGAAAGAAGCGCAAGGTCGACAAGAACGTCCAGGCCGGCGCCGTCTCCGTCGACCCCAGGACGGGCAAGATCCTCGCCCTGTACGGCGGCACGAGCTACTACGACCACTACACCGACAACGCCACCCGCGCCGACTACCAGCCCGCGTCCACCTTCAAGCCGATCATCCTCGCCGCCGCCCTGGAAGAGCAGGCGAAGACGCAGGACGGCAAGGACATCAACGCGAACACCATCTACGACGGCACCAGCGGCCGTCCGGTCAAGGGCAGCGACATCGCCTTCTCGCCGCCGAACGAGGACAAGACCGACTACGGCGACATCACCGTGCAGACGGCGATGAACAAGTCCGTCAACTCGGTGTTCGCGCAGATGGGTGTGGACGTCGGCATGAAGAACGTCATGCGGACCGCCGACCAGCTGGGCCTCGACACCACGGGCCTGCAGGCGGTGCCCGCCATGACCCTCGGCAGCATGGGCGCGAGCCCGCTGGAGATGGCCGGGGTGTACGCCACCTTCGACAACCACGGCAAAAAGGTCACCCCGACGGTCATCGCGTCGGCGGAGAAGACCGGCCGCAAGGTCGACATCCCGGACCCGATCGGCGAGCAGGTCATCAGCCGCGCCGCCGCCGACCAGGTGACCTCGGTGCTGACCGGCGTGGTCGACGACGGTACGGCGAAGGTGTCGGTGGCGCAGAACCCGCTGCGCAACGGCCAGCAGGTGGCGGGCAAGACGGGTACCTCCGACAACAACAAGTCGGCCTGGTTCACCGGTTACACGCCCGACCTGGTCACCTCGGTCGGCCTGTTCGGCGAGGACGCCAAGACCCACAACCAGGTCCCGCTGACCGGTGCCACCGGCCTCATCCCCGGCACCGGCCGTATCAACGGCGGCGGTTACCCGGCGCAGATCTGGGCGACGTACACCTTCGGCGTCACCAAGAAGCAGAAGTTCGAGCTGGAGACCGACCTGGGCGCGGCGGTCCAGCCCACCGTGACCCCGTCGAAGTCGGCGACCCCCTCGCAGACGCCTTCCCAGACGCCCAGCAAGACCCCGTCGAAGTCGGCGACCCCGTCCCAGACCCCGTCGCGGACCCCGTCCCAGACGCCGACGACCTCCCCGCCGCCCACGACGAACGAGCCGTCGCTCCCGGCGGAGACCCCGACGGACGGCGACACCAACAACCCGCTGGACCCGGTGAGCGGCCAGTAGCAACGCCGTAGGGGCAACTCCCAGGAGTGCTGGGGGTTGCCCCTACGGCGTCACCGGTTCAGCTCGAACCAGACGACCTTCCCGGTGCTGAGCCGCGTCGCTCCCCACCGTCTGGCCAGTCGGTTGACGAGGTACAGCCCGCGGCCGCCCTCGTCCGTCGCCCGGGCCTGCCGCAGCCGCGGCAACTGCGGCACGTCGTCGCCCACTTCGCAGCGCAGCACATCCGTCCGCAGCAGCCGCAAGGTCACCGGCCGTGAGGCGTACCGCACCGCGTTGGTGACCACCTCGCTGACCAGCAGCTCGACGGAGTCGGACAGCTCCTCCAGCCCCCAGCGGGACAGCGCCCGGCGCGCGAGCCGCCGGGCCCGGCCGGGCGCCGCGTCCTCGGGCTCCAGGTACCAGTACGCCACATCGCTCGGCGCGATCCCGTCGAACCGGGCGGCGAGCAGCGCGATGTCGTCGTCACGGTCACCCGGCCCCAGCATGTCGAGCACCTCGTCGCACAGGGCCTCCAGCGGCGGCGGATGATCCGGCCCCGTCAGCTGCGCGGTCGCGGCGAGCTTCTCCCGCAGCTGCTCTATCCCGGTCCACACGTCCCGCAGCCGGGACTCCACCAGGCCGTCGGTGTACAGCAGCAGCGTCGCCCCGGCGGGCGCGTCCAGCTCCACCGCCTCGAAGTCGACCCCGCCCACCCCGATCGGCGCCCCCGGCGGCACCCGCAGCACCTCGGCCCGGCCACCCAGGTGCAGCAGCACCGGCGGCGGATGCCCGGCGTTGGCGATGGTGATGCGGTGCGACACCGGGTCGTAGACGGCGTACAGGCAGGTCGCCATGCGGTCGCTGCCGAGCCGCTGGGCCTGCTCGTCGAGGTGGTGCAGGACCTCCTGCGGAGGCAGGTCCAGGCCCGCCAGGGTCTGCGCGGTGGTCCGCAGCTGGCCCATGATGGCCGCCGAGGTCATGGAGTGGCCCATCACGTCGCCGACGACCAGGGCGACCCGGCTGCCGGGCAGCGGGATCGCGTCGTACCAGTCACCGCCCACCCGCGCGGTCTCGGCCGCCGGCAGGTAGCGGGACGCCAGCCGTACCCCGGTCGCGCTCGGCAGGTGCTCGGGCAGCATGGTCCGCTGCAACTCGTCGGCGATGTAGGCCTCCCGGCCGTACAGCACCGCCTTGTCGATGCCGAGCGCGGTGTGCGTGGCGAGCTGGGCGGCGACCAGCAGATCGTCCGCCTCGAACGCGAGCCGCTCCGGACGGCGCAGGAACAGGGCCGCGCCGATCACCCGGCGGCGGCCGCGCAGCGGGGCCAGGATCGCGCGCTGGGCGCCGGGGACGAGTGACTCGTTGCCCTCGCCGAGGAGTTCGGGCAGGGCGGAGCGCGCCGCGGGGGAGTCCGCGAAAACCGGCCGCACGCCCCGTAGCACCTCGTTCAGGGCACCGCCCGGCCGTACCTCGCACAGCTCGGCGGTGAGCTCGGCCAGCCCGACGTCGGCGGGATCCGGCTCCGGCACGGGCAGTTGCGGGAAACCGCCCTCGGTGTCCCGTTCCTCCGGGATCCGGTCGGTACGGCGCAGCCGCAGCACCACCGCGCCGGTGGGCCGTTCGTCGCCGACCGGCAGCGGGTCGCGCAGATAGACCAGGATCGCGTCCGAGAAGGTCGGCACCGTCGCCCGGCACAACCCCATCACGATCTCGTCGAGGTCGATGCCCCGGGCGATGCGGCGGGTCGCGGCGCCCACGAAACGCAGCCGGTCGCCGTCCCGCCGCATCGGCATCGGCCGACCGGGCGGCAGCCCGCGTCCGCTGCGACGCTCCTGGGGGCCCGCGGCCCGCTCCTGCTCCGCGCCCGGCTGGGGCGGGATGCCCTCGGTGGGGCGCGGCCGGTGCGGATCGGGCTCAGCGCTGGTGGGCTGGGCGTGCTCGGGGCCGTTGACGGAGTGCTCCTTGGACGTGCTGGTACCGGGGCCGGAGGGCGTCTCGCCCGGGCGTGCCTGCGCGGATAACGCGGTGCTGCCGAGCGGATGGGGCTGTGCCTGCGCCTGGGACTGCGGGGCACGCAGGAGCGCCCCGCGGGCCTGAGCGGGGTCGGCGCCCGGCTGCGGGCGCTCGTAGGAGGTGGGGTGCTCCGTCACGCGTGTCGAATCCGTCCGTCCGGGGCTGCGCGCCGGGCGCGCAGGTGGTCCCGCCGAAAGTCCGATACCCGGATTAGCTGCCCCAGGAACGGATTTCCGGCGTGGCTGGAGACCGTTGCCGTGCCACCGGCGAACGGTCCCGGGCCGGCGCGCCGTTCGCCCGTGCTGCCCTCGTACCCCTCGCTCACGTCCTGCCGCCCCTCGGTGACGTTCGGTCAAGCCCGGAAGATCGCCCGGGAGTTGCGCACGACGCGTGTCCTCGACGCGCCCTTGCGGAGGACGATCCTACGGTTGTGGACCGGGGGCGCATCAAGGGTCTCATGAGGACACGTGCGCGGCCGTGCGGTCCCAGTCCTTCGGCAGCGACGGAACCGCCCAGGCCGGGTCCGGCCGCCAGTGCTGCCAGCCGTCCGAGAACGGCGCCTGCCAGGCCCGTACCGCCTCCACCGCGGACAGGCCCGCGGCCCGCGCCGCCGCGGCCTTCGCCGCGTCCATCAGCCCGTCCTGCTGGGCCTGCGCGAACTCGTCCTCGTCGAGCCACTCCCACCTGCGGTCGGGGTGCACCGCGATGTCCAGGAAGTAGTCCTCCGAGTCCACCCCGCCGTCCCAACGGGCCAGCGGCTGCTCAAGGTTGACGTACCAGTTCTTGAAGTGCCAGCCCGGCTCCCAGAACAGCCACACCGACCAGGGCTCACCGGGCCTGGCCAGCTTCAGCACCCCGGTGCCCAGCCAGCGGCCGTGCCCCACGGTCCGCGGCTTGGTGTACCGCGACTCCAGCGGCTCCTCGCGCACCGAGGAGCCGTCGGTGAACACGGGCCTGACGCACTCGGTGCCGGGCGCCAGCCACACGGCCAGCAGCTCCGCGTCGTCCCGTACGACGGTGACGGGGCGCGCGATGTGGAAGCCGTTCCCGGCGTTCTCCCGGTACCGCCACAGGATTTGACTCCCCGGCGTCCAGAAACCGCTCCCGTTCCCGGTCGCGCCACCCGTTTCCCCGCGCCTCACGCGTCTCACCGCTCCACCGTCTGCCATGCACAGATATTAGGTGCCACAGGCATACGACGCTGCGGTGGACGTCACGGTTCTCCCCGGGCGGCGCGAAACGTTCGCACCCGGTTACGGGTGTGTCATCCGCAGGACATCCAGCGCCTCGTCCAACTGCTCGACGGTCAGCTCGCCCTTCTCGACGTACCCGCCCTCCAGCACCACCTGACGGATCGTCTTGCGCTCCGCCAGCGACTTCTTGGCGACCTTTGCCGCCTCCTCGTACCCGATGTACCTGTTGAGCGGCGTCACCACGGACGGCGACGACTCGGCGTACTCCCGCGCCCGCTCCCGGTTCGCGGTGATGCCGTCCACCGTCCGGTCGGCCAGCAGCCGCGCCACGTTGGCGAGCAGCCGCACCGACTCCAGCACGTTCTTCGCGATGACCGGAAGCATCACGTTGAGCTCGAAGTTGCCGGCCGCACCGGCGAACGCGATGGTCTGGTCGTTCCCGATGACCTGGGCCGACACCATCAACACGGCTTCGGGGACGACCGGGTTGACCTTTCCCGGCATGATCGAGGACCCCGGCTGGAGATCGGGCAGCGCGATCTCCGCGAGTCCGGTGCGCGGCCCGGAGGCCATCCACCGCAGATCGTTGGCGATCTTCGTCAGGCCGACCGCGACGGTCCGCAGCTGCCCGCTGGTCTCGACGATCCCGTCCCGCGCGCCCTGCGCCTCGAAGTGGTCGCGGGCCTCGGTGAACGGCAGCCCGGTCACCCGGGCGACCTCCTCCATCACGGCGGCGGAGAACCCGGGCGGGGTGTTGATCCCGGTGCCGACCGCGGTCCCGCCGAGCGGCAGTTCCGCGAGCCGGGGCAGTGAGGCACGCAGCCGCTCGACGCCGTACCGCACCTGCGCGGCGTACCCGCCGAACTCCTGCCCGAGCGTCACCGGTGTGGCGTCCATCAGGTGCGTACGCCCGGACTTCACGACCTCGGCGAACTCCTCGGACTTCCGGCCCAGGGAGTCGGCGAGGTGTTCGAGAGCAGGGATCAGGTCCCGGGTGACGGCGGCGGTGGCGGCGATGTGGATCGACGACGGGAAGACGTCGTTGGAGGACTGCGAGGCGTTGACGTGGTCGTTGGGGTGGACGTCCCGGCCGAGCCGCTCGCTCGCCAGCGTGGCGATGACCTCGTTGGCGTTCATGTTGGACGAGGTGCCCGAGCCCGTCTGGAAGACGTCGACGGGGAACTGCTCGTCCCAGTCCCCGCGGGCGACCTCCGCGGCCGCCTCCTGGATCGCCTCGGCCACGTCCTCGTCGAGCACCCCGAGCCGCGCGTTCACCTTCGCCGCGGCGCCCTTGACGCGGGCGAGCGCCTCGATGTGGGCGCGCTCGATCCGTTGGCCGGAGATCGGGAAGTTCTCGACGGCGCGCTGCGTCTGGGCCCGCCACTTGGCTTCGGCGGGCACCCGGACCTCGCCCATGGAGTCGTGCTCGATGCGGTAGTCGCTCATACCCGTATAGCGATCGGGCCCGCGGGGATGTTCCGGACCGCCGCCACCCGCCCCCGTACGGACCAGGGGCGGGCGCGGAGCGCGGGATCAGCCCAGACCCGGGCCCCGCACGGGGATCGTCGTGAACGTCGGGGCGGGAGCCGGATCCTGGAAGAAGTCGTTGCCCTTGTCGTCGACGACGATGAACGCCGGGAAGTCCTCGACCTCGATCTTCCAGACCGCCTCCATGCCGAGTTCCTCGTACTCGACGACCTCGACCTTCTTGATGCAGTCCTGGGCGAGCCGGGCGGCCGGGCCGCCGATTGAGCCCAGGTAGAAGCCGCCGTGCTCGGCGCAGGCGTCGGTGACCTGCTTGCTGCGGTTGCCCTTGGCCAGCATCACCTTGGAGCCGCCCGCCGCCTGGAACTGCTCGACGTAGGAGTCCATGCGGCCGGCCGTGGTCGGGCCGAAGGAACCGGACGCGTAGCCCTCGGGGGTCTTGGCCGGACCGGCGTAGTACACCGGGTGGTCCTTCAGGTACTGCGGCATCTCCTCGCCCGCGTCCAGCCGCTCCTTGATCTTGGCGTGCGCGATGTCCCGGGCGACGACCAGCGGGCCGGTGAGCGAGAGCCGGGTCTTGACCGGGTACTTGGTCAGCTCGGCGAGGATCGTGTCCATCGGCTGGTTCAGGTCGATCTTCACGACGTCCGACGACTCGTCCAGGTGCTCGTCGGTCGTCTCCGGCAGGAACCGCGCCGGGTCGGTCTCCAGCTGCTCCAGGAAGACGCCCTCGGCGGTGATCTTCGCGACGGCCTGGCGGTCCGCGGAGCAGGACACGGCGATGGCGACCGGGCAGGACGCGCCGTGCCGGGGCAGCCGCACCACGCGCACGTCGTGGCAGAAGTACTTGCCGCCGAACTGCGCGCCGATGCCGATCTTCTGCGTCAGCTCGAAGACCTTCTGCTCCAGGTCCTTGTCCCGGAAGCCGTGGCCCAGCTCCGAGCCCTCGGCCGGGATCTCGTCCAGGTAGTGCGCGGAGGCGTACTTCGCGGTCTTCAGCGCGAACTCGGCGGACGTGCCGCCGACGACGATCGCCAGGTGGTACGGCGGGCAGGCGGCCGTGCCCAGCGAACGGATCTTCTCCTCCAGGAACTTCATCATGGAGGCCTCGTTCAGGACGGCCTTGGTCTCCTGGTACAGGAACGACTTGTTGGCCGAGCCGCCGCCCTTGGCCATGAAGAGGAACTTGTAGGCGCCGCCGTCGGTGGCGTACAGCTCGATCTGGGCCGGCAGGTTGGAACCGGTGTTCTTCTCCTCCCACATGGTGAGCGGAGCCATCTGGGAGTAGCGCAGGTTGAGGTTGAGGTACGCGTCGTAGATGCCGCGGCTCAGGGCCGCCTCGTCGCCGCCCTCGGTGAGCACGTTCTGGCCGCGCTTGCCCATCACGATCGCCGTGCCGGTGTCCTGGCACATGGGCAGCACGCCGGCCGCCGCGATGTTCGCGTTCTTCAGCAGGTCGAGCGCGACGAACTTGTCGTTGGCCGACGCCTCCGGGTCGTCGATGATCCGGCGCAGCTGGGCGAGGTGGGCGGGGCGCAGGTAGTGCTGGATGTCGTGGATCGCCTCCGCGGCGAGCTTGCGCAGCGCCTCCGGCTCCACCTTGAGGAACGTCCGTCCGTCCGGTCCCTCGACGGTGGACACGCCCTCGGAGGTCACCAGCCGGTACGGCGTGGTGTCCTCGCCCTGGGGGAGCAGATCGGTGTACGCGAACTCAGGCATCTCAGCCCATTCCTCACTCTGACGGACGGCCGCCCGTCGGCGTCGACGGGCGCTGTCCAGCGTAGAACCTGCCGCCGACACGGAACCTGTGAGGTAGGGCTCAGTTCGACACGCCCGGCCGACTCCGACCCCTAGTCGCGATCTATCGCGTTTCGGTACGCTGCTGTCGTGGACCTTCAGAAGCAGACCGTTCAGGGGCACGCCGGAGCGCCGGCCGCCGAGCTGCGCGCCTCGGACGCCGACCGTGACCGCATCGCCGACATCCTGCGGGAGGCGCTCGCCGAGGGGCGCCTGACCGCCGACGAGCACGCCGAGCGCGTGGAGGGGGTGCTGAACGCCAAGACGGTGGGGGAGCTGGAGGTCTTCATACGGGATCTGCCCGCGGCCCACGCCCGTCCGGCCGCCCCCGGCCACCCGTCGGCGCCGCCGCGTCCGGCGCCCGGCGCGATCCCCGTCGAGGCGGACAGCAACGTGGTGGCCGTCTTCAGCAGCGCCCGCCGCCGCGGCCGCTGGCGGCCCGGCCGCCGGCTGCACGCGTACGCGGTGTTCGGCTCCGTCGAGATCGACCTCACGGAGGCGATCTTCGAGTACCAGCAGGTCGTCATCAAGGCGTTCTCGGTCTTCGGCGACGTGCAGATCCGGGTCCCGGAGAACGTGTCGCTGCGCGGCACCGGCGGGGGTGTGCTGGGCAACTTCGAGGCGGACACGCTGGATTCGGGCGACCCGGACGCGCCGGTCGTCTACGTCGACGGGTGGGCCGTCCTCGGGAACGTGGAGGCGCGGCCGAAGCGCGGGAAGTTCGTCGAGGACATCCTGGACCGGGTGCACGCCAAGGTCGACCGGAAGTTGCGCAAACACCTGGACCGTTGACGGTCGCGAATCGGTGCCGGTCCGGCGGCCCCCGGGGTCGTGAACGGGCCGCCGAGCCAGGGCTGTTGAGGACGCTGTGCATAGGCCCGCGCACAGCGGGTAGGCCTTGCTGCATCGTCTCTCGCTCGCGAAGCCGTCGTCAGGAGTAGACCCGTGCTGCAACCGCCGCATTCGTCCCTGCAGGTAGCTGCCGTTCCGGCCCAGCGGGTGCCAGTGCGGGACAGGGACCAAGACGCACCCTGGCACACCGAGGCGGTGTGCCGGCGCGACGAGGCAGGCCTGTTCTTCGCCCCCTCCAAGGAACCCACCGCCGCCCGGCTGTCCCGGGAGGAGGCGGCCAAGCGGGTCTGCGCCCGCTGTCCCGTCATGGTGGAGTGCCGCGAACACGCCCTGCTCCAGCCGGAGCCCTACGGCGTCTGGGGCGGCCTCACGGCGGCGGAACGCCGGGTGGTGCTGGCGAGGCGCAGGCGACGCGACGCGGAACTGAAGAAGGCGGCACGAGCGACGGCGGCGAACCGCATAGCCCAGGCAGGCTGACAAAAGGCGCCCTCTCCGCACAGAGGGCGCCTTTTCGATGCCGTAGGGGGCAGCGCCCCACAGGGGCGCGGGGCGCTGCGCGACGAGCCACGACGCGCCCGCACTCGCCGGCGCATCCCAGCCCCCACCCCCGAAGGCGCTACTTCGCCCTGTCGAAATCGATCGTGCTGTACGCCCGCAGCTTGCGCAGCCGGTGCTCGGAGTCGATCCGCCGCACCGTCCCCGACTTGGACCGCATCACGATCGACTCGGTCAGCGCGGTCTCCGACCGGTACCGCACGCCCCGCAGCAGCTCGCCGTCCGTGATGCCGGTGGCGACGAAGAACACGTTCTCCCCGGTCACCAGGTCCTCGGTGGTCAGCACCCGGTCCAGGTCGTGCCCGGCGTCGATCGCCCGCTGCCGCTCCTCGTCGTCCTTGGGCCACAGCTTGCCCTGGATCGTCCCGCCCAGGCACTTCACCGCGCAGGCCGAGATGATGCCCTCGGGCGTGCCGCCGATCCCGAGCAGCATGTCCACGCCCGTGCCCTCGCGCAGCGCGTAGATCGACCCGGCGACGTCACCGTCGGAGATCAGCTTGATGCGCGCGCCGGCCTCCCGGATCTCCTTGATGATCCCTTCGTGCCGCGGCCGGTCCAGGATGACCACGGTCACGCCCTCCGGCGAGGACCGCTTCGCCTTGGCGACCCGGCGGATGTTGACGGAGATGGGCGCGTTGATGTCGACGAAGTCCGCCGCTTCCGGGCCCGTGACCAGTTTGTCCATGTAGAACACGGCGGACGGGTCGAACATGGCCCCGCGTTCGGCGGCGGCCAGCACCGAGATCGCGTTGGGCATGCCCTTCGCGGTCAGCGTCGTCCCGTCGATCGGGTCGACGGCGATGTCGACCTCGGGCCCGGTGCCGTCACCGACGTGCTCCCCGTTGAAGAGCATCGGGGCCTCGTCCTTCTCGCCCTCGCCGATGACGACCACGCCGTTCATCGACACGGTGGAGACGAGGGTGCGCATCGCGCGGACCGCGGCGCCGTCGGCGCCGTTCTTGTCGCCGCGGCCCACCCAGCGCCCCGCCGCCATCGCGGCGGCCTCGGTGACCCGGACGAGCTCCAGGGCGAGGTTGCGGTCGGGGGCCTCGGAGGGTACATCGAGCTCGGACGGCAGGTGATGATGATTCTCGGTCATCGGAGCGCACCTTTCTGATACGACGACGGCCGGATGAGGGTTCCCGTCGACTCTATCGCCAGGCTGACAAAATGAGCAGGGGACCCCACGGATGAGCGCAAGGGGTACCTGCGACCATAGAGGGCGTGGCAGGCACGAACGGCAAGCAGAAGACGGTCCGGGACATGATTCTCTCCCTGGCCCTGATCGGCCTCGCGGCGGGTTTCATCTATCTTCTCGTCCCGCACGACGATCACGCTCCCGACCTTCCGAGGGTGGACTACCGGGTGGAGCTGCTGACGGCGCGTCGCGCCGCGAGCTACCCGGTCGCCGCACCCGAGGGTCTGCCCAGCGGCTGGAAGGCCACGTCGGTGCGGTTCCAGGGCGCGGAGGGCGACCGCTGGCACCTCGGGTACCAGACCCCCGACGGTCAGTACGTCCAGATCGAGCAGTCCACTCAGAAGCCGGCGGACTTCATCGCCGACGCGAGCCAGGGCGCGACGGCCACGAAGACGGCCGAGAGGATCGGCGACCGCACCTGGACGCACTACACGGGCGGCCGCTACGACGCCCTGGTGCTCGACGGCACCCGCGGTTCGACCACGGTGGTGGCCGGTACGGCGTCCTTCGCCCAGCTGACGAAGATGGCCGCGGCGCTGAAGACCTCCTGAGGCGGCTCCGCACGCCCGTGCACGGAAGAGGCCCCCGGCGACGCCGGGGGCCTCTTCCGTGCACGGGGGCTGCTCAGACGGTCGTGACGACGTCGTCGTAGGCCAGGCGCGGGCCGCGCGGGAACCAGGCGTCCGGGCCCGGCTTGCCGATGTTGACGACCATCAGCGGGGTGTGGTCGTCGTCCAGGAACTCCTTCTGGACGGCCGCGAGGTCCAGGCCGGTCATCGGGCCGGCGGCGAGGCCGGCGGCGCGGACGCCGATGATGAAGTACGCGGCCTGGAGGGCGGCGTTCAGGGTGGCGTTCTTCTCGCGGTTCTCCCGGCTGCCGGCGAACATGTCCTTGGCCTGCGGGAAGTGCGGGAAGAGGTGCGGCAGCTCCTCGTGGAACTCGTTGTCCGCGGCGAGGATCGCGACCAGCGGGGCGGCGGCGGTCTTCTTCTGGTTGCCCTCGGACATGTGCCGCACCAGGCGCTCACGGGCCTCGGGCGAGCGGACCAGGACGACGCGCAGCGGCGACTGGTTCATGGAGGTCGGGCCGAACTTGACCAGGTCGTAGATCGCCTGGACCTGCTCGTCGGTCACCGGCTCGTCGGTGAAGGTGTTGGCGGTGCGGGCCTCACGGAACAGCAGGTCCTGGGCGGCGGGGTCGAGAACGAGAGACATGGTGAACTTCCCGAGGGAGTCGGCACGGAATCCGGACCGTGGTCCGGATAGCTTGTCGGTGCGACCCTAGCGAAGGAAGGTTCAAGCTTCAACAAAAGAGGGATCGTGGTGAGCCGCCTCACAGCCTCACAGCCTCGCCGTCTCCTCCCCCTCGTTCCCCCTCAGCCCTCCTCGCTCTTCCCCTCCGCTTCCGCTTCCTCCTCCTCGGCCAGCGCCGCGTCCAGCCGGGCCCGCGCCCCCTCCAGCCACCGCCTGCACACCTTGGCCAGCTCCTCGCCCCGCTCCCAGAGCGCGAGCGACTCCTCCAGGCTCGTCCCGCCGGCCTCCAGCCGCCGGACGACGTCGATCAGCTCGTCCCGCGCCTGCTCGTAGGAGAGCGCCTCTTCGGTCCTGCCGCTCATGCACGTGCCTTTCTCGTCAACCTGTACTAGCCCTCGACCCGCACCGTGAAGTCGCCCTCCGCGACCCGCGCCCGCAGCACCTCACCCGGCTCGACCTCCCCGCCGTCGCGCACCACGTGCCCGTCGCCCTTCTGCAGCACGGCGTAACCGCGCTTCAGGGTGGCGGCGGGGGAGAGGGCCACCACGCGCGCGTGCGTGTGCGTCAGCTCCGAGTCGGCGCGGTCCAGCAGGTGCCGCAGGGTGCGCCGCGAGCGATCGACCAGCCCGGCCACGTGATCGGCCCGCTCGTCGAGCATCCGGTGCGGATCCTCCATGGCAGGCCGCGCCAGCGCCTGGGCCAGCCCCCGCTCCTCCCGCGCCACCACCCCGTCGACGCACCGCCGGGCCCGGTCCCGCAGCATCCGCACCCGCTCCAGCTCCTCACCCACGTCCGGTACGACCTTCTTGGCCGCGTCGGTGGGCGTCGAGGCGCGCAGGTCGGCGACGTAGTCGAGCAGCGGGGTGTCGGGCTCGTGGCCGATGGCGGACACCACGGGCGTACGGCACTCGGCCACCGCCCGCACCAACTGCTCGTCGGAGAACGGCAGCAGATCCTCCACGCTGCCGCCCCCGCGCGCGACGACGATCACATCCACCGCCTCGATCGCGTCCAGCTCCTTCACGGCCTGTACGACCTGCGGCACGGCGTGCACGCCCTGCACCGGCACGTTGCGCACCTCGAAGCGCACCGCCGGCCACCGGTGCCGGGCGTTCTCCAGCACGTCCCGCTCGGCGGCCGAGGCCCGCCCGCACACCAGCCCGATCAACTGCGGCAGGAACGGCAACGGCTTCTTCCGCTCGGCGGCGAACAGGCCCTCCGCGGCCAGCGCCTTCTTGAGCATCTCCAGCCGCGCCAGCAACTCCCCGACGCCGACCGGCCTTATCTCGGCCGCCCGCAGCGACAGCTGCCCGCGCGGCGCGTACCACTCCGGCTTCGCGTGCACGACGACCCGGGCGCCCTCCCCGACGACATCGGCGACGGCGTCGAACACCTGCCGGAAACAGGTGACGCCGATCGAGATGTCGTACGACGGATCGCGCAGCGTCAGGAACACCACCCCGGCGCCGGGCCGCCGCGACAGCTGGGTGATCTGCCCCTCGACCCACACCGCGCCGAGCCGGTCGATCCATCCGCCGATGAGCCGGGAGATCTCACCGACGGGCACGGGTGTCTCGGCGGACGTGTTCAAAGCCATGCGGCGAGCGTAACGGCGCCCACCGACAGGACCGCCCCGCCGCCGTGCCGCGAACCGGTCCGCTCTCTCCTCAGGACCGTCACCCGGACCCGATCAACGCCCCCCGGACGCGGCCTTACGATGGGTGCCATGACTGCTTCGTCTGGCCGCCGTGTCCTGCTCGCCGCCCCCCGTGGCTACTGCGCGGGCGTGGACCGCGCCGTGATCGCCGTCGAGAGGGCCCTGGAGCAGT
Organism: Streptomyces sp. NPDC020958; assembly: GCF_055562175.1. Lineage (NCBI taxonomy): Bacteria > Bacillati > Actinomycetota > Actinomycetes > Kitasatosporales > Streptomycetaceae > Streptomyces > Streptomyces sp. NPDC020958. The sequence goes on along the minus strand of NZ_JBVHFU010000002.1, from coordinate 824,147 downwards.
ACGGGGCCCCGGTCTACGTCCGGCACGAGATCGTCCACAACAAGTACGTCGTGCAGACCCTGGAGAAGAAGGGCGCGATCTTCGTCGAGCGGACCGAGGAGGTCCCGCCGGGCAACATCGTGATGTTCTCCGCGCACGGCGTCGCGCCCGTCGTCCACGAGGAGGCCGAGCGCGGCCGGCTCGCCACCATCGACGCCACCTGCCCGCTGGTCACCAAGGTCCACAAGGAAGCCGTCCGGTTCGCGAACGAGGACTACGACATCCTGCTGATCGGCCACGAGGGCCACGAGGAGGTCATCGGCACCTCCGGCGAGGCCCCCGACCACATCCAGCTGGTCGACGGCCCCGCCGACGTCGCCAAGGTCGAGGTCCGCGACGAGTCCAAGGTCGTCTGGCTGTCCCAGACCACGTTGAGCGTGGACGAGACGATGGAGACCGTCGACGCCCTGAAGGAGAAGTTCCCGCAGCTCATCTCGCCGCCGAGCGACGACATCTGCTACGCCACGCAGAACCGTCAGCTCGCCGTGAAGCAGATGGGCGCCGAGGCCGAACTCGTCATCGTGGTCGGCTCCCGCAACTCCTCCAACTCCAAGCGGCTGGTCGAGGTCGCCAAGCTGGCCGGCTCGCGCGAGGCGTACCTGGTCGACTTCGCCGGCGAGATCGACGAGGCCTGGCTGGAGGGCGTCACCACGGTCGGCGTCACCTCCGGCGCCTCCGTCCCGGAGGTCCTGGTCGAGCAGGTCCTGGAGTGGCTCGCCGAGCGCGGCTACGGCGACGTCGAGATCGTCAAGGCGGCCGAGGAGTCCATCACCTTCTCGCTGCCCAAGGAACTCCGCCGTGACCTGCGCGAAGAGGCGGCCGCCCTGGTCGCCGAGCGCGGCGGCGCCGGCGCCGGGGCCTGAGAGCAGGTCGTACGACGGTGTGACCGCGGGCCGTCCGGCGTCGTGACTGTCCGTCGTACCACGTAACGTGGAGCCATGCAGATCTTCGGCGTGGACATCGGTGGTTCAGGGATCAAGGGCGCTCCCGTGGACCTGGCAAAGGGCGACCTGGCGCAGGAACGCTGCAAGGTGCTCACCCCGCATCCGGCGACGCCCGACGGCGTCGCCGACGGCGTCAGGCAGGTCGTCGACCACTTCGGGTGGACCGGCCCGGTCGGTCTCACCTTCCCGGGCGTGATCACGGACGGCACCCACATCCGCACGGCGGCCAACGTCGACAAGAGCTGGATCGACACCGACGCGCGCACGCTGTTCAGCGAGCGGCTCGGCGGCCTCCCGGTGACCGTGGTCAACGACGCGGACGCGGCGGGCGTGGCCGAGATGGAGTTCGGCGCCGGCCGCGGCCGCAAGGGTGTCGTCCTCCTGCTGACCTTCGGCACCGGCATCGGCAGCGCCCTGTTCGTCGACGGCGAGCTGGTCCCCAACACGGAGCTCGGCCACCTGGAGCTGGACGGGCACGACGCCGAGAAGAAGGCCTCCAGCAAGGCCAAGGAGGACCACGACCTCAGCTGGGAGCAGTGGGGGCACCGGGTCACCAGGTACCTCGCGCACGTCGAGATGCTGTTCTCGCCGGAGCTGTTCATCATCGGCGGCGGGGTCAGCCGCAAGGCCGACAAGTTCCTGCCCTTCGTCAAGGGCGTCAAGGCCGAGATCGTGCCGGCGCAGCTGCAGAACAACGCGGGGATCGTGGGCGCGGCGATGCGCGCGGCGAAACACGCGAAGTAGCCCCCGGCCGACCGCCTCGCCCCGGGGCCGTCCTGCTCCCGGCTGTCCTGCTCCCGTCCCGGCCTTCCCCCAAGGCTCGCCTCAGGGCCTGCGTCGGCGGCGGAGCAGCCGGGCCCGGCGGACGAGGACGATCAGCCCGGTGACCAGGGTTCCGCCGTAGAGCCAGCCGGCCTGTGTGGACAGGGCCGTCACCAGACCCATCAGACCGTCCAGGAACCCGCTGCCGTCCGCGACGGCCAGCAGCCCGACGGCGAACGCGATCGGGGCGACCACGGGGGCGGTCAGCAGATCGCTCGGGCGCACCCACAGCGCGGTCAGTGCGGAGACCGGCAGGAACAGCACGCCGTACACGGTCAGGGACGCCCCGAGGAGCAGGTCGTCCAGGAAGCCGAGCAGGAGCATCGTCGCCCCGCAGAACAGGGCACAGCCGAGGCTCGTGAGCCGTGGCGCGTGTGGACCCGGTCCCGGCCCGGACGCCGCGACGGGCGCCGTACGGGACCTTCCCGTCCCCGGCCGGCGCTCGGCCGTCCCCGGTCGCCGTCTTGCCTGCGGCGGCAGCGGTGTGCGGGGGGCGCCACGGCGCGGGCCTTGCTGTCGGGGTCGGGTCCTGTGATGCTCCACCGGACCAACTTAGGTCGGTTAATGTGCCCATTCGGGGACCAGACACGCCGAGACCAGGCCGAAGAGCAGAGCGTGTCCACGTGTTCGACGCGGCCGCGGGCGGGGGGCCCCGAACCCCGTAAACTGGTGGATCGGCCGGCCCGCCGGCACCGGCAGCCCCCCGGCTCACTCACCCACTCACTACGGGAAGTCGCAACGTGTCGCTCACGATCGGAATCGTCGGCCTGCCGAATGTCGGCAAGTCGACCCTGTTCAACGCCCTGACCAAGAACGACGTGCTGGCGGCCAACTACCCGTTCGCCACGATCGAACCCAACGTGGGTGTGGTCGGCGTCCCCGACGCCCGGCTGGCCAAGCTGGCGGAGATCTTCGCCTCGCAGCGGATCCTCCCCGCCACGGTCGACTTCGTCGACATCGCGGGCATCGTGCGGGGCGCCTCCGAGGGTGAGGGCCTGGGCAACAAGTTCCTCGCGAACATCCGTGAGTCCGACGCGATCTGCCAGGTCATCCGTGCCTTCAAGGACGAGAACGTCGTGCACGTCGACGGCAAGGTCTCGCCGAAGGACGACATCGAGACGATCAACACCGAGCTGATCCTCGCCGACCTCCAGACGATCGAGAAGGTCCTGCCGCGCCTCCAGAAGGAGTCGCGCATCAAGAAGGACGTGGCCCCCAAGGTCAAGGCCGTCGAGGAGGCCAAGGAGATCCTGGAGAAGGGCGACACGCTCTTCGGCCACGGCATCGTGCAGGGCTCGGAGCGCGCCGAGCTCCTCCACGACCTGCACCTGCTCACCACCAAGCCGTTCCTCTACGTCTTCAACGTCGACGAGGACGAACTGCTCGACGAGGACTTCAAGACCGAGCAGCGAGCCCTGGTCGCCCCCGCGGAGGCGATCTTCCTCAACGCCAAGCTGGAGGCGGACCTCGCGGAGCTCGACGAGGAGGACGCCCTGGAGCTGCTGGAGTCGGTGGGCGCCGAGGAACCCGGCCTCGCCACCCTCGCCCGCGTCGGCTTCACCACCCTCGGCCTGCAGACCTACCTCACGGCCGGCCCCAAGGAATCCCGCGCCTGGACCATCAAGAAGGGCGCGACGGCCCCCGAGGCGGCCGGTGTCATCCACACCGACTTCCAGAAGGGCTTCATCAAGGCCGAGGTCATCTCCTTCGAGGACCTGGTCGAAGCCGGCTCGGTCGCCGAGGCCCGCGCCAAGGGCAAGGCCCGCATGGAGGGCAAGGACTACGTGATGCAGGACGGGGACGTGGTGGAGTTCCGCTTCAACGTCTAAGCGATCACCAGAAGGCCGTCTGACCTGCGGCGGAGTGGATTGGGCGGCCTAGCGGTCCGCAGGGAGTCCGCAGGACTGCCGACTCCGGCCAACGCGACCGGCGTCGTTACGCCGCTTCGGCGATCGGGATGTCACCCTGGGCCGCGTCGTTGTCGGCGCCGTAGGCGCGGTCCACGGCGGCGCGGGTCCGCTCCTCGGAGTCGGGCCAGAGGTGTAATGGCGACGTCGGGTATTGGAACTGTCAGTGGTAACCGCCGCGCTCGACGTACTCGGTGAGCGCGCGGGCGTCGCGTTCCTCGCCCATCAGGCGGAGGAGCTGCTCGTGGATGCCCTTCGAGCTGCCGGGATGGCTCTCGATGTAGTCGGAGGCGGCAACGACGGCGCGGAGGAGGCGATCCTCCACGTCGCGGACCTCGTAGAACGCCTCGACCGCCTCCTGGACGATCCGCCGCCCTTCGAGGTCGACGCCTTCCAGCGGGGGTGACATCAGCTCGTCCAGGGGTAGCTCGAAGACCCGGGAGAAGCCCAGGGCCTCATCGAGCGTGATCTTGCGCCGAGGATTGCCGTTCTCGATACGCCAGACCGCCGTCTGGTTCATCGGGACACCCGCCTTGGTCATGCGGGCCGCCAGCTCAGTGGTACTCCACCCTCTGACCTCCCGCGCCAGCGCAGCCAGAACGCCAAGTTCGCCCAAGGAATGTGGGACCTGCCCGTCGGCAAGAACGAGCCCGGTGAGCCGATCACTGAAACCGCGGTGCGCGAGCTGTACGAGGAGACCGGCCTGACCGTGAAGCCGGAGTTCCTGAAGGTCGCCCACATCATTCACGGTGCCTGGGGCGTCGAAGCGCCCAACGGCTTCCGCACTGTGGTTTTCGCCGCTCATGAGTGGACCGGCGAACCCGCGAACCGTGAACCACGCAGGCATGCTCAGGTCTGCTGGGTCGATGCCGACGCCATCCCAGAGGAGTTCGTGGACACCACCGCCGGCGCTCTCCACCGGTACCTTGCCGACGGCCCCGTCGTTTCGCTGGACGGCTGGGCATGGCCATACCTTTTCGAGTGTGGATGTCGCACTCCGATACCAATGGGGCCGCAGCGGTCAAAGCTATTTAGTATCATCCGATACCGTATCGAATGAAGTAGTCTGGCCCCATGGCTGCTGACGTCCCTCACCGCACCACCGCCTCGCATGCGACCGACCGCCCCGGGGACACGTCGCCTTTCGCTCTCGGCCTGCTGCTGCGCCGGGCGCACTGGCGCGCGGCCGCGGTGATGGGGGAGGCGCTTCGGCCGCTTGGCATCGAGTTGCGGCATTTCGCGGTGTTGATCGAGCTGGTCAATCACGGGCCCACGGTGCAGCGGGATCTGGTGGCGGCGACGGGGTCGGACAAGGCGGGAATCATGCGGGTTGTGGACGACCTGGAGCGGAAGGGTCTGGCCGTACGCAAGGCTGTTCCGGGGGACCGGCGGGTGCGGGCCGTGGAGATCACTCCTCGGGGGCTGGAGCTCTTCGACGCGGTTCATGTGGCGGCGGAGCCGCTCGCTGAGCGTCTGGTTGCCGAACTGGGGCCCGGCGAGCCCGAGAAGCTGACGGAACTGCTGACCCGGCTTGCTCATCCGGCAGACGGCGAGGCGTAAGCGCGCGGGCGCACCGGTTGCCGGCCGCGTCGGCACGCTAGGTCTGATGCGGCTTCCGCGGCGAAACCGGCCTTGACGGCTGGAGCCGTCGTCGCGAGCCTGCCCCCGGCGGCGGCGGCGATCGGTCGGGGCTTCGTCGCCGACGGGGCGCCGAGTCGTCCGCGCTGGCGCCACCCGCGTACGTGGTCGGCGGTGTGCTCTTCACCTTCGCCGAGCATCATCGTCGTCTCGATGCGCGCCCTGCCGACAGGCTGAACCCCGGCCGCCCTCAGGGCCGGGTTGCCTGCCCTCGGGTGCCGGGCGCCACGGGCACCGTCGGAGAAGACGCCGTGTGACCTCGTGGGCGGAGTGTCACACGGCCTCCACGGTCTGGGGTTACGCGGCGAGGCGCTCCGCGAGTGCCTTGGCCTTGGCGGTCGCGTCCTCGAAGGCGCGGTTGCGGGACGCCTCGTAGAGGGGGACCAGGTCTGACATGGCCGGGTTGCGGGGGGCCATGGTGAGTTCCGGGACGATGAAGTCGAGGTCCAGGCCGAGGGTGTTTCTGAGGACGGCCTCCAGGTAGTTCTGTACGAACTCGTAGCCCTCGCGCGGGGTGCCCGGAGCGTAGGAGCCGCCGCGGCTGGCGACGGCGATGGCCGGGGTGCCCTGGACGGAGGGCGTCTCGCCCGCGGTGCGGCCGAGCAGAAGCACGCTGTCCAGCCACGCCTTGAGGGTCGAGGGGATCGAGAAGTTGTACATGGGGGCGCCGATCAGTACGGCGTCCGCCTGCTCCAGTTCCTCGATGAGCTTCACGCGTGCGGCGAACGCGGCGGACTGCTCCGGGGTGCGCTCGGACGGGGCGGCGTAACCGGCGGACCAGGCGGCGGCGGTGATGTGCGGGACGGGGTTGGCGGCGAGGTCGCGGTAGATCACCGTGCCTTCCGGGTGCTGCTCCTCCCAGGTCTTGCGGAAAGCGGCCGTGACCGAACGGGACGAGGACGCCTCGCCCGGGAACACGGACGAGTCGATGTGCAGCAGCGTTTTCATGGACGTTCTCCAAGGTGCAGTGCCCGAGGCGGGACCGAGGGCCGGGGATTCACGCATCGAGATAGTTGCACTCGATACGGTATTGAGTGATACCATCTTGAGTGTAACGAAGATAGACCCGTCGAGCAGATGGAGGCGGCCGGTCATGGACGTCTATGAGGCGGTGACGAGTCGACGGGCGGTGCGCGCGTTCACCGGCCGACCCGTGTCCAGGGAGACGCTGGAGCGGGTGCTGTCCGCCGCGGCCTGGGCGCCGTCCGGATCGAACATCCAGCCGTGGCGCACCTATGTGCTGACCGGTGCACCGCTGGCCGAACTCAAGAAGCGTGCCGGTGAGCGCCTGGCCTCGGGTGACCCCTGGGACGCGCCGGAGTACGAGATGTATCCGGCCGAACTGAAGTCTCCGTACCGCGAGCGCCGATCCGCCTTCGGCGAGCAGCGCTACGGCGCGCTCGGCATCGCGCGTGATGACCTGGAGGCGCGCCAGCGGGCCGCCGCGGCGAACTGGGACTGCTTCGGCGCACCCGCCGCCCTGTTCTGCTACATCGACAAGGACATGGGTTCGCCGCAGTGGGCCGATGTCGGCATGTATCTGCAGACCGTCATGCTGCTGCTGCGCGCCGAGGGGCTGCACAGCTGCACGCAGATGGCCTGGGCGAAGTACCACAAGACCGTCGTGGAGGTCCTGTCACCCCCGGACGGACTCATCCTCTTCTGCGGCATGTCGATCGGGTTCGAAGACGTCGCAGCGGGTGACGCCCGTATAGGCCGGGCGCCGCTTGGCGAGACGGTCACGTTCGTCGACGGTCTCTGACGCCGCCCGTCCTCGGTCGGTCGGCGGCCGTTTCGTGCCGCACCCACATAACGGTTCATATGCCATATTGCGCATGTAATCCAGATGAAAGGCATGTCATGAAGATCGCAGTCATCGGCGGTACCGGACTGATCGGGGCGCAGGTCGTCAAGAACCTGAACGCCGCCGGACACGAGGCGGTACCGCACTCGAAGTCCACCGGAGTCGACATCATCAGCGGTCAGGGCCTGGACGAGGCGATGGCAGGAGCCGACGTCGTCGTCAACCTGACGAACTCCCCGACCTTCGACGATGCCTCCCTGGCCTTCTTCCAGACCTCGATGGACAACCTCCTGGCCGCGGCCCACAAGGGCGGCGTCGGCCACTTCGTCATCCTCTCGATCGTCGGCGTGGAACAGGTACCGGAGCTGGACTACTACCGGGCCAAGGCGCTCCAGGAGAAGATCCTCGCGGCCGGGCCGATCCCCTACTCGATCGTCCGAGCCACGCAGTTCATGGAGTTCATGGACGCCGCCATGTCCTGGACCGCCGACGCCGACACCGTCCGGCTGCCCGCCACGCCCATCCAGCCCATCGCCTCCAAGGACGTAGCCGCCGCGGTCGCGGAGGTCGCCGCCGGCGCCCCGCTGAACGGCATCCGCAACATCGCCGGCCCCGAGATCCTCACCCTGGACGAACTGGGCCGGATCACCCTGACCCACAAGGGCGACAACCGTACCGTCGTCACCGACCCCACCGCCGGCATGTTCGCCGTCGTCAAGGGCGACGTCCTGACCGACAAGAACGCCCACCTCGCTGCCACCCGCTACACCGACTGGCTCTCCTGACATCCGTGCCTCCTCCGTATCCCTGCGGCTGGGCAGTCTTTTCGTTGCGCCCGCCGGTACGGCGGCGTGAGTCGGACGGGAATCCCGCTGCGGTCCCCCGATCCCCGTCGGGCGGAGGGCGGGGGACTCGCATGCACCCATTCGGCCCCGCCGGGACAGACGGGAAACGGCTCTCGGGGTAGGACCGACCCGAGGACGTCGCGGCGGTCGAATGCTGGCGCGCCAGGCGCATGGCGCATGGCGCTGGATGCACAGACGAGGCCGCTGGCCGAGCTCAAGAGACGCGCCGGCGCGCGCGTGGCCGCAGTCGACTACCCTGAACAGGCCTTTTAGTCCAATGGGTTGGGGTACCGACCCCGATGGTCCGCCGGTCGAGCCAACAGGGACGCGTCGAGCCGGAGGACCGCGCGGGCGCTCCCTCGCTGCCGGGAGCCCGGGCGGCATGGGCTTCTGCTCGGGGCGGCCCGACTGCTCACCGACGTCCCGCCGCAGGTCAGGATCTGCCCGGGGCCGGGCTCTGGTGAGCCGGGCCCCTTCCGTGTTCCTGTGCTGACGTGTTGCTGACTTTCAGTTGCCCCGTGATGGGGTGAGCCTGTCGAGGTCCAGGCTGATCTCGAACGGCACAGGCCGCTTCAGAGTGCCTCGGAAGATGCCGGCGGGCGCGTAGACGCCAGTTGGTTCGTCGAGTTCGTAGACGTGCACGACAGGAGCGCCGTCTTCATCCTCGATGCACCAGTAGTGGGGGATGCCGGCCTCCGCGTACTTGCGCAGTTTGACCGTGCGATCCCGATGCGCGGACTCGGGAGAGACGACCTCGATGACGAGCCGCACCTCGTCCGGCGCGAACCAGGTGCGGTCTGCGTCATAGTCGGCCGTCGTCAGCAGCAGGTCCGGTTCGGGCCGGTTGCGCTCGTCGAGCTTTATGGTCATCTCACGGCTCACCCTGACATCGCCGGGCGCCTGCTCCATGAGAGCGACGGTGAGCATGGTGACGAGGTGGCCGTGCCACCACCTCTGCGGCGACATCCTGAAGACGAGCGCTCCGTCGATCAGCTCGGTGTGGCGGGGTGCCTCGGGGAGGCGGTCCAGGTCCTCCGCGAACCAGCCTTCCTCGCGCGGCGGGCGCATCCAGTCGGGCAGTGCGGTCATGGCCGAACCGTAGCGACTCGGCCAGGTCCGGGCCACGAGATCGTCGAGGGGCGACCGCCTTCCTGGTCGTCCTGAGCCCTCGGGCCTGCCGCCCAGGGAGACCTTCGGGCAGGAGTCCTCACGCCCGATCCACCAATCCACCACCCGAGCTGCTCCGGATTACGCGCGGACCTCTGATCACAAGGGTGGGAAGAAGCGATGGAGTGGACGTCGACGGGTGCCGGGCACGGCACGGAGCGGCCGGCCGGGTCCCGGCGCCGGACGGCCGTGGTGGGTTCCGGGGTGGCGGGGCTGACCGCCGCGTACATCCTGGGCCGAAGCCGTCACGTGACCCTGTACGAGGCCGACGACCGGCTCGGCGGCCGTGCGCACACGCACGAGCTCACCTCACCCCACGACGGCAGGGTGCACCACGTCGATTCCGGGTTCATCGTGCACAACCACCGCACCTACCCGAACCTTCTGCGGCTCTTCGACGAACTCGGCGTCGCCACGCAGGAGTCGGAGATGAGCATGTCCGTCCGGTGCGAGGGATGCGGGCTCGAATACGCCGGCGTGCGGGGCCCGGCCGGACTCTTCGCCCAGCCTCGCAACCTGCTGGAAGGGCACATGGCCGAGCGGCCGGGCTACGCCGCGTACGTGGCGCGCACCAGCGGCTTCTTCCCCCGCCCGCCGCGGCCGCGGTGAGGCCCGGCCGGGTGCCGGCGACGAGCGCTCGCGTGCCGCTTCGGCTCCCCGCTCACCCCCCACGTCCCTGGCACCTCGCAACCCTGCGGGTCAGCGGACATGGGGCATGCGGTGCGACACGGCGCTGAGACGCGGGCGGGTGTGCGTGGTGTACGGCGCGTCCGCCTCGTCGGCCTCGGCGGTCACCGCGCACAGGGCGGGCAGCACGGTCCCCGGCGGGGTTCCCGGTCCGAGCCGGACCCGCAGCCGCACCTCCAGGCGGCGCCGGGAGCGAGGCAGCACACGGGCGCGGCTGCGGGCGACGCCGGGCACCGCGCTCGCGCGCACGGCCGGCGCCTCGGCCAGTGCCTGCGCCCGAACGGTGCCGCCCGGCGCGGCCAGCTGCAGCTGCCGGCACACGGTCGCGGACGGCGCCGACGGTGCGGGACAGGCCGCCGCCCATGTCGTACCCGCCCGGGATCTCGCGGGCGGCGATGCCCGCCACCTTCACGACGACGAGGTCGGCGATCGACGTCCGTCCGCGGTCGGCGGCAGGCTGGTCCGCCCCGGTGGCGCCGCCGGAGACGGCCGTGGTGCCGCCGGTCCGGGGTGCGGGGGTGTCCTTGGCGGCTACCGTCTGCGTGGCCATGGTGGTGTCCCTTTCTGCCGTGACTGCTTCGTCGGTTCCCTGTACTCGTTTCGACCCGTTTCGGGCGCCGTTGTGACGTGGATGCCCGGGAAAAGATCCCGGCGGAAGCCGACGGGGGCCGGGACCGCCGCGGTCCCGGCCCCCGTGCGGTGCGCCGTCAGGAGCTCGGCATCAGGACGGTGTCGATGATGTAGACGTGGGCGTTGGCGGTCGTGACGTTGCCGCAGACGACCTTGGCGGAGCCGTTGACGGTGTAGGACTCGCCGGAGCCGGAGGTGGTGAGCTTCGACTTCTCCAGGGTGGCGAAGGAGCCCTTCTCCAGGTCCTTCGGCGTGAGCTTCTGGCCGACGACGTGGTAGGTGAGGATCTTGGTCAGCTGGGCCTTGTCGTTGAGGACCTTGTCCAGGGTGGCCTTCGGGATCTTGGCGAAGGCGTCGTTGGTGGGTGCGAACACGGTGATGTCCTGCGCGTTGTTGAGGGTGTCGACGAGCCCGGCCTTCTTCACCGCGGCGACCAGCGTGGACAGCGCCGGGTTGTTGGAGGCGGCGGTGGCGACGGGGTCCTGCGCCATGCCGTCGAAGGAACCGGCACCGCTCTTCGGGACCGCCGAACAGGCCGGGCCGAACGGCTGGTCCGCCGCGGTGGTGCTGCCGGAGCCCGTCATGCCGTCGTCCGACGCGGAGGCGGACGCCGAATCCTTCGACGAGGAGTCCGACTTGGTGGCGTCGCCGCTGTTGTCGGAGCAGGCGCTCAATGCCAGCGGCAGGACGGCCGCGGCGGCCACGGTCACGGCGATGCGGCGGATGCGGGCGTTCATGGTGTCTCTCCTGTAGGTCACGACAGCGGGTGCTGCCTTGTGAGGGGAAGGGAAGGTGGTCTTGGGGGTCACTCGACGGTGACGACGACGGAGTGCCATCCGCCGGCGCCGTCGGGGATGGTCCGGGCACGTTTCCCGGTCTGCGTCCGGCCGGTGCGGTCGGTGGCGCGGACGGTGAGGGTGTGGCCGCCCTTGGTGGCCTGCCAGGGGAAGGACCACTGGCGCCAGGTGTCGGCCGTGTCCTCGGCGGCGAGGCGGGCTTCCTGCCAGGGGCCGTCGTCGACGCGCACCTCGACCTTGTCGATCCCGCGATGCTGGGCCCAGGCGACCCCGGCGACCATCACCGTGCCCGCCTTCGGCCGGGCGAACGGCTTGGGCGTGTCGATGCGCGACTCCGTCTTGACCGGTGCCCTTCGGGCCCAGCCGCGTCTGACCCAGTAGGGGTCGTAGGCGTCGAAGGTGGTGAGTTCGATGTCCCTGATCCACTTGCAGGCGGAGACGAAGCCGTACAGGCCGGGGACGACCATGCGGACCGGGAAGCCGTGTTCGAAGGGCAGCGGTTCGCCGTTCATGCCGACGGCGAGCAGGGCGTCGCGGCCGTCCATGACGTCCTCGACCGGGCTGCCGATGGTCATGGCGTCCACCGAGCGCGCCACCAGCTGATCGGCCGGACCGCCCCGTGAGGGAGGCCGCACCCCGCACTCGGCCAGCAGATCCGCCAGGTGTACGCCGATCCAGCGGGCGTTGCCCACATACGGTCCGCCGACCTCGTTGGAGACACAGGTGAGCGTGATGTCACGCTCGACCAGCTCACGTCGCAGGAGATCGTCGAAGGAGAGCGTGCGGGGGCGGGTGACGCCCTTGCCGTGGACGCGCAGCCGCCAGGCGCCTGCGTCGACCTTGGGCACCACCAGCGCGGTGTCCACCCGGTAGAAGTCGCTGTTCGGGGTGATGAAGGGGACGGCGCCGGGAATCCGCAGCCCGGCCCCCCGGGGGACGGGGGCTGCGGGCGAGGTGGGGGCCGGCAGGACCAGCCGGTCGCGGGAGGCGGCCGCGCCGTGGCCGCTCGCCCCGTTGAGGGACCGGCCCAGGGCGCCCGCTCCCGTGGAGGCCAGGGCGGCGGCGGACGCCAGGACGACGAAACCGCGCCGGTCCCAGTCGGCCTCCGGCTCACCGGCCGTTGCGGGCGGCGCAGGGTGTCCCCGTTGCAGGCGGCCCGCGAGGACGTACAGCAGGACTGCCCCGGTACCGGCGCCCACGAGTGACGGCAGCGTGTCGGTGAAGCCCCTCGTGTCGGGGCGTGTGGCAGCCGCCAGCGCCCCGACCGCGCCGAACACCAGCACACAGGCTGCCCCGGTGCGCCGGAACCGCAGTACCGCCATTCCCAGCGCCATCGAGAAAAGGGCGAGGACCGCGAGAACTCCGAGCTGGAGAACGAGTTTGTCGGCGGTACCGAAATTCCGTACGGCCCAGTCCTTCACCGCCGCCGGAGTGCGGTCGATGGCCGCGCCGCCCACCGCGACCACGGGTCCCGCCTGCGGGCGCACCGCCGCCGACACCAGCTCTGCCACGGCGATCGCGGCGAACCCGCTCGCCACGCCGGCGAGCGCACCCGCGGCGAGCCGCAACGGGCCGGTCGGCCTGCGTGGGTTCTCGTCGTCGTCGGTCACGTGGGGAATCCGGTTCCGGGCCGGGGCCGGATTGGTCGTCCCCTCGATCGGATGAATCTTTTTTCCGCGCCAATCCGCAGGCTGTTCCGCTCCGGATCAAAAACACATACGCGTCGAAATGGCGGCGCGCCCCACGCGTGTCCAACCTGACGAGACCGGACGAGAGGAGCCGCCCAGTGGCGGGGACCCGGGGACCGACCGCACCACCGGACGCCGGGAGCGACACCCTGCTGGTGGTCCGGGCCGCGGAGGGCGACGAGGACGCGGTGCAGGACGCCTTCCTCAGCGCATGGCGCCGACTGCCGGAGTTCCACGGGCAGGCGTCCTTCGTGACGTGGATGTATCGCATCGTCACCAACCGCTGCCTGAACGTACTGCGTGCCCGCAGGCCGGCGGCACCCTTGGAGGCGGCAGGGGAGACGCCGGCGGCCGAACACGCCACCTCCCCGGTACGCATCGCCGAGGCCCGGGACGCCGTCCGTGAACTGCGAGCTGTTCGAGTAGCGCCTCGCCGGCACCGGAGAAGCGGCGGGGCGCGCTGTCGCCGCGGGTGCGCGCGGCGGCGACGGCCGCTTCCCGTTCTGCCGGATGCCGCCGCGCCGGCCTGGGCAGGGGTGGGTCCGGGGCCTGCGGCGGGCGGCCCGGCGCCGGGCCGCCGAGGAACGCCGCGTACGCGGCCCGGCGCAGGCGGGCATCCTCCTCGGGGCGGGCAGGGGGGCCTGCCGTCACGGCGGGGCGGGGACGGGTGTGCGCCCGTGCCGCGGTCCTGCTGCGACCGCCCTCAGGCCGGGAAGCCCAGCAGCGCGACCGGCGCGGAGGTGGGAGTCCTGGAGCCGCCGGCCGGTTCCACCGTGACCCCCATCCCCGAGGCCCCGTCGACTCCGCCCTGCAGGAGCACTGCCTGGTCGGTGCGGCCGGGATCCATCAGACCGGCGGAGCGCATGGTGCCGTGGTCGTCGAACCACAGCTGGTAGACCTTGCCACCGGCGGGCCGGCCCATCCCGGAGACGACGAACACGGCCCTGTCCCGGGCTCGGGAGACGACGACCGTGCCGGTGGCGCCGTCGCCCAGCGCGGCGGCACGTGTCCTGGCGTCCGGTGCGGCCAGGACGGCGGCGATCTCCTCGGTCCCGCTCTGCGCGCGGTGTGCCTGGCGCAGGGCGTCCTCGGCTCGCTGATGCTGCCAGACCGTCGTACCTCCGAGCGCTGCGACCGCCGCGAGACAGGCGGCCAGCGTCCACCGGGACAGCAGCCGGGCATGCAACGAGGAGCGTCCGGCGCGTCCGGCCGTCAGGCCCCCCGGTGACTCCTGCCGGACGGACGAGACGCGGTGCAGTACCTGCTCGCGCATGGCCGCCGGGGGTGTCACGGTGGTGGCCAGTCCCAGCCGGGCCGCGGTCGCCGACAACTCGGCGGTCTCCTGCGCACACGGTTCGCAACCCGCCAGGTGACGTTCGAACGTGCGCAGTTCGTCGTCGGACAGGGCGTGCAGGGCGTAGGCCCCGGTCATGCGGTGCAGATCGGCGGTGGTGGTCACGCGGTCACCCCCAGGCAGTCGCGCAGGCGGATGAGCCCGTCCCGCAGCCGGGTCTTGGCCGTGCCCAGCGGGAGCGTCAGCGCCTCGGCCACCTGGCCGTAGGTCAGCCCGCGGTAGTAGGCGAGGGTGACGGCCTGGCGCTGGATCTCGGTCAGCGTGCGCAGGCATCGTCGTACCTGCTCCCGCTCCAGCCTGGCCTCGACCTGCTCGGTCACCTCGTCGAACTCGGGCGTCCGGTCCAGCTGCGCGGCCTTGTGGTCGCGGGCGGCGGCGGCCTCCACCGAGCGGACCCGGTCCACCGCGCGGCGGTGCGCGAGGGTGAGGATCCAGTTGACCGCCGTCCCGCGCTCGGGCCGGAAGCGGGGGGCGGTGCGCCACACCTCCACCAGCACCTCCTGCGCCACCTCCTCCGACTGCGCCTGATCACGCAGCACGGCACGGGCGACCCCCAGGACGGAACCGGCCACGGCGTCATAGACGGCGGTGAACGCATTCTCGTCGCCCAGGGCCACGCGGCCCACCAGTTCCTCCAGATCCGGTTCCGACGATGGATTTCTGCCGATGTACACGGCTTCTTTCACGGGGGGGCCTCCGCTGTTGGGACATCTCCGGACGTAATCCGATCCTGCTGAGGCGGCGGATTGGTCCTGATCGCGAGGAAACCACGGGTGTCCTTGCGGAAAATGAACGCGGCGCGCCACGCGAGAAGACATGGGCGTCCCCGTCGCGGAACAGAGGGACGGCCCGTGGGACCGGTTCTTCCGTCGGCAGACGGAGGCGCACATCGGTCCGGCGGCAGGAAGACCGGGAAAGCCGCGCCTCCTACGGTTCAGGCGTGAGCCAACACGGAGCGGAAGTGGCCGGAGTCGCCTTTCCCGGCCAGGCGATCGACCGGCGAGCGGTCGATGCGATCCTCGACGCCAACGGGGAAACGGCGCTGGTGCAGCGACTGTTCGGCAGGCTGGGGGTCACCCGGGCCGCCGAGATCGACTTCGCCGACACCAGGGCCGGACAGCCATGCACCTATGCCGCGGGCCTGCTCTCGGCGTGGCGCCGGTTCGGCGAGCACGCCGACCACCCGGTGACGCTGGGCCACAGCCTCGGCGAGATGACCGCGCTGGCCTACGCCGGCGCCATCGACCCCCTCGACGGCCTCGACCTGATGTTCGAGCTGGGACTGGTCGGGCATGAGCAGGACCGCGAACGTCCCAGCAGACTCGTCGTCCTCATGGGACTTGACCCCAGCGAGGTGGACTGGGTGTGCCGGCTCGCGATCGCCGACACCTGCGGCGTGCTCGAACCGTCCGGGTTCAACGGGCCGGCCCAGACGATCCTGTGCGGTGACGCCAAGGCCGCGCAACTGGCGGGCGACCTGGCCAGGAACCGCGGCGCGGTGGTGCGGCTGCTGCCGATCCGCGGCGCCTACCACTGCTCGCTCATGGCGGAGGTGCTGCCCCGCTGGCGCTCGGCGGTGGAGCGGGTGCGCTACCGGGATCCCCGTATCCCCGTGGTCTCCAGCGTGGACGCCCGCCGCCGGGTCACCGCGGACGGGCTGGCGGATCTGCTGACCCGGTGGCTGCTGCTGCCGGTGCGGTGGAGCGACGCCGTCGCCGCGGCCGGCGAGGCCGGTGCCCGCGCGCTCTGGGACGCGGGACCGGGGGACATCCTGCGCGACGTGGCCCGCCGGGGCTCCGCAGTTCCCTTCGTACGCCTCGAACCGCTGGAGGTGCCATGAGCGGCCCCATGCTGCTCGCCTGGTCGGCCCGGGACGAACGGGCCGAACCGCTGCTCAGACGGAAGATACTCGGCGAACTCACCCGGCATCCGGGGCATGTCGAGCGGCTGGACCGGTTGCTGGAGGACCACCGGGATCCCGACCTCCCCGTGCGCGCGGCGGCGGTCGTCACCGGCACGGGTCCCGCGGACGACGCCCCGGCGGCGGTCCGCGACGCGACCGTGCGGACGACGGTCCGGCACGGGCCGCCTCGGCCGGTCGCCCTGATGCTGGACGGCCACGGCGCCCAGCACCCCCGCATGGGTGCCCAACTGTACGGGCAGGAACCGGAGTTCACCCGGCGGATGGACCAGGTGTTCGCCGCCTTCGGTGCGCACGGCGACCTGCTGCGGGCCGACTGGCTGGCGGAGGATCCCGTCGTCCCCGTCGACGCCGCCGAACGCGGTCAGCCCCTGTTGTTCGCCCTGGGGCACGCGCTCGCCCGTACCGTCGAGAGCTGGGGCGTACGGCCGGCCGCGCTGGTCGGGCACAGCGTCGGCGAGCTGGCCGCGGCGGCGGTCGCCGGGGTCATCGACCCGGTGGACGCCGCGTCGCTGCTGGCGGCCCGCGCCGACGCCTACCGCGAGGCGGTACCGGGCGGGCTGCTGGCCGTGGCGGCTCCCGTCGAACGGCTGACGGAGTTCCTCGGCGGCGACGTGAGCGTGGGTGTCGTCAACGGGCCGCACCAGACCATGCTCGCCGGCACCGAGGAGGGGCTGGCCGCCGCGGCGTCACGCCTGAAGGCGGCCGGGTACACCGCCATCAGGGCGCGGATCCCCCTGCCGTTCCACTCCCCGCTGCTCGCGCCGCTCGCCGAGACGTCGGAGGCGGCGCTGGCGAGGACGGTGCTCCGGCCGCCCGGGACCGACGTCTACTCCACGATCACCGCGCGCCGGCTGCGACCGGAAGAGGCCACCGATCCCGCCTTCTGGGCGGCGCAGGTGTGCCGCCCCGTCCTCTTCGGGCCCGCGCTCGACGCGCTCCTGAGCGAGCGGGACGTCCTGCTGATCGAGGCGGGCCCGGGGCGCATGCTGACGAACCTGGCACGGCGGCACCCCGCGGTCGTGGAGGGCCGCAGCGCCGTCGTCGCCATGCTGCCGCAGCGCCGGGGCGGGCCCGGCGCGGACCGGCGCGCGCTGCTGGGCGCGGCGGCGGCCTGCTGGCTGGAGGGGTATCCCCTCGACTGGCGGGCGGTGTCCGTTCGAGGGGACGTCTCCCACTCCGGTAGGAGGCCGGGACCCGTCCCGCCGACGGGCGACAGCCGTGACGCGCCCGCCTAGTGTTCTTCGTGTTCCGCGATGCACGTACCGGGTCAACTCCCCTTGTATCCAGTGCACTTGAGGTCCGGACCCGGACGACTCGCCGGATCCCCCTTCCGCACCACCCGTCTCGTCACCACCCGTCTCGTCACCACTCGTCTCAGGAGGAGACATGCAGCGCTATGCCGTCACGTTCCGGGTTCGCCCCGGTACGGAGGAGGACGTCGCCAACCTGCTGGCCAGTTACGACCCGCCGAACCCGGAGATCGACGCCGAGACCCGGCTGCTGAGCACCTCGGTGTTCATGAAGGACCAGCAGATCGTGCGGATGATCGAGTTCGAGGGTGACTTCCGCAAGGTGATGGCCCACCTCTCGCAGGACCCCAGCATCCAGTACGTGGAACAGGAGCTGGACAAGTACCTGGTCGAGGAGGACCGGCGGGACATGTCCAACCCGCAGGGCGCCAAGGAGTTCTTCGCCCGCGCCATGATGCGCACGGTCACCACCCGCGTCCCCGAGGGCTACGGCGCGGTGAAGCCGGCATGAGCGACGCACGCGTGTTCCTGGTCACCGGCCCCACCGGCGACATGGGCGAGGCGGTGACGGCGCGGCTGGCCGCCTCCGGTCACCGGCTGATGCTGGCCGCCCGCAACGAGGCCCGCCTGAAGGAGATCGCCGAGTCGGTCGACGCCGGCGACCGGATCGCCACCGTCGTGGCCGACACGACGGAGCCGCTGCGGGCCCGGCAGGCCGTCTCCGAGACGATCGACCGGTTCGGCCGCGTCGACGGGCTGATCCATCTCGTCGGCGGGTTCCACATCGGCCCCGTCATGCTCACCGACCTCGACGCCTACCAGCGCATGTACCGGGCCAACGTGCTGTCCGCGGTGGCGGCCACCCAGGCGGTGCTGCCGCAGCTGGAGGGGGGCGGCCACCTGATCTTCCTCAGCTCGGTGCTCGCGACCGAGCCGTTCCCCGGCTTCGGCGCGTACGCCGCCGCCAAGGCCGCGCTCCAGGCCTGGGTGAAGTCCCTGTCCCACGAGGTCAAGGGCCGGGGCGTGCACGCGCACACGGTCGTGATGACGATGGCCGACACCGAGCGGGCGCGCGAACAGCGGCCGCACATGAACTTCGAGCAGGCGACCAAGCCGTCCGCCGTCGCCGACGTCATCGACTTCCTGGTCGGCCCGGGCGCCGACGGCATGTACGGCGCGACGGTGCCGGTGCTCGGCAAGCTGGAGTTCACCACCACCCTGATGTCGGCCCCGCCCGGCGCGCCGCGGCTCGACCGGCTGTGAGCGCCGATGTTCATCGACATCCACGGCCATCTCAGCCCGCCCGGTGAGAAGGGCGGCGGTCCGCCGAGTCTGCGTGACCCGGAGGCCGTCATCGCCCGCAAACGGGGGCTGGGCATCGAGCTCACCGTGATCGGCAGCCCGGTGGGGGCGGGCGTGATGCTGCCCCTGCCGGACGTCGACAACTACCGGCAGACCGCGGACCAGGTACGGGCCCACAACGAACTCATGGCCGAACTGGTCGACCGGTACCCGCAGTCCCTGCGCACCTACGCCTACCTGGACCCGACGGGCGACGAGCGCATGCTGTCCCAGGCGCAGGAGCTGATGAAGGACTGGCGGTTCGTGGGCTTCGTCGTCAACTCCAGTGTCAACGACGAGTACCTGAGCTCACCGCGCGCCGAGCAGTTCTTCGCCATGGCGGGCGAACTGGCCGTGCCCGTGCTGCTGCACCCGCCGGCTCGGCCGGTCGGCGCCGCGAGCCTCGGCGACTTCGGCATGGTGGAGCACGTCGGGCGGTTCAACGACGTCACCGCCGGACTGGCCGCCCTGCTGCGCGCCGGCGTACCGCAGAAGTACCCCGGCCTGGTGCTGGTGGCGGCCGCGGGCGGCGGTGCCGTCGCCCAGCTCGCCGAGAAACTCGACCTCGCCGCCGTACCGCGGGGCGGCGGCGAACCCGAGTTCCTCCCCAGCGAGGGACTGCGCCGCATCCACGTGGACACCTCCTGCCCCAGCCCGCACAACCTCGCGGCCAACCTGGCGGTGCTCGGCCCGGACCGGGTCCTGTTCGGCACCGACGCACCGCCCCTGATGGAGGCGCTCGAACCCACGCTGCGCCTGGTGACCGAAGCCGGTCTGGCCGCCGGCGACCTGGAGCGCGTCGCGCACCGCAACGCCCTTGAGCTGTACGGCCTGCAGTCCTCGCCCACGCCGGTTTCCTGACCGGAGAACAGGAGTCGCGGAATGGACAGTGATCTGAAAGGAAAACGCGTGCTCGTCACGGGCGGCACGCGCGGCATAGGACGCTCCATCGTGCTGGCCTTCGCCGCGCGGGGCGCCACCGTGCACACCTGCGGCCGCAGCGACGGCGAGGCGGCCGCCGCCCTGCGCACCGACCTCGGGCAGTACGGCGGCGACCATGTCGTGCACGCCGCCGACGTGGCCGACCCCGCCCAGTGCCGCTCGCTCGTCACGGCCGCCACCGAGGCGCTCGGCGGTCTCGACGTCCTCGTCAACAACGCGGGCGTCGTCAGCCACCGCACCCTCGACGAACTCGACGGGGACGAGTGGAGCCGCGTACTCGACACGAACCTGCGCGGCACCTTCGAGGTGACCAAGGCGGCGCTGCCCGCGATGGGGGAGGGCGGTTCCGTCATCAACATCGCCTCCGCCGTCGCCATGATCGGCATGGTCGCGCGCACCCACTACACCGCGTCCAAGGCGGCGATCTACGGCTTCACCCGCTCCCTGTGCAAGGAGGCCGGACCGCGCGGCATCCGGGCCAACGTGGTGGCCCCGGGGATCATCGAGACCGACCAGGCGGCGGGGCTGACCGGAGAGGTGCGCAAGCGGTACGAGGCACTGGCCGCCCTGGGCCGACTGGGCACCCCGGAGGACGTCGCCGACGTGGTGGTGTTCCTCGCCGGGGAGGGCGCCCGGTTCGTCTCCGGCCAGACGATCGTCGTCGACGGAGGCATCTGATGGGCGACGCGCGTACGGTGCGCGCCGTCCTGACCATGACGGTGTCGCCGCAGGCCGCCGAAGCCTTCGAGCGGGAATGGGCGGCCGTGGCCGCCTGGATCCAGCACCAGGCAGGCTGCCTGCGCCAGACGCTGTGCCGTCGGCAGGGTCCCGATGAGATCACCTACGTGATCACCTCCGACTGGTCCGACCGCGCCACCTACCACCGTTTCGAGACCAGCGAACGACAGGACACCGCGACCGCGGGACTGCGCGCCATGCGCACCACGGTGCGGATGGACGTCCTCGACATCGTCGAACACAAGGAGGCCTCATGAGCGTCTACGTCATGGTGTCGGCGCGTATCAAGCCCGGCACGTCGCACGAGTTCGAGCGGGCCTTCGAGGAGGTGCGCGCCAAGGTCGGCGGCACCCCCGGCCACCTCGGCGAGCAGCTGCTGCGGCACAGCGAGGACCCCGACCGCTACACCCTGCTCGGGCACTGGGAGAGCACCGAGAAGTTCCTCGCCTGGGAGGACGCGCCGATCCACCGGGAGAACACCGTCCCGCTGCGCCCGTTCTGGGCGGGTCCCGTCGAGCGCGTGATCCACGAGATCGCCGTCGACCGCGCCGGTACCGAGGCCAGGCCGTGACATCCGCCGACAGCGGTACGACGACGGCCCCCGCCGGGCGCAGGGCCGTCGTCACCGGCGCCGCCGGGTTCATCGGCTCCCACCTGTGCGAGGCGCTGCTGGCGGCCGGCTGGCTGGTGACCGGTGTCGACCACCTGCGCGGCCACCCGGCCGAGGTGTGCGCCCGCAACCTGCGCGCACTGCGCCCCGACCCGCGGTTCGTGCTGGTGCGCGCCGATCTGGCCACCGCCGAGCTGGAGCCCCTGCTGTACGGCGCGGACACGGTGTTCCACCTGGCCGCGCGGCCCGGGGTGCGGGCCTCGTGGGGCGAGGACTTCGCCGAGTACGCCGACAGCAACGTGCTGGGCACCCACCGCCTGCTCGACGCGGCGGGCCGCGCGGGTGTCCGGCGCGCGGTGGTCTCGTCGTCCTCCAGCGTCTACGGCGGCGCGGAGGACGGTGCCACGGCGGAGTCGAGGCTGCCTGCCCCGCTGTCGCCGTACGGCGCGAGCAAGCTGATGACCGAACAGCTCGCCCTGGCCCACGCCCGCCGGCCGGGCGCGGTCACCAGCATGGTGGCCCTGCGCTACTTCACGGTGTACGGGCCCAGGCAGCGCGCGGACATGGCCATCACCCGGATGATCGAGTCCGCGTTCACGGGCCGGCCGTTCACCGTGTACGGGGACGGGTTGCAGCGCCGCGACTTCACCTTCGTGTCCGACGCGGTGCGGGCGAACCTGCTCGCCGCCGACGCGGACGCGCGGGCGGTCGCCGTCAACACCGGCAGCGGCAAGCCCGTCACCGTGCTGGAGCTCATCCGGCTCGTCGGCGAGGTGGTGGGACGGCCCGTGGTGTACGAGCACGGGCCGGCCGCCGACGGAGACGCGCGCAGCACCCACGCCGACCTGACCGCCGCGGCGAAGCTGCTCGCCTACGGGCCCACCGTCGATCTGCGCACCGGGCTGCGGCGCCAGGTCGAGTGGATGCGCTCGGCCGCCGCCGGGCCGCGCGCGCTCCAGCCGGTCGGCGGGTGACGCCGTATGCTGCCCGCGCTGCGCAACCGCAACTACCGCATGTGGCTCATCGGGTTGTCCGTCGCGAACATCGGTACCTGGATGCAGCGGACGGCCCAGGACTGGCTGGTCCTCGAACTCACCGGCAAGTCCGGGACCGCTCTGGGCACCGTCACCGGCCTGCAGTTCCTGCCCATCCTGCTGGTGGGGCCGGTGGGCGGCATGCTCGCCGACCGGTTCCCCCGGCGCCGCCTGCTGCTGTGGACGCAGCTGGTGGCGGGGGTGTGCGGGGTCGTGCTGGCCGCACTGGTCCTCGGCGGGGCGGTGCGCACCTGGCACGTCTATCTGATCGCCCTGCTCCTGGGGCTCGTCAACGCGGTGTTCCAACCCACCGTGCAGGCCTTCGTGCTGGAGCTGGTGACCCGCGAGGAGGTGCCCAGTGTGGTCGGCCTGTCCGGCGGATCCTTCCATGCCGCCAGGCTGGTCGGCCCCGGGCTGGCCGGCGCCCTGATCGCCGCCACGGGGACCGGGCCGGTGTTCCTGATCGCCGCCGCGACGGTGCTCTCGCCCGTCACCGCGCTGCTGCGGATGGACCCGGCCGGACTCCACGAGGTCCCGGCCGAACGGGGCGGGCTTTCGATGATCGTCGACGGGCTGCGCTACGCGGTGCGGGATCCGGGGATCCGGCTGGTCCTGGGCGTCACCGCGTTCGTCGGGACCCTGTCGGCGAACACACAGATCACCAACGCCCTCATGGCGACCAAGGAGTTCGGCCGCGGGGCCCGGGAGTACGGCCTGCTGGGCTCGGTGGTGGCGGTCGGCTCGCTGGCCGGAGCGGCGCTGGCGGCGCGCCGCAAGGCGGTGCCGCTGCGGTTCGTCGCGGCCAGCGCGCCCGCGTTCGCCGCGGCGAACCTGGTGTCCGGTCTCATGCCGGGCTACGCGTGGTTCGCCGTGGCGCTGGTACCCGTGGGCGTCGCGCAGCTGACCTTCATCACCGCCGCCAACTCCAGCCTGCAACTGAGATCGGCACCGGAGATGCGCGGGCGGGTCATGGCGCTGTTCATGATGCTCACCATGGGCACCACCACCATCGGCGCCCCACTGGTCGGCTGGCTCGCGCAGGCATGGGGGGCGCGCGCCGCGCTCGTCGGCATCAACCTCGCCGCCCTGCTGGGCGCGGCCCTCGTACTCCTGCTGCACAGGCCCGCGTTGCGGTCCCTCGGGGCCGAGGAACACAAGGACGGACACAGGGAGGTCGAGGTGGGGACGACATGAACCCCGGGACGGCGGAAGAGACAGGATGCGTGATCGCCGGGGGCGGGCCGGCCGGGGTCGTGCTCGGCTGGCTGCTGGCCCGCGCCGGCGTCGAGGTGGTCGTCCTGGAGAAGTACGCCGACTTCCGGCGCGACTTCCGCGGCGACACCGTGCACGCGTCGACCCTCCAGATCATGGACGACCTGGGAGTGGGCGCCGAGTTCCTGGCCATCCCGCACCAGCGCGAGTCGTCGGTGCTGGCGGTGACCGACGACGGCGAGATGCCCCTCGCCGACTTCTCCGACCTGCGCATCAAGTACCCCTTCATCGCCTACATGCCCCAGTGGGACCTCCTCGACTTCGTCACGTCGCAGGCCCGCCGGTACCCCTGGTTCCGGATCGAGATGAACGCGCGGGCGACCGGCCTGATCGAAGCGGACGGCCGGATCGCCGGGGTGCGCTACGTGCAGGACGGCACGGAACGCGAGCTGCGCGCCCCGCTGACGGTGGCCGCCGACGGGCGGCGCTCCGTGCTGCGCGCGGACGCGGGCCTGCCGGTACGGGAGTTCGGGACGCCGATGGATCTGCTGTGGTTCCGGCTGACCAGGAAGGACACCGATCCCGCCCGCACCTTCGCACGGCTGAGCCGGGGCAGCATGGTGGCGATGATCCACCGCGGTGACTACTGGCAGGCCGCCTACGTCATTCCCAAGGGAACCGCGGACGCCTGGTCCGACGCCGCCGGCCTCGACCAGTTCCGTCGGCGGATCGAGACGCTGATCCCGTGGCTCGGCGGCCGTACCGCGGAGATCACCTCCTGGGACGACGTGCACGAGCTGGACGTACGGCTGGACCGGGCGGAGCGGTGGTACCGCGACGGGTTCCTCGCCATCGGCGACGCGGCGCACGCGATGTCCGTGGTCGGTGGTGTCGGCATCAACCTCGCCGTCCAGGACGCGGTCGCCGCGGCGCGCATCCTGGCCCCGGCCCTGATCACCGGCCGGGTCGACGAGCGCCTGCTCGCGCGCGTGCAGAAGCGCCGGTCGCTGCCGACCGCGCTGACCCAGCGGTTGCAGCGGACCATCCAGGACCGCTTCGTGACGCCGCTGCTGGCGGGCCGGACCGAGGGCCGGCCGCCGGCTCTGCTGCGCACGCTGTTCCGGCTCGGTCCGCTGCAGCGCGCCAAGGCCCGGATCGTCGCGGTCGGGTTCCGTCCGGAGCGGGCGACCGGCCTTCCCATGGTGAAGGAGGTGCCCGACGGTGGCTGACACCAGGGCCGTCGCACGGCCCGCGCGCTCCGCCCGGCTCGGCCGCATCGCCCTGCGTCAGGGGGCGCTGGTGCTCCTGCCGGTGGCGGGGGCCCTGCTGTTGCTGCTGCACGCCCGGTCCGTGGGGGCGGGCGGCGGCGTCGCCCAGCCGACCGCCGCGAGCGGACCCGATCCGATCCCCAAGCTGCTCATGGTCCTGCCGGTGATCCTGCTGGCGTGCCGGGCGTGCGCGGCGCTGTTCGCCCGGCTCGGGCAGCCCCAGGTGGTCGGCGAGATCTTCGCCGGCGTACTGCTGGGCCCCTCGCTGCTGGGGCTGGTCTGGCCCGCCGCGTACGCGTGGCTGTTCCCGCCGTACCTGGCCCCGGCGCTGAACGTCCTGGCCCAGGTGGGGCTGGTGCTGTTCATGTTCCTCGTCGGGTACGAACTGGACCTCGGGCTGTTGCGCGGCCGCGGTGAGGCCCTGATGACGGTCAGTCAGGCGAGCATGGCGATCCCCTTCGCCGGCGGTGTCCTGCTCGCCACCGCGATGTACGGGGCGCTGGCGCCGCCCGGCGTGTCCCTGCTGACGTTCGCCCTGTTCATCGCCGTCTCCATGAGCGTGACCGCGTTCCCGGTGCTGGCAGGTCTGCTGGTCGAACGGGGCCTGGACCGGACCCTGCTCGGGGCGATGGCGCTGGCGTGCGCGGCCCTGAACGACGTCGCGGCCTGGTGCCTGCTGGCCGTGGTCGTGGCCCTGGCGACCAGCGCCTCGCTCGGCGGCGTGGCCGTCACCCTGGTGCTGCTGGTGGCCTACGTCCTGGTGATGTTCCTGTTCGTCCGGCCGCTGCTGGTCCGCCTGGTCCGCTCCGGCCTGCCGCAGGGGGTGCTGCTGCCGGTCGTGCTGTCGGCGGTGCTGCTCTCGGCCCTGGCCACGGAGGAGATCGGCGTGCATCCGATCTTCGGCGCGTTCCTCCTCGGCGTGGTGACACCGCGCGGGGAGCGGAACGTGCACCAGGCGATGACACCCGTGCGGACGTTCACCACGACGCTGCTGCTGCCGCTGTTCTTCGTCTCCACCGGGTTGCGCACCAGGTTCGGGCTGCTCGGTTCGGACCCGCGGCTGTGGGGCTGGTGCCTGCTGGCCCTCGGCGTGGCGGTGCTGGGCAAGGGCGTGGGGAGCACCGTCGCGGCACGCGCGGCCGGGGTCGACCGGCGGCACGCGCTGTCCCTCGGCGCGTTGCTGAACTGCCGGGGACTGACCGAACTCGTCGTGCTCAGCGTCGGGTTGGACCTGGGCGTGATCGACTCGACGGTGTTCGCGATGCTCGTGATGATGACGCTGGTGTCGACCGTGATGACGGCACCCGCGCTCAGCCTGATCGAACGGACGGTGCGGGCTCCTGACGGATCCGCGCGCGTCGCGGCCTGACCGGCCGGGGGGCCTCGGGCCCCCCGGCCGCGGCTCAGGCGAGCTCGCGGTAGCCGCCCGCGTGGAACAGCAGCGGCCGGCCGGAGCCCAGGGGATGGGCGGCGACGACCCTCCCGAGCACGATGTCGTGGTCGCCGGTCGGCAGCACCCGGTGCGTCAGGCACTCCAGCACCGCGTGCGCCCCGCCCAGCACCGGCGACCGGGTCACGCCCGGGCGCCAGCGCACCGCGCCGAACCGGTCGTACCCCGGCCGGGCGAACTGCCGGGACAGCTCTTCCTGGCCCTCTGCCAGCACGTTCACCGCGAACGCGGTGGCGGCCGAGAAGGGTTCGTGCAGT
The DNA here is from genome assembly GCF_055562175.1 of Streptomyces sp. NPDC020958. Lineage (NCBI taxonomy): Bacteria > Bacillati > Actinomycetota > Actinomycetes > Kitasatosporales > Streptomycetaceae > Streptomyces > Streptomyces sp. NPDC020958. The sequence continues at coordinate 797,799 of NZ_JBVHFU010000002.1, read as the reverse complement.
TGCGACTGGTGCCGGACGCAGAACAGCACGACCGGCGGGGTGAGGGAGACCGAGCAGAACGAGTTGACCGTCATGCCGACCGGTCCCCGACCGGTCGGCACGGTGATCACCGCGACACCCGTGGCGAATTGCCCGAGGACGGCCCGGAGATGGTCGCCGTCCACTTCGGAATCGAGCGCGAACACATCTGTAGTCATGTCGCGAGACTAGCCGGTGAATTACGGCGGGGCCTCATCCGCAGAGGGCTGAAGAATTCTCCTCCGTAGGGGGGAGGTGTTCCTGCCGCAGTGCCGTGGTGGACGGGTGCGGCCGGAGGAAGTGGCCTCGGAAACGGCTCCCTAGAATCACCGGTGAATCCGGAAGGAAAACCGGAAGAAAAAGGGGGCGGAATGCGAATCCTCTTCACGTGCGTACCGGGAACCGCGCATTTCCACGCGATGCTGCCGCTGGTCCGGGCGGCGCGCACGGCAGGACACACGGTCGCCGCGGCGACCGCCGAGACGTTCGGGGCGGCCTTCACCCGCGAGGGCATCGAGCTGCTGCCGTCAGGGGTGGACTGGTCCCAGTCCGACCCCACGTCCCTGCCGCAGTTCCACCAGAGCTCCGGGCCTCCGATCAGGGCGTTCGCCGAGGTCGCCGGCATGGGCATGGTCGACGACCTGGTGGCCCACGCCCGCCACTTCGAACCCGACCTGATCGTGTGGGACGCCATGGAGTTCGGCGGCTGGATCGCGGCCGAACTGCTCGGCGTGCCGCAGGCCGCCGCCGCCTCCGCGATGGGCACCCCGCGGCCGGTCATGCAGGCCATGGCCGGGGAGGCGATCGCGGCCCTGGCCGCCAAGTACCGGCTCCCCGAGGACCCGCAGCTGCACCGCATGTTCAGCCACCTCTACCTGCACCGCAAGCCGCGCACCCTGGACCTGCCCTACGGCGAGCGGCTCGCCCACGAGTTCCGCTACCGGCCCGACATGTTCGACGAGCCGGCACCCCCCGCTCCCGACTGGCTCAGCGCCGACGGGGCCCCGCTCGTCCACCTGTCCCTGGGCACGACCTTCGTCGGCACTCCGGCCGCCCGCGCCGTGCACCGGACCGTCCTGGAGGCGCTGGCCGACGAGCCGGTGCGGCTCGTCGTCTCCATCGGCCGGGGCACCGACCCCGCCGAGTACGGCACCGTGCCGTCCCACACCCGGCTGGTCCCCTACGTCGACCACCGCGCCCTGCTGCCGCACTGCGCCGTGTTCCTCAGCCACGGCAGCTTCAGCTCCATCCTCGTCGCCCTCGCCGCCGGCGTGCCGCTGTGCTTCCTGCCGATGGGCGCCGACCAGCCGGTGGTCAGCATGCACCTGGCCAATCTGGGACTCGGCGTGAACCTCGCCAACGTGTACACCCCGCCGGCGCCGTCGCTGGACCCCGCCGCCCTGACCCCGGACGCGGTGCGCAAGGCCGTCCGCACCGTGATCGACGACTCCGGGTACGCCGAGGCGGTCTCCCTGGTGCGCGACGACTTCCGTCGGCTGCCTCCCGTCTCCGCGGTGGTGGAGCGCCTCGAAGCACTCGCCGACGGGTGAGGCGGAATTCCCCGCTCCTGCCGCGCCCGGTCGTCCTTTCTCCGTCGCACGGGGGAGACGAACCGTCCCCCGTCGGACACGTCGATTCATCACCCGGGCGGGCGACAGGAGCGGGACAGGAAATTAGTTTTTCCCAATCCAGAGAACGAGAATCGGACCGAGGGGGTCGCATGCCAGACCGCGCGCTCATTGTCGCCCGGATGCATCCGGAGAACGCCGAGCACATCGCCAAGCTGTTCGCAGAATCCGATTCCGGCCCGCTGCCCGACATTCTCGGTGTCCGGCGCAGGCACCTGTTCGGGTACCGGGACCTCTACTTCCACTACGTCGAATTCGAGGGGGACCACCGCTCGGCGCTGCGCGAGGCCGCCGGCCGGGAGGACTTCCAGGAACTCAGCCGCCGGCTGCGCCCGCTGGTCGATCCCTACGACCCGGACTCCTGGAAGAGCCCCGGCGACGCCCTCGCCGTCGAGTTCTACCAGTGGACCCCGGACAGCGGGGGACGCCGATGACCACCACCGCCGAACCGCCGGTCCTCCTCCCGGTCGACGAGCCGAAATGGGCCCGCTGCCGGGGCTGCGGCAGACCCGCCTACCTGCCGCGGCTGCGCCGGGACCTGGGAGTGTGCCGCGAGTGCGGACACCACGGCCGGCTCAGCGCCGCGGACCGCCTCGACCAACTGCTGGACCCCGGTTCGTTCACCCCGGCCGACACCCGCCACCGCAGCGTGGACGTCCTCGGTTTCACCGACTCCCGGCCCTACGGGGACCGGCTGCGCGCCGCCCGGGAGCGGACGGGGCTCGACGACGCCGTGCTCAGCGGCACCGGCGAGATCGCCGGCCGGCCCGTCGCGGTCGCCGTCATGGACTTCGCGTTCATGGGCGGCAGCATGGGCGCCGCCGTCGGAGAGGCCGTCACCGAGGCCGCCGAGAGGGCCCTCGACCTGAGGATCCCGCTGCTGGTGGTCACCGCCTCGGGCGGGGCCCGGATGCAGGAGGGGGCCGTCTCGCTGATGCAGATGGCCAAGACCAGCCAGGCCTTCGCCAGGCTGCGCCGCCACGGCGTGCCCAGCATCTGCCTGCTGACCGACCCCACGTACGGCGGGGTCACCGCGTCGTTCGCCACGCTCGGCGACATCCTCGTCGCGGAGTCCGGCGCCGCCATCGGCTTCGCCGGTCCCGAAGTGATCGCCAAGGCCACCGGGAAGCGGCTTCCGGAGGGATTCCAGCGCGCCGAACACCTCCTCGAACACGGCATGCTCGACCGTGTCGAGCCGCGCGCCGGGCTGCGCGGCCTGCTCGGCCGGCTGCTGGCACTGCTGGCCGGCGACCCCGCGACGGACGACGTCCCGGCGGCCCCGGCGGACGCGGAGCCGCTGACCGACCCCGAGGCCCTCGCCGCCCGGCCCGCCTGGGACACCGTGCGCACCGCACGCGACCCGCGGCGGCCCACCACGCTGGACCACATCGGCATGATCGCCGACGACTTCGTGGAACTGCACGGCGACCGCCTCTACGCCGACGATCCCTCCGTGGTCGGCGGCCTGGCGGCCGTCGGCGGGCGCACCGTCATGCTGATCGGCCACCAGAAGGGCCACGACACCCAGGAACTGGTCCGCCGTAACTTCGGCATGCCCCAGCCGGAGGGCTATCGCAAGGCCCTGCGGCTGATGCGGCTCGCCGACCGGCTCGGCATCCCCGTCGTCACCCTCGTCGACACCCAGGGCGCCTTCCCGGGGCTCGGCGCCGAGGAGCGCGGACAGGCCTGGGCGATCGCCGAGTCGATCCTCGGCATGGCCGAACTGGCCGTCCCCGTCGTATCGGTGATCCTCGGCGAGGGCGGCAGCGGCGGTGCGCTGGCCCTCGCCGTGGCCGACCGGGTGCTCATGCTGGAGAACGCCTGTTACTCCGTCATCAGCCCGGAGAGCTGCTCGACCATCCTCTTCGGTGACCCCTCGCACGCCGCCCAGGTGGCCGAGGCGCTCCGGCTGACCGCGCCCGAACTGCTGCGGCTCGGCGTGGTGGACGCCGTACTGCCCGAGCCCCCCGGCGGGGCGCAGGCGGCGCCCGCCGTCATGGCGGCGACCCTGCGGCACGCGATCGTCCGGGCCCTGGACGGACCACCCGCCGACCGCCCCGGCGAACCGGCGCGGTCCCGGTACGAGCGGTTCCGGCGGCTCGGCACCGCGTCCGCGCGGACAGGTGGTCACGATGACTGACCGGACGGCGGCGAACGGCGCGGCGGCGAGCAGGATCCTGCTGCCCGACCCCGCCCAGGACCGTGACGAGCAGCGGCTGAAACTGCTGCGCGAGGAGATCGGCAGGCTGGTCCGCGACCTGCCCGGCACGCCCACCGCGGTGACCGGGCGGGTCGGGGAGGCACAGCTGGAGGTCGTCTGGACCCCCGACCCCGCCGCACCGCCGGCCGCGCCCGCGGAGCCGGCCGGGCCGGCCCCGGCCGCCGGGCCGCCGCCCGCGCCGGGCCGGACGGTCACGGCCCCGCTGGTCGGCACGTTCTACCGCGCCCCCGAGCCCGGAGCCCGGCCGTTCGTCGAGGCGGGCGACCGGGTCGTGGCCGGCCAGACGATCGGGATCGTCGAGGCGATGAAGCTGATGAACCACGTCGCCTCCGAGTGGGACGGGGTGGTGGCCGAGGTCCTGGCCGAGGACGCCATGGCCGTGGAGTACGGGCAGGCACTCCTGCGCATCGAGCCGGACGAGACCTGAGACAGGGCTGGGGGTGTCATGTTCCGCAAGATCCTGATCGCCAACCGGGGCGAGATCGCGCTGCGCGTCGCCCGTGCCTGCCGGGAGCTGGGAGTGGCCAGTGCCGCCGTGTACTCCACGGCGGACGTGCGGTCCGCGGTGGTGCGGTTCGCGGACGAGGCCGTGCACATCGGCCCGCCGCCGGCCAAGCGCAGCTACCTCGACGTGCCGAACGTCATCGAGGCGGCACTGAAGTGCGGGGCCGACGCGATCCATCCCGGATACGGGTTCCTGTCCGAGGACGCCGACTTCGCCGAGGTGTGCCAGGACAACGGCATCACCTTCATCGGCCCGCCCCCCGAGGTCATGCACCGCATCGCCGACAAGGCGACGGTGCGCGGCCTGATGGCCGGAGCGGGGCTGCCGGTGCTGCCGGGCTCCGAGGGCACCGTCGCCACCCTCGCCGAGGCCCGGGAGGTCGCCGACGCGATCGGCTTCCCGCTCGTGATCAAGGCGGCGGCGGGCGGTGGCGGCCGCGGTATCGCGGTCGTGCACGAACCGGACGACCTGCCGACGGTCTTCCGGGAGACCCGGGCGACGGCCCAGGCTCTGTTCGGCGACCCGAACGTCTATGTGGAGCGGTATCTGCCCGCGGCGGCCCACGTCGAGGCGCAGATCCTGTGCGACGGCCGGGGCGCCGTCCTGCACCTGGGCGAGCGCGACTGCTCCCTGCAGCGGCGCCGGCAGAAACTGGTCGAGGAGACGCCGTCGCCCAGGCTGTCCGCCGCGCAGCGGGAGGAGATCGGCCGGTACGCCGTCGCCGCCGCCCGCGCGGTGGGCTACAGCGGTGCCGGAACCGTGGAGTTCCTCGCCGACGAGGCCGGCCGGCTGACCTTCATGGAGATCAACGGCCGTATCCAGGTCGAGCATCCGGTGACGGAGATGGCCACCGGCATCGACATCGTCGCCGAGCAGATCCGGGTCGCGGCCGGGGAGCCGCTCACCCTCACCCAGGACGACACCGTGGTGCGCGGGGTCGCGATCGAGTGCCGGATCAACGCCGAGGACCCCATACAGGGGTTCCGGCCGACCCCCGGGACGCTGGACGTGTTCCGGCCGCCTGCCGGGCCGTTCATCCGGACCGACTCCGGCTTCGCCGAGGGCGACACCGTCCCCGCCCACTACGACTCGCTGCTGGCCAAGGTGATCGCCTGGGCGCCCACGCGGGAGCGGGCCGTCACCCGGCTCACCCGCGCGCTGGACGAGTTCCAGGTGGAGAGCGGGCAGGTGGCCACCACGATCCCCCTCGTACGCGACCTGATCGCCCAGCCGGAGTTCCTGGCCGGGACGCACTCGACGCTGTTCGTGGACCGGTTCCTGGCCCGGCGGGCGGAGGCCACGTGATGAGCCGACTGGAACTCACGGCCCTGTTCCCGGCCTGCCGCGACGGCCGCAACGTGGTGCTGGTGCTGCCGGTGGAGCGGCTGTGCGAGACCACGGTGCGCAGCGCCGCGGCGTACACCCGCGACCGGGGCGGGACCCTCACCTTCGCCCTGGTCATGCCGTGGCCGCCGCCCATGAGCGCGGGCGCCGTGGCACTGCCCTACGGCGAGCTGTGGTTCGACTACGAACTGCGGACCGACATGGACCTGTCGGAGATCCTGTACGACACCGACGTGCCGTGGACCCTGGTCCCGGTGTTCCACGTGTCCCGGGACATCCCGTACCTGGCCGGATCCGTCGGCGCCGGCGTCGTCCTGATCCCGGACAGCGGCCGCTCGGGCTGGTTCTCCCCCGCCCGGCGCAGGGCGCGCAGGCTCGCCGTCGAGGTGTCCCGGCGCACCGGTGCCGCGGTGCACTCCGTGCCGGTCCCGTGGCACGAAGGGGTCATCCCCAAGGACTCGCCCGTCTGATCCGGAAATCGGCCGTGCGGAGGAGATGGAACTCCGCACCTCGGAGGAGGCGGAATTCCGACACCCGGAGGAAGCGCCCGAACTCGTTTCGGCAGTAATTTCTTACCCAGTGAAAGGGGAGGGTTGAATGTCGTCCAGCGGCCCCACGAAAAACGACTCTGATTTCGATGTGGTGATTCTGGGATCGGGAATCGCCGGTTCCACGCTCGGGGCCATTCTGGCCCGCAACGGAGCGTCGGTCCTGCTGATCGACGCCGGCACGCATCCGCGGTTCGCGGTGGGCGAGTCCACCACCCCGCACACCCTGGTGCTCTTCAAGCTGCTGGCGCGCCGGTACGGCGTTCCGGAGCTGGAGATGCTCACCTCCTACGAGAGCTGCCTCCAGGAGATGGGCACCTCCAACGGCATCAAGCGGCACTTCGGGTTCATGGTGCACCACGAGGGACAGGAGCCCGACCCGCGTGAGGTGAACCAGTTCAACGCCCCCGCCAAGCTGAACCAGTCGAGCCACCTGTTCCGGCAGGACAGCGACGCCTACCTGTTCTACGCCGCCGTGCGCTACGGCTGCACCGCCCGGCAGGGCTACCGGGTGACCGACGTGGAGTTCGGCGACGACCAGGTGACCGTCGTGGGCCAGGACGGCAGGCGCCACACCGCGCGCTACCTCGTGGACGCCAGCGGGTTCCGTTCGCCGCTCGCGCAGAAGCTGGGGCTGCGGGAGGAGCCGGCCCGGTTCAAGCACCACTCCCGTTCCCTGTTCACCCACATGGTGGGCGTGAAGACCACCGACGAATGCCTGCGCATGCCGTTGGAGGAGATGCCCCCGGTGCCGTGGTTCCAGGGGACCATGCACCACATGTTCGAGCGCGGCTGGTTCTGGGTCATTCCCTTCAACAACGAACCGCGCTCCCGTAACCAGCTCGTCAGTGTCGGCCTCACCTTCGACGAGCGTCGCTATCCGAAAGCCGCCGACCTGACGCCCGGCGAGGAATTCGCCCGGCACGCGGCCCGTTTCCCGGCGGTGGAGCGGATATTCGCCGACGCCCGCCCGGTACGGGAATGGGTGTCGACCGACCGGCTGCAGTATTCCTCGTCGCGGACGGTCGGTCACCGCTGGTGCCTGATGTCGCACGCGGCGGGATTCCTCGACCCGCTCTTCTCCCGTGGCATATCCAACACGGCGGAGGTCATCAACGCGCTGTCCTGGCGGCTGCTCGCCGCGCTCAAGGACGACGACTTCTCGACGGAGCGGTTCGCGTTCGTGGAACGGCTGGAGCAGGGCCTGCTCGACTTCAACGACGCGATGGTCAACAGCTCCTTCGTCTCGTTCGAGAACTACGAGTTGTGGAACGCCGTGTTCCGCGTGTGGGCGTACGGCGGGGTCCCGGGCAACCTGCGCCTGGAACGGCTCATCGACGCCTACGAACGCACCGGCGACGACAGCGTGTTCAGCGCGCTGGAGGAGGGGCCGAACGTCGGTCTGTGGTGGCCGGACCAGCCCGGTTACCGCGAGCTGTTCGACCACATGGTCCGGCTCTGCGACCAGGTCGACGCGGGCACGCTCGACGCGACGGAGGCCGGCCGCGACCTCATGGAGCGCATCGCCACCGCCGACTTCGTCGCGCCCGGCTTCGGCTTCCGCGAGCGCGACGCACGCTTCGTCACCCCGACCAAGCAGATGCTCAAGGACATGATGCGGTGGATCGCCACCGACGCCCCGGAGAACATGCGCCACCTCGCCCAGGGCTTCGACTTCGCCGCACCGCCCGGCCGCTGAGCGCACCTTCCGCGCCCACGGCAGGTCCCCTCGACGGGACCCGCAGCCGGACCCGCAGCACGACCCCACCCCGTTTCCGCCAAAGGAGAACCACCCATGGGTGTCCCCGTTTCCGACCAGGACCTGATCAGCATGCTGCTCGCCGTCGGCGCCGACCGTTCCCTCACCGTCGCCGACCTCGACAGCACCTTCGAACAGCTCGAACTGGACTCGCTCGCGCGGGCCGAGTTCGCCGCCAAGCTGAAGGAGCGCACCGGCGTGGACGCCGAGGAGCAGACCACCGCCGACGCCACGCCCAACGCGGTCCGCCTGACCGTCGCCGGCGACGCTCCCGTCACCACGGGCCGGTGAACCGGAGCATGCCCGGACACACGGACAACGAGATCGTCGTCGACGCACCCCTCGACTTCGTCTGGGAGATCACCAACGACGTCCGGAACTGGCCGAACCTGTTCACCGAGTACTCCGCCGTGGAAGTGCTGGAGTCCGGACCCGACTCGGTCACCTTCCGGCTGACGATGCACCCGGACGAGGACGGGAACGTCTGGTCGTGGGTGTCGCGCCGCGAGACGGACCGCGCCACCCGCACGGTGCGGTCCCAGCGGATCGAGACTGGCTTCTTCGAGTACATGCACCTGCGCTGGACCTACGAGCCGGTCGACGACGCCCGGACCCGGATGCGCTGGCAGCAGGACTTCACGATGAAGCCGCAGGCACCTGTGGACGACACGGCGATGCAGGAGCGTCTGAACCGCAACACCGCCATCCAGATGAAGGCCGTCAAGCACGCTCTGGAGGCGCGCCGTTCCCGCGTCGTCGGCGTCGGCGACGTGCCGGCCAACCGCAGGCGTGGCGCGGACCTGCGCACCCAGCTGTCGCCCGGCACCGTCGGCACGACCTGCGGGTTCTCCGGGACCGTGCGGCTGGAGCCCGGCGAGGTGATCACCGAGCACTACCACCCGTACTCGGAGGAGTTCATCCACGTGGTGGAGGGGCGGCTCAGGGTCGACCTGGGCGAGGAGCGCCGGACGGTCGATGCCGACCAGGCGGTGTTCGTGCCCAGGAACGCCCGGCACCGCATCGTCAACGAGTCGGACGCCGCGGTCCGCGTGGTGTTCTTCCTCGGCCCGCTGGCGCCCAGGCCCGACCTCGGGCACGTCGACACCGAGACCCTGGCCGAGTGGCAGGCGGGGGCCGCGGTATGACCGGCAACGGCGCCCGCCGCCCGCGCAGGGTCGTCGTCACCGGCATCGGCGCCGTGGCGCCCGGCGGCAGTACCCGCGAGGACTTCTGGGCCAGGATCGTCAGCGGGAAGCCGGCGACCCGCCGGGTGACGTTCTTCGACGCCTCGGAGTACCGCTCCCAGGTCGCGGCCGAGGCCGACTTCGACCCGGTCGTGGCGGGCCTGACCCCGCAGGAGATCCGGCGCAACGACCGCTACGGGCAGTTCGCCCTCGTGGCCGGGTCCGAGGCGGTGTCCGACGCCGGCCTGGACACCGGTGCCTGGAACGGCGAGCGCGCCGGAGTGCTCCTCGGCAGCGCCGTCGGCGCCACCATGCGGCTGGAGGACGAGTACGTCGTCCTCAGCGACCACGGCCGCCGGTGGGAGGTCGACGGGCGGTACGCGATGCCGTTCATGTACTCGGTCTTCGTGCCCTCCGCCGTCGCCACCGAAGTGGCCATCAGGCACGGCGCCCACGGCCCGTCGGCGGTCGTGTCGACGGGCTGCACCTCGGGCATCGACGCCATCGGCCTCGCCGCCCAGCAGATCGAGGAGGGCACCGTCGACGTGATGCTCTGCGGCGGCAGCGAATCGCCCATCTCTCCCATCTCGTACGCCTGTTTCGACGCCATCCGGGCCACCAGCCCGCGCAACGACGACCCCGAGGGCGCTTCCCGGCCCTTCGACGCCGACCGGCAGGGATTCGTCATGGGAGAGGGCTGCGCGGTGCTCGTCCTGGAGGAGCTGGAGCACGCCAGGCGGCGCGGGGCCCACGTCTACTGCGAGGTCACCGGCTACGCGAGCCACGCCAACGCCTACCACATGACCGGCCTGCACCCCGACGGAGTGGAGATGAGCCGGTCCATCGACGAGGCGATGGCCCAGGCCGGGCTGAACCCCGAGGACATCGGGTACATCAACGCGCACGGCTCGGGCACCAAGCAGAACGACCGGCACGAGACCGGGGCGTTCAAGCGCAGCCTGAACGGAGCGGCGTACCGCATCCCCATCAGCTCCATCAAGTCGATGATCGGGCACTCCCTCGGGGCCATCGGCGCCCTGGAGATGGCCGCGTGCGCGCTGGTGATCGACCGGGACGCCATCCCGCCGACCGCGAACCTCACCACGCGGGATCCCGAGTGCGATCTCGACTACACCCCGCTGACCGCACGCGAGGCGCACGTCGACCACGTCCTGTCCGTCGGCAGCGGCTTCGGCGGGTTCCAGTCCGCGATGGTCTTCTCCCGTCTGAAGGAGCTGTGACGCCCATGCCAGCGACGACCGAAGCCCGCCGCCGGGCGGTGATCACAGGCATCGGAGTGGTGGCGCCGACGGGCCTCGGCGTCGCCGAGCACTGGAAGACCACACTCGCGGGCCAGTGCCGGATCTCGCCGTTCACCCGCTACCCGGACACCTCGCCGATCCGGCTGGCCGGCCAGGTCGAGGACTTCGACCCGGCCGAGCACATCAGCAACAAGTTCCTCGTGCAGACCGACCGCTGGACCTGGTTCGCCCTCGCCGCGGCCGACTACGCCCTCGGCGACTCGGGGCTCGACCCGGCCGCACTGGACCCGTTCGACGTGTCCGTGGTGACCGCGAGCGCCTCCGGCGGCAACGAGTTCGGGCAGCGGGAGATCGAGGCCCTGTGGTCCCGGCACCCGTCCGCGGTCAGCGCCTACCAGTCCATCGCGTGGTTCTACGCGGCCAGCACCGGGCAGATCTCCATCCGCCACGGCCTCAAGGGCAGCTGCGGCGTCCTCGTCGCGGACAGCGCCGGGGGCCTCGACGTCCTGGCGCAGGCCCGCCGGAACATCGAGCGCGGCGGAGTCGCGGTCGTGGCCGGCGGCACCGAGGCCCCGCTCACGCCGTACGCGCTGGTCTGCCAGAACGACCTCGGCCGTTTCAGCCGGGCGTCCGAACCGGCCGCGGGCTACCGGCCGTTCGACGCCGCGGCGGCGGGTTACGTCCCCGGGGAGGGCGGCGCCGTGCTGGTCGTCGAGGAACTGGCGGCGGCCCGGGCCCGGTCCGCCTCCGTCTACGCGGAGGTGCTGGGGCACGCGGCCACGCACGACGCGTACCACCCCTACGATCCCGCACCGGACGGGCGGCAGCTCGCCCGGGCGATGTCCGAGGCGATCGGCCGATCGGGACTGACTCCCGAGGACGTCGACGTGGTCTTCGCGGACGCCGCGGGCGTCGCCGACGCCGACGCCGCCGAGGTGCGCGCCCTGCGCACGGTCTTCGGGGACCGGGCGCGGGAGGTCCTCGTCACCGCGCCGAAGTCCATGGTCGGACGGCTCTACTCGGGCGGCCCACCGCTGGACGTGGCCTGGGCCTGCCTCGCCCTCACCCACGGGGTCGTACCGCCCACCGTGCACCTCGACCCGGCGTCGGCCGGACACGGCCTGAACTTCGTGGTGGAGCCGGTGCGTCCGGCCCGGCTGCGCACGGCACTCGTGGTGGCCCGCGGCGTCGGGGGCTTCAACAGCGCGCTGGTCCTCGCCGCACCCGGCACCGCCGGGGAGCCGTCGTCCGTGCCCACCGAGGAACGACGAGGAGGAGTGTCCCGATGACCGACGTCATCACCGCACCCCTGCCGGAACTCGACGCCGACGGCGTGTTCGCCCGGCGCAGCGGTCACGAGCAGGTGGTGTTCTGCCAGGACGAGACCAGCGGTCTGCGGGCCATCATCGCCGTGTACTCGACGGCGCTCGGCCCGGCTCTGGGCGGCACCCGGTTCTACCCCTACCGCGACGAGACGGCCGCGCTCACCGACGTACTGCGGCTGTCCCGGGCGATGGCCTACAAGAGCGCCGTCGCCGGACTGGATCTGGGCGGTGGCAAGGCCGTCATCATCGGAGACCCCCAGCGCGTCAAGACGGAGGCGCTGCTGCGCGCCTACGGCAGGTTCGTGCAGGCCCTCGGCGGACGGTACGTGACCGCGTGCGACATCGGCACCACCGAACGGGACATGGACGTCGTGGCCCGCGAGTCGCGGTACGTCACCGGGCGCAGCCGGGAGGCGGGCGGGGCCGGCGACTCCTCCGAGCTGACCGCGTACGGGGTGCTGCAGGCGATGCTGGCCGCCGCCGAACACACCTGGGGCGAGGCGGACCTGACCGGACGGCGGATCGGCGTCGAGGGCGTGGGCAAGGTGGGCCGGCGCCTGGTCGGCCGGCTCGTCGAGGCCGGCGCCTCGGTGCTGGTCGCGGACCCCGACCGCGCCGCCGTGGCCGCCGTGCTCGCCCGACACCCGCAGGTGACCGCGGTGGCCGACGAGCACGCGCTGCGCCGCGCAGATATCGACCTCTACGCCCCCTGCGCGCTGGGCGGATGCCTCGACGAGTCCACCGTGTCGGAGCTGCGCGCCGAGATCGTCTGCGGCGGGGCCAACAACCAGCTCGCCACCGAACGGGTGCAGAAGCTCCTTTCCGACCGCCGGATCCTGTACGTCCCCGATTACGTGGCCAACGCCGGCGGCCTGATCCAGGTGGCCGACGAGATCGACGGCTTCGCGTTCGCCCGGGCGAAGGCGCGGGCGGCCCGGATCTTCGACACCACCCGCGCGGTCCTCGGCCGGGCGGTCGCCGACGGCATCCCGCCGGCGACCGCCGCCGACCGGCTGGCGCAGCAGCGCATGTCCGAGATCGCCGCCCTGCGGTCGATCCACCTCTCCGCCTGACACCGACGCGAAGCCGAGAGGAGACGAAGATGTGGAGCTCACTGCTGACGTTCCTGGGCCTGCTGGGCACCGGAATCCAGGCGGGCGCACTGCTCATGGTCCTGTACGGGGTGTGCCCGACGTTCCGGCAGCTCCCCGTGCCGGAGTGGATGTCGCTGCACGTCTCGCTGGACCGCAGCATCGAGCGGTACATGCCCGCCGTCAACCTCACGACGGGCGGGGCGACCCTGCTGCTGCTGTTCACCGCGCAGGACCCGGCCGCGCGCCTGCTGCGCGGTCTCGCGCTGGCCTGCAACATCGCGCTGGCGCTGATGTCCGAACTGGTCAACGTCCGCATCAACAAGGCGATCGCGCACCAGGTGGCCGCAGCGGCACCGGCCGCACCGGCCGCCGCCGGCGGTCTGCTCACCGTCCCGCCGCCCGACGAGGCGGAGGAACGGCGGCTCGTCGCGGTCCGCGAGCGCTGGATCCACTGGCACCAGTGGCGAACCCTCGACATCGTCCTCGGCTTCGCCCTGCTGGTGACGGCCCTGCTGACGGTGTCCGGCTGAGTCCGTGCCCCGCCCCGCACACACCCGAGAATTGGAGTACGCGTGAGGATCACCGTCATCGGATGCGGCTACCTGGGCGCCACCCACGCGGCCTGCATGGCCGACCTCGGGCACGAGGTGCTCGGCGTGGACGTCGACCTGGAGAAGACGGCCGCGCTCGCGGAGGGACGGCCGCCCTTCTTCGAACCCGGCCTCGCGCGGATCCTGGCGCGCGGTGTCGCCGACGGCCGGCTGCGGTTCACCGACTCCTACGCCGAGGCGGCCGAGTTCGGGGAGCTGCACTTCCTGGCCGTCGGTACCCCGCAGCGGTCCGACGGACGGGCCGACCTGCGGCAGTTGACCTCGGCGGTGGGCGAACTCGCCCCCCATCTGCGGCGCCCCTGCGTGGTGGTGGGGAAGTCGACGGTTCCGGTCGGCACCGCCGAGGCGCTGACCGGCATGCTCCGGCGGCTGGCACCGGTGGGCGCGGACGCCTCGCTCGCCTGGAGCCCGGAGTTCCTGCGCGAGGGCCACGCCGTCGAGGACACGTTGCGCCCCGACCGCCTGGTCATCGGACGGGCCGAGGGCGACACCCGTTCCGCCGGGGCCCTGCGCGAGGTGTACCGTGCGCTCGTCCTCGCCGGGGTGCCGACCGTGGAGACCGACCTGGCCACCGCGGAACTCATCAAGACCGCGGCCAACTCCTTCCTCGCCACGAAGATCTCCTTCATCAACGCCATGGCGGAGGTCTGCGAGGCCGTCGGCGCGGACGTGTGGCAACTCGCGGACGCCCTGGCCCACGACTCCCGCATCGGCGGGCAGTTCCTGCAGCCCGGCCTCGGGTTCGGCGGGGGATGCCTGCCCAAGGACATCCGCGGCTTCGCCGCTCGTGCCGAGGAGGTCGGGGCCGGCCGGGCGCTGGCCTTCCTGCGCGAGGTGGACGGCATCAACGTCCGGCGGCGCGAGCGCCTGGTCGAGCTCACGGTGCGGGCCTGCGGCGGGACTCTGGACGGCCGCAGGGTCGGCGTGTGGGGCGCGGCCTTCAAACCGGGCACGGACGACATCCGGGACTCGCCCGCCCTCGCGGTCGCCGCGGCCCTGCGCGAGCGCGGCGCCGAGGTCGTCGTGTACGACCCGCGGGCCCTGGACAACGCGCGCAAGACCTTCCCCGGCCTGGAGTACGCGGAGTCGGCGACCGCCGCGGCCGAGGGGACGGACGCGCTCCTGCACCTCACCGAATGGCGGGAGTTCGGCACGGTCGACCCCGCCCCGCTGGCCGCGCGGGTCCGGTCGGCGCGGCTCGTGGACGGCAGGCCCGGCCTGGACCTGGACCGCTGGCGCGGCGCGGGCTGGACCTGCGACGTGCTCGGCCGCGGCGAGACCCGTCCGGGGACGGCCGCACCGGGCCTGGACGGGAAGACGGAAATTGACGTGTAGGAACGCTATATGTACCGTCGCTACTGATCGATCGCACCTGTCGCCCGTCGTCATCACGGGCGTGCGCCCTCGCACCGGGAGAGGAAGGCAATGGGGGCTCTTGGACTCGCGCGGCTGGAATTCGCGCTCACGGTGGTCTTCCACTACCTGCTCGTCGCCCTGACACTCGGCCTGGTCCTGCTCGTCGCCATCACCTACACCCGCTGGGTGCGCACCGGGGACCCGGTCTTCGAGCGCATGACCCGCTTCTGGGGACTGCTGTACGTGATCAACTACGCGGTCGGCATCGGCGCGGGTCTCGCGATGGAGTTCCAGCTGGGCATGAACTGGTCCGGGCTGGAGGACGCGGCGTCCGGTGTGTTCGGCGCCCCGCTGGCGGTGGAGACGGTGGTCGCCTTCTTCGCCGAGTCGACCTTCCTCGCCCTGTGGATCTTCGGCAGGCACCGGCTGCCGAAGAAGACCCATCTCACCCTGCTCTGGCTGGTCGTGGCCGCCGCCTACATGTCGGCCGTCTGGGCGCTGATCGCCAACGGTTTCCTGCACCACCCCGTCGGCTACCGCAAGCACGGCTCGGAACTGGAACTCACCAGCCCCGTCGCCCTGATCACCAACTCCAACGCCTGGATAGCGATCGGCCACATAGTCGGCGCCGCCGTGCTGACCGGCGGCTTCTTCATGCTCGGCGTCACCGCCTACCTTCAGCGGCGCGGGCGCGCCGACCGCGAGTTCCTGCGCAGGTCGTTCCGCACCGGAGCCCACGCGGCCTGCTGGGGCGCCGTCGTCACGGCCGGCCTCGGTGCGCTCCAGCTGGAGCTGGTCACCAAGAAGCAGCCGGTCAAGTTCGCCGCGTTCATCGACTCCCAGGAGAAACTCAGCGCCTACGCGGCCCAGTTGCGCAAGCAGTTCGGGCAGGTCGACATGCCGCCGGCCACGCTGGTGCGGTACGCGGCGCTGACCATGATGGTGATCGGCCTGCTCGCCCTCATCGTCGGCGTCTGGTCCCTGATCGCCGTCCGCAAGGACCGGATCCTGTCCTCCCGTGTGCTGACGTGGCTGCTCCTCCCGATGACGGCCCTGCCCTTCGTGGCCAACATCGCCGGCTGGGTCTTCCGCGAGGTCGGCCGGCAGCCGTACACGGTCTACGGACTGCTCAGCACCGAGGAAGCACTGACGCCTTCACTCACCGTCGGCCAACTCACCTTCTCCCTGGCCGTGTTCGTCACCGTGGTGGCCGTACTGCTGGTCCTCGACTGGTTCCTGCTGGCCCGGGTCGCCCGGCGCGGACCGACCGAGGACACCGGTCTGTGGACCGGCAGCATGGCGGACGACCTGCCGTCCGATCCGCAGGACGACGACCGCGACGTCGCCGTACTGGTCTGAGTACCGAAAGAGGAGAGACCGTCCATGGGATACGCCACGCTGTGGCTGTGCGCCTTCGGCGTGCTGTTCACCGGTTACCTCGTGCTCGCCGGCATCGACTACGGAGTCGGACTCGTGCTGCCGTACGTGGCGCGCGAGGACGCCGAACGCAGGCTCGCACTCAACGCGCTGGGCCCGTTCTTCCTCAGCAACGAGGTGTGGCTGCTGGTCGCCGTCGGCACGATGATCGGCACGCTGCCGGGTCTGGAGTCCCGCCTGTTGACCGGCGCCTACCCGCTGGTGGTCGTCGCGGTGGTGGGGGTGGTCGTGGTGAACGTCTCCGTGCAGCTGCGCAGCCGGAGCGCCGGGGCGAGGACGCGCGCCTTCTGGGACGCGCTGGTCCTCGGCGGTGCCGCGGCCGCGGCCTTCGGCTGGGGCGCGCTGCTGGCCGCGCTCGCCGGCGGCGTCGACCTGGACGCCGCCGGTTCCGTGACGGGCGTGGCGGGCTCCGTGACGCCGCTCTCCCTGCTCGGCGGCGTGACCGCGGTGGCGTTGTTCGCCGTGCACGGGGCCGCGTTCCTCACCGCGCGCGCCTACGGCGCGGTGGCGGAGCGGGCCCGGCGCGCGGTGCCGGCCCTGGCCGCCGCGGCCGGTCTGCTGCTGCTCGCCACCCTGGTGACCGGGATGTCCGGCGGCCTTCCCGACGGGGCCTTCCGGCATCCCGTGTTCGCGGTCGTGGCGCTGCTGGGTGTGACGGCCAAGCTGGCGGTGGTGGTCTGGCGCACGCCCCGCTCCGCCTGGCAGGCGTTCGCCGCTTCCGCGACGGCGGTGGCCCTGGCTCCGGTCGCGGTCGTCGCGGGCAAGTACCCGGCACTGATCACCGCGCGGGAGTCCGGTCACCGTCCCCCGGCGGTCGAGGAGCTCGCGGGCTCCAGCACGTCCCTGGCGCTGATCACCTGGACCGCGGGTCCGGTACTGCTCCTGGTCGTCGCCGTCCAGGCCTACGCGTGGTGGATCTTCCGGGGCCGGGTCGACCACCGCTCCCCGGTCTTCTACTGAGCCGAAGCCGCAGACGCACCACACCCGGAGGAAACCGGACATGAGCAGCGGAGGAGGAGGTCGCGGCGGCCCGTTCGACATGCGGCGCGTTCGACGGGTGCCGGTGCTGCGCCGGTTCCTGGTGCTGCGCACCGCGAGCGCCGTGGCCGGTGCCGCGCTCACGGTCGCCCAGGTGCTGGTCGTCGCCCGCGCGGTCACCGGCGGGTCCGTGAGCCGGGCCCTGCTGGTGACCGCGGGGGCGGTCCTGGCCGGCCGCTGCGCGCTCGCCTGCTGGGACCGGTGGTCGGCCGAGACCGCCGCCGCCCGCTGGAAACGGCGGTTGCGGCTCGACGCCGACCGGGCCGTACGCGAGGCGGGCGTGCGCGGCGAGGCGTCGGCGGGCTCGCTGACCACCCTGCTCACCCAGGGCGTCGACTCGGTCGACGGCTATGTCACCGGACCGCTCGCGGCGCTGCCGGACGCGGTGGTGAGCCCCCTGGTGATCCTCGCCGCGCTCTTCGTCCTCGACTGGCCCTCGGCGCTGGTCGTCCTGGTGACCCTCCCCTTCGTACCGGCGCTGCTCGCGCTCGTCGGCCTGTACACCCAGGCCCGCGCCCGGCACCGGCTGCGGGCCATGCTGCGGCTGGGCAGTCAGTTCACCGAGGCGGTCGCCGGGCTCGTGACGCTTCGCCTGCTCGGCCGGCAGGACCGCACCGCCGTACGGGTGCGCACGGCCGCCGAGGAGCACGGGCGGATCACCATGAGGGTGCTCCGGCTCGCCTTCCTGTCGTCGTTCGTGCTGGAGACCCTCACCTCGCTGTCGGTGGCCCTGATCGCGGTCCCGGTCGGCTTCCGGCTGCTGGACGGCGCCATGAGCCTCGCGTCCGCCCTCGCCGTCCTGCTCCTGACCCCCGAGGCGTACCGGGCGCTGCGCGTCCTCGGCACCCAGTTCCACGCCGCCCAGGACACGCACGCCGTCCTCGACGAACTCGACGGGCTGACGCGCGGCGCCCCGGCACCGGCGCGGGCACCCGCGCGCACCCGCCCCCGGCTGCCCGCACCCGACCCCGCCGACGGGACGCTCGTCCTGCACGACCTGGCGGTGGGATACGACACCCCCGTCCTCACCGGGGTCCGCATGGAGCTGCCGCCCCGCCGCAGGTACGTCCTGACCGGTCCGAGCGGCGCCGGGAAGAGCACCCTGCTGCGTACCGTGGCGGGAGTGCTGCCGCCGCTCGCCGGGCACATCCGCTCGGGAGCCGTCGACCTCGGTGACCTCGACCAGGACCGCTGGACGCGGCGGATGGCGATGGTGCCGCAACGCCCTCACCTCTTCCACGGCACGGTCGCCGACAACCTGCGCCTGGCACGGCCCGACGCCGCGCGGGACCGCATGTGGTACGCCCTCGAACAGGCCGGAGCCGCGGACTTCGTGCGCCGGCTGCCGGACGGCCTGGACGCGCCGGTGGGAGAACGCGGCGCCCGGCTGTCCGCGGGGGAGCGGCAGCGGCTCGCCCTGGCGCGCGCGCTGCTGCGCGAGCCCTCGCTCCTGCTGCTGGACGAGCCGACCGCACGCCTGGACGGCGAGTCCGAGGAACGTGTGCTCGGCGCTCTGGGGCGGCTGGCGGGTTCCGTCACCCTCCTCGTCGTCACCCACCGGCCCGCGGTGGCCGAGACCGCCGACGCACTGATCGAGGTCGGCGGCGGCCGGGCCGTCCTGACCGGATCCACGTCCCGGACGGCGACCCCATGACCACGGCCCCCGCACCGCCCCTCGCCACGCCCCCGTCCGAGGAGCCCCGCGAGGCCGCCGCCGTGCCGGGCGCCGGGCGGGGAGTTCTGTTGGTAGGGCTGGCGGTGACGGCTGCGTCCGCGGTCGTTCACGCAGCCGCCGTGTCCCGGAGGGCGGCGTCATGACCACAACCCATGGAACGCGCCCCGCCACGCCCCCGTCCGAGGAGCCCCGCGAGGCCGCCGCCGTGCCGGGCGCCGGGCGGGGAGTTCTGTTGGTAGGGCTGGCGGTGACGGCCGTGTTCGCGGTCGTTCACGCAGCCGCCGTGTCCCGGAGGGCGGCGTCATGACCACGGCCCATGGAACGCGCCCCGCCGCGTACCCGTCCGAGGAACTCCGCGAGGCCGCCGCCGTGCCGGGCGCCGGGCGGGGAGGGCTGTTCGTGCGGCTGGCGCTGGCGGCCGGGGCCGCGGTCGCCTACGAGGCCTCCGTCGTCGCTCTGACCGCCACGGCCACCTGGCTGCTGTGCCGGGCGGCGGGGCGGCCGCCGCTGGGTGTCCTGGCCGTCGCGGTGGTGCTGGTCCGGGCGCTCGCCATCGGCCGGGGCGCCTTCCGCTACGCGGAACGGCTGGCCGGGCACGACGCGGTGCTGGCACTCATGGCCCGGCTGCGCGGCCGCTTCTTCGAGCGTCTGGTGCCGCTGGCCCCCGGCAGGCTGCCCGGATACCGGACGGGCGACCTGCTGGCACGGCTCGCCTCCGACGTGGACGCGGTGCAGGAACTGCTGCTGCGGGTGGCGCTGCCGGCCGTCGCGGTGCTGTCGGTGGGGACCGCGGGCACGGTGTGGGCGACGGTCCTGCTGCCGGCCGCCGGTCCGGTGCTGGCGGCGGGCCTCGTGCTGACGGGCCTGGTGCTGCCGGCCGCGGCCGCCCTCGTCATGCACCGCACCGACGTCGCGCTCGCCGCCGCCCGTGCCGACCTGGCGGCCCGCACGGTGGACCTCGTCGAAGGGCTGGAGGACCTCCTGCTGAACGGCGGCCAGGAGACCGCCCAGCGCTGGGGGCGGACCGCCGCCGACGCCGTCGAGGCGCTCGAACGCGGCAGAGCCAGGTGGCTGGCGTTCCTGACCGCGGCCGGTCTTCTCGTCCAGCTGACGACCTGCGCGGCGGTCGGCTGGACGGCGTGGCACGGCGGACTGGACCGGGTCATGGCCACCGTGCTGGTCCTCACCAGCCTGACCCTGCTGGAGGAGACGCTGCAGCTGCGCGCGGCGGGGGAACGCCTCGGCACCCTGACCGGCGCGGTCCGCAGGGTGGGTGAGGTGCTGCGGCTGCGGGTCGCCGACGAGCCCGCACAGCCGGTCCCCGCGCCCACGCCTCCGGTGTCGCTCACGCTGACCGACGTGAGCGTCACCTATCCCGCAGCGGCGGCTCCCGCGCTGTCCGGGGTGACCCTCTCGCTGCCGGCCGGAGCACGCGTGGCGCTGGTCGGCCCCAGCGGATCGGGCAAGAGCACCGTGCTCGCACTCGCCCTGCGGCTGCTGCGGGCCGACCGGGGCCGGGTCGCCCTCGGCGGGGTGGACATCGGCGAACTCGACGGCGCGGCACTGCGGCCCGGACTCGTGGGCGGCCTGGTCCAGGAGGCAGCCCTGTTCACCGGCTCCGTCCGGGCCAATCTGCTGCTCGCCGACCCGCACGCCACGGACGAGCGGCTGATGCGGGTGCTCGCGCGCGTGGGCGCCGCGGAGTGGGTGCGCCGGCTGCCCGACGGGCTGGACACCTGGATCGGCCGGCGCGGCGACCGGCTGTCGGGAGGCGAGCGCCAGCGTCTGCTGCTCGCGCTCGCGCTGCTGTCGGATCCGGCCGTCCTCGTGCTCGACGAACCGACCGAGTCCCTGGACCGCGCGACCGCGGACGCGGTGCTCGCCGACACGCTGGCGGCGACCGCGGACCGTGCCGGCCGGACGGTGCTGCTGGTCAGCCATCGCCTGCACGGACTCGAGGAGTTCGACGAGATCGTCGTGCTGGAAGGCGGCAGGATCACCCAGCGCGGCCCGCACGCTCGCCTCGTGGCCGAACCGGGCCACTACCGGGACCGGTGGCGCGCCGAGACGATGAAGGGCTTTTGAGCGCTCAGCGCGGCTGGGTAAGCTGAGGCAGATGGCGCAACGGAGGACGGGGACCTGGTCCCGCATACGCGCCGGGGGGCGGTGGGACTGGTGGGGCACGGTGACCGGACCTGGACGATCGACGTCTATCTGGCCCAGCTCGACGGCCGGTTGCGCGGACCGCGCGCATGGCGGCGGCGGGTGCTCGACGAGATACGTGACGGCCTGCTCTGCGAGGTCGAGGGCGGCTGCTCCGAGCCGGAGGCCGTCAGCCGCTGGGGCCCGGTCGGTCTGGTGGCGGCCCAGCTCAACGAGTGCGGGCGGATAGCGCGCTGCCGCCGGATGGCCCGGATGGTCCTGCGCGGGGTGCCCTTCCTCGCCGTGGGCTGGTTCCTGGCGGTCGTACTCAGTCCCGACCCCTGGGCCGGGGAACCCGGATTGATCCGCTGGGTCGCCCCCGCCCTCTTCGCCTCGGTGGCGGCGACCGTGGCGGGTTCCGTCTGGCTGCTGCGCCGGGCGCCGAGCGCGCGACGGCCGATGGACGGGGTGGCCGGCGTCGCGACGGGTGTGGTCCTGGCCGTGCTGTGCCTGTGCGTTCTGCTGGTCTACCGGCTCGACGCCTCGCACGGACACATGTATTGGCCCGCGGTCTGCTTTTCCGGAACAATGACCGCCGGATTGCTGATCGGCGTTTTCTCCGAGGCTCGTCGGCTAATGACGGAGAAGCGGACTCCGATCAAAGGTTGACGTCGGCGCATTGCCGGATGACGGCCAGGTTACAACTGACCGCTCGTCAACAATTGGTCGAGCGCGAATCGGAAGACGTCTTCTAGGGAAAGCGGAGCCGGTAAACCGCCGGTAACTCAGGCCGGTTCGTCGCTCAGTACGACCGACCGCACGGTCGCGATGATCTCCCGCCAATTGGCCCGCGTCTCGCGCAGGGCCCGCTCGCCCGCCGGTGTGATCTCGTAGACCCGGCGGCGGCGCCCGGCCGAACTGTCCCAGCTGCTGCTGATCAGATCCGCGTTCTCGAGGCGGTGCAGGGCCGGATAGACGGTGCCGGACGGCAGGTTCACCGTGCCGTTACTGCGTTCGCGCAGTGCGGTGATGATGGCGTACCCGTGCATCGGGGCCCCGTTGAGAACGGCGAGCAGCATGCCGTCCAGGCTGCCCTTCAACTCCTCCGCTCTCATGTGAAGGGATCCTACACGTCAGCAGATGTGCTGTCCATGTCCGAAATGGCGAACCGGACCGCAGGAGGTTAATTCTTCCCCGCCGTTCGGAGGAGGTTTTGGATCCATCGGCGGATAGCGAACGCCAGTTCTTGAAAGTACACTGACGTCTGGAAATGTTGTGATCATTAATCACTGCGGGGGTTTCCTTGGAAACAGTGATCTCCATTCCGCTTTTCCAGCTGGTTCCGTTGCTCTTACTGTCCCTGGCGCTCGGACTCGTCGCCGGGTGCCTGGCCGACCATCTCCCGCGACGCCACCGATTCGTCGTGACGCTCTTCGGCGCCGTATGCACCGCGACCGTGCCGCTGCTCATGCTGCTGCTCGCCGGACACCGGTCCGCCGGCGCGTACGCCGTCGCCACCGGCATGGTCTGCCTGCCCGGCACCGTGGGCTTCGTGGCCGTCCTGCGCCGGCGGCCGGACCGGCCGAACCCGGTCACCCTGCCCGTGCCCGCCCCGGCGCCGGACCGGGCGCACCTCCACGGCCGCCCGCCCGGCCACGCGGAACTGGCGAGCCGGCTGCACGACACCGTGGGGCAGGGCCTGACCGCCATCGCCATGCAGGCCCGCACCGCCCAGGAGGACGACCACCGTCTGCGGGTGATCGGCGAGACCGCCGCCCACACGATGGTGGAGCTGCGCAAGGCCATGGGACAGCTCCGCGGCGAGGACAGCAGACCCGGTCCGGCCGACGAGTGCCTCGTCGACGTCGTGAACCGGCTGCGCCGGACCGGCCTGGCCGTCGTGTTCCGCAGCCGCGGCACGGACGAGCACCTGCCGGCGGCACTGCGGGCCGTCGTCGTGCGGGTCGCCCGTGAGTCGCTGACCAACGCCCTGAAGTACGCCCCGGGCTCGACCGTGCTGGTGGAGTTCCGCGTCGACCGCTCGGTCCGGCTCCGCGTGTGGTCGTACGGCCGTACGCACCTCCCGTTCGGCCGGGACCGCCACGTCGGGGGACCCGGAGCCGACCCGGCGCCGTGGTCCGGGGGGCAGGGCAGCCGCTCGATGCAGCGCCTCGTCGCGGAGCACGGCGGCTGGCTGACGACCGGTGCCGACGAACGCGGCTTCACCGTGCTGGTCCACCTCCCGCTCGCCCACAGCGTCGCCGTCCCCAAGGCACCGGCGCCGACGACAGGCTGACCGTCGTCTGCTCACCGGCCGTCCGTCATCCCCTCCCGACCTCACTCCGATCCCTCCCCACATGACGGGACTGCAGTCGTGGAACAGATCGATGTACTGATAGTCGATGATCATCCCCTAGTGCGTGACGGCATTCGCATGGCCATATCCGACCAGCCGGACATCAATGTCATCGGGGAGGCGGACAGCGGCCTCCACGCCGTGTACACGGTGCGCAGGACGAAGCCGGACGTGGTGCTGATGGACGTGTCGATGCCGCCCGGCATCAGCGGCATCGAGGCCAGCCGGATGCTGCTGCTCGACCCGGCCGTCGTGGACACCCGGATCGTGATCCTCAGCGTGCACGTGGACGACGACACGCTCTTCGAAGCGCTGCGCTGCGGAGTGAGCGGCTTCCTCCTCAAGGACTCGCCGCCCGAGCGGATCCTCGAGGGCATCCGCACGGTGGCGCGCGGCGGGTCCGTCCTGTCACCCGGGCTCATCGCCACCGTCATAGCCGAGTTCGCTCGCAGGCCGACGGTCACCCGCTCCCAGGAGGACGGGCTGGACCGCCTCACCTCCCGGGAGTTCGACGTTTTCAAGCTCCTGGTGTGCGGCTATCACAACGAGGAGATCGCCAAGCTCCTCGTGGTCGCCGAGAGCACGGTCAAGTCACACGTCCAGCGGCTCTACGAGAAGTTCGGCGTGCGCGACCGGGTGCAGCTGGTGATCTACGCCTATGAGCACGGCCTGATCAGCCTGGGGCAGTCCGCGTGGCAGAAGCAGCGGACCGACCACGGCCTCGACGCCGCCGGGCGGGCCCCCGCCGGCGTACTCCCGCGGGAGTAACCGGTCGTCGCTGCGCCCTCGGGAGTAAGGGCGTTTTACGCCGCCGGCGCGATGCCCCGGCGCAGGCAGAACGGGAGTCTGGGTGCCATGGACACGTTGCGAACCGGACCGCGGCTGCGGCTGCGGAAGCCGACCGACACCCGGCGTCCCGGGCATTCCCGCTCACACCTCTGGATCCCCTGGGCCGTGATCGGCCTGTGGGTGGCGCTGGTGGCACTGGCCGTGCCGTTCGCCGGAAAGCTGGGCGGGGCGACCACCGACCAGCAGGTCGACTACCTGCCGGCCAGCGCCCAGTCGACCCAGGTGGCCCGGATCCTGGACGCCATGCCCGGCGGCGGAACCACCGACCTGGTGCTGGTCTACCAGCGGGCCGGCGGCCTGACCGCGGCCGACCGGACCGTGGCCCAGGACCGGGCCGCCGCCCTGGACCGGCACCTGGACCTCGTCGGCCCGGCGCCCCGGACGATCATGGGCAAGGACGGCCGCACCCTGATGATCCCGGTGTCGGTCGCCCAGAGCGCCGGCGACAGCAAGCACGTGGTCGCCGACATCCGCACCCAGGTGGCGCAGGACCGGCACGACGGCCTCACCGTCAAGGTGGGCGGCTCGGGCGCGCTCGCCGCCGACATGGACAACACCTACGGTTCGATCGACGGCCTGCTGCTCGTCGTCACGGTCGCCGTGGTGGCCGTCCTGCTGATCGCCACCTACCGCAGTCCGCTGCTGTGGCTCCTGCCCCTGGTGTGCACCGGGGTGGCGGCCGTCGCCGCGATGGCGGTGGCCTATCTGCTGACCCGGCTGTCCGGACTGACCGTCAACACGATGAGCAGCGCCGTCATGACCGTACTGGTCTTCGGTGCGGGAACCGACTACGCACTGCTGCTCATCGCCCGCTACCGCGAGGAACTGCACACCACCGAGCACACCTACCAGGCCATGCTGAACGCCTTGCGGCGCACCGGTCCGGCGGTGGCGACCTCGGCGGGAACCGTGGTCGCCGGCCTGACCGTGCTGCTGCTGGCCGACATGAACAGCACCCGCGCCATCGGCCCGACCGGCGCGGTCGGGGTGCTCTGCGCGCTCGCCGCCATGACCACGCTGCTGCCCGCGGTGCTGGTGCTGCTCGGACGGCGGATGTTCTGGCCACTGGTCCCGGCCTACGGCACCCGGCCGGCCGCCCGGCACGGCATGTACCACCGCATCGGCGCGCTGGTCACCCGGCGACGCGTGGTGACCCTGGTGACCGGACTCGTGGTGCTGGGCGCGCTCGCGCTCGGCACGCTGAACCTCTCCGGCCGGCTGCGCCAGGAGGACGCCTTCACCCAGCGGCCCGAGTCGGTGACCGCCATGCAGGAACTGGCCGCCGCGTTCCCCGGACAGAGCAGCCAGCCGATCACGGTCCTCGCCCACACGCCGGACGCCCGGTCGGTGGCCGCCGAGGCACGGAGCACCCCGGGAGTGACCGAGGTGACGACCGGCCGCAGCGCGCGCGGCTGGACGGAACTCGGCGTCACCGCGGCCGGTCAGCCGGAGAGCCCGGCGGAGACCGCGACCAT
Organism: Streptomyces sp. NPDC020958; assembly: GCF_055562175.1. Classification (NCBI taxonomy): domain Bacteria; kingdom Bacillati; phylum Actinomycetota; class Actinomycetes; order Kitasatosporales; family Streptomycetaceae; genus Streptomyces; species Streptomyces sp. NPDC020958. Next base: position 771,972 of record NZ_JBVHFU010000002.1, on the reverse strand, counting down.
CGAGCGGCTGCGCACCACCCTGGGCGACCGGGCCCTGGTGGGCGGCGAGAGCGCGCAGCGCATCGACACCGACGACACCACCGGACGCGACCAGACCGTGGTGATCCCGCTGGTGCTGGCCGCCGTCTTCCTGCTGCTGGCCCTGCTGCTGCGCAGCCTGGTGGCCCCCCTGGTGCTGCTGGGCGCGGTGGTGGTGGTCTGGGTGGCCGCGCTGGGCCTGGGCGGACTGGTCTTCGGACCGCTCTTCGGCTTCGTCGGCAACGACCCCTCCCTGCCGCAGCTCAGCTTCGTCTTCCTCGTCGCGCTCGGCGTCGACTACGGCATCTTCCTGCTCCACCGGATGCGTGAGGAACGCGCGGTGCTGCCGGCCCTCACCGCCACCGGTGGTGTCATCGCCTCGGCGGGCGTGGTGCTGGCCGCCACCTTCAGCGTGCTGACCGTGCTGCCGCTCGTGTCGATGGTGGAGCTGGGCTTCGTGATCGCGGTGGGCGTCCTGCTGGACACGTTCCTCGTCCGGTCGTTCCTGGTACCGGCCGCCGCCCTGCTGCTGGGCCGCCGCCTGTGGTGGCCGGGCAGGGAGTCCGCCCCGGCTCCGGCGGCGTCGGAGCAGCCCGCGGAGCCGGCGGAACGGGAACATGAGACGAGGCGGTGACCGTGGCCTCGGCTTCGGCACCGGTCGGTCGGACGAGGCGGGCGCCGGCAGGCCCCGGGAAAGGGAGGCGTGACGTGTTGTCGGCCACCGCGCGCACATGGCGTCTGCCGCCCCTCACCAGGTCGGAGATCCTGGTCCCGCTCGCGGTACTGGTGGTGCAGTCGGTGCTGGCCGTCGTCCTGGACGAGTCCAACGGCGCCCGGCCGGACGCCGTCGGCCTCGTGCTCCTGACGGCCGGCGCCGTGCTCCTGGCCGGACGGCGGCGCGCCCCCATGGCCACGGCGCTGGCGGTCGTCGCCGTGCTGGCCGTCTACCACACGGCCGACTACAACCACCTCGCCGCGGTACCGGCCAGCCTGGTGGCGCTGTACGCACTGGCCCTGTCCGGCCCTCAATGGCGGACGTACACGACCGTCACCGCGGCCATCGGGCTCATGATGGGCATCATGCTGGCGAAGGACGACTCCAACACCGCCTGGGACATCCTGCGCAACGGGGGCTGGATCCTGGCGGTCGTGGTGATCGGGGACGCGGTGCGCATCCACCGCCAGTACGTCGCCGCCATCGTCCAGCGGGCGGAGCGCGCCGAGCGGACCCGTGAGGAAGAGGCCGCCCGGCGGGTGGCGGAGGAACGCATGCGCATCGCGCGCGACCTCCATGACCTGCTCGCCCACAGCATCACGCTGATCGGCGTGCAGGCGTCGGTCGCCGCGCACGTGCTGGTCGAGGACCCCGAACTCCTGGACGGAAAGGGCCTGGCGAAGACATTGCAGACGATCTCCGACACCTGCCGGGAGGCCCGCGCGGAACTGCGCACTACTCTGCGGGTGCTGCGTGGCGACGAGTTGGACGGCGAGCGCGAGCCGGTACCGGGCCTGGACGGGCTGCCCGCCCTGGCCCGGGCGGCGGAGGCGGCCGGCGCGCTGGTCGGCCTCGACTACACCACTGCGCCGCAGGTGCCGGCGCCCGTCGGGGTGGCCGCCTACCGGATCGTGCAGGAGGCGCTGACCAACGCCGTGCGGCACGCGCCCGGCTGCCGGGTCCGGGTGCGGCTGACCGCCGACGCCCGGCGGCTGCGGGTGACCGTGGAGGACGACGGGCCCCGCCCCGGGCAGGTGTCCGCCGACACCAGCGGCACCACAGGGTACGGACTGGTGGGCATGCGGGAACGGGCCCGCAGCGTCGCCGGCACCCTGACGGCCGGCCCCGGTCCGCACGGACGCGGCTTCGCGGTCGAGGCCGAACTGCCCTTCAACCAGGGTCTGGAGAACGGCGGATGACCGACGACGCGCCGATCCGCGTGCTGCTCGCCGACGACCAGGCCCTGGTGCGCGGCGCGTTCGCGCTGCTCATCGGGTCGGCCCCCGACATGGAGGTGGTCGGCGAGGCCGCCACCGGCCGCGAGGCGTACGAACTGGCGCGCAGCGCACGCGCGGACGTGGTCGTCATGGACATCCGCATGCCCGAGACGGACGGCATCGAGGGGACCCGGCTGATCGCCGCCGACGAGGACATGGCGGGCGTCCGGGTCCTGGTGCTCACCACCTACGACACCGACGAGCACATCATGGCGGCGCTGCGGGCCGGGGCCAGCGGGTTCATGGTCAAGGACACCCTCCCGGCCGACCTGCTGCGGGGCGTGCGCACGGTGGCGGCCGGTGACGCGCTGCTCTCCCCGGGGCCCACCGCCCGTGTCATCGGCCGCATCCTGCGTCTGCCCCAGGCGGCCCCGCCACCGGACGGCCGCCTCGACGCGGAACGCCTCGCCGCCCTGTCCCCCCGTGAGCGCGAGGTCCTCACCCTGGTGGCCCGGGGCCTGAACAACACGGAGATCGCCCAGGCCCTGTACCTGAGCCCGCTCACCGCGAAGACGCACGTCAGCCGCATCATGAGCCGCCTGGGCGCCCGAGACCGGGCCCAACTGGTCATCATCGGCTACGAAACCGGCCTCGTCGTCCCCGGCACCCGGACCTGACCACGGCTACCGCACCACCCGCCGCCGCCCCCGGGCCGGGCGCGGGTGGTGCGGTCCCGGATGCGGCGGCCGCCCCGCCGGGCGAAGCCGGCGGTCCGCTCGGCCCGGGCCCCGTCCGGCCGCCCTCCACTCGGCGTCGCACCGGGCAGGGGAATCACTCCAGGGTCGTCAGTGCGCTCTCCGCGGCTGCCACGACCGTGCGCGCCTGGAGTTCCGCCTGCCGGCGCACCGGCACCCAGCGCAGACGCAGGGACTCTTCGAAGTCCGCGCACCATGCGGTGGACAGTTCGGCGAGGTCGCGGTGGAGCGCGCCGGCCGCGGGGTCGTCCGCCGCCTCCAGCAGCCGTGCCAACAGGCCTGCGGCGCGCAGTGGCTGGCGGCGGGCCACGATGTCGAGTGCGCAGACCTGGGCCGTCGTCAACCGGCGTGGATCGTCGGGGCGGGTCGCGTCGGCCGCCTGCCGGGCCAGCGGTTCCCAGGACTCGGCGACCAGGTCGTAGAGGCCGTCGGCCATCCACTCCAGCACCCGCCGGGACGGATCCTCCCGCGCCGTCGGCAGGAACCCGCGCGCCTTGTCGAGCACGGCCGTCACCTGCTGTCCGCCGTCCCGTACCAGCACGGCCAGCTCGCGCAGTGCGCGGGCGGCGTCCGGGTGCGGGGACGGGTCACCGGCCAACTCGGTCACCCACATGGGCACTTCGACGATGGCCGTGGCGCCCCCGTACCGCTGAGGTGCGCACCAGGTGGACAGCCCGATCTTCTCGGACCCGGCGGCCAGTCGGCCGGTGCTGTCCGGCGGTGGCAGGACGTAGATCCCGGGGGCCGGGTTCTCCCAGTACAGGGCGTCGAACGTACCGCGCTGGACGGGGACGCCGAGTTCCGCGGCGGCCGTCATGAACGGTACGGCGAGTCCGGGGAGGTCGCGGGTCGACTGGACCCAGCTGCCGCCCGCCTCGACGCCGTGCAGGGAGCACTGGATGAACGGCCGCAGCTCGTCGATCACCCGGAACAGCGCCTGGCTCTCGGGAAGTCGCCGGCCTTCGAGTGGCGCCCACTCGGGCTGTTCCGCCGCGACCGGACGGTAGGCGGCGCGGAAGTAGTCGTCCAGCGTGTGACGGGGCCCGGCCGTCGCCTCCTCGATGCCCCGGCTCAGTGCGGCGCCGTCCGGGTCCAGGCACAGAACGATGTCCCAGGTGACCACGGCGGGGTCGGTCGCGGGGGACGACCGGTCGCCGTGCGCCACCTGCTCCGCCAGGGAGATCGCGGTCGCACCGCCGACCGGTTCGTCGGGGTGCGGCCGGGCGACCACCAGGACGTGGCGCGGCCCGTGTCCCACGGACAGCATCGGGATGGGGCGGCCCTCGCGGGACGTTCCGATCCGGCGCAGGCGGGCGGCTCCGGCAGCTCGGGAGACCAGTCGCCGCGCAGCGTCCTCGACTTCGGCGACCGTGGGACAACGGTCCATCGTCCGCGTCCGGATCGGATCAGGAGCCGCCGTTGCCGACTGTCCGTGCCGGGTGCGCTCTGCCAGCGTTCGTTCCACGCGTGAAATTTGTCAATGTCCGGTACCTGTAGGGAAGTGGGGGATGAAGAGAACGGCGCGAAGATGACGGTGCCGGCGATGCGGCGGCCTCGCACACCGCGGACGGGGACGAGTGACCGTTCCCGCTGTCGGGCCCCGGTGTCCGCCGCGGCCCGACGTGGGCGGGTGGGAGGATGCGGGGAGGGCGAGTGAGGGGCGGGGCACGTGGGGCGGGGCGAGCGGGAGGCGGTCGCGAGGGGGACGCGGCTGTGCGAGGCGGCCCGGAACGTGGTCGCGGACCACGACGGGCCGTGGCGGCGGCACGGGCCGCACTGGCCCCGATCCACGACGCCGCGGTACGACGGGAACTCGACGCCATCCCGGTCACCCGGCTGCAGGACGTCACCGAAGGGCGGCTGCGGCTGGGCGGCGTGGAGCAGAGCGGGCTGCGCACGGTGGGTGACGTGCTCGACGCGGGCCCCTACCGGCTGCGGCAGATCCCCGGGGTGGGGCAGCGCACCGTCGACCAGATGCTCGCCGCGGCCCGCAGGCTCCGCGACGCCGTGCACGAGACCGTGGCCGTCCACCTCGACGTGGACCGGCCGGACCCCGGCACCACCGCGCTCGTCAGGGCTCTGCACGTGCTGGTGGAGGCGGGGCCGGAGGCACGGCGCGCCGTCGACCGGGCGGCCGCCCTGGCCGAGCGGCTGGGCCCGCTGCAGGCCGCCGCGGGGCCCGCCGCCGGCCGGTTCCGGATGCTCCTGGCCGGCCGGGAGAAGAAGGCGCGGGCAGTGGCGGCGGTGACGGAGCTGCGCTCGCTGCTGGACGAGGCGGAGCGGGCGGACCTGCCCGGACTGTTCGCCCAGGCCTCGGTCGACCTGCTCCGCGGCCCGTCGTCCGACCTCGCCGCCTGGACGGACTTCGAACTCCGCTCGGCCGACTACTACAGCCTGCTCGCCGAGATCTCCGGACGGGCCCCCGACACGGCGGCCGCCGAGGGCTTCCTGCCGGACGAGATCGCCGAGCGGGTACGGACCCAGCACCTCGACGACACGCACCGACGGGTTTCCCTGCGCGGCTACCAGGCCTTCGGCGCACGGTTCGCCCTCGCGCAGCGCAAGGTCGTCCTCGGCGACGAGATGGGCCTGGGGAAGACCATCCAGGCGATCGCCGTGCTGGCCCACCTGGCCGCCGAGGGGCAGAGTCACTTCGTGGTGGTGTGCCCGGCGAGCGTCCTCGTCAACTGGACCCGGGAGATCGAGGCCCGCAGCGCCCTGCGTGTCCTGCTGCTGCACGGCCCCGACCGGCACGACGCGTTCGCCGACTGGAAGGGCCGTGGCGGGGTCGCGGTGACCACGTTCGACGCCCTGCGCGGATTTCCCGCACCGGGCGGCGGCGAGGTCGGTCTGTTCGTGGTCGACGAGGCGCACACCGTCAAGAACCCGAGGGCCAAGCGGTCCCAGGCGGTGGCCCGGTGGGCCGAACGCTGCGAGCGCGCCCTGTTCATGACCGGAACCCCGATGGAGAACCGGGTCGCGGAGTTCCGCAACCTGGTCGGGATGCTCGACGACGGCATCGCGAAAGCCCTGGCGGACGGGGACGCCCTGGCCGGCTCGGTCGCCTTCCGCAAGGCCGTCGCCCCCGTCTACCTGCGGCGCAACCAGCAGGACGTGCTCACCGAACTCCCGAGCCTGCAGCGGACCGACGAGTGGGAGGAGCTGAGCGCCTCGGACGAGGAGGCGTACCGCGAGGCCGTGCGCTCCGGGAACTTCATGGCGATGCGCAGGGCCGGATACGCGCGCCCGGAGGGGTCGGCCAAGCTGGAGCGGCTCCGGGAGATCGTCGAGGAGGCCGCCGAGAACGGGCAGAAGACCGTGGTCTTCTCCTACTTCAAGGACGTGCTGCAGGTGGTCCGGGACGCACTCGCCGACGCACCCCCCGACGCACTCGCCGACGACGCGGTCTTCGGTCCCCTCACCGGCGCCGTGCCCGCCGCGCGGCGGCAGCGGACCGTCGACGACTACGCCGCCGCCCCGGGCCCCGCCGTGCTCCTCGCGCAGATCCAGGCGGCCGGCGTCGGCCTCAACCTGCAGGCCGCCTCCGTGGTCGTCATCTGCGAACCCCAGCTCAAGCCCACCGTCGAGCACCAGGCGGTGGCCAGGGCCCACCGCATGGGCCAGGTCAGACCGGTCCGCGTGCACCGGCTGCTCGCCACCGGGGGAGTGGACGAACGCCTGGTGCGGATGCTGGAGCGGAAGACCCGCCTGTTCGACGCCTACGCCCGCCGCAGCGCGGTCGCCGAGGCCACCCCGGACGCGGTCGACGTGTCGGACGCCGACCTGGCCCGCCGGATCGTCGAGGAGGAACAGGCCCGCCTGGGTGTGCCGGCCGCGGGCGCCACCGCGTCCGAGTGAAACCCGGGGGACGGTGGTCCGTGCCGCTACCCCGACCCGCGGAGCCGCAGCTCGGCCCCCACGGCCAGTTCGTCCGCCGGCAGGGGGACGCTCCCGGTCAGCAGCCTCGCCGCCTGTTCGACCGCGAGCGCCCCGAGGCCGCGGATGTCCAGGGCCACCGTGGTCAGCGGGGGTTCCACCAGCGCGCCCAGCCGCAGACCGTCGAAGCCGATCACCGCGAGGTCCCCGGGGACCTCGCGGCCCATGCGGCGGGCGGCGCGCAACGCCCCGAAGGCGATGATGTCGTTGAAGACGAACACGCCGGTCAGGTCGGGGTGCTCCGCGAGGAGTTCCTGGAGCGCCCGCTCCCCGCCCTCCGCGCTCTGGTCGGCGCGGGCCACCGAACCGGCGTCCAGCCCGCACGCGGTCATCGCGGCGTCGAACCACGCGTGCCGGACGCTCGGTTCGGACCGTTCCATGTGGTCCAGCATGCCGATGCGCCGGTGGCCCGCCCCGGTGAGGTGCCGGATCGCCGCGTGGACGCCCGCCTCCCCGTCGATCCGGATCGAGCTGAACCGTTCGCCGCGGTGCGCGCGGTCGATGAGGACGACGGGCAGCCCCCGGGCCAGCCGGGCGATCTCCTCCTCCGGCAGACTCAGATAGCCCACGACCGCGTCCACCTGCGAGGCGATCACCTCCAGCGTGCCCCGCTCCTCCTCGACGCGGTCACCGGTGTCGTACACGACGACGTGCCAGCCGCGGCCCCGGGCCGCGTCCAGCGCGGCGGCGGCGACCTCGGTGAAGAACGGGTTGAGCAGGTCCGGGATCACCAGGCCGACGCTGACCGTGTCCTGCCGCACCAGCCCCCGGGCGAACCTGCTCGGCCGGTACCCCAGCGCGAGGGCCGCGTCGAGGACGCGCTGCTTGGTGGAGACGCCGATCTCGCCCTTGTCGTTGAGCGCCCGTGACACGGTCTGCCGGGACACCCCCGCGGCCTCGGCCACATCGTCGATCGTCACCCTGCGCGGGCCGGTCCCCGACGACGCCATCACTCACCTCCACGAGACTGCCGACACGCCCGCGTCGCAGGACGTCGCGAGGGACACGTCGCAGGGACACCGAGTATGCCGTGTCCCGGACCCCCGGTCTTGACACTCCCACGGGCCGGAGCCCACACTCCGAAACGCCTCCCGTTACCGCTCCCGTGAGCGCTCACGGTACCGTCTGCCACCCGCTGAACAGAAGGTTGTGACCTCTTGCGCTCCTCGCTCCCCGCGCACGTGTCGGACCCCGCGCCCGGCCACGGCGACCTGCGTCCGGCCCGCTCCTGGCTGCACTCCGACGCGCCCGCCGTCTCGTTGAACGGCCCCTGGCACTTCCGGCTGTCGCCCACCGCGGCCGTGGCCGAGGACTTCGCGACCAAGGACTTCGACGACCGCGGCTGGGACAGCATCCCGGTGCCCGCCCACTGGGTGCTGGAGGGCGACGGCGCCCACGGCCGCCCGATCTACACGAACGTCCAGTTCCCGTTCCCGATCGACCCGCCGCACGTCCCCGACGAGAACCCCACCGGCGACTACCGCCGGCACTTCGACCTCCCGGAGGACTGGCGGGACGCCGAGCGGGTCCTGCTGCGCTTCGACGGTGTGGAGTCGCTGTTCCGGGTGTGGGTGAACGGCGTCGAGATCGGCGCCGCCAGTGGCAGCCGGCTGGCCCACGAGTTCGACGTGACGTCCGCCGTCCGCCCCGGTGACAACGTCGTCGCCGTCCGCGTGCACCAGTGGTCGGCGGCCAGCTACCTGGAGGACCAGGACCAGTGGTGGCTGCCCGGCATCTTCCGGGACGTCACCCTGCTGGCCCGCCCGGCCGGCGGCATCGAGGACGTCTGGCTGCGGACGGGGTACGACGACGGGCGCGGCCGGGTCGAGGCGGAGATCACCGCCGACGCGAGCGCGTTCCCGGTCACCCTGCGCATCCCCGAACTGGGCGTCGAGCAGGTCTGGGCGACGGCGGCCGACGTGGCGCCGGTCGAGGTGGCCGCCGTCGAGCCGTGGTCGGCCGAACTGCCCCGCCTGTACGACGCGACCGTCTCCTCGGCCGCCGAGACCGTCGCCCTGCGGGTCGGGTTCCGCACCGTCGAGATCCGCGGTGACCGGTTCCTGGTCAACGGCCGCCGGGTGGTCTTCCACGGGATGAACCGGCACGAGACCCACCCCGAGCGCGGCCGGGTCTTCGACGAGGCGCATGCCCGCGCGGACCTGGCCCGGATGAAGCGGTTCAACGTGAACGCCATCCGCACCAGCCACTACCCGCCGCACCCCCGGCTGCTCGACCTCGCCGACGAACTCGGCTTCTGGGTCGTCCTCGAATGCGACCTGGAGACCCACGGCTTCGAGAAGGTCGGCTGGGCCGGCAACCCCACCGACGACCCCGCCTGGCGTGCCGCCTGCCTGGACCGCGTCGAGCGCACCGTGGAACGGGACAAGAACCACCCCTGCGTCGTGCTCTGGTCGCTCGGCAACGAGGCCGGCACCGGCGCCAACCTCGCCGCCATGTCGGCCTGGGTGCACGCCCGCGACCCCGAGCGTCCCGTGCATTACGAGGGCGACTACACCGGCGACTACACCGACGTGTACTCCCGGATGTACTCGACGGTGCCGGAGACCGAGCAGATCGGCACCGACGGCTCCACCGCCCCGCTGCTGGGCTGCACCCCGGCGCAGGGCGCCCGGCAGCGCACCAAGCCCTTCCTGCTCTGCGAGTACGCCCACGCCATGGGCAACGGTCCCGGTGCCCTCGACCAGTACGAGGAACTCGTCCACCGGCACCCCCGGCTGCACGGCGGGTTCGTCTGGGAGTGGCGCGACCACGGCATCTCGGCCACCGCCCCGGACGGGACGCCGTACTTCGCGTACGGCGGGGACTTCGGGGAGGTCGTGCACGACGGCAACTTCGTGATGGACGGCATGGTGCTGAGCGACGACGTGCCGACGCCCGGCCTGTACGAGTACAAGGCCGTCGTGCAGCCGATCCGGTTCGCGTTCGACGGCGGCGAACTCGTCGTCACCAGCCTGCGGCACTCGGCCGACACCTCCGACCTGCGCTTCCGCTGGCGCGTCGAGCACGACGGGAGCCCCGTGGACGCCGGGGACCTGGAGGTACCGGTGGTCGCGGCGGGCGGGTCGGCGCGGGTGGCGCTGCCGCCGGTCGCGGTCGCGGCGGACGCCGAGACCTGGCTGACGGTCGAGGCGGTGCTCGCGGCGGAGACCGCCTGGGCGCCCAAGGGGCACGAGGTCGCCACCGCCCAACTGGACCGCACGGTACGGCGCCCGGTGCCCGCGGTCCGGCCCCGCACCGGCTGGCGGCCGGGGGAGGGGACCCTCGCCCTCGGCATCGCCGAGTTCACCGGCGGCTCCCTCACCCGCCTCGCCGGACGCCCGGTGACCGGCCCGCGGCTGGAGCTGTTCCGGGCGCCCACCGACAACGACGAGGGCACCGCCGACCGGCTGGAGGGCAGCGACGCGAGCCTCGCCGAGGTGTCCAGCGCCGCGCTCTGGCGGCGCGACGGACTCGACCGGCTGACCACCCGCCGTGTCGGTGTGGAGCAGGCCGGGGACGCGCTGCGCACCCTCGACCGGGTCTCCGCCGCCGACTCCGCCCTCTCGGTCACCGTGGAGACCGTCTGGACGGTCGAGGACGGCGAACTGGAACTGCGCGTGGAGATCGAGCCCTCGCGCGGCTGGGGGACGGTGTGGCCGCGGATCGGGGTGCGCTTCGAACTGCCCGACGGGACGGCCCCCGTGGACGGCGCCCGGTGGTTCGGCCTCGGCCCGCTCGAGTCCTACCCCGACAGCATGCGCGCGGCCCGCACCGGTCACTTCACGGCCGGTGTGGCGGACCTCTCGGTCGACTACGCGCGTCCCCAGGAGACCGGCCACCGCTCCGGGCTGCGGCACCTCACGCTGACCAGCGGCGGCACCGGCGTCCTGCGCCTGACGGCCCTGCCCGACCCGCGCGGGCGGCGCCCCGGCTTCACCCTCGCCCGGCACACCCCGCAGCAACTCGCCCGCGCCGCCCACCCCTTCGAGCTCCCGGAGTCCGCCACCAGCCACCTGATCATCGACGCGGCCCAGCACGGCCTCGGCTCCCGGGCCTGCGGGCCGGACGTGTGGCCCGAGTTCGCCCTGCGCCCGCAGGCCCGCACCATCAGGCTCCGCATCACCCCGGGAGCCTGAACCCGCGGCGGCCCCGGCGGCTCACCCCGCCGGGGCCGGGTCCGTGATCCAGCCCGCTGCCAGGGCCAGCCGGGTCTCGCGGTGCACGGCGAGGAAGCCGAACGGTCGGTCGAAGACGGCTCGGACCACGGTGGACTCGTACCGGTGCTGCGGCGGGCCGCCGCCCGGTGCCGCCAGGACGGCCGTCACCGCGGCGGCCCGGAAGCCCAGCGGGCCGAACTCGGCGAGCGCGGACTGCCCGGCCGCGCCGATGGCGAGCGGCGCCGCGCTGATCCCCGGGAAGTGCCCCTCGCGGGCGTCGGCCGCGGTGGACAGCCCGAACAGGCCGTGCAGTTGCAGCAGATCGTGGTCCGCGCGCACCGTGAACCCGACGGTCGTCACGTCGAGCCGCATCGGATCCGGGGTGAGGGACGGCTGCCGCTCCACGACCACGCCGGGACCCGCGGGCCCGTAGGGCAGCCGGCCGCCGGTCGTCACCGGCAGGGCCCGTTCCAGGACGCCGACGCCGGTGCCCAGCACCTGCCCGGGCGCCATCCCCTCCGCGCCGAGCAGGAGATGGACGTCGAGGCCGTTGCCGCCGGGCACCTTGACCGTGGTGACCGCCCCGTCCGGGCCCGCGGTCACCCCGATCCGGTCCGGGCGGACGCTGCTGCGGTGCAGACCGGCCAGCGTCCGGCCCTGCCACGGGCCGGAGCCCGGGCGCAGCACGGTCTCCCGGAACGGGTGCCGCCAGTCCGTGCGCAGCGCCAGCGCGGTCGCCAGGACCAGCCGGGCCCCGTCGGCCAACTGGACCGGCATCCGCTCCACCAGCCCGCCGGTGCGCTTGGCCGCCCACGCGTCCAGCGCCTCCCGGGACGCCGCGACATCGGGGCCGAGCACCCCGTGCGCGTCGGCGGGCAGCCCCGCCGCCCACTGCTCGCGCAACTCCAGCGCACGGTCGGTCCACAGCCCGAGGGCCGACTCCACGCCGGGCATCGCGTCCAGCCCGGCGAGTAACTCCCGCGCGCCGGCCGCCGCCCGGTCGGCCCGCACCCCCACGGCCCGGGTCAGTTCGTCCCGGGCGGGTCCCGTGGCGCCGTCGGCGAGGAAGGCCAGCAGCGGCCAGACACCGGCGGCCGAGAAGACCGTGGCCTGCCTGGTCCCCCGCGCCCAGCGTGCGGTGAGCGCGTTCACGGCGCTGACGGTGTCGATCATTCGTCGTCCTCCCAGGGACACTCGGGGAAGGGCAGGGGACCCGGGGCCCGGTCCGCCACGAGGACGTGCGGGGGCGCAGCCGCGGACGCCGTGCCCACCCTCATTCCGCCCCCGTTCACGGCGCGCCTACGATGCGCGCAGTCGTACGTCAGTTCAGCCGTCCGTTTCCGCGCGGCCGACGCCCCCTCAGGAGCACGGTACCGGTGTCCATACCTCCGCCCCCCGGCCCCCACCAGCGACAAGGGCCGTATCAGCCGCCTCAGTCGGGCCTGCCGCAGTACCCGCAGTACCCGCAGGCGCCGTACGGGCAGCAGCCGCCGTACCCCTCGCCGTACCAGTCCTGGGGCCCCGGCCCCGGCTCCCACCCGGTCCAGCCGCCTGTCAACGGTCTCGCCATCGCCTCCCTCGTGCTCGGGCTGCTGTGCTGCCTGCCGGGGGTCGGGCTGGTGCTGGGGTCGGTCGCGCTGGCCCAGATCCGCAGGCGCGGGGAGCGCGGCAGGGCGATGGCGGTGACCGGTTCGGTGTTCTCCGGGATCGGCCTCGCCCTGTTGGTGCTGATGCTCGCCACGGGCGGCGCGGCCGACTTCTGGGAGGGCTTCAAGGAGGGCGCGCGCGACCGCTCCAGCCTCTCGCTGAGCACGGGCGACTGCTTCGACACCCCGGACCACGCGCTCGACGACGACCTGATCACCGACGTCACCCCGGTCGCCTGCGACGAGGGGCACGACGGCGAGGTGTTCGCCACCTACCGCCTCAAGGGCAGCGCCTACCCGGGCGACGACGCGATCGGCGACTCCGCCGACGACCGCTGCTACGGCCTGGAGGACACCTACGTCCTGGACGTCTGGGCGGTCCCCGACGACGTCGCCGTCTACTACTTCACGCCCAGCGAGGACAGTTGGGCCGCCGGAGACCGGGACGTGGTCTGCGTCTTCGGCAGCTCCACCGGCGGCGGCCGGCTCACCGACTCCTACCGCCAGGGCCCCGACGCCTACTCGGCCGACCAACTCGCCTACCTCAGGGCCGCGCACGTCCTGAACAGCGCCCTGGACACCGCCCCCGACTCCTCGTACGTCGAGGACGACCTGTCCGGGAACAAGGCGTGGGCGGGCCGCATGGCCGCGGCGCTCGGCAGGCAGACGGCGATGCTCCGTGGGCACCGGTGGGGCGCCGGGGCGAAACAGCCGGTCCTGGCCCTCGCCGCCGACCTCGACCGGGCCCGCGCCGAGTGGGTGCAGGCCGCGCGGGCGCCGGACGTCGACACCTTCTTCACGCACTATGGCAAGGGGTACAAACTGATCGACCCGCACCGCACGGTGACCGTACGCGATGCTCTGGGCCTCACCACCGTCCCGCCCGCGTACGAGGACGGCAGCGGCGGCGGGGACGGCGGCTCGGGGAACGGAGGGGGCGGCTCCGGCGTCGAGGTGTGAGCGGCGCCAGAACGGGGAGAAAGTGCCTGCGCAAAGCCTCCCGCAACCCTTTGTCATCACATCGAGTGATTCTCTGGCCTTTGCTTGCACCGCTCAACCCACGGTTGCCACGCTGTTGCTGTCTGTACAACCTGATGGGAGCGGCCAGTGACTTTCGGTGAGCAGCCGGCGTATCTGCGTGTCGCGGGTGATCTCCGCAAGAAGATCGTCGACGGTTCGCTGCCCCCGCATACCCGGCTCCCCTCCCAGGCCCGCATCCGCGAGGAGTACGGCGTCTCGGACACCGTCGCCCTGGAGGCCCGCAAGGTGCTGATGGCCGAGGGCCTGGTCGAGGGCCGGTCCGGCTCCGGGACCTATGTGCGCGAGCGGCCCGTGCCCCGGCGGGTGGCCCGCTCCGGCTACCGTCCGGCGGGCGGCGCCACCCCGTTCCGGCAGGAGCAGGCCGACGCGACGGCACGCGGCACCTGGGAGTCCAGCAGTGAGCAGGCCGCGGCGGGCAGCGTCATCGCCGACCGGCTCGGCATCCAGGTCGGCGACCGGGTGATGCGCACCCGCTATCTGTTCCGGGACGCGGGCGAGCCGATGATGCTCTCCACCTCCTGGGAACCCCTCGCCGTCACCGGCCGTACCCCCGTGATGCTGCCCGAGGAGGGCCCGCTCGGCGGGATGGGCGTGGTCGAGCGGATGCGGGCCATCGACGTCATCGTGGACAACGTCACCGAAGAGGTCGGCGCCCGTCCCGGCCTCGCCGAGGAACTGCTCGTGCTCGGTGGGGTCCCCGGCCACGTGGTCCTCGTGATCCAGCGGACCTACTTCGCCTCCGGCCGCCCGGTGGAGACCGCGGACGTCGTCGTCCCGGCGGACCGCTACCGCGCCTCCTATCACCTGCCGGTGAGGTAGCGCGGACACCATCTGCGGGTGAAGTAGCGCACACCCCTGCGGTGGTTCACGCCTGCCCGGGGCGGGTCCCCCTCCCTGACCCGCCGCCGGAATCCGGCCGTTTTCCCAGGTGATCGCGGCTGTCCCCGGCATGCTCGTGACCCGAAGGGGGAGGCGTCCGGACGGCGCATTCGTCCTCGTGCGCCCCCACCGTTCTGGCTGGTTGCGTACCTCTTTGTGAAAAGGCGTATTCGCTGCGTAAAGGTTAGGCGTACGCTCGGGCATATGCGGAGTGCGGTTTCCTTAGCGGGGCGGGGATGGGCGGGAGCTGGGAGATACGGAGGGGTGCGATGACGGAAGGCACGGTCTCTCTCCCCTGGCTCGTCATACGGCAGGACGACAACGGCAATCGCTACCGCGTCGGCCGGTACGCGACCCGGGCCGAGGCGCAGAAGATCGCCGACAGCCTCGACGACCGCGGACACAAACAGCTCTACTGGGTCGAACGCGTCGGCCACGGCAACGGCAACGGGGACGGCGCCATCCGCAACTGAGCCTCCCGTAGGCTCCGGGCCATGAGCGAACGGATCGTGGTGGTGGGAGCCGCCCTGCTCGACGACGGCCGCCTGCTCGCGGCCCGCCGCAGCGCACCCCCGGAACTGGCCGGCCGCTGGGAACTGCCCGGCGGCAAGGTGGAGCCCGGCGAGACCCCCGAGCACGCCCTGGTGCGCGAACTGAGCGAGGAGTTGGGCGTGCAGGCCGAGGCCGTGGCCCGCGTGCCGGGGCAGTGGCCCCTGCGGGACCCGTACGTCCTCCACGTCTGGACGGCTCGCCTCCTCCCCGACTCACCCGCCCCCGAGCCCCTCCAGGACCACGACGAACTGCGCTGGCTGACACCGGAGCAGATCTGGTCGGTGCACTGGCTGGACCAGGACGTACCGGCGGTACGCGAGGTGATCGCCCTGCAGGACCGGGCGCTGTAGGACCGGCAGCCTCCTCTTACCTCGTTCGCACCACAGGGCCCCCCTCTGCGCGGTAATCCCTCAGCGATACCGGGTATGTGCCCCTTAACCCCATGAAACCGGGCATGGGCGGGCACGCTGCACGGGAAGTGATCGGTGTGATCGACACCGAAGGTGACACCGTCGAGTGGACCTTCCCCGCGGAACCGGGCGCCGTGCGTACCGCCCGTACCGCGGTCCGAGACCAACTGCGGGGCTGGCGCCTCGACCCCCTCGCCGACATCACGGCCCTCCTCGTCAGCGAGCTGGTCACCAACGCGATGCGGCACGCCACCGGCCCCATCGGCGTCCGCCTGAGGCGCCCCGCCGACCTGGCGGGCACCCTGCGCGTCGAGGTCTCCGACCCGCTCCCCGACCCCCCGCGGGAGCGCGCCGCCAGCCCCGACGACGAGGGCGGCCGCGGCCTCCAACTGGTCGCCGGCTCCTCGCGGAGCTGGGGCACCCGCCCCGGCGTCAACGGCAAGACGGTCTGGTTCGAGCTGGCCGTACCCGGGTGAACCGGGTGAACGGGATGTACATCCGGCGCCGTGCCGTCCACTCCCGGGAGTGGCCCCGCAACGGGTCCCGAACAGGGTGGTTCGAGGACGTGTTCCCTGGTTAGAAGACTGGAAGTGTTCTCACGGACCGGTCCGGAAATCGCCTGGACCGTGCTGTGATCGTGAACACCGTGTCAGGCGGCGCCGTAGTGCTGGATACTGCGGGCAGCCGCATCCGGTGACCGGTGCCGGGCGCGGTGAGCTGGAGGGGACGGTTCGCGTGAGCGAGATACCAGCTGAGGCCACGGAGTCCGAGGATCCGTCGGACGGCGTGCGGGCGGGGACCGCGGCAGAGGCCGCGGCCCCTGGCGACGCCATGTGGCAGAGCAGCCCACCCGGCTCGATCTACGACTACATCAAGGTCGCCTCGTTCTCCATCGGCGCCGGCGGCCTGGTCGACCAGTGGAGCCTGCGCGCCGAGCAGATCTTCGGCATCCCCGCCGAGCGGGCCGTCGGCATGGACCCCATCGAGGCGTTCATAGACTCCGACCTGCGCGAACGCGGCCAGCGGAAGATGGCCGAGATCCTCGACGGGCGGGAGTGGACGGGAGTGGTCCCGTTCCGGATGCCCGACGGCCCGGACGGCGCGCGCGGCGAGGAGGGCCTCGCCGAGGTCTACGTCATGCCCACCCGTACCGCCGAGGGCGAGAACGCGGCCGTGTGCATCGTCGTCGACGTCCGTACCCTACGCAGCATCGAGACCGACCTGGCCGCCTCGCAGGCGATATTCGGTCAATCTCCTTTCGGTTTCCTGCTGATCGACCCCGACCTCCGGATCCGCCGCGCCAACCTGCGGTTCTCCTCCATCTTCGGCGGCACCCCCGACGACCACCGGGGCAAGGGCGTCCACGACTACCTGCCCCGTGCGGAGGCGGAGCGGGTCGCGGCCACCCTGCGCCGGGTCCTGGAGACCGGCAACTCCATCACGGACATGCACGTCACCGGCTTCGTGCCGGGTTCCGAGGAGCGCCGGCACTGGTCCGTCAACCTCTACCGGGTGCACAGCGGCACCGGCCGCCCCATCGGCGTCGCCTGGCTGGGCCTGGACATCACCGCCCGCCGCGCGGCGGCCCGTGAGGCCGCCGCCGCCCGGCGCAACCTCGCCCTCCTCAACGAGGCCGGTGCCCGCATCGGCAACTCGCTCGACCTGGAGACCACCGCCCGCGAACTCCTCGACGTGGTGGTGCCCGGCTTCTGCGACCTCGCCACCGTCGACCTCTACCAGGGGCTGCTGGCCGGTGACGAGACCCCGCCGGGACTGGCGGACGGCAGCGCGGAGTTGCGCCGGGTCGCCTTCGCCAGCGCGGTCTCCGACGAGCCCTTCGTGGGCGGCGGCGCCCCGGTCGCGGTCGGCGCGGTCCACCACTACCCGTTCAACTCGCCCTGCGCGGACGCCCTGCGCACCGCACGCCCGCAGTACGTGCCCGCCGCGGACGGCGGCCTGGTGCAGTCCACGCTCGCCGTCCCGATGGTCGCCCACGACACGGTCGTCGGCCTCGTCCAGTTCGCCCGCACCAAGGGCAGCGAACCGTTCGGGGACCGCGACCGGGACCTCGCGGTCGAACTGGCCGCCCGCGCCGCCGTCTGCATCGACAACGCCCGCCTCTACCGCCGTGAGCACGAACGCGCGCTGATACTCCAACGGTCCCTGCTGCCGCCCGGCGACCCCGAGGCCTCGGGTCTCGACATCGCCTGCCGCTACCTGCCCGGCAACGCGGCGACCGAGGTCGGCGGCGACTGGTTCGACGTCATCGAACTCCCCGGCCACCGCACGGCGCTGGTGGTGGGCGACGTGATGGGGCGCGGGCTGCGCGCGGCGGTCGCGATGGGCGAACTGCGCACGGCCGTACGCACGCTGGCCCTCCTCGACCTCGAACCGGCGGAGGTGCTGTCCGCGCTCGACGAGATCGCCCGCGGGCTCGGCACCCCGGGCGGGATCCAGCAGGCCACCCGCACGGCCCGCCAGCCCCGCGACGCCGACCTGTCCGAGGTCTACCTCGCGACCTGCGTGTACGCGGTCTACGACTCCGTCACCCGGCGCTGTACGTTCGCCAACGCCGGCCACCTGCCGCCCGTCCTGGTCGAACCCGGCGAGCCGGCCCTGATGCTCGACGTCCCGCCCGGCATGCCGCTCGGTGTCGGCGGCGAGCCCTTCGAGGAGGTCGAGGTGGACCTCCCCGAGGGTTCCCTCCTCGCGCTCTACACCGACGGCCTCGTCGAGTCCCGCGACCATCCCCTGGACGAGGGGCTCCAGGCGTTCGTCGGCGCCCTCACCGACCCCTCGCGGCCTCTGGAGGACGTCTGCGACCACGTCCTCAGCACCCTCGACACGCACCACGGCGAGGACGACATCGCCCTGCTGATGGCGCGTGTCCAGGGGTTGCGCGCCGAGCAGGTCGGCGACTGGACGCTGCCGCGCGAGCCGCGCAGTGTGGGACGCGCCCGGGAGTACGCGCGCGGCCAGCTGCTCAGCTGGGACCTCGAACCGCTGGTCGACACGACGGAGCTGCTGGTCAGCGAGCTGGTCACCAACGCCCTGCGGTACGGCGAGGGCGAGATACGGCTGCGTCTCCTGCTCGACCGCACCCTGGTGTGCGAGGTCTGGGACTCCGGGCTGGTCCAGCCGAGGCGCCGCAGGGCGCGGGACACCGACGAGGGCGGCCGCGGGCTGCAACTGGTCGGCCTGCTCAGCGCGGCGTGGGGCTCACGCCGGACGCCGCGGGGCAAGACGGTGTGGTTCGAGCTGCCGCTGCCGGACGGCGAGACAGGCCTGACCGACCCCGCGGAGGCGCTGCTCAGCCTGTTCTGAGAGGGGCTGGTTGCGCAGCGCCCCTTTTGGGGGCGCGGGGAACTGCGCGAGCAACCACGGCCCACCCGCACCCGCCCCACCCCCTCCCGCGTACCCCCTGCTACCCCCACCGCCCCCGCGTCTCCGGCCCCCCGAACGCCACCACCGGCCCCCCGTCGTCCTCCTCACCCAGCAGCACACCCCCGAGCACCACCCCCGCCAGCCCGCTCTCGTGCGCGCCCTGGCCGGCGAACGGGTTCCCGTGCGCCCGTACGTCCCGCCCGGCCGCCTCCAGCGCCCGCCGCGCCAGCCGGTCCGCGTCCGCGGGCGCCGCCGACCCCGCCTCCGCCAGCAGCGCCCGCGCCCGCACCCCCACCGCCCCCCGGTGCACCCCGACGAAGTCGTCCGCCACCCCCAGCGCACTGCGCGCCACCAGCTCCGCCCCCGCCGCGATCACCCCGGCCCGGCCGCCCCCCGTCCCCTCCACCGCCCGTACCACCCGGCGCAGGGCGTCCAGCGGGTCGTACGGCCCTCCCGTCAGCTCCTCCCGCACGGCGGCCAGCACCGCGTCGGCATGGGTCAGCCGGGCCGGCAGGGCGGCCCCCCGCAACCCCGCCAGCTCCGCCTCCCCGCCCGTCAGGGCGGCCGGCAGCAGCTCCGCCGCCGTCCGCAGCTCCGCCACGAGCCGGGTCACCGCGCCCAGCAGCACGCCCGCCTGTGCCACGGCACCCTCGGCCGCGCGCAACCCACGCCGGTACCCGTCGCCGTTGCCGTAATCCGCCTCCTGACGCGCCTGGTTGAGCCGCCCGGTCGCGAACACCAGCCGGTCCTTGGCCTGTTCGAGGCACCCGTGGACCGGGTCGACGGCATCCGCCCCGTACCGCTCACCCGCCTCGGCCAGCGCCCGCTGCACGCCGCCCGTCCGCGCGGCCAGCTCCCGGAACCGCCCCTCGGCCGCCGCCAGCGCGTCCCCCCGGTCCCACGCGGCGTCGAACCCGGCCGCCTGGGCGTCCAGTTGGCGTCCGGCCTCCGCGCACCGCCCGATCACCCCCACCAGCGCCTGGCGCCGGCCGCCGGGATCCTCCGGCGCCCCCTCCTCGTACCGCTGCCATATCGCGAACGCGGCCGACAGCTCGGTCCGGGCGGAGCGCAGGGCCCGTACGACGGCCTCGTCCGCGTCGACCTGGCCGAGGGCCTCCCGGCTGGCACGGACGCAGTCGTCGGCGAGCACGAGGGAGGCGCGGGCCTGGCGTTCGAGGTCGACGGGCGACGGTGCCGGGGGGAGAGGGGAGACGATCCCCGGGGTGGTGCGCGAGCGGGCCCGTCGTACCCGCCGTACGTAGCCGTAGCCGCCCAGTGCGCCGGCCGCCGCCACGGCGACCAGCGGGAGGACGTAGTCGGTGCCCGACGTCCCGTCCCCCTCCGCCGAGGCCGCGGCGACCGTGCCGCCGCCTGCGGGAACCGGGTCCTGAGCCACGCTCGTCATCACCGGCAACACCAGCCAGACCGCCCCGGTCACCCCGCCCAGCACCGCGTGCCCCACCCGCACACCTATGTGCCCGGTGGCATGCCTCGGCCGACCCCGGATCAAGGACGTCACATTTCGGAGGGTATGGGCAGCCGGTCGCCACCGCGACCGGGACGGGGACGCACGGGGGAGGGCGAGACGAGGGGGACGCAAGATGGCACACCACGCCGAGAAGGAGCCGACGTCAGAGCCCCAGCCGGAGCCGGCCCCGCCGTCGGCCGCGGAGTCGGGAGGTACGGCGGGTGGGGCCGGTGGGCCCAAGAGGGGCCCCTGGGGCCGCCGGGCCGGGCGGGCCGGGCTCGTCGTCGTTCTGGTGCTGCTCGTCCCCCTCCTCATCGCCGAGACCGCCCTCCGCGTCAACTACACCGGCGACCCGGAGCCGGGCACCCGCACCCGGGACAGGGACGCCCTCTGGCTCGGCCACGCCTGGGTCGACGGGCGCAAGGACGACGCCGACGTCACCGCCCTCGCCGCCCGGCTCGCCGGCACCGGCATCCGCGACCTCTACGTCCATGCCGGACCACTGGAACACAACGGCACGCTGCCCACATCGGCCTACCCGAAGGCCCGTTGGCTGATAACGGCCGTGCATCGAAAACTGCCGGGCGTGCGGGTGCAGGCCTGGCTGGGGGACGAACTCGCGCCGGAGAAGCCGTACGCCATGCACCTGGAGAAGAAGCAGACGCGGGCCGCCGTCGTCGCCTCCGCCCGGGGGATCGTCGCCGCCGGGTTCGACGGGGTCCACTTCGACCTGGAACCCCTGCACTCCGGCGACCGGAACTACCTCGCCCTGCTCGACGCCCTGCGCCCCGTGACCCCGCTGCTGTCCGTCGCCGCACACCAGATCGATCCGCTGCCGGCCTTTCACTCTTTCTGGGGTACTCTCACCGGCCATCCCAAATGGTGGTCACAGGAATACTTCGGCCAGGTCGCCCGCCGGGTCGACCAGATCGCCGTGATGTCGTACGACACCATGCAACCGCTGGAGAGCCTGTACGGAGGCTATGTCGCCCAGCAGACCAGCCTCGCGCTGGAGGTCACCCCGGCCGGTACCGATCTTCTGATGGGGCTGCCCTTCTACCGGGAGAACCGTTTCGGCCACTGGGCGGCCGCCGAGACCGTGCCGGCGGCCGTGCGGGGGGTTCGGCTGGGACTGTCACGCACGGCCCCGGATCGCGCTAACTTCGGCGTCGCCCTCTACGTCGACTTCGCCGCCACCGAGGATGACTGGACCTCCTATCGGAAGGACTGGGTCCGTACGCCATGACAACCGCTCGTGCCCACCTCACCCGTGACGACCTCGCACCGCTCGCCCGCGAGGCCCTCGGCAAGGTTCCCGCCGCCGTCACCCGGCTGCGCGGCGGATCCAAGAAAGGTGTCTACCGGCTCGCCCTCGACAACGGCCGCTCCGCGATCGCCTACGTCTGGTCCCCGGAGGAGGACTACTGGGGCCCCGCCGACGCCGACATCCGCGACCCCTTCGCGCACGCCTCGGGACTCGGTCTCTTCCTGTCGGCCCACGACCGGCTGACCGAACTCGGCGTGCGCACCCCGCGCCTGCTCTTCGCCGACGAGGAGGCCGAGTACCTGCCGTCGTACGCGGCGGTCGTCGAGGACGTCCGCGGCGGCAGCCTGGAGCTGCTGCTGCGCAGCGACCCGGGCGCGGCCCGGGTGCCGCTCGCCCGGCTCGCGGGGACCCTCGGCGTGCTCCGCGAGTGCACCGCCGCCGGATACGGCAAGGCGGCCCTCGTGGAGGAGGGCGGCAAGCCGCTCGGCGTCTCGTGCGAGCAGGTCGTCGCCGACCGGGCCGTGCACGACATCGCCGAGCTGGCCGAGCGCGATCCCCGGGTGCGCGCGGCCCGCCGGGCGCTGACCGAGCGGATCCGCGAGCTCTACGACGCGGTCGAGCCCCGCGACCACGCCTCCCTCGTGCACGGCGAACTCGGCCCGGACCACGTCCTGGTGACCGAGGAGGGCGATCCCGCGCTCATCGACATCGAAGGACTGATGTACTTCGACGCCGAATGGGAGCACGTCTTCCTGCAACTGCGCTTCGGCCCGGCCTACGACGTGCTGCGCACCGCCGAACTCGACGAGGACCGGCTGCGGCTGTACCGGCTGGCGATGCACCTGAACCTCGTGGCCGGGCCGCTCCGGCTGCTCGACGGCGACTTCCCGGAACGCGAACAGATGCGGGAGATCGCCGAGTCGAACCTGGGGCAGGCCCTCAGCCTCCTGCCGGGCGCCTTCTGATCTTCGAGCCGAGCCACACCAGCGGGTCGTACTTGCGGTCCACGGCCCGCTCCTTCAGGGGGATCAGCGCGTTGTCGGTGATGCGGATGCCCTCGGGGCACACCTCGGTGCAGCACTTGGTGATGTTGCAGTAGCCGAGGCCGTGTTCGTCCTGGGCCGTGCGCTTGCGGTCCAGGCCGGACGCCTCGGCCGCGTCGAGGGGGTGCATGTCCAGTTCGGCCACCCGCATCAGGAAGCGCGGGCCCGCGAACGCCGTCTTGTTCTCCTCGTGGTCGCGCACCACGTGGCAGGTGTCCTGGCACAGGAAGCACTCGATGCACTTGCGGAACTCCTGCGACCGGTCCACGTCCTCCTGGAACATCCGGTACTCGCCGGGCCCGACCCCGGCGGGCGGCACGAACGCCGGGACCTCCCTGGCCTTCTGGTAGTTGAAGCCGACGTCCGTCACCAGGTCCCGGATCACCGGGAAGGCGCGCAGCGGGGTGACCGTGATGGTCTCGTCCGGCGTGAAGACGGACATCCGGGTCATGCACATCAGCCGCGGCCGGCCGTTGATCTCCGCCGAGCAGGAACCGCACTTGCCCGCCTTGCAGTTCCAGCGGACGGCCAGGTCGGGCGCCTGGGTGGCCTGCAGCCGGTGGATGATGTCGAGGACCACCTCGCCCTCGTTCACGTCGACCTCGAAGTCCGTCAGGCCGCCGCCCTCGACGTCACCCCGCCACACCCTGAAGTGGGCCGTGTAGCCGCTCATTCGTACAGCTCCTCTTCGGCGAGGTACTTGACCAGCTCCTCCTTCTCGAAGAGGGCCAGCAGGTCGGGACGGATGGGATCGGTGCTCTCGCGGGTGAGGGCGATCTGGCCACGCACCGGATCGGTGGCCGCGAGCCCGCCCGTCGGATCGGTCAGCCGGCACAGCAGGTTCACGGGGCGCCACCTGCGGTCCATGGTCGGGTGGTCCTCGCGGGTGTGGCCGCCGCGCGACTCGGTGCGCTCCAGTGCCGCCCGCGCCACGCACTCGCTGACCAGCAGCATGTTCCTGAGGTCCAGGGCGAGGTGCCAGCCCGGGTTGAACTGGCGGTGGCCCTCCACCCCGGCCCGGCGGGCCCGGACCCGCAGCGCGGCGAGCCGCTCCAGGGCCTGCTCCATCTCGCCCTCCCGGCGGATGATGCCGACCAGGTCGTTCATGGCCTGCTGGAGTTCCTGGTGGAGGGTGTACGGGTTCTCCGGCGGGCCCGCGCCGGGTTCCTCGCTCTCCGCGGAGAACGGGCGCAGCGCCTCCGCGGCCGCGGTGTCGACCTGCGCGTCGTCCACCGTCGGCCGGGTGCCGAGGTCCGCCGCGTAGTCGGCCGCGTGCCAGCCCGCCCGGCGGCCGAACACCAGCAGGTCGGACAGCGAGTTGCCGCCGAGCCGGTTGGAGCCGTGCATGCCGCCGGCCACCTCACCGGCCGCGAACAGCCCCGGTACCCCGCGCGCGGCGGCGGTGTCGGAGTCCACCGCGACCCCGCCCATCACGTAGTGGCAGGTCGGCCCGACCTCCATGGCCTCCGCGGTGATGTCCACGTCCGCCAGCTCCTTGAACTGGTGGTACATGGACGGCAGCCGGCGCCGGATCACCTCGGCCGGCATGCGCGTCGACACGTCCAGGAAGACCCCGCCGTGCGGGGAGCCGCGGCCCGCCTTCACCTCGGAGTTGATGGCCCGGGCCACCTCGTCGCGGGGGAGCAGTTCCGGAGGACGCCGGTTGTTGTCGGGGTCCTCGTACCAGCGGTCGCCCTCCTCCTCGGACTCGGCGTACTTCTCCTTGAAGACGTCCGGGACGTAGTCGAACATGAACCGCTTGCCGTCGGAGTTCCTGAGCACCCCGCCGTCACCGCGCACCGACTCGGTGACCAGGATCCCCTTCACCGACGGCGGCCAGACCATGCCCGTCGGGTGGAACTGCACGAACTCCATGTTCAGCAGCGGCGCCCCGGCCAGCAGGGCGAGCGCGTGCCCGTCACCGGTGTACTCCCACGAGTTCGACGTCACCTTGAAGGACTTGCCGATGCCCCCGGTCGCGATCACCACGGCAGGCGCTTCGAGGACGAAGAAACGGCCGCTCTCGCGCTCGTACGCGAAGACGCCGCCGACCCGTGAGCCGTCCTTGAGGATCCTCGTGACCGTGCACTCCTGGAACACCTTCAGCCGGGACTCGTAGTCGCCGGTCTCCCTCCTGTCCTCCTGCTGGAGCGAGACGATCTTCTGTTGCAGGGTGCGGATCAGTTCGAGTCCCGTGCGGTCGCCGACGTGGGCGAGGCGCGGGTACTCGTGGCCGCCGAAGTTGCGCTGGGAGATCTTCCCGTCCTTCGTGCGGTCGAACAGGGCGCCCCAGGTCTCCAGCTCCCAGACCCGGTCCGGGGCCTCCTTCGCGTGCAGTTCGGCCATCCGCCACTGGTTGAGGAACTTGCCGCCGCGCATGGTGTCGCGGAAGTGGACCTGCCAGTTGTCGTGCTCGTTGACGTTGGCCATGGCCGCCGCGATACCGCCCTCGGCCATCACCGTGTGCGCCTTGCCGAACAGCGACTTGCAGATCACCGCCGTACGGGCGCCCCGCTCGCGCGCCTCGATCGCGGCGCGCAGGCCCGCGCCGCCGGCGCCGACGACCACCACGTCCCACTGCTGCCGCTCCACCGCCGCCATCACAAGCCCCAGTCCCTAGAAGAATCGCGGATCGTCGAAGACACCGGACGCGAGCAGGTAGACGTAGAAGTCGGCGAGCGCCACGCTCACCAACGACGCCCAGGCGAGCAGCATGTGCCGGGCGTTGAGCCGGCCAACGAACTGCCATGCCCTGTAGCGCACGGGGTGCTTGGAGAAGTGCTTGAGCTTGCCGCCGACGATGTGCCGGCAGGAGTGGCAGGACAGCGTGTACAGCCAGATCAGCGTGATGTTGACCAGGAAGACCAGGGTGCCCAGACCCATGTGGCCCCAGCGCTCGTGCGGGTCGCGGAAGGACAGCACCGTGTCGTAGGTCAGCACGCAGGCGACGAGCAGGGCGGCGTAGAAGAAGTACCGGTGGACGTTCTGCAGGATCAGCGGGAAGCGGGTCTCACCGGTGTACCTCGCGTGCGGCTCGGCCACCGCGCAGGCCGGCGGGGACGCCCAGAAGCTGCGGTAGTAGGCCTTGCGGTAGTAGTAGCAGGTCAGCCGGAAGCCCAGCGGGAAGATCAGGATGATGATCGCCGGGGAGATCGCCCACCAGCTGCCGAAGAGGTCGGCGTTCGGCCCGGCCGGCATGTTCTTGCAGTTCTCCGCCAGACAGGGTGAGTAGAACGGCGAGACGTACGGCGCCGCGTAGTAGTGGGCGTTCGCGAACGCGCGCCAGGTCGAGTAGACGACGAACGCGAACAGACCGGCCGCGGTGACGGCGGGCGCCAGCCACCAGCGGTCGGTCCGCAGGTGCGGGGCGGAGATCGCGGCGCGCGTACGGGTGCGTACGCCGCTGCTGTTCGGATGGGGTTCCGTACCAGTGGCCAATGGATGACTCCGGTCGGTTCGGGGGCGGGGGCCTGCGGGCGGCGCTCCTACGGTGCGCGCCGGTCGCGGGCGCCGAGACCCTCGTCGTCCGTGTCCGTCCACAGGTTGATGTCGTACGGGTCGTCGGAGATGGTGACGAGCTCGGGGCGCTTGCCGGGGGTGCCGGTGTGGGCGGCCTCCCGCAGCAGGGCCACGCTCTCGCGCAGGTGATCGGCATCGGCGCGGACGCGGCGCATCTCCAGTCCGCCGCTCCCGAGCTGCTGCTCCAGGCGGCCGACGGACCGGGTCAGGTCCTCCAGGCAGCGCTGAACTGACGTCAGGTCGTCGTGCACGGACATGACGTGACCTCACTTCCACGGACTCGGTGGTCCAAGGCGGCGACGTTCATGCGCCTGCGAGTGTTGCGCGTCACACCTGCCGATGTGAAGCCATGTGCAGCGATTGGCGGATTGCAGGCCTCCGTCGCACGCCCGCACGCGCTCTGTGTGCGCCGGGGCGTTGCGCCGCACGGGTGGGCTTTGACAGTCCCCGCCGCCGTGTCGTCCCCGGCCGGGGGACCCCGTCCCTTTCAGTGGGGTCCGTACAACTGACGTACATGTGATCAACTCCAAAATACCCCCAAATGTGAACAGACCCCACCCGTGGTACCGGGCCACACGGAGGTAGCAGAGATGTCTCACCGCGGAGTCGGCGCCGGGCAGCGCCCCGAAGGGGCGCGGGGAACTGCGCGACCAGCCACGACGGCGCCGCACTCTCACGACGGCGGCACTTCCCAGCGCTACCGGCGAAGCCTCGCCTTCCTCACCGCCGGCGCCCTCGCCGTCCCCCTGCTCGCCGGCTGCGGCTCCGACGACGAGGGCAGCAAGCCGCTCGCCGGACCGGACATCGCGGCGGTCGCCCGGGACGCGGTCGCCGAGGGCGGCACGCTCAAGATGGCCGTGGACGCCGTACCGGAGACCCTCAACACCTTCCAGGCCGACGCGGACGCCGGCACCACCCGGGTCGCCCAGGCCGTCCTGCCGTCGATGTTCACCGTCGACGCCACCGGCAAGCCCGTCCGCAACCCCGACTACCTGGAGTCGGCGAAGGTCATCGAGACCGAGCCGCGCCAGGTCGTCCTCTACAAGCTCAACCAGCAGGCCGTCTGGAGCGACGGCCGGGAGATCGGCGCCGCCGACTTCGCCGCCCAGTGGCGCGCCCTGTCCGGCAAGGACTCCGCCTACTGGACCGCACGCAACGCCGGGTACGACCGCATCGCCCAGATCGAGCGGGGCGCCAACGACCTGGAGGTCCGGGTCACCTTCGACCGGCCCTACGCCGACTGGCGGTCGCTGTTCTCGCCGCTGTACCCGAAGGACGTCATGGGCGCCCCGGACACCTTCAACGACGGCGCCCGCCGGAAGCTGTCCGTCACGGCCGGACCCTTCAAGGTCGACAAGGTCGACCCCGCCAAGAAGGACGTGGTGCTCACCCGCAGCCCACGCTGGTGGGGCCGCCCGGCCAAGCTCGACGAGATCGACCTGCACGCCGTCCCCCGCGACAAGCGGGCCTCGGCGCTCGCCGACGGCACGGTCGACGTCGCGGACATCGACGCATCCGAGGCCGAGCGGATCATCATCGCCGGGCGCGACAAGGGCACCGGCACGCCGTTGCAGGGCGCGGGCCGGACCTCCGCCAAGAAGCTGCGCTCCTGGGCGCTCGCCCTCGGCATGGACGGGGAAAAGCTGCCGAAGGGGCCGAAGAAGCTCCGCAAGAGCATCGCGAAGTGGCTGGAGCAGCAGCAGGAGCTGCGGGCCTTCGACGTCCGCAAGTCGCTGGAGCCCGCCTACACCCAGCTGGCCCTGAACGGCTCCGAGGGTCCCCTCGCCGACGAGCGGGTCCGGCGGGCCGTCGCCCGCGCGCTCGACCGCACGGCCCTCGCCAAGCTGGTCCTGGCCCCGCTGGGGCTGCCCGCGGTGCCGGTCGGCAGCCACCTCGGCCTCTCCGGGCAGGCGGTCTACACCGACAGCAGCGGGGCGCTCGGCGGCCTGGACACCCACGAGGCGCAGGCGCTGCTCGCCGACGCGGGCTGGGTGGCCGGCGGACCGATCAAGGCGGCGGGCAAGGCGGCCGGCGCGGAGGGCGAGAAGGGCGACAAGGGCGAGAAGGGGGACAAGGGCGAGAAGGGCGACGGCGACGCGGAGGACAAGTCCGACGGCGGGCGGGACGGGCAGTACATCGTCGGGGAGGACGACAAGGGGCCCGACGGCAAGGACACCCGTGACCACCAGAAGGACCACGCGCACGGCGCGCCGGGTGCGTACGCGCCGAAGGGCACCGCCGCGCCCAGGGCCGGTGCGCCGGCCGGGCCGCTGGCCAAGGACGGGCAGGCGCTCTCGCTGCGGTTCGTGCTGCCGTCCGGACCGGGTTCGGGGACGCTCCAGGCGGTCGCCGACCAGATCTCGAAGATGCTGGACAAGGTGGGCATCCTCACCGAGATCAAGAAGGTCCCCGACGACAGCTACTTCAAGGACCACATCGCGGCCGGGCAGTACGACCTCGCGCTGTACTCGTGGCCGGCGTCCCCGTACCCGGCGACGGACGCGCGGCCGATCTACGCGAAGCCCGTGGTGGCGGCCGACGGGTCGCTGAACGTCGAGCAGAACTACACGCGAGTGGGCACCGACCAGGTGGACCAGCTCTTCGACCAGGCGCTCGGGACGCTGGACGAGGACGAGGCGGACGGTCTGCTGCGCAAGGCGGACTCCCGGATCTGGGCCGCGGCGGGATCACTGCCGCTGTACCAGCGGCCGCAGATCGTGGGCGCCCGCAAGGGGCTGGTGAACGTGGGGGCCTTCGGGTTCCGCACGCCGGTGTACCAGGACATGGGATTCCTGAAGAAGGGGGCGAAGGTGTCGGCGAGTCCGACCAAGGGGTAGGCACGGGGCAGGGCGGCGGGATCGGCCTTTCCGGCGGCCCAGCGAGCCCCGGTTACAAACGACACGTAACATGGGGTGAGGCCGTGGCGTGTCAAGCCCGGCAGGCCCGCGTCACACGGACGTACGCAGAGGGCCTTCTCAACACCCCGGGAGTACGCCGCACCATGGCTGTGATCGCAACGCGTCACGACATCCGCAACGTCGCCATCGTCGCCCATGTCGACCACGGCAAGACGACCCTCGTCGACGCCATGCTGAAGCAGGCCGGTGCCTTCGCGGCGCATGCCGCCGAGTCGCTCGACGACCGCATGATGGACTCGAACGACCTGGAGCGTGAGAAGGGCATCACGATCCTGGCCAAGAACACGGCCGTGAAGTACCACCCCAAGGATGGCGGCGACGTCATCACCATCAACATCATCGACACCCCGGGCCACGCCGACTTCGGTGGCGAGGTCGAGCGCGGTCTGTCGATGGTGGACGCGGTGGTGCTGCTCGTCGACGCCTCCGAGGGCCCGCTGCCCCAGACCCGCTTCGTGCTGCGCAAGGCCCTCCAGCAGCGCCTGCCCGTCATCCTGTGCATCAACAAGACGGACCGCCCGGACTCCCGGATCGACGAGGTCGTCAACGAGACCTACGACCTCTTCCTCGACCTGGACGCCGACGAGGACCAGATCGAGTTCCCGATCGTCTACGCGTGCGCGCGGGACGGCGTGGCCTCGCTGACCAAGCCCGAGGACGGCACCGTCCCGCAGGACAGCGACAACCTGGAGCCCTTCTTCTCCACCATCCTGTCGCACGTCCCGGCCCCGCAGTACGACGAGTCGGCCCCCCTCCAGGCGCACGTCACCAACCTGGACGCCGACAACTTCCTCGGCCGCATCGCGCTGCTCCGCGTCGAGCAGGGCGAGCTGCGCAAGGGCCAGACCGTCACCTGGATCAAGCGTGACGGCACCATGTCCAACGTGCGCATCACCGAGCTGCTGATGACCGAGGCGCTCACCCGCAAGCCCGCCGAGGTGGCGGGCCCCGGTGACATCTGTGCCGTCGCCGGTATCGCGGACATCATGATCGGCGAGACCCTCGCCGACCCCGAGAACCCGATCCCGCTGCCGCTGATCACGGTCGACGAGCCGGCGATCTCGATGGTCATCGGTACGAACACCTCCCCGCTGGTCGGCCGGGGCGGCACCGGCAAGGGCGCCGACAACAAGGCGGCGGTCAAGGACCGCAAGGTGACCGCCCGTCAGGTCAAGGACCGCCTCGACCGCGAGCTGATCGGTAACGTCTCGCTGCGCGTGCTCGACACCGACCGTCCGGACGCCTGGGAGGTCCAGGGCCGTGGTGAGCTGGCGCTCGCCATCCTGGTCGAGCAGATGCGCCGGGAGGGCTTCGAGCTGACCATCGGCAAGCCGCAGGTCGTCACCAAGCAGGTCGACGGCAAGACGTACGAGCCCGTCGAGCGCATGACGATCGACGTGCCCGAGGAGCACATGGGCGCGGTCACGCAGCTCATGGGCGTCCGCAAGGGCCGGATGGACAACATGTCCAACCACGGCTCCGGCTGGGTCCGCATGGAGTTCGTGGTGCCGTCCCGCGGTCTCATCGGCTTCCGTACCGAGTTCCTCACGCAGACCCGCGGCACGGGCATCGGCCACTCCATCCACGAGGGTCACGAGCCCTGGTTCGGCCCCCTGCAGACCCGTAACAACGGCTCCCTGGTCGCCGACCGCGCCGGCGCCGTCACCGCGTTCGCGATGACGAACCTCCAGGAGCGCGGTGTGCTGTTCGTGGAGCCCGGCACCGAGGTGTACGAGGGCATGATCGTCGGCGAGAACTCCCGCTCCGACGACATGGACGTCAACATCACCAAGGAGAAGAAGCTCACGAACATGCGGTCGTCCTCGGCCGACACGTTCGAGGCGATCGTGCCGCCGCGCAAGCTCTCCCTGGAGCAGTCGCTGGAGTTCTGCCGCGACGACGAGTGCGTCGAGGTGACCCCGGAGGCCGTCCGCATCCGCAAGGTGAACCTGGACGCCCGCGAGCGGGCCCGCGCCGCCAGCCGCGCCAAGCACGGCTGACGCCGGCCGACCCACGGCAGAGCCGGGCACCCCGCACCGCGGGGTGCCCGGCTCTTTCGCTGGGTCCGAGGGTAGGGAAAACCCTCGTTCTGCCCCTGGAACCGCGAACGGCGACCCGCGCGGCACTAGGCTTTCTCACAGCGAGTGCTCCCCCCTGCGCCCATGCCGCAGCCGCCGGGATTCTGCAACTGGATTTTCATCCCACTCGCGTTCGGTATACGAACATTCGCGACCGATAGATGTGTAACAAGTCCGTTTCGCAGGGATCTTTCTGCTGACCCTTTGTCCGGATTTTGGAAGATGTACGGCGAAGGTGTGATCGAACCGAGACCTTGTGAGTGTGGTTCGGCCATGGCGGATGGCAGATAGTTAGGCGCGTAGAGCTCGGATCAACGGGTCATGCGCTGGACGCGGCGTCGACTTGCGAGCGCGGGGAGTGCACCTCACGGTTTCAGGCGCCGGTGACGGCGAAGTGTCGTGTGCTCCCCTCCGCGGTGAATCAATGGACTCATGAGGAGGAGCCCCATGCGTGGTGCCAAGAGCGCCAAGTGGGTTGCGATAGCTGCCGTTGTGGCGCTGGGCGCGACGGCCTGTGGTGGCGGCGGGGACGACACCAGCTCGGGCAAGGGCAAGGGCAACGGCGTGGTCTCGGTGGAGATCGGCGAACCGCAGAACAGCCTGGTTCCCACGAACACGTACGAGACCGAGGGCGGCCAGGTCATCAACGCCCTCTTCACGGGTCTGACCAAGCTTGACGCCGACAACAAGGTCGTCAACGCCATGGCCGAGTCGATCGAGACCAAGGACAACAAGGTCTGGACGATCAAGCTCAAGTCCGGCTACACGTTCCACAACGGCGAGAAGGTGACGGCCCAGTCCTTCGCCGACGCGTGGAACTACGGCGCGAACCAGACCAACGCGCAGCAGACCAACCCGCTGTTCAGCCACATCGCGGGCTACGCGGACCTGAACCCGGGCCAGGGCAAGAAGCCCAAGACCGACAAGCTGTCCGGTCTGAAGGTCGTCGACGACAACACCCTCCAGGTCACCCTGAACGGTCCGTTCTCGGCGTTCCCGTCGCAGCTGTCCTTCACCGCGTTCGTCCCGCTGCCCAAGGCGTTCTTCAAGGACCCGAAGGGCTTCGGCGAGGCTCCGATCGGCAACGGCCCCTTCCAGATGAAGGGCACGTTCAAGCACAACGAAGAGATCGACGTCACGAAGTACGCCAAGTACCCGGACGCCTCGAAGATCGAGGTCAAGGGCGTCAACTTCAAGATCTACTCGGACCTGGACACCGCCTACAAGGACGTCGTCGCGGGCAACCTCGACACCCTGCTGACGATCCCCACCTCGGGTCTCCCGACGTACCACAAGGACCTCGCGGGCCGTTACATCGACGAGCCCGACTCGGCCGTCGGTTACATCGGTTTCCCGATCAAGTACAACAAGGCCTTCCAGAACGCGGACCTCCGCAAGGCCATCTCCATGTCGATCGACCGCAAGACGATCGCGGACAAGGTCTTCCTCGGTTCCCGTACGCCCGCGGACGACTACATCAGCCCGATCATCGACGGCTACCGCAAGGGCGCCTGCGGCGATTCGTGCACCTACAACCCGACCAAGGCCAAGGAGCTCTACAAGCAGAGCGGCGGCCTGCCGGGCAACACGCTGGAGATCGGCTACAACGCGGACGGCGGCCACAAGGAGTGGGTCGAGGCCGTCTCGAACCAGATCCAGCAGGCCCTCGGCGTCAAGGTGACGGCCAAGCCGTTCGAGCAGTTCCAGACGATCCTCAACGACCTGGACGCCAAGAAGTACCAGGGCGCGTTCCGGATGGCCTGGAGCATGGACTACCCGGACATGGAGGACTACCTCCGTCCGGTCTTCTCCAAGGACGCCATCGCCAACGGCTCGAACTACTCCGGCTACGTCAACGAGGACTTCGAGAAGCTGCTCGTCCAGGGCGACCAGGCCCCGACGCACGAGGACGCCATCAAGAAGTACCAGCAGGCGGACGACGTCCTCCTCAAGGACCTGCCGTACATCCCGGTGTACTTCTACACCCTGAACACGGGCTTCAGCGACAAGATCAAGTCGATGAAGATCGCCGGTCACCAGATCCTGTGGGACACGGTCAAGCTCAACTGACCTGGTTCTGAGCAGTTCTGACACAGAGCGGTACGGGGTGAGCAGGGGGAGGAGAGACCTTCCCCTGCTCACTCCTGCTGCCGTCTCCCGTCCGACCGTGCCGATCCCCTCCGGTCGCGGTCGGGTCGAGCACCCCCTCTGGAGTACCCATGGGCCGATACGTCGTGCGCCGCCTCCTGCAGGTGATCCCTGTGGTGATAGGCGTCACGTTCATCATCTTCTGCCTGGTCTTCGCTCTGCCCGGCGACCCGATCCAGGCACTGGCCGGCGACAAGCGCGCCGACCCCAACATCGCGGCGATCATTCGCGCGCACTACCACCTCAACGAGCCGCTCTACCAGCAGTACTGGCACTACATCAGCGGCGTGTTCACCGGCGACCTCGGTGAGACGTACAACGGACGTGCCATCTCGGACATCGTCTCCCAGCGGTTCCCCGTCACCCTGAAGCTGGGTCTGACGGCGTTCGCCATCGAGGCCGTCATCGGCATTCTCGCCGGCATCTTCTCCGCCCTGAAGCGGGGCAAGTTCATCGACAACGTCGTGCTGATCTCGACGCTCGTCCTGATCTCGATCCCCGTCTTCGTGCTCGGCAGCGTGCTCCAGCTGGAGTTCGGTGTGAACCTCAAGGCCACACCGGTCGCCGGCATCGAGAAGGGCTGGCCGCAGAGCTACATCCTCCCGGCCATCGTGCTCGCCTCGACCTCCATGGCCTACATCGCCCGGCTGGTGCGCACCAGCATGACCGAGTCCAACCGCGCGGACTACGTCCGGACCGCGGTGGCCAAGGGGCTGCCACGGTGGCGGGTCATCGGCGTGCACTCGCTGCGCAACTCACTGATCCCGGTGGTCACCTTCCTCGGCTTCGACCTGGGCGCCCTCATGGGCGGTGCCATCATCACCGAGCGCGTGTTCAACCTGCCCGGTATCGGCGGTCAGCTGGCCCAGTCCGTGTATCTGCGGGAACGGCCGGTCGTGGTCGGTCTGGTGACCCTGCTCGTCCTGATCTACCTGGTCGCCAACCTCCTCGTAGACCTGCTGTACGCCGTGCTCGACCCGAGGATTCGCTATGAGTGAGAAGACGATAGAGAGGCCCACCACCGACGAGGCCGCCATCGCCAAGGAGATCGAGGCCGAGGAGAAGGCCGCGGCCCGGCAGGCGAGCCTGCTCAAGGACGGCTGGGCGGACCTGCGCAAGCGGCCCATGTTCCTGGTGACGGCCTTCATCATCGTGTGCCTGCTCGCCCTGGCGATCGCGCCCAGCCTGTTCACGGGCCGTTCCCCGTTCTCGGACGGCTTCTGCCAGCTCCAGAACTCCATGAACGGGCCGTCCTCCGGGCACCTCTTCGGCTACGACGTCCAGGGCTGCGACATCTACACGCGTACCGTGTACGGCACCCGCAACTCGATCGTCGTCGGTGTGGTCACGACCCTGGTCACCACGCTGATCGGCGGTCTGCTGGGCATGCTGTCCGGTCTGGTCGGCGGCTGGGTCGACGCGCTGCTGTCCCGCGTCACCGAGGTGTTCTCCGCCCTGCCGCTCATCGTCGGCGGTCTGCTGATCATGTCGATCTGGGGCGGCGGCGACGTGTGGTCGGTGTCGTTCATCATGGCGATCCTCGGCTGGCCGCAGGTCTTCCGGATCATGCGCGGTGAGGTCATCGGCAACAAGTACAACGACTACGTGATGGCGGCCAGGGCGCTGGGCGCGGACTCGGGACGGATCGCCTTCCGGCACATCCTGCCGAACACGCTCGCCCCCGTGATCGTCATCACCACCATGAACCTGGGCGTCTACATCGCCGCCGAGGCCGCCCTGTCCTACCTGGGCATCGGCATCCAGTACCCGAACATCTCGTGGGGCGTCATGATCAGCGATGCCCAGGACCGGTTCCTGACCAGCCCGCACGCGCTGCTGTTCCCGGCAGGTGCCCTGAGCATCACCGTGCTGGCGTTCATCGTGCTCGGCGACGTGGTCCGCGACGCCTTCGACCCCA
The DNA here is from genome assembly GCF_055562175.1 of Streptomyces sp. NPDC020958. Taxonomy (NCBI): domain Bacteria; kingdom Bacillati; phylum Actinomycetota; class Actinomycetes; order Kitasatosporales; family Streptomycetaceae; genus Streptomyces; species Streptomyces sp. NPDC020958. The sequence goes on along the minus strand of NZ_JBVHFU010000002.1, from coordinate 736,903 downwards.
AGATGCGCTGAGGGAGGCGTACGTGACCATCATCGACCCGACGGACGCCGTCCCGGCCCCGCGCCCCGGCGACCCCGAGCGCACCGGCCCCCTGCTCGAAGTGCGTGACCTGCACGTCGAGTTCCAGACCCGCGAGGGCGTGGTCCGCGCCGTCAACGGCGTCAACTACTCCGTGAACTCCGGGGAGACGCTCGCCGTGCTCGGCGAGTCCGGCTCCGGGAAGTCCGTGACCGCGCAGGCGATCATGGGCATCCTCGACATGCCGCCGGCCCGCATCCCCAAGGGGGAGATCCGCTTCTACGGCCAGGACATGCTCACCATGTCCGACGAGGAGCGGCGCAAGCTGCGCGGCGCCCGGATCGCGATGATCTTCCAGGACGCCCTCTCCTCGCTGAACCCGGTGCTCTCCGTGGGCTACCAGCTCGGCGAGATGTTCCGCGTCCACCAGGGCATGTCCAAGAAGGACGCCAAGGCCAAGGCGATCGAGCTGATGGACCGGGTGAAGATCCCGGCCGCCGCGGCCCGGGTGAACGACTACCCGCACCAGTTCTCCGGCGGTATGCGCCAGCGCATCATGATCGCGATGGCGCTCGCCCTGGAACCGGACCTGATCATCGCCGACGAGCCGACGACGGCCCTCGACGTGACCGTCCAGGCCCAGGTCATGGACCTGCTCGCGGAACTTCAGCGCGAGTACCAGATGGGCCTGATCCTCATCACCCACGACCTCGGCGTCGTGGCGGACGTGGCCGACAAGATCGCCGTGATGTACGCGGGCCGGATCGTGGAGACCGCACCGGTGCACGAGCTGTACAAGCGGCCCGCGCACCCCTACACCCGGGGCCTGCTGGACTCGATCCCGCGCCTGGACCAGAAGGGCCAGGAGCTCTACGCCATCAAGGGACTGCCGCCCAACCTGCTCAAGGTGCCCAGCGGCTGTGCCTTCAACCCGCGCTGTGACAGGGCGCAGGACATCTGCCGCACGGACCGTCCGCTGCTGGTCCCGGTGACCGAGCCGGACGGCACGGAACTGCCGGGCCGCGCCAGCGCGTGCCACTTCTGGAAGGAGACGATCAATGGCTGAGTCGACCAAGGCCGGCGAGCCGGCGGACGCGACGCCCAACGTCTCCGACGTGGAGGTCACCGACGTCCACTCCGAGGCCGAGGCGGTGGCCGCCCTGGACGCTCCGGTGGAGCGGGGTGAGCCGATCCTCCAGGTGCGCAACCTGGTCAAGCACTTCCCGCTGACCCAGGGCATCGTCTTCAAGCGGCAGATCGGCGCGGTGAAGGCCGTCGACGGCGTCACCTTCGACCTCTACCAGGGCGAGACCCTGGGAGTCGTGGGCGAGTCCGGCTGCGGCAAGTCGACGGTGGCCAAGCTCCTGATGAACCTGGAGCAGGCGACGGCCGGCGAGATCTTCTACAAGGGCCAGGACATCACCCGGCTCTCCGGCAGGGCGCTCAAGGCGGTCCGCCGGAACATCCAGATGATCTTCCAGGACCCGTACACCTCGCTCAACCCCCGGATGACGGTCGGCGACATCATCGGCGAGCCCTTCGACATCCACCCCGAGGTGGCGCCCAAGGGCGACCGGCGCAAGCGGGTCAAGGAGCTGCTGGACGTCGTCGGCCTGAACCCCGAGTACATCAACCGGTACCCGCACCAGTTCTCCGGCGGCCAGCGCCAGCGCATCGGCATCGCGCGCGGCCTGGCGCTCAACCCGGAGATCATCATCTGCGACGAGCCGGTGTCCGCGCTGGACGTGTCCGTCCAGGCACAGGTCATCAACCTGATGGAGAAGCTCCAGGACGAGTTCAACCTCTCCTACATCTTCATCGCGCACGACCTGTCGATCGTCCGGCACATCTCGGACCGGGTCGGGGTCATGTACCTCGGCAAGATCGCCGAGATCGGCTCCGACGAGCAGATCTACGAGCACCCGACGCACCCGTACACCCAGGCGCTGCTGTCGGCCGTGCCCGTGCCGGACCCGCAGGACCGTGAGCGGCGCGAGCGGATCATCCTGACCGGCGACGTGCCGTCCCCGGCCAACCCGCCGTCCGGCTGCCGCTTCCGCACCCGGTGCTGGAAGGCCCAGGACAAGTGCGCCGAGGAGGTTCCGCTGCTCGCGATCCCCGAGCGCTTCAAGGGCGTGGACTCCCCGGCGGCCCACGAGTCGGCCTGCCACTTCGCCGAGGAGAAGGACGTCGTCCACGCGGCCTGACACCCCGGCACCAGCGTCACGGTTCCCGGTATCCCCGCAGGGGTACCGGGAACCGGCGTGTTCCGGGAGCGGCCACGGGTGGCGAGCCGGCGGGCCGGCGCCGGCTCACGCCGTGATCCCGGCCCGTGCCCAGTGGCAGGCCGCCCGGTGGGTGCCCGTGCCGGGCAGCACCTGCGGGTCCTCGCCGCGGCAGGCGTCCGCGACGCCCGCCCGGTCCGCCGCGCCGCTCGCCAGGATCTGGCAGCGGGCGTGGAAGCGGCAGCCCGCGGGGATGCGGGAGGGGTCCGGGGGTTCGCCGGTCAGCACCACGGGCTCGCCCGGCGCCTCCGGCAGCACCGACAACAGCGCCTGCGTGTACGGGTGCCGGGGAGCCGTCAGGACCTGTTCGACGTCCCCCGCCTCCACGATCCGGCCCAGGTACATCACCGCGACCCGGTCGGCGATGTTCCAGGCCAGACCCAGGTCGTGGGTGACCACCAGGGCGGCCAGGTCCAGTTCGGCGCGCAGCCGCAGCAGCAGGGCCAGGATCTCGCCGCGCACGGAGGAGTCGAGGGAGGCCACCGGCTCGTCGGCGACGATCAGTTCGGGTGCGAGGACCAACGCGCCCGCGATCACCACGCGCTGGCGCTGCCCCCCGGACAGCTCGTGCGGGTAGCGCAGGAAGAAGCGTTCCGGCGGCCGCAGTCCCGCGTGGGCGAGGGCCTCGGCGACCGCCGCCCGCTCGTCGTCCGTACGGCCGTGGATCCGCAGTCCCTCGGCCACCGCGTCGTACACCGTGTGCCGGGGATTCAGTGAGCCGGTCGGATCCTGCAGCACCAGTTGGACCCGTGCACGGTAGGCCTTCAGCGCCCGTGCGGAGTACTCGAGGGGCTTCCCGGCGAAGACGATCCGGCCGCCGGACGGCTTCACCAGGCCGAGCAGCGAGCGTGCCAGCGTCGTCTTGCCGCAGCCCGACTCGCCGACCAGCGCGACGATCTCGCCCGGCCGGACGTCCAGTTCGACGCCGTCCACGGCCCGCGCCCCGGGGGCTCCGCGCCGTCCGGGGAAGACCACGTGCAGCCCCTGGGCGCTCAGCAGCGGCGGTGGCGGCGGTGTCGTCGTCATGGAGTGCTCCTCGTGTCCTCGGCCGCGGCGGCCGGTCCTGGCACCGCCGCCCCCACGTGCACACAGGCGGCCCGGCGCTCCGGCCCGGCGTCCCGCAGCACCTGGTCCCGCGTGGCGCACACGTCCAGCGCCACCGGACAGCGCGGATGGAACGCGCAACCGGCCGGCGGTGCCGAGGGGTCGGGCGGGTCCCCGGCCAGCCCGTGCGGTGCGAAGCGGGAGGCGGGGTCGCCGATCCGTGGGAACGCCGCCGACAGGGCCCTGGCGTACGGGTGCCGGGCGTCCTCGTACACCCGGCGGGCGGGACCCTCCTCGACGACGCGGCCCGCGTACATCACCGCGAGCCGGTCGCAGGTGTCGGCCAGCACCGCCAGGTCATGGCTGATCATGATCAGGCCCACGTCCTGCTCCGCCACCAGCTGCTGGATCAGCCGCAGGATCTGCGCCTGCACCATCACGTCCAGGGCGGTGGTCGGCTCGTCGGCGACGATCAGCCGTGGGTCGCAGGCCAGCGCCATGGCGATCATCACGCGCTGGCGCTGCCCGCCCGACAGCTCGTGCGGGTACGCGGCCGCCCGGGACGCCGGCAGGCCCACGTGCTCCAGCAGCTCGCCGGCCCGCCGCCGGGCCGCGGCAGCCGTGGTCCCGTTGTGCAGCAGGACCGGCTCGGCGATCTGGTCGCCGACCCGGTGCACCGGGTTCAGCGAGTGCATCGCCCCCTGGAAGACGATCGAGGCACCCGCCCAGCGCACCGCCCGCAGCCGCCCCCAGCGCATGGTCAGCACGTCCTCCCCGTCCAGCAGGACCTGCCCGGAGACCCGCGTCCCGGCCGGCAGCAGCCTGAGCAGCGCGAGCGCCAGCGACGACTTCCCGCAGCCCGACTCGCCCGCGATGCCGAGCTTGCGGCCCGCCGCCAGCGAGAGGTCCACGCCCCGCACCGCGGCCGCTCCGCCGGGGTGGGTCACCTTCAGGTCCCGGACCTCCAGCAGGGTCAACGGGTCACCTCCAGCCTGGGGTCGAGGACGGACTCCACCGCGCGCCCGCACAGCGTGAACGCCAGCGCGACCGCCGCGATCGCGAGACCCGGCGGGATCAGGTACCACCAGTCCCCGGCGCTGACCGCGCCCGCCTCCCGCGCGTCCTGCAGCAGCCCGCCCCAGGAGACGACCGTCGGGTCACCGAGGCCGAGGAAGGCCAGCGTCGCCTCGGCCAGGATGGACGAGGAGATCATCAGCGTGGTCTGGGCGAGGATCAGCGGCAGTACGTTCGGCAGCACGTGCCGGGTCATGACGTGCCAGTGACCGCCGCCCAGCGCCCTGGCCCGTTCGATGTAGGGGCGGGACTCCACCGCGAGGGTCCCCGCGCGCACCAGGCGGGCCGTCGTCGGCCAGGAGGTGACGCCGATGGCGAGGATCACCGTGCCCAGCGACCGGGACATCACGGTGGCCAGCGCGACGGCGAGGACCAGGGCGGGCATCACCAGGAACCAGTCCGTGATCCGCATCAGCACCGTCGCGTACGCCCCGCGGAAGTGCCCGGCGGTGATGCCGACGACCGCGCCGATGACGACCGACAGCACCGCGGCCAGCAGCCCGACCAGGAGGGAGACCCGCGAACCCCAGACGACCAGGCCCAGCAGGTCACGTCCGAACCGGTCGGTGCCCAGCGGGAACGCGCCGCTCGGCGCCTGCAGCGGACTGCCCGGCGCGTCGGTCACCCCGGTCACACCGGACCCCACGGTCAGCGGCGCGGTCAGCGCCACCAGGGCGAACAGGACGAGAGCGGCCAGTCCGGCCAGTCCGGCGCGACGGGTCCGGTACCGCCGGACGAACCGTACGACGGAACGGCGCCGACGCTGCCGGACCAGCGCGCGGGAACCACCGGCCGGAGCGGTGTCGGTCGTCATCGGCCCACCCGGGGGTCGAGCAGGGGGTAGAGAAGGTCGGCCAGCGTGTTCATGATGATCACCGCCGAGGCGAAGAAGAGGAACAGCCCCTGCACCAGGGGCAGGTCGGGCACGCTCAGTGCCTGGTAGAAGAGGCCGCCGAGGCCGGGCCAGGAGAAGACCGTCTCGACCAGGATGACGCCCGCGACGGTCCGGCCGAGGTTGACGAAGACCAGGGTGACCGTGGGCAGCAGGGCGTTCGGAACCGCGTGCCTGCGGCGCACCAGGTCGTCCCGCAGCCCCTTGGCGCGGGCGGTGGTGAGGTAGTCGCCGCCCATCTCGGCCAGCAGCGCCGCGCGGGTGACCAGCAGCGTCTGCCCGTACTCGACCGCGACCAGGGTGAGCACCGGCAGCACGAGGTGGTGGGCGACGTCCAGGACGCGGGCGAAGCCCTCCGTGCCGCCCGACTCCATGCCGCCCGTCGGGAAGAGCCCCGGAACGGGTCCGAGGCCCACCCCGAACACGATGACGGCCAGCAGCCCCAGCCAGAACGACGGGACGGAGTACAGGGTCAGCGCCAGACCGGTGTGGAGCCGGTCGCCGAGCCGGCCGTGCCGCCAGGCGGAGCGGGTGCCGAGGAACACACCGAGCGCGGTGTAGATCACGAAGGCCGTGCCGGTCAGCAGCAGGGTGTTCGGCAGCGCCTCGCCGATCTTGTCGACCACCGGGGTGTGGAACTGGTACGAGGTGCCCAGGTCGCCGGTGAGCGCCTTGCGGCAGTAGTCCGTGAACTGCTCCCACATCGGCAGGTCGAGTCCGAACTCCTTTCGGTATTCAGCGAGTTGGGCGGCCGAGATCGGCCGGCCGGCCGTCATGGTCCGGACCGGGTCGCCGGGGATCAGCCGGAAGAGGAAGAAACCGGTGACGAGGACGGCGAGCAGCGACACCACGGCGCCGCCCGCCTTGCCCGCGCCGTAGCGCAGGTACGCGGCGAACGTGCGCGCCCGCGGTCCACGCGGCGGCGGACCGGCCGGAACCGGTCCGGCGTCCGGCCCGGACGGCGTGGGCGGCGTGGGCGGCGTGTCGGGAGCGGTCGGCTGCACGGGCTACTCGCGGTCGTCCGCCGTGGCGCGGCGGCGCCTCGCGAGGAACACCCCGGCCCCGGCGAGGACCACCACCCCCGCGACGACCCCGACCACGATCCCGGTCGAGCCGCCGTGCGAGGAGCCCGAGGAGTCGGCCGGCACCGCCGACCACCAGCTCCAGTAGCCGTCCTGTCCGTAGATGTTGCCGGCGGCCCTGGGCATCGTCTCGATCGACTTGATCTGGTCGGTGCGGTAGGCCTCGACGGCGTTCGGGTACGCCATGACGTTGACGTACCCCAGGTCGTACAGCCGTGACTCCATCTGCCGGACCAGGGCGGCCCGTCGGGCGGGGTCGTACTCGGCGAGCTGCCGGGCGTACAGGCCGTCGTACGTCCGGTCGCAGACGAAGTCGTCGGTCGGGCCGATGTCCTTCGGGGTGGCGGGCAGGGCGCCGCAGGTGTGGATGGACAGCACGTAGTCCGGGTCGGGGTTGACGGACCATCCGTCGAAGGCGAGGTCGAACCGGCCGGCGCGCCAGGGATCGGTGACGTTGTCCAGGCAGTCGAGGGTCATGCCGATGCCGAGCTTGGCCCACCACTCCCTGAGGTACTGGCCCACGGCCTTGTCGTTGGGGTCGGTGGCGTGGCACAGGACGCGGTAGTCCAGCGGTCTGCCGTCCTTGCCGACCCGTTTGCCGTCGGCGTTCTTCCGGTAGCCGGCCTGGTCGAGGAGGCGGGCGGCCGCCGCGGGGTCGTAGCCGAGTTCCTGGCGCGCGGACGGCTTCCAGAAGTACGAGGTGAAGCGCGGCGGGATGTAGCCCTGCCCCTCGGCCGCGTGCCCCTGGAACACCTTGTCGACGATGGTCTTCCGGTCGACGGCCATGAACAGCGCGTGCCGCACCCGCGGGTCGAGCAGGGAGGGGTCGCCGTCGCCGAACCTCTGGCCGTTCCTCGCGCGGGCGCCGGGGTTGACGGCGAGGGCGTAGAAGCGGCGGCCCGGGGCGTCGTTGACGTGGATGTTCCTCCGGCCCTGGAGCGAGGACGCCTGGGCGGGTGTCAGGGCCGGTGCGCCCGCGACGAAGGAGACCTCGCCCTTGCGCAGGGCGGCCACGGCGGCGTCCTGGTCCTTGTAGTACCGGAAGACCAGCTCGTCGAACCTGGGGGCGCCGCGCCAGAAGTGCTTGTTGGCCCTGAGCCGGACGTAGCTGTCGGCGCGGTAGCCGGTGAGGACGAACGGCCCGTCGCCCACGACGGGGAGACCGCTGTCGTTGTTGAACTTCGAGAAGTCCGCGACGTTCTTCCAGATGTGCTCGGGCACGATCGGCACGTCCAGCGCGGTCATCGTGGCCTGCGGCTTCTTCAGCGTGATGACCAGTTCGGTGGGGCTCGGCGCCGTCACCTTGCGGAAGTTGGTGACGAAGTTGCCGTTCGCGGTGGCGGCCGCCGGGTCGGTCATCAGCTTGTCGAACGTCCACGCCGCGTCCTCGGCGGTCACCCGCTGCCCGTCCGACCACTTCGCGCCGGAGCGGATCGTGTAGGTCCAGGTGAGCTTGTCGGCGGAGGCGGACCACCTGGTGGCCAGGCCCGGGACCGGGTGCGCGTCCCCGGGGTCGTAGTCGGTGAGGTACTCGTACATCAGCCGCTGGAGGCTGGTGCTGAGCAGCCGCGTGGCCAGGAAGGGGCTCAGCGAGTCGACGCTCTGGGCGACCGCGACGGTGAGCACCTTGTCGCCGGTGGCGGCCGACGCCTGCCGGGGTAACGGGTCGAGCGGGGTCGCGAGCACCGCCGAGAAGGTCAGGGCCAGGGCGCCGGCGGCCGCCACCGACCGGGGCGCACGCAGGCGGGGGGTTATCGGGTGTGAACGCCTTGCGCGGTACTGGGCTCGTGGGCTCATGGGGGGTGACCTCGCGTCATCGCTCGCACAGTTACGGCTCGTTCGGAGTCCGGGTGTGTCTATCAGCGGTCCCAAGGGTGCGTCAACGGCGCGTGGGGCTGGTGTGGCCTGCGGAAAAAGCGCGCCACCCCTTCGGGTGGGTCCTGCTGCGGATGGGCGAAGCGAATATGCGGTATGTGCAGTTTCTGACGATATTGACCGGTAAGGGGTCGCGGTAGGAGACCACCCTGCACGGAGGAGGCACGCCATGCGTTCAGCGACGCACGCCCGCGGGGCGGTCTGGGCGGTGGTGGTGGCGCTGACCGCCACGGCCTGCGGGGGCGGCGGCGGCCAGAGCGGCGTGCTGAGCTCCTCCTGGGGCGACCCCCAGAACCCCCTGGAGCCCGCCAACACCAACGAGGTCCAGGGCGGCAAGGTCCTCGACATGATCTTCCGGGGGCTGAAGAAGTACGACCCGAAGACCGGCAAGGCCCAGAACATGCTCGCCGAGAAGATCGACACGAGCGACTCGCAGAACTTCACGATCACCCTCAAGGACGGCTGGACCTTCTCCAACGGCGAGAAGGTCACCGCCAAGTCCTTCGTCGACGCCTGGAACTACGGGGCGAGCCTGAAGAACAACCAGAAGAACGCCTACTTCTTCGGCTACATCCAGGGCTACGACAAGGTCCATCCGGACAGCGGTTCGCAGAGCGCCGACACCCTCTCCGGACTGAAGGTCGTCGACGACAGGACGTTCACCGTCAAGCTCGGCCAGAAGTTCTCCAGCTTCCCCGACACCCTCGGCTACGCGGCCTTCGCGCCGCTGCCCCGGGCCTTCTTCACCGACCACGCCGGCTGGCTGAAGCAGCCGGTCGGCGACGGGCCGTACGCCATCGAGTCGTACACCAAGGGCTCGCAGATGAACCTGCGGAAGTGGGCCCTGTACCCGGGGGAAGACAAGGCGCGGAACGACGGCGTGACCCTCAAGGTCTACACCGACAGCGACACCGCCTACACCGACCTGATCGCCGGCAACCTCGACCTCGTCGACGACGTGCCCGCCACACAGCTGAAGAACGTCAAGGCCGACCTCGCCGGCCGCTACATCAACACCCCGGCCGGCATCATCCAGACCCTCGCCTTCCCCTACTACGACGGCGCCTGGAACAGGAGCGGCGCGGAGAAGGTCCGCACCGGCCTGTCCATGGCCATCAACCGCAAGCAGATCACCGACACCATCTTCCACGGCACCCGCACCCCCGCCACCGACTGGACCTCGCCGGTGCTCGGCGCCGAGGGCGGCTTCAAGGCGGGGCTGTGCGGGAGCGCCTGCGACTACGACCCGGCCCAGGCCAAGAAGCTGGTCCAGGAGGGCGGAGGGCTGCCGGGCGGCCAGGTCAAGATCACGTACAACGCCGACACCGGTTCGCACAGGATGTGGGTGGACGCCGTGTGCAACTCCATCAACAACGCGCTCGGCAACGACAAGGCGTGCGTCGGGAACCCGGTAGGCACGTTCGCCGACTTCCGCAACCAGATCGGGCAGCACAAGATGACCGGCCCGTTCCGCGCGGGCTGGCAGATGGACTACCCGCTCATCCAGAACTTCCTCCAGCCGCTCTACTACACCAACGCCTCCTCCAACGACGGCAAGTGGTCCAACAAGGACTTCGACAGGCTCGTCGACCGGGCGAACGCCGAGACCGACACCGCCAAGGCCGTCTCCGCCTTCCAGCAGGCCGAGGGGGTCGTCCGGGACAACATGGCCGCCATCCCGCTCTGGTACCAGAACGGCAGCGCCGGCTACTCGGACCGGCTGTCGAACGTCGCGCTCAACCCGTTCAGCGTCCCCGTCTACAACGAGATCAAGGTCAGCTGACCGGCATGGGGCGCTACGTGGTCCGGCGGCTGCTCCAGATGGTCCCGGTGTTCGTCGGGGCCACGCTGCTGATCTTCCTGATGGTCAACGTCATGGGCGACCCGATCGCCGGACTGTGCGGCGAGCGCGCCTGCGACCCGGCGACCGCCGCCCAGCTGAAGAAGGAGTTCGGACTCGACAAGCCGGTGTGGCAGCAATACCTCACCTACATGGGGAACGTCTTCACCGGGGACTTCGGTACGGCGTTCAACGGGCAGCCGGTCACCGAGCTGATGGCCACCGCGTTCCCCGTCACCGTCCGGCTGACGGTCGTGGCCGTCCTCTTCGAGATCGTCATCGGCATCACGCTGGGCGTGCTCACCGGGATGCGCCGCGGCCGGCCCGTCGACACCGGCGTGCTCCTCGCCACCCTGGTCGTGATCTCCGTACCGACCTTCGTCACCGGCCTGCTGCTCCAGCTCCTGCTCGGCGTCGAGTGGGGCTGGATCCGGCCCTCCGTCTCCCCGGACGCCGGCTTCGGCGAGCTGATCGTGCCCGGTCTCGTGCTCGCCTCGGTGTCCCTCGCCTACGTCACCCGGCTGACCCGGACCTCCATCGCAGAGAACAGACGCAGCGACTACGTCCGCACGGCCGTCGCCAAGGGCCTGCCCCGGCGCCGGGTCGTCTCCCGGCACCTGCTGCGCAACTCCCTCATCCCCGTCGTCACCTTCATCGGCACCGACATCGGCGCGCTGATGGGCGGTGCCATCGTCACCGAGCGGATCTTCAACATCCACGGCGTCGGCTACCAGCTCTACCAGGGGATCCTGCGGCAGAACACCCAGACGGTGGTCGGCTTCGTGACCGTCCTCGTCCTGGTGTTCCTGGTGGCCAACCTCCTCGTGGACCTCCTCTACGCCGTACTCGACCCGAGGATCCGCTATGCCTGAGCAGCCGTTCGAGCCCGACCGGGCCATCGCGGGAACCGGCGCGGGCGGAGCGATGGACCTCGCGACGACCGAGGCCGAGACGCTGGAGCGGACACCGGGCGGCCCGCTCGGCACCGGCCCGGCCGCCCGGCCCCGCTCGCTGTGGTCCGACGCCTGGCGGGACCTGCGCCGCAACCCGGTCTTCGTCATCTCCGCCCTCGTCATCCTCTTCCTGGTCGTCATCTCCCTGTGGCCGTCCCTGATCGCCTCCGGCAGCCCCCTCCAGTGCGACCTCGCCAAGGCCCAGGAGGGCTCCCAGCCGGGCGCCCCCTTCGGGTACGACGGACAGGGCTGCAACGTCTACACACGGACCGTCTACGGGGCCCGTACGTCCGTCACGGTGGGCGTCTGCGCCACGCTCGGGGTGGCCCTGCTCGGGTCGGTGCTCGGCGGGCTCGCCGGGTTCTTCGGCGGGGGCTGGGACGCGGTCCTGTCCCGGATCACCGACGTCTTCTTCGCGATCCCGGTCGTCCTCGGCGGCCTCGTCCTGCTGTCCGTGGTGACCAGCAACACGGTCTGGCCGGTCATCGGCTTCATGGTGCTGCTCGGCTGGCCGCAGGTCTGCCGGATCGCCCGCGGCTCGGTGATCACCGCGAAGCAGAACGACTACGTGCAGGCCGCCCGCGCCCTCGGCGCCTCCCCCTCGCGCATCCTGCTGCGGCACATCGCGCCCAACGCGGTGGCACCCGTGATCGTGGTCGCGACCATCGCGCTCGGTACCTACATCGCGCTGGAGGCGACCCTGTCGTACCTCGGCGTCGGCCTGAAGCCGCCGAGCGTCTCCTGGGGCATCGACATCTCCGCCGCCTCCCCGTACGTCCGCAACGCGCCGCACGCGCTGCTGTGGCCCTCCGGGGCCCTCGCGATCACCGTCCTGGCCTTCATCATGCTCGGCGACGCGGTGCGCGACGCCCTCGACCCGAAGCTGAGGTGAGCGCCGTCGTGCTGCTCGAAGTGCGGGACCTGCACGTGGAGTTCCGGACCAGGGACGGGGTCGCGAAGGCGGTCAACGGGGTCTCGTACGCCGTCGGCGCGGGCGAGACGCTGGCCGTGCTCGGCGAGTCCGGGTCCGGGAAGTCGGTGACCGCCCAGGCCGTGATGGGGATCCTCGACGTGCCGCCGGGGCGGATCAGCGGCGGCGAGATCCTCTTCCAGGGGCGGGACCTGCTGACGCTGAAGGAGGAGGAGAGGCGGCGGATCCGGGGCGCCGGGATGGCGATGATCTTCCAGGACGCGCTGTCGGCGCTGAACCCCGTGCTGAGCGTGGGCGACCAGCTCGGCGAGATGTTCGTCGTGCACCGGGGGATGTCGAAGAAGGACGCGCGGGCCAGGGCCGTCGAGCTCATGGACCGGGTGCGGATCCCGGCCGCCGCCCAGCGGGTGCGGGACTATCCGCACCAGTTCTCCGGCGGCATGCGCCAGCGCATCATGATCGCCATGGCGCTGGCCCTGGAACCGGACCTGATCATCGCCGACGAGCCGACGACCGCCCTGGACGTCACCGTGCAGGCCCAGGTCATGGACCTGCTCGCGGAGTTGCAGCGCGAGTACCGGATGGGGCTGATCCTCATCACCCACGACCTGGGCGTGGTCGCGGACGTCGCCGACCGCATCGCCGTCATGTACGCGGGACGGATCGTCGAGTCCGCGCCCGTGCACGACCTCTACAAGGCGCCGGCCCACCCGTACACCCGGGGACTGCTCGACTCGATCCCGCGCCTGGACCAGAAGGGCCAGGAGCTCTACGCCATCAAGGGCCTGCCGCCCAACCTCATGGACATCCCTCCGGGGTGCGCCTTCCACCCGCGCTGCCCCATGGCCCAGGACGTGTGCCGCACCGACGAGCCGCCGCTGTACGAGGTGGACCGGCACCGGGGCAGCGCCTGTCACTTCTGGAGGGAATGCGTCGATGGTTGAGCCGATCATCGAAGTGCGCGGACTGGTCAAGCACTACCCGTTGACCCAAGGCGTTCTCTTCAAGAAGCAGGTCGGTGCGGTCAAGGCCGTCGACGGTGTGGACTTCGTGCTCAACAGGGGAGAGACGCTCGGGATCGTCGGGGAGTCGGGCTGCGGCAAGTCGACCCTTGCCCGGATGCTCGTCCATCTCGAGCGGCCGACGGCCGGGTCGATCACGTACAAGGGCGAGGACATCACCAGGTTGAGCGGGCGGGCCCTGAAGGCGGTCCGCCGCAACATCCAGATGGTCTTCCAGGATCCGTACACCTCGCTCAACCCCCGGATGACCGTCGGCGACATCATCGGCGAGCCCTACGAGATCCACCCCGAGGCGGCCCCCAGGGGCGACCGGCGCCGACGCGTCCAGGAACTGCTGGACGTGGTCGGCCTCAACCCCGAGTACATCAACCGCTACCCGCACCAGTTCTCCGGCGGCCAGCGGCAGCGCATCGGCATCGCCCGGGGGCTGGCGCTGCGCCCCGAGGTGATCGTCGCCGACGAGCCCGTCTCCGCCCTGGACGTCTCGGTCCAGGCCCAGGTGATCAACCTGCTCGACCGGCTCCAGAAGGACTTCGACCTGTCGTACGTCTTCATCGCCCACGACCTGTCGATCGTGCGGCACATCTCGGACCGGGTCGCGGTGATGTACCTAGGGCGGATCGTGGAGACCGGCAGGGACGAGGAGATCTACGACCACCCCACCCACCCCTACACGCAGGCGCTGCTCTCCGCGGTGCCGGTACCGGACCCCGGGGCACGGGAGCACCGGGAGCGGATCATCCTGAGCGGGGACGTGCCGTCGCCGACGAACGTGCCGTCGGGGTGCCGGTTCCGCACGCGGTGCTGGAAGGCGCAGGAGCGGTGCGCGCGGGAGGTGCCGGCGCTCGCCGTGCCCGCCGCGTTCCGGTCCGCGTCGGGGCCGGCGGCGCACGACTCGGCCTGCCACTTCGCCGAGGAGAAGCGGGTGGTGCCACCGGACGATCTTGTCAACGGGGGTGCATAACGGGTCGAACACGGGTCAATCGCGTTAACACGCAGGCAACTTCACCGACCCGGTCCCGATATACGGACGCGGCACGCTGAACAGCGTACGGCCGTGCGGGTGCCGTGAACGGGCCGGGACGCGCCATGTCGTCCCGGCCCGTTGCCGTACCCCTACCCGAGCCCCAGCGACCTCTTCAGGAAGTCCAGCTGGAGCAGCAGCAGGTTCTCCGCCACCTGTTCCTGCGGGGTCATGTGCGTGACGCCCGACAGGGGCAGCACCTCGTGCGGGCGGCCCGCCGCGAGCAGCGCCGAGGACAGCCGCAGCGAGTGCGCCACCACCACGTTGTCGTCGGCGAGACCGTGGATGACCATCATCGGGCGGTGCGGTTCGGCCGCCTCGGTCAGGCCCTCGTCGTCGATGACCGAGTTACGGCGGTACACCTCCGGCTGCTCACCGGGGTCGCCGAGGTAGCGCTCCTGGTAGTGGGTGTCGTACAGGCGCAGGTCGGTCACCGGGGCGCCGACCACCGCCGCGTGGAAGACGTCCGGGCGGCGCAGGGCCGCCAGGGCGGCGAGGTAGCCGCCGAACGACCAGCCGCGGATCGCGACCCTGGTGAGGTCGAGGGGGAAGTCCTCGGCGAGCGCCTGGAGCGCGTCGACCTGGTCCTGGAGGACGATCGCGGCGACGTCGTCCTTGATGGACTTCTCCCAGGCGGGGGAGCGGCCCGGGGTGCCCCGGCCGTCGGCGACGAGCACCGCGAAGCCCTGGTCGGCGAACCACTGCGAGGTGAGGTGGGCGTTGTGCGCGGCGACCACCCGCTGACCGTGCGGGCCTCCGTACGGGTCGAGCAGAACGGGAAGGGGAGTGTCCCCGTGGTAGTCCCGTGGCATAAGCACGGCGCACGGAATTCGCCGTGCGCCCCCCTGAGTGAGCGTCACGCGCGGGGACAAACCGGGATCTTCGGCGTACGAGGCAAGAGTCGCCACCTGCTTGCCGTCGCGCAGTACCTGGACACGGGCGCCGGGGCGGTCCAGCGTGGCGGAGACCAATACGGTCACGCCCCCGGCGCGAACCGCCGTGTGCACGCCTGGCTCCTGCGACACGCGCTCCACGCCGAGCTCGCTGACCCGGTAGACGTGCACCTCGCCGATCTCGGGGGACTCGGCCTCCTCGCCGGCGGACGCCGTGACCAGCACGTCGTCGCTGGTCACGTCCAGTACCGCACGGATGTGCAACTGGGCTCCGGTGAGCGGTCGTTCCCCCACCGCGAGGACCCGGGCGCCGCCCTCGTCGGCGATCCGCACGAGCCGCCCAGAGGGGCTCCAGCAGGGCACTCCGGCGAAAAGTTCAAGCCAAGTTGGATCTTCGTCGGCGTGCACCATCCGGGTCGCCCCCGACTCCGGGTCCACCGCCAGGAACAGCTGACTGCGCTGGTCGCGCGCCTGTACGAGCAGCAGCGGTGCACCCGCATCTGACCAGTGCACATGCGCCAGGTACGGATAGCGTGCCCGGTCCCACGAGACCTCCGTGCGCTCCCCGTCGAGGCCGTACAGGAACAGCCGCACGTCCGCGTTCGCCGTGCCCGCCGCGGGGTACGCGACGTGGTGTGGGTCACGCGCAGGGTGGGCGGGGTCGGCGATCCACCATCGCTGCACCGGCGTGTCGTCCACCCGCGCCACGAGCAGCCGGTCCGACCCGGGCGACCACCAGAAACCGCGCGAGCGCCCCATCTCCTCGGCCGCGACGAACTCGGCCAATCCGTAAGTGACCTGATCCGACTCCGGCTCCGCGAGCGCCCGGTCGTCCCCACCCTCGGCGCCCACCACGCGCAGGGCGCCCTGCGCCACGTACGCGACCTGGCGGCCGTCGGGGGACGGGCGGGGGTCGATCACCGGCCCGGGGACGCTGAGTTCACGCGTCGTACCGGCCCTGAGCTCGGCCGTGAAAAGCCGCCCTGACAAGGCGAAAGACGCCAACTCCAGGGCCGCGTCGGCGGCGTAGCCGACGATGCCGGCACCGCCCTCACGGCTGCGTTCGCGGCGGGCGCGCTCCTGCGCCGAGAGGTGCTCCTCGGCGCCGCCGAGCAGCGCCCGCGGGTCCGCCGCGAGGTGCTCCTCGCCGCTCGCCACGTCGAGGACCCACAGGGAGTTGGCCCGGTCCGTACCGGAGCCGGAGCGCAGGAAGGCCACCCGGGAGCCGTCGGGGGCCACGGTGAACGCGCGCGGCGCGCCGAGCGTGAAACGCTGGGTGCGGGCGTGCCGGCGGGGGAATGAGACAGGCTCGGTCGTCATGCCCTGACCATATTGGCCATGCGCCCCCTTGTGCGGCCGTGCGCCGAGCGATGCGCGAGCACGCATAGTTATGATCACTACCGCTGGGTGGGTATGAACCTGCTGGCGTGAGCATGGAACTGCTGTACCGATCTACAACCCCCATAGTCCGAACCCCCCGCGTCCCTGGGATCTTTGGAGGTGAGCCGCCGTGGCACTCTCGATTTCGGCGGTGGTGCTGCTGGCGATCATCGTCTTCTTGTTGATCAAGAAGTCGGGTCTGAAGGGCGGTCATGCCGTGGTGTGCATGCTGCTCGGTTTCTATCTCGCCTCCTCGACCGTCGCGCCGACGATCCACGACCTGACGACCAACGTCGCCAGCATGATCGGCAGCATCAAGTTCTGAGGGGCGCGTCCGCGCCTTCGGCGCCCACGGGCGACTGGAGACGCGGTTCTCCTGTCCTATTCCGCTGCTTCCCCGTCTTGTCCTCCGTAAGCTTGTCCAACCTGGGACGGGCGATGGCTGAGGCGGGGGCACGTGGACGGGCAGAACATGGACGACCGGCTTCGGCAGTTGGCGAAGGCGTCAACCAACTTCGGACGTCTGTACAGCTATCAGCCACTGCTGGCCATCTACGGTTCGCAAGCGGAGCTGACCGTCTTCACCAACCCGAACGCGGCCTACGTGAGTGCTGGCCAGTTCGGCGAGGTGCTGGCCGAGGAGTTCGTCACCCGCACTGGCACGCGTGTCCAGGGCACGACCCAGTTCGACCGCCTCAACGCACTCACCCGGGCAGGCGTGCTCGTCGGCTGGAGTCGCGAAGCCTTCGACAAGCTCCGCAGAGGCCGTAACGACGCCGCGCACAACCACCTCTTCGACACGACCAAGGCGCTCGAAGCGTTGGAGCTGTGTTGGCGACTCGGCGATCTCTTCGACCGCGCGATGGGCGGCAAGCGGACCGTGTCGGCGTTCGTCCCGCCGACGCTGTCCGCGGACGTGCAGACCGCTGATCCCGAGGAGATCTCGGAACTTCAGGAGGCCCTGGAAGGGCATCGCCGCGCGCTTGCCGAGTCGCGCGTCAAGCTCTCCGAGACCAGCGACCGCCTTGAGGCCGAGCGCCGGGCCCGTAGTGAGGCCGAGGAACTCATCGCCAGCGTGCAGCGTGCGAAGTCGGAGTACGCAGCCCAGATCGAGGACCTGAGAGCACAGGTCACCGAGCTGCGCACGGCTCACCAGCAGCGGTACGACCGTGAGCGTGTCCAGCCCCGCAGGATCGCCTCCGCGGCCCGTGACGCGATCGTGGAGCGCGCGCAGCGCCCCGCGCCGCTCAACGAGGTGCAGGCACGCAAGAAGATCGACGCGATGCTGAGGAAGGCAGGCTGGCTGATCCAGAGCAAGACGGACACCAACCCCCTCGCGGGCAGGGGCGTCGCCGTCGAGGAGTTCACGCTCGCCACCGGGCGTGCCGATTATGTCCTGTACGTCGACGGAAAGATTGTCGGTGTCATCGAGGCCAAGCGCGAGGGCACTCCCCTGGCCGGGGCCCTCGCGCAGAACGAGCGGTACGCGGCCGGAGTGCTCAAGGAGCATGCGATGGCGGTGTGGCGTCGCGACGAGCCTTTCGCGTTCCGATACGTCAGCACCGGCGCGGAGACGTACTTCCTCAACCGCGTCGATCCTCACGCACGCTCCCGCGAGGTCTTCACCTTCCACCGCCCCGAGACCATCGCCTCATGGATGAAGCGGGCCGACGCGGAACCGGACGTGCCCACCTTCCGCGCAGCCCTCCGCACGAGCATGCCGCTCTTGGAGACGCACGGCCTCCGCATTGCCCAGGTGGACGCCATCACGGGCCTGGAAGGCTCTCTGGCGGCCGACCGACCTCGTGCCCTTATCCAGATGGCCACGGGCGCCGGAAAGACCTTCACAGCCGTCACGGAGACCTACCGCCTCCTCCGCCACGCGGGCGCGCGCCGAATCCTGTTTCTCGTCGACCGCAACAACCTCGGACGCCAGGCGCACGCCGAGTTCGACAAGTACCGCACCCCCGACGAGAACCGGAAGCTCACCGACCTCTACAACGTCGACATGCTGGGGCGCAGCGGGCTGCAGGAGACCTCGGCGGTCGTGATCTCCACCATCCAGCGGATGTACGCGCTCCTCAAGGGGGAGGAACTGCCGGACGGCCCGGAGACGGACGAACCGGACAGCGACGAGACGAAGTCCGGAGCGACGGCCGAGGCGGCCACCGCGAGTGACGCGAACACCTCGAACCTAGACGAGACTTACGCGGCGGACGAGCCGGTCACTGTCGAGTACAACCCGGACGTCCCGATCGAGTCCTTCGACGTGATCGTGATCGACGAGTGCCACCGCTCGATCTACGGCCTGTGGCGCGGCGTCCTCGAGTACTTCGACGCCCACCTGGTCGGCCTGACGGCCACGCCCACCCGCCAGACCCAGGGCTTCTTCGACAACAACATGGTGGCCCAGTACACGTACGAGCAGGCCGTCGCCGACGGCGTCAACGTCGACTTCGACATCGTGCGCCTCGACACCACCATCCGCGAGGACGGCGGGGCGAAGATCGAGAAGGGTACGACCGTCCAGATCCGGGACCGGCAGACCCGCGTCCGGCGGTACGAGGAGCTGGACGAGGACTTCGAGTACACCGTCGCGCAGCTCGGCCGTACGGTGATCGCCGAGGACGAGATCCGGGCCGTGCTGACGACGTACCGGAACAACTGGAAGCGCTGGTTCCCGGGGCGTGCGGAGCTGCCCAAAACCCTCGTCTTCGCGGCCGGCGACGACCACGCCGAGGAAGTGCTGAAGCAGGTCAAGGAAGTCTTCGGTCGGGGCGACGAGTTCGCCAAGAAGATCACCTACCGGTCCCGGCAGAACGGCGACGACCCGGACACGCTGATCAACGACCTCCGTAACTCGCCCCGCCTCCGGGTAGCGGTCACGGTCGACATGATCGCTACGGGTACGGACGTGAAGCCGCTGGAGTGCGTGATCTTTCTGCGAGCCATCAAGAGCCCGGTGCTCTTCGAGCAGATGAAGGGCCGCGGTGCCCGCTCCATCGACGCGGACGAGCTGAAGGCGGTGACCCCGGAGGCCGCGCCGGACCTGACGAAGGACCGTTTCGTCCTGATCGACGCGGTAGGCGTGACCGACTCCCCTCTGGTGGACGCCCGGCCGCTCATCCCGGCGGGGGAGAAGAGCGCCTCGTTGGCGAAGCTGCTGGACAAGGCAGGTACGCGGTCGCTCACGGCGGACGAGGCGGAGACGCTGGCGCGCCGCCTGGCCCGCATCGACCGCCAGCTGGGCGCGGAGGAGCGAGGCCTGTTGGCCCAGACGTCCGGAGGCGTGAGCCTGGCCGACCTCGCCCGCCGGATCACCGATGCGGTGGACGTCGACACCCAGGATCAGGCACGGCATGACGGCGGCCCGGAACTGGCCAGGAAGCTGGTCCAGGACGCGGTGGCGCCGCTGACTTCCCGACCCGAGCTGCGCAAGCTGATCCTGGAAATCCGGCACCAGCAGGACCTGACGTACGACGAGACGACCGAGGTCCGTGTCACCCAGATGCGGGAGATACCCCGCACGGAGCGGGCGGCGAAAGAGCTGGCCGAGTGGCACTCCCTTCTCACGAAGGAGCAGCGGGACGAGAACGTGGCGATCCGTGTCGCGCTGGGCAGCGGCGCGCGGGTCAGTCCGCGCGAGGCGCGCGACGCGCTGCGGGAGCTGGCGGGACGGATCAGGGCGACGAACCGTTCCTGGACGACGGGTGTCATCTGGGACCACTACGAGCAGCTCGGCCGCGCCGCCGCCGGCCCCGGCAAGGAGGCGGGCCTCGGTGACCTGGTCCGCCTCATCCGCTTCGAGCTCGGCGCCGACGACGAGCTCCTGCCGTACCGTACGGTGGTCGAGGAGCGCTTCGAGGGCTGGCTGCTGCGGCAGCGACAGGCGGGCGTGGAGTTCACGGACGACCAGCTGTGGTGGCTGGAGCGGATAAAGGACGCCATCGCCGTCGACGTCGGCATAGAGCCGGGAGACTTCGGAGCCGCACCGTTCACCGAGCGGGGCGGCGGCCGGGGCTTCATGCAGGCGTTCGGGGACAAGGACGCGGCGCTGGAATTGTTGGATGAGCTGAATCGGGAACTGGGTTGAGCGTGAATTTGGGTCAGTTGCCGGACTCCTGGTCGTGGGTGTCCCTTAAGGACCTGCTGAGCGAACCGTTGGTCAACGGGCGATCGGTCAAGACCATGGATGGGGGGTTCCCGGTGCTCAGGCTCACGGCGATCAAGCACGCGAAGATCGATCTCCGGGAATCGAAGGAAGGTGCGTGGAATGCTGAGCAGGCTGCGCCATTCCGGGTACAGCAAGGTGATTTCCTGCTCAGTCGTGGTAGTGGGTCCAAACATCTTGTGGCACGTGGCGGTTTGGTTGGAGCCGTAGGGAGCCCGGTTGCGTTCCCCGATACTATGATTCGAGTGCGTCTTCACAGTGGCTTGATCTCCGCTGCATATTTTCGACTTTTGTGGAATTCGCCTGTCGTGCGCACGCAGATTGAGGGAGAGGTGCGCACCACGGCTGGGATCTACAAGATAAACCAGGCCATCCTTGAAAGGGTCAGGTTGCCCCTTCCTCCGCTTGCGGAGCAACAACGCATCGTTGAAGCGCTTGAAGAGCAAATCTCGGTTTTGGACCGGGCCGTTGCTAACCTTGACGCAACTCAGCTGCGTGTTCATCAGTTGGTGACCCGTATTCTGGTCTCTTCGTTCGAGCTTTCTGGTGGATCAACTCTTCCCTTGGAAGCGGTGGCCGAGGTGCGTATCGGTCGTCAGAGGTCGCCCAAGAATCATTCCGGTGAGCGGATGAGGCCATACCTGCGGGCCGCCAATGTCGGCTGGAATGGCCTCATCTTGGATGACATCAAGGAGATGAATTTCACCGAAAAGGAACAGGCTGTATTTGGCCTACGAGAAGGTGATATTCTCATGAGTGAGGCGTCGGGGAGTGCTGGCGAGGTTGGTAAGCCCGCCATCTGGAATGGCGAAATTGATAATTGCTGCTTCCAGAATACGTTGATCAGGGTTCGTGCATTCGGAGTGGATCCCAAATATCTTCTCTATTTCCTGCGGGGTTCTGCTTTGAGTGGTGCATTTAGTTCCGGAGTGAGGGGCGTAGGAATCCACCATCTCGGAGTGGCGAAGGTAAGCGTGTGGCCGATTCCAGTTCCAGCTCCCGATGTTCAGCGCAAGGTAGTGGAATCGATCGATGAGAAGTTGGCGGCTGTGGCGGTGGCTCGCAGAGCGCTGAGCTCCGTAGACGGCGTCCCACGAAAAGCGACCGTGTTGCGGCAAACATTGTTGCGGCGGGCGTTTAGCGGGACTCTCGTTTCGCAGAATCCTCAGGATGGGTCCGTTTCAGAGGCCATGGCCCACGTGACGGCCGACCGGGCGGGAGCACTGAAATCGAAGCGCCCCCGCAAGGCCGCTGCCAAGAGGGCCGCCGTTCCCCAAGCCGCCACTCCCACAGATCTGGCCCCCGAACCAACCCCCGCCCCCGCCCTCGCCGTACAGCAGGAGTTCGACCTGTGACCGCCGCCCCCGTAGACGCCGTGCCGCCCGCGAACCAATCGGTCGAGAAGACCGCCAAGGCCGTAGCGCAGACGAACACGCTCGTTGCCAAGCTCTGGAATTATTGCAACGTCTTGCGCGACAACGGCATGTCCACCATCGAGTACGTCGAGCAGCTCTCCTACCTGCTCTTCCTCAAGATGGTGGATGAGAAGGAGAACGATCCCTGGGACGGCCAGGACCTGAGCGCCATCGTCCCCGCCGACTACAACTGGAAGTCGCTCGTAGGCAAGCGCGGGCCGGAGCTGGAAAAGCACTATCGGGACATTCTCGAACACCTCGGCCAGCACCCCAATACCACCATCGGCACGATCTTCGCCGACGCCCAGAACCGGATCACCAAGCCGGCCCTCCTGGAGAAGTTGGTCGTCGAGCTGATCGGTCGCCAAGAGTGGACGGTGACCGGCACGGACCTCAAGGGCGATGCCTACGAAGGTCTGCTCAACAAGGGTGCCTCCGATACCAAGACCGGCGCTGGTCAGTACTTCACGCCTCGCGCTCTGATCGATGCCATGGTGGATGTCGTCCAACCTGGACCGGATGACACCATCACGGACCCGGCCTGCGGCACCGGCGGCTTCCTCATCGCCGCCCACGCCTACATCCGCGACCACCACATGAAGAAGATGTCGCTGGAGGAGCGGAAGGCCTACGACGAAGGTCGCAAGATCTGGGGCAACGAACTCGTCACCGGCACCGCCCGCCTGGCCGCGATGAACATGCTCCTTCACGGCATGGGCAAGAGCGATGGGCCCAGCCTCATCCACGTCGGTGACGCCCTCGCCGACAAGCCCAGCGGCAAGCACGCCACCCTCGTTCTCGCGAACCCGCCCTTCGGTCGTAAATCGGCGATCACTGTCATCGGTCAGGACGGCGAGGTCGAGAAGGAAGACATCCAGTACGACCGTGACGACTTCACCGCCACGACCACCAACAAGCAGCTGAATTTCCTGCAACACATCATGTCGCTCACGGCCGTCGGCGGTCGGGCCGCGGTCGTCCTGCCCGACAACGTGCTCTTCGAGGGGGGCGCCGGCGAGAAGGTACGGCGGAAGCTGCTGGACGAGTTCGACCTCCACACCATCCTGCGGCTGCCCACCGGCATTTTCTACGCAGGTGGCGTCAAGGCCAACGTCCTTTTCTTCGACAAGAAGCCCCCGCGCGCAGACGGCAAGCCCCATACCACCGAGACGTGGGTCTACGACTTCCGGACCGGCCAGCACTTCACCCTGAAGCAGCGGCCGCTGACCCGAGCTCACCTCGATGACTTCGTGGCGGCCTACCGGCCCGGCGAGCCCCGCTCTTCCCGCGTCGAGTCTGAGGACGACAATGGGCCCTTCAAGAAGTTCAGTTACGACGACCTGATCGCCCGCGACAAGGTCAACCTCGACATCACGTGGATGAAGGACCCTGCCCTCGACGACGCCGACAGTGGTCTGCCGCCTGAGGTCATCGCCGAGGAGATCGTCCGCGACCTCCAGGCCGCCCTGAACGAGTTCACCGCCATCGCACGCTCACTGGGTGGCGAGGTCGACGTACCTGAGGCCGAGGTCGAGTAGCGGCCGTCAGCTCACGGACACGTACGGCACGAAGTCGGCCCAGGCCTTGAGCGAGAGCGCGAGGCGCGGGCCGTCTTCGGCGTGCTTGGAGTCGCGGACGTGGATGGTGGTGGGGGCGGCGGCAATCTCTACGCAGGAGTCGCCCTCGGTGCCGTCGCTATAGCTGCTCTTGAACCACAACAGGTCGTGCACATCCCCAACCGACGTCTTGCGGATCATGTTTCTCCCAGCACCTGTTCGATGAAGGCAACCGACTCCCCTGGAGTGAGAGCCTGGGCCCGAATGGTCCCATACCGCAGTTCGAGGATGCGAAGTTCCTTCGGGTCCGAAGTCGGACGGCCGTTGAAAGCGCCGTCGGACCGTCCCAATGCCGTGCCATCTGCGAACTTCAGCAGCTCGATCTTGCCATCGACGCCAGGATGAGCCACGGTGTCTGTGAGCATCACCTGGAACGTCACGTTGCGCAACTGCGCCACTTTGAGCAGGTGTTCCAGTTGTCGGCGCCGGACCATTGTGCCTCCGACTCGGCGGCGTAGGGACGCCTCCTCCTGGACAAAGCTCAATGCTACGGCCGGTGACTTCTCGAAGATCGCCTTGCGAGCCATCCTGGCTGCCACCAGACGTTCGACCTCCTCCTGCGAGTAGGGCGGCTGGCGCGCCTCGAACAGGGCGCATGCATGTTCCTCTGTTTGCAGAAGTCCGTGGACACTGAGGCCCACGTAGACCCCGATCTCTACCGCCTGCCCCTCCAACTTCGCCAGATCCCGGACCTTCTTCGGGTACCGGACCTTCTCTACATCCTCCTTCATTGCGGCGATCAACCCGTCCGCCCGCAACACCTGGTCGGCCTTGTCCAAGAACTCCGGCCTGGGGATACGCTTCCCTGCCTCGATTTTGTAGATCAGGTCCTCGCCGTAGCCGACGGCCTTGGCGAAGTCGGGGACTCGCATCCCCCCTGTCTCACGCCGCAGCCTCAACTGCCGCCCCACTGTTGCGATGACCGCGAGCCCCCAGTCGTCGTCCGGGTCCACCTCCCACCCCGGCTCGTCCGCCTCGCTCACGACCTCGACGCCTGTCGCCATCCCGCACCCTCCGTCGTTCGACCTTGCAACGACGCCCTACTCGTACGGTCCCGGTCGACAGCGTGGACACCACTGGACAACCGCTGGACAGTTACTCTACGCAACAGCGTCGTCACTGTTCACGGTAGGCGAGTCCGGCCACGCTGAGTGACGTGATTCGAGAAACCGCCCCCTCCGAGGCCCACCCCGCCACCCCGGTCCGCAACTTCAGCGTGCTGCTGTCACCCACACCCCGTGGTGCCCGTCTTGCCAGGCTCCTCGCCACCGCACAACTCCGCTCCTGGGGGCTTCCCTCGGATCCGGCGGCGCACCTCGTGGGCGAACTGGCTGCCAACGCCGTGCACCACGGCCGCGTACCCGGCCGGGACTTCCGGCTCACCCTCTATGTAGTCGGCGACACCCTCCGCATCGAGGTCACCGACACGTGCGGCGACCGGCTTCCCCACGTCCGGCATCCGGACTCCGACACCGAGTCCGGCCGAGGCCTCCTCCTGGTCGACGCGCTCGCCAATCGCTGGGGCGTCGCTCACGGCCCGTACCCGCGCAAGACCGTCTGGGCGGAAGTGAAGGTGTCACCGTGAATCAGGAGCAAGGCCGACCTGACACGCGTGGCTGAAACCCGTCTGCGCCGTTGAACGCCTTTGCCAGCCCCCGGAAGATGGTCATGGAGGAGTCCGGGGCGACGGGGGTGGGCGGTACTCGATGCGGAACCGTATGCAGGTCGTGCTCCAGATCCTGCTGGCACTGGTCGCCTGCGTACTCGGGATCGCCACCAACTACGCGACCAACACCGACAGGGCCCCATGGGCGCTTGAGCTGATCCGCCGCTACTCCGTCCCGGCCATCGCAGTGCTGATCGTGGCCCTCGTGGTCGGGCAGGTCGTCGTCTACCGACTGGAGAACCCCGCACCGCCCCGGATCGAGTGGCCCCGAGATCGCGTGCCGTATCCGGGGCTCGACGCCTTCGGTGAGGACGAGGCCGCTGTGTACTTCGGACGGGAGGCGCAGGCAGTCGAGCTGACCCGCAGGCTGCACGCCAGTGCCCCCCGACCGGCAGAGCGGTTCCTCGTGCTGGTCGGGGCCTCGGGAAGCGGTAAGTCCTCCCTGGTCAGGGCCGGGGTAATGCCACGGCTTCGAGAACGTCGCTGGACCGTCGTACCGGCCTTTGCGCCAGGCGCGAGTCCGATGGGCGCGCTCGCGGGCGCTCTGGTGGCCGCCGGCGGAGGACAGGAACCCGCGAGCGCCGTACTGCGCAGGCTGCGTCAGGGGCCGGGCATGCTGAGAGCCGAGTTGTCGAAGCTACGGGGCAGTCGGTTCCGGCGATTACTTCTCGTCGTCGACCAGTTCGAGGAGATCGTCACCTTGGCGGGGGAGCGGGAACGCGCCCAGTTTCTGGACGCGCTACGTGCCTGCGTGGAACAGGATCCGGCGGTCCGCGTACTGGTCACCCTCCGGGTGGACCTTTTCGGCAGGTTGCTCGCGACTGGCTATGCGGATCTTCTCCAACATCCCGTTGCCATCGGCACATTGAGCAGGACGCAGCTTGTAGAAGTCGTGGAGCGTCCGGGGGCTCTTGTCGGCCTCCGTTTCGAACCCGGAGTCGTGGACTCTGTCGTGAGCGAGACCGGCACGGACGACGCCTTGCCGCTGCTCGCTTATCTCCTCCAGGAGTTGTACTTCGCCGCCGGTCCTGGAGGCACGGTGACGGAGGAGTCGTATCGAAGTCTCGGCGGTGTTCCCGGTGCGCTGGCGCGCCAGGCCGACAACACCGTGACGGCGCTCGGGGCGGGTGTGGGGATCGATTCCGTCCTTCGTGTCCTGCTCAGGTTCGTCACCGTCGAGGGGCAGGAGGTGGCTCGCCGCCGGGTGCCGCTCTCCGAACTCGACGAGCGGGACCGCCATGTCGTCGACGCCTTCATCGAGGCGCGGCTGCTCCGTACCGATGTTGCGGAAGGCGGACTGGCGGCAGACGGTGGTGAGCCTTATGCGCAGGTGACGCATGAGGCGCTCTTCCGGCAGTGGGCTCCGTTGCGGCAGGAGGTCGAGGCGCGCGCAGAGCGGCTTCGCGAGCGGGCCGAACTGGAGCGCTGGGCCGTTGACTGGGAGCGGGCCGGACGCAGCGATGACTACCTCCTCACCGGAGAGCGCCTCACCGCGGCCCGACGCTGGCTGGAAGCGCTGGAGGAGACGGGCCAGGCGTCGGAGCCCGCTCGCGCGCTCGTCGAATCGTCGCAGCGCCGTGATCTGACCTTCCTGAGCCAGGTCTCGGACAGCATCGGTCGGCAGGTACTTCTGAGTGCGGAGAACGAGCCCGAACGCTCCCTTCTGCTTTCCCTCGCCGCTCTGGACGAGTGTGCACCCACAGCCTCGGCCCGCCACGGGCTGATGGCCGCGATGGCAGCGAGTCACCTCCGCTCACGACTCGACGGACACACGGACACGGTCCGGCACATCGCATGGTCCCCGGACGGGCGCATGCTGGCCACGGCGTCCAGGGACGGTACGAGCAGGGTGTACGACGCGCGGTCGGGGCGTCCGCTCCTGGTGTTGCCGTGCGACGGAGTCATGGTCGAGTCCGTCGCCTGGTCGCCGGACTCGACCAGGCTGGCAACCACAGGTCGGGACCGTGTCGTACGGATCTGGGACGCGGCTTCAGGGGAGCCGATCCGGCTGCTGAGCGGCGCGGAAGACATCAACAGACAGGTGGCCTGGTCCCCGGACGGCCGTCACGTTGCGGCAAGTTCCAAAGACGGGATCGTGCGGGTGTGGGACGTCAGCACCGGAGCGCTCGTGCACGAACTGCACGGGCACGACGAGGATGTATGGGGTGTGGCCTTCGCGCCTGATGGCGACCGCCTCGCCTCCGCCTCCCACGATCAGACCGCGATCGTGTGGGATCTGACGACAGGGACGGCCGCCACCACGCTCGCCGGGCACTCTGACTTCGTCGAGGGCATAGCCTGGTCGCCGGACGGCCGGCATGTCGCCACCGGATCGGGGGACCACACCGCCCGCATTTGGGACTCAAGGACCGGCGACCTCCGTCTGCTCCTGAGAGGTCACACCGACTACGTGTGGAACCTGGCCTGGTCGCCGGACGGACGGATGCTGGCCAGTGCTTCGTCCGACCGCACCGTTCGGATCGTCGACACCGGGAACGCTGAGGTCCTGGCCGTCCTGCGCGGCCATGCGGACACCGTGTGGGGCGTCGCCTGGTCGCCTTGCGGAACGATGCTCGCCAGCAGCTCCACCGATGGCACAGGCCGGGTGTGGGACCTGCGTCCGCACGGTGCTGAGGTCGTCCTGGCGGGCGGGCACCGGGGTCCGGTGAACCAGGCGGTTTGGTCCGGCGACGGCAGCCATATTGCCACAGCCTCGGACGACGGCACCGTACGAGTGTGGGACGCGGCCACAGGCGTGCTTGTAGGACCGGTGACCGAGGTGAGGGGCCGGGTCTGGACCGTGGCTTGGGCTCCGCAGGGAGAGCGGCTCGCGTTCGCTACGAACGACGGCCTGTTCCGCGTCGTCGAAGGGCGTGGAGACATGCTGTTCGAGAAGCAGGATGAGGTCTTGGAAGGCTGTGCGTGGGCGCCGGACGGGAGGCGGATCGCGACCGGCGGTCATGACGGCGTCGTGGCTGTCCTGTCCGCGCCGGGCGGGGCCGAGCTGATCAAACTCACGGGACATCAGGACTGGGTGGGGCGAGTGGCCTGGTCGCCGAGCGGACGGCTGCTCGCCAGCTGCTCGGATGACCGTACCTGCCGACTCTGGGACATCGGGGAGGCACAGCAGCTCACCGTGCTGCGCGGACATGAGAACTACGTGGAGGACGCGTCCTGGTCGCCGGACGAGACCCGGATTGCCACCGCTTCGGGTGACTGGACGGCTGCCGTCTGGGACGTCGCCACAGGACGGCGCATCGAGGTGCTGAAGGGGCACGAAGGGCGGCTGCGCGCCGTCGCCTGGTCACCCGATGGCCGGCACATCGCCACGGGCGCTGACGACCGCACCGTACGGGTCTGGTCGGCCACCACCCTTGAAGAAGTCGCCGTCGTCGGTGTGCACCAGGACAAGGTGACCTCTGTGGCGTGGTCCCCGGACAGCGCACGGTTGCTCACGGGCTCGGCCGACGGGACGGCGCGCGTGTGGCAGGCAGAGCCGGACTATGACCGCCTGGCGGCGACCGCCCGAGCACGGGTCTTTCGCACGCTGACCCGCGAGGAACGGCGGCAGCATCTGCTGCCGCTGGACCCCGCTTGACGGTGTCGTCAGTAAACCGTTTCCACTGTGCGCTCTTCGGTCTGAACGAGATAGTCGTCCGGGTTGAGGCCCATCGCCTCGCGCTCGGGCGACGACCAGTACAACGCGTTGCGCTCGGCGAACGTCTCCGGGCCGTCGTACGAGATCAGCCAGATGAACTGACTGTGCTCCGGGTCGGACCATGCGCCTCCGATCTCGAATCCGAGCTTCAGTCGCAACGGCACGATCTCCTCGCGCCACCGCTGGGCCCATTCGTCGAGCAGGCCGTCCCGGACGGTGTACGTACGCAACTGCGTGGTCTTCGGCATGCAGTCATCCTCTACGTCCTCGGGGTGGTGGGGGCCCGATTCCGCCAGTCCATCCCCACCGGGACTCGATCCCCCGTGTTTCGGTGAAAGGGGCGGTCTTTTCCAAGGACCACGACGGTGAAAGAACCCGGCCAAGCCCCACCCCTCCCGCCCGTCGTGCCTTCTCACTCGGGCGGGTGAACATCGCCGAATCGGCTGGATCCGCTGCCCCTCGCCTGCCCTACGCTCGGCGCAACACAACCGCAGACATGCGACGGCCCCCGCCGGGACGGCAATCCCAGTGCGAGGGCCTGACCACCGAGGAAGGCATCAACTTCCCAGATGGATACGCAGCACCCTAGCGCGCCCCCGCGCGCCCAGTCCCGGCTTGCCGCCGACAACCACCCGAATCGGCGGCCCCACACCGGCGGCGGGCTCATCCACGAGAACACCCGCCACACCGAACGTTTCACGGTGATCGGCAACCACCTCACTCAGCACCCGGAGCTGTCTCTCCTCGCGATCGGCCTCGGCTGCCACATCCAGTCCCTGCCCAAGGGCGCCCGCGTCGACATCAAGTCCCTCACCGCCCGCTTCCAGGAGGGCGCGACCCGCATCGCCGCCGCCCTGCGTGAGCTGGAGACCCACGGGTACCTGCGTCGCGAACGCGAGCGCGTGCTCAGCGGCCGTATCGTCACCCGCACCGTCTCCTGCAACCAGCCGGGAAGCCGTCGGCCGACCGCGGACCCGGCTCCCGCACGATCGGCGCGCCCAGGAGACGGAGCCGGGCCGGAAGCGGCGACCGAATCGGCACCGGGAGCCAAGCCGGTAGCAGCCGCTCCCGCAAAGCGGCAGGCAGCTCGAAAGAAGCCGCTCCCCGTGGTTCCCCAGCCCGCATGCCCCGCCCCAGCCCTCCTTCAACAGGCCACGGACATCCTCGTCGATCTTCGCCGCCACGATCCCCGCCTCCTGCTTTCCACCTGCGACACCGCTCACCTCGCTCCCGGTGTCGCAGCCTGGCTGGAGCGGGACGTGAGCTCCACGGCTGTACGGCATGCACTGACCGCCCACCTGCCGGACGAACCTCTGTGCCGTCCGGCGGCTTTTCTGGCGCACCGACTCGCCGCCCAACTGCCCCCGCCACCGTCGTTCCGTTCACACACGTCACCGCCCTCGGCCACCCGTCATCCCCTTCAGAACTGCGACGGCTGTGACCGCGCCTTCCGCTCCTCCACCCCAGGACGTTGCCATGACTGCCGCACTTCCGCTGCCGCCTGAACCCGTCGAGTCCCGTGTGCCCGGTTCGCTGTCGCGGGCCCGGATACTCTGGTCAGGGCACTCTCTGGAGGACGTCATGAGCACTCAGGCCGAGCACGGAAACGAGCTGATTCCCCGCCCCGAGCTGACGCCGGACGCCCTGCGCGAGGCTCTCGCGGTCGTCGCTCCAGGGCGCCTCGACGAGATGCAGGCCATGAAGGACGAGGCCTTCGCCAAAGCTGTCGAATGGCGGTCTCTGAGCCCAGTGCAGAGCTGGGTTCTGATCTGGGCCAAGGAGATCGAGATCGCTCGCCGACCGGACCTGTCCACCCGCTATGCCCAGGCGGAGAGGGATCTGGAGCATGAGGATCCGATCATCGCGCGGGAAGCCCTTCGCGAGCTGAGCGCGGTCCTGGAAGAGGCCCTGAAGGCA
Organism: Streptomyces sp. NPDC020958; assembly: GCF_055562175.1. Lineage (NCBI taxonomy): Bacteria > Bacillati > Actinomycetota > Actinomycetes > Kitasatosporales > Streptomycetaceae > Streptomyces > Streptomyces sp. NPDC020958. The sequence goes on along the minus strand of NZ_JBVHFU010000002.1, from coordinate 706,147 downwards.
GTACGCGAGTGAGCTGGAAATGGGAATACTCCTTCGGAGCCGAAGAGGTGGCCCGCACCGTTCCAGCGGACTTCTTGGCCGCTGTCGCACGCCGGGCCGATGAGCTCGTCAGGGCGGCTGAAGCCCTCTACGTCCACGGCCGGGCCTATGAGGGGATTGATCCGAAGGGCGGCGAAATCATCGTTTCCGGCGGCTGGTTCAGGTATCAGGTCGTCGTACGCAGCGAGCGTGTCTACGTCGTCCTGATCACCTACATCGAGTTCTGAAGTCCAGCGGCCTGACCGGAGGGATGCGATCCGGAAACGCAGGGCTCGAAACAGGCCACGTTGACCGGAGCGAGAGCGGGTCGGCTTGACGGACCCCCAGGCGGCTCGGGGATCGTGATCCAGATCATGACGGAGTGTTGTACGGGGGTAACTCATGGCCGTTCCCAGACCGCAGACGCGTCAGTTCGAGGCGTTCATGACGAACCTGTCGTACGCCCGGCGCATGGTCGAGACGGGACGGATGCTGACGCCGTTCAATTCGCCGACGATCGACATCGACGACTTCTACCGGGCGGCCTGGGTTCAAGCGGTGGCCGCCATCGACCACTGGCTGCACGAGGAGGTGCTGCGCCGCGTCGCGGAGTTGGCGGCCAAGGACAGCCCAGACATGCCCTACCAGCTGCGTGTCTACGAATTGCCGCTGCATACCGTGGAGGCGGTTCAGAAGGGTGCTGTCACCCTTCCGGATGCCGTGGTCGAGCATCTGCGGGACAAACTGGCGGCTCAGTCTCTCCAGCACCCCGGCAAGATCTCGGAGGTCCTCAAGCTCGTCACGGAAAAGAAGGTCTGGTACCTGTCCGCCGGGTGGATCAACAAGACGTTCTTCCAAGAGCGCACTTCTCTGAATGAGAAGACGCTTCGCAGCCGCTATCTGGAGATCACTCAGCGCCGCAACAAGATCGCCCACGACGCCGACCTGATCGACGGGGACCTGAAGCAGCGCCGTCCCATCGACGAGGCCTCCGTCAACGACGCCATCGACTGGATCGAGCGTCTCGCCCTGGCCATCGCCCACGTGCTCGACGAGGAAGGGTGACAGTCGGGCGGGGAGGTGGCCCGGTGGCGGGGGGTGCCTCGTAGGGTTGGGGCATGACGGAAGTCCCTGCCCGACGGCTGCTCCTCGTGCACGCGCACCCGGACGACGAGTCGATCAACAACGGCGCCACCATGGCCCGCTACGCGGACCAGGGCGTCCACGTGACGCTGGTCACCTGCACCCTCGGTGAGGGCGGCGAGGTCATCCCGCCCGAGCTGCGGCATCTGACCGGCCCCGCGCTCGGTCAGCACCGGCTGGGCGAGCTCACCGCCGCCATGCGCGAGCTGGGCGTCGACGACTTCCGGCTGCTCGGCGGCGCCGGCCGCTACCACGACTCCGGGATGATGGGCCTGCCCGACAACGACGCGCCCGGCTGCTTCTGGCAGGCCGACGTCGACGAGGCCGCCGCCCACCTGGTCGAGGTCATCCTGGAGACCCGCCCCCAGGTCGTCGTCACCTACGACGACCACGGCGGCTACGGCCACCCGGACCACATCCAGGCCCACCGCGTCACCATGCGGGCCGTCGAGCTCGCCGCCGAGGCCGGCCGCCGCATCCCCAAGGTCTACTGGAACCGCGTCCCGCGCACCGTCGCCGAGGCGGCCTTCACCCGGCTCCACGAGGACCTGCCGGCGCTGCCCTTCGACAAGCCCGCCGGCGTCGGGGACGTGCCGGGCGTGGTCGACGACCACCGGGTCACCACCGCGATCGACGGCACCGCGTACGCCACCGCGAAGACCGCCGCGATGGCCGCCCACGCCACCCAGATCGAGGTGGCACCCGGCGCCGTCCCCTACTTCGCGCTCTCCAACGAGCTGGCGCAGCCCGTGTTCACCACGGAGTACTACGAGTTGGTGGCCGGGGCACCGGCCGCCACCCCCGAGACCGACCTCTTCGCCGGCCTCGACGCGCCGACGGAGGTGGCCCCATGAGCTCCGCCGGACGTGGCCCGATGCTCGCGCAACCGTTGCAGCGGCCCTCCGCCGGGCGCGTCGCGGCCCTGTTCGCCCTGGTCGTGCTCGGCGCCCTGGTCGGCCTCGCCGGGACCCTCGTGCAGGCCGGCTGGTTCCCCGGCGGGCTGCTGCTCGCCCTGGCCGGTGCCGCCGGACTCTTCCTCGGCGGGTCGCGGGCCACCGGCAGCCGTTCCGGGGCCGTGGCGCCCGCGTTCGGCTGGGTCGTCGCCGTCATCTTCCTCACCGCAGGCCGGCCCGAGGGCGACTTCCTGTTCGGCGCGGGCGGCGGCTCGTACCTCTTCCTGCTCGGCGGCATGGCATTGGCTGTGATCTGCGCCACATTGGGTTTGGGGCGGCAACCTCACGCGGACGGCGCCCGACTTGGCAAGTGACGTACCACTTCGCCGTGGGGCGCGCGTGGGAGTCCGGTGTGGGTTTCCCCAGCGGTCGTGGGATAAGCGTCAGAAGTGGCCAGTATGGTGGTGCGCGCCGCCGAGCCGCCCGAGAAAGGTCGCCACGGGCGGTGGAGCCAACCGGGAGAACCTGCCTTGAGTCGTGAAACTGACACTCCGTCCTCCGGGCCCAACGGGCGCGGCGGAGCCGCATACCCCTCGGGCACGCCGCCGTACGGGACCCCCATGGCTTCCGACGACGCCGCGGGCGCGGGCCGTTCGGCCGCGCAGCCGGAGGAACGCAAGACCGAGACCACGCTGACGACCCGGATCCGGATCAACATCCCCGGCTCCCGGCCGATTCCGCCCGTGGTCGTCCGTACGCCCGTCACGGACACCGACGCCGTCCCGAGCGAGGAGACCGGCACCCACGCGCTGCCGACCGGCGCCGCCGCGCCCACCGGCACGGTCGAGCCGCCCGCCGCGGAAGCGGGGCCCGCCCCGGGCGCCGCGAACAGCGACTGGTTCGCGCCACGCAAGTCCGGCCCCGCCAAGGGCGGTCAGCGCGGGCCCGCGGGCAACGGGACCGGGGCGACCGGTGGTTCGCCCGCCGCCGCGCCCGCGTCCAACGCGCCGGCCGCGCCCGGCGCCCCGGGTGCCCAGGGCCCCTCGGGCGGCGCGCGTGCCAACGGCGGCCGTCCGGGCGGTGTCGTCGGCTCCATGAGCGCGCCCGGCGGCACCAGGTCCGGCTCGACCAACGGTTCCGGTCTGCCCGCGGGCGCCACCGGCGGCCCGGTGGCTCCCGGACACGGCGGCGGCACCGGCTCCTTCGACGTGACGGAGGCGCTCGCCGCGGGCCCGCTCGGTGGCTCGCGGGGCGGCGCCAAGGAGGGCGGCGAGGCACGCCGCGACGACCTGCCGTACTTCTCCGACAACGCCGGCCAGAACGGCGCCCAGGGCGGTCCCGGCACCCCCGGCGGCGGCCCGGCCGGCCCCGGCGGCCCCAACGGCTTCAACGGGCCCGGTCTGCCCGGCGGATCCGGCGGCCCGCAGGGCCCCGCGGGCCCCACCGGCGGACCGGTCACCGGCGACGGCCCCTTCGTCCCGCCGGTCAACGGCGGCGAGCCCTTCGGCGGCCCCAGTGGCCCCGCCGGCCCGGGCGGCGCCCCCGGCAGGCCCACCGGCCGCACCGCCCCCGGCCCCGCCGGCCGCGGCGCCCAGGCCGGACCCGGCGCGCGCACCGCCCCCGCCGGTCCCGGACTCGCCGTCCCCGGCGGCGGCCTGAGCGACGACACCGCGATCCTCACCCCGCAGAAGCCCGCCCCCGGACCGGGCACGCCCGGCTACGGCACTCCGGCGGACAACGTCTCCGGGCACACCGTCACCAGCGGCATCCCGGTCGTACCGGCGGGCCCGAACTCCCCGTTCGCACCGGGCGCCCCCGGCACCACCGGACCGCAGTCGCACACGCCGCCGAAGCTGCCCGAGCCGGTCTCGCCGCCCCCGGCCGAGTCCAAGGGCAAGGCGAAGGCCAAGAAGAAGCGCGGCAAGCTGCCGCTGCTCGGCGGTGTCGTGGTGGTCGCGGGCCTCGGTGTCTACGGCGCCGGGCTCCTCATGAACCACTCCGACGTCCCCAAGGGCACCACCGTGCTCGGCGTCGACATCGGCGGTGGCACCCGCGACGACGCGGTCAAGAAGCTGGACGACGCCTTCGGCAGCCGCGTCAACAAGCCGCTGAAGCTGTCGGTCGACGGGAAGACGGTCTCGCTGCCCCCGGACCAGGCGGGCCTCCAGTTCGACTTCCAGAAGACCGTCGACGCGGCCGCCAAGAGCGACTACAACCCGGTCTCCGTGATCGGCGCCCTGTTCGGCCAGAAGCGGGTCGTCGAGCCCGCCATGCCGGTCGACGAGGAGAAGCTCCAGGCCGCCCTCAAGGACCTCGGCGGCAGCTCCGGCTCCGTCGTCCAGGGCACGATCGAGTTCAAGTCCGGAAAGGCCGTCGCCGTCTACGGCAAGGCGGGCAAGGGCATCGACGCGGCCGCCTCCGCCGAGACGGTCAAGCAGGCGTACAAGACGATGGTGGAGACCGACACCGCCACCACGGTGAACGTGCCGACCACCACCCAGCAGCCGACGGTCTCCAACGCGGAGGTCGACCGCGAGATGAAGGCATTCGCTGAACCGGCGATGTCGGCGCGGGTCACCATCCAGACCGACGCTGCGCACAGCATCCAGTTCGGCTCCCTGTCCCTCCCGAAGATCCTCGGATTCAAGGCCGTCGACGGGAAGCTGGTGGAGACGTACAACCTGGAGGCCCTCAAGACGGCGTACGGCAACACGTTCAACGGCGTGCTGATCACCCGGGGAACCGGCCAGAAGACGGCCGTCACCCCGCAGGACGTCGCCTCCGCGCTCCGCAAGGCGCTGGTCGGAAAGACCGCGGCAGAGCGTATCGGCGTCATCCAGACGAACCCGAGCTGACGCTTCGCGAAGGGGGTGCCCGGCGCTCGCCGGGCACAGGGGGCGCCCGGCACACGGCGGGCGCCCCCTCTCCGCGTGTCACGCCCCGCTCATGACATCTGTCATGCGGCTCTCCGGACGGTCGGCACTGACCCGGAGCAGGGGCTCGCCGTCAGCATGGAGGCATGACAACGACAGCGGCGACGACGGCCACCGGAACCCCGGTCGTCGGATTCGACCAAGTGAGCAAGACCTACGGGGAAGTGCGGGCCGTCGACGGACTCTCGCTGCGGCTGCACCCGGGGGAGACCGTGGCCCTGCTCGGGCCCAACGGCGCCGGCAAGTCGACCACGCTCGACCTGCTGCTCGGCCTCAAGCACGCCGACGCCGGCACGGTCAGCGTCTTCGGCATGAGCCCGCGCGAGGCCATCGTCGCCGGACGGGTGGGCGCGATGCTGCAGAGCGGCGGCCTGATGGACGAGGTCACCGTCCGCGAGCTGGTGAAGCTGGCCTGCGACCTGCACCCCAAGCCGCACAAGGTCACCGACGTCCTCGCCCGCGCGGGCATCTCGGGGATCGCCGACCGCAAGGTCAACAAGCTCTCCGGCGGCCAGTCCCAGCGTGTCCGCTTCGCCCTCGCCACCGCGGGCGACAGCGACCTGATCGTCCTGGACGAGCCGACCACCGGCATGGACGTCTCGGCCCGCCAGGCGTTCTGGGCGACCATGCGCGAGCAGGCCGACCAGGGCCGGACCGTCCTGTTCGCCACCCACTACCTCGAAGAGGCCGACGCCATCGCCGACCGGGTGCTGGTGCTGCACCGGGGGCGGCTGCTGGCCGACGGGACCGCCGCCGAGATCAAGGCCAAGGCCGGCGCGCGGCGGATCTCCTTCGACCTGGAGGGCGAGATCGACGAGGCCCCGCTGCGGGCGCTGCCCTTCCTCACCGCGGTCGACATGAGCGGCCAGACGATCCGCATGCAGTCGTCCGACGCCGACGCCACCGTCCACGCCCTCTACGGCCTCGGCGTCTACCCCCGCAACCTCGAAGTCGCCGGGCTCGGCCTGGAGCAGGCGTTCGTCGCCATCACGGAGGCCGAGGAGGCCAAGGAGGTCACGCAGTCATGAACGCCCTGATCAAACTGGAACTCGCGCGCGCCCTGCGCAACCGCAAGTTCCTGTTCTTCTCGGTGATCTACCCGTCGATCATCTTCCTGCTGGTGGCCAGCCAGAACGACACCACCAAGACCGTCGACGACTCAGGGCTGTCCCTCGCCGCGTACGTCATGGTCTCCATGGCCTCCTTCGGCGCCCTGACCGCCGTCCTGATGGGCAACAGCGAACGCATCGCCAAGGAGCGCGAGAGCGGCTGGGTACGGCAGCTGCGGCTGACCACCCTGCCCGGACGCGGCTACGTCCTCGCCAAGACCGCCGGCGCCGCCGTGGTGAGCCTGCCCTCCATCGTGGTCGTCTTCCTGGTCGCCGCGGCCGTGAAGCACGTACGCCTCGACGCCTGGCAGTGGCTCGCCCTCACCGGCGCGATCTGGGCCGGCAGCCTGGTCTTCGCCGCGCTCGGCGTCGCCATCGGCTACCTGGCGAGCGGCGACGCGGTCCGCCCCATCACGATGATCACGTACTTCGGCCTGTCGATCCTCGGCGGCCTGTGGTGGCCGTCCTCCTCCTTCCCGACCTGGCTCCAGGACATCGCGAAGTGGCTGCCCACGCACGCGTACGCTGCACTCGGGCGGGCCATCGAGCAGAGCCAGGCCCCCAAGGCCCAGGACATCGCCATCCTCGTCGTCTTCTTCGCCCTCTTCGTCGGCGGCGCGGCCTGGCTGTACCGGAAGGACACGCTGAAGGCGTGAGCACGATGACGGAAGACCTGCGGTCCGAGGACGAAGTGCGGGCGGACCGGCTGGTGCGGATCGGCCAGCCGCCGCGCAACCGCGCCGAGGCGATGCGCAAGCTGGTCTGGGTGCTGCCGTGGCTGGTGTTCCTGGGCTCCCCTGTGGACGACCTGACCTCCGGCCACCACACCACCGGGGCCACGGCGGCCGGCTGGGCGGGCCTCGCGGCCTTCGTCGGGATCTACCTGACCATCGTCTTCCGCCAGATGGGCCGGCCGTTCCGCGGCGGTGTCGTCGCCGCCGCGGTCGCCGTGGAGTGGACGCTCGCGGTCGTCCTCGCCTTCGGTCTCGGCGGCTCCTGGCTCGGCCTGTTCGTGTACGTCTCCGTGATGTGCGGAGTCACCTTCCCGCTGCGGATCGCGTACTGGACGGTCCCGGCCACCACCGCCGCCATGATGCTGGCGGGCTGGCACGCCCACGCCCTGGACGACGCCTGGGGCCTGTTCCTGGTGGTCCTCCTGGTCGGCTACTCCATGACCGGCGTACGACAACTGGTCGCCACCACGATCGAGTTGCGCAAGGCCCGCGCCACGGTCGCCCAACTCGCGGCCAACGAGGAGCGGTTGCGGCTCGCCCGGGACCTGCACGACCTGCTGGGCCACTCGCTCTCGCTGATCACGCTGAAGAGCGAGCTGGCGGGCCGGATGCTCCCCGGGCACCCCGAGAAGGCGGCCCAGCAGGTCGCCGACATCGAACAGGTCAGCAGGCAGGCCCTGGTGGACGTCCGCGAGGCGGTCACCGGCTACCGGCGGCCCCGGCTCGCCGCCGAACTCGCGGGCGCCCAGGTGGCCCTGACCGCCGCCGCGGTCACCGCGGAGGTCCCGGCCGACCCCGACCTCACCGGGGTGCCGGAGGACGGGGAGGCGGCCCTCGCCTGGGCGCTGCGGGAGGCGATCACCAACGTCGTACGGCACAGCGGCGCGAGCGCGTGCACGGTGGAGCTGCTGCGCCGCCAGACCCTGGACGGGCCGGTTCTCGAACTCGCCGTCGAGGACAACGGTTCGGGCGGTTCGGGCAAGGGCCCGGGCAACGGTCTCACCGGCCTCACCGAGCGGCTGGAGAAGGCGGGCGGCACACTGGAGGCGGGCCGTACGAAGCACGGTTTCCGGCTGGTCGCCCGGGTCCCGCTGCCCTCCGGCATGGCCGTAGGATCCGGTGCATGAGCAGCACGATCAAGGTCCTCCTCGCCGAGGACCAGTCGATGGTCCGCGAGGCGCTGGCCGCCCTGCTGGGCCTCGAGGACGACATCGAGGTCGTGGCCCAGGTCGCCCGCGGCGACGAGGTGCTGGCGGCGGCCCGGGCGAACGACATCGACGTGGCGCTGCTCGACATAGAGATGCCGGGCTGTACGGGCATCGAGGCCGCGGCGCAGCTCCACAAGGCGCTCCCGGCCGTCCGGCTGGTGGTCCTCACGACCTTCGGCCGCCCCGGCTACCTGCGCAGCGCGATGGAGGCGGGCGCCGACGCGTTCCTGGTCAAGGACGCCCCCGCCGCCCAGCTGGCCGAGGCCGTCCGCAAGGTCCTGGCCGGCGAACGCGTCATCGACCCCACCCTCGCGGCGGCGGCCCTGGCGGAGGGCGCCAACCCGCTGACCGACCGCGAACGGGAGGTCCTGCGGGCGGCGGCCGACGGCTCCACGAACGCGGAACTGGCGACGGCCCTGCACCTCTCCCAGGGGACGGTGCGCAACTACCTCTCGACGGCCATCCAGAAGCTCGCGGTCCGCAACAGGGCGGAAGCGGTACGGATCGCGCGGGAGAAGGGCTGGCTGTGACCCCTCCCGCGGCAAACGTGCTTCACGTAAGGCTCAGTTGAGACGAGCCCGCGCGGCCCGTGCCTCGCCCCGCACCCTCTCCGCCGCACCTTCGTCGACCACCTCGATCAGCTCCGCGTACCGCTCCAACTCCTGGGCCCCGTCGGTGAATTCACCCCGCTCCACCAGCAACCGCGCCCGCTCGTACCGCAGTCGCGCCGGATGCGACGGCAGCAGCAGCGACAGGTCCACCGACCACAGGCCCACGTCCGACCGCTCCGGACGGGCCGCCGCCCAGGACCGCACGTTGTTGAGGATGCGCCGTACGACGTCCAGGGGGTCCGCGGGTTCCAGCATCGCCGGCTCCAGCGGCACCCCCGCCGCCCCCGCCACCAGCAGCTCCGCGTCCGCCCCGCTCAGCACCCGCCCCCCGTCGAACGGATCGGCCAGCACCCGTTCCTCCGCGGCCCCGAAGCCGACCACGAAGTGCCCCGGCAGCGCGACCCCGTACACCGGCGCCCCGGCCCGGCGCGTCACCTCCAGCCACACCACGGACAGCAGGATCGGCAGCCCGCGCCGCCGGCGCAGCACCTCGTGCAGCAGCGAGGACTCCAGCCGCTGGTAGTCATCGGGCGTGCCGTGGAAGCCGAACCGCTCACCGAGCACCCGCCGCGCCGCCGTGGCCCAGGCGAGCGGTCCGGCCGGCCGGTACGGCAGCTGCCCCGCCAGCCGGTCCAGATCCATCTGCGCCGCGTCGATCCCGGCCTCGTCCAGCCCACCGTCGGCCACCGCGCCCAGCAGCAGGCACAGCGTCGCCAGATCGGGCCGCTCGGACCGCGCCTCCTCGGCGAACCGCTGCCGCACCTCGGCGGCCCGCTCCGGCGAAGGGGGTGGGGGATGAGGGGGACGCATAGCTGTCTCGTGCCCTTCCGGAATGATCCGTACCGTCCTGAGGCGACCCGTCCGCGCCTCAGCAGCCCGCCGGCTCCGGCCCTAGCGCCGACCCCGGCTCCCGGTAGTGGTGGTACGTGTGGTGCGCCGTGAAGCCGAGCCGCGCGTACAGCGCCCGTGCCCCCGCGTTCTCCGTCTCCACCTGCAACCAGGCCGCCGACGCGCCCTCCGCCAGCGCCTGCCGGGCGAGCGCGGCCATGACCTCGGTGGCCAGCCCCCGCCGTCGCAGCCGGGGATCCACCTCGACCGCGGCGAACCCGGCCCAGCGCCCGTCCACCACACATCGCCCGATGGCCGCGGGCGCGTCCGCCGCGGTCTCGCCGGGCACGGTCGCGAACCACACCGACGGCCCCGAGCCCAGCACCTCCAGCGCGACCTCGCTCACGCCCTTGCGCTGGTACCGGGCCAGCCATGCCGCGTCGGCCGCCCGCGAGAGCACCACCGCGGCCCCGGCCGCCCGGTCCGCCACCGGCGCCAGCCCCCCGGTCCACAGCTCGGCGCTCACCTCACGCGCCCACCCGCGCCGCTCCAGCTCCGCGCAGAGCACTTCCTGCGTGCCCTCCGCGCCGGTCGCGGTCTGTATGTACGCAGGCAGCCCCCGCTCGCCGTACCAGCGCCGTACGGCGTCCAGCGCGGCGTCGAGCGGCAGCCCGGGATCGCCGAGCGGCAGCACGCTGTTGGCCCGCCGGGTGTACCCCGCGGCGGCCCGCAGCTCCCACTCGCCGAGCCGCTCGCTCTCCACCGGCCGCCAGCCGCGCGACGCGATCCGCGCCAGTTCCCCATAGGTCGCGGCCGGTCCCCGGCGGCGCGCCGGAGCGGCCGGCACCACCTTGGCCGCCACCAGCGAGGACTGGGCCATCCGGACGACCTCACCGGCCCGCCGTGTGATCGTCAGCACGCCGTCGTCGTCCCATGATGTGAGAACACCCACCGTGTCGGTGAACTTCTCCGGGGTGTCCCCATGTCCGGTCAAACGCCGTACGGAGACACGTTTGCCCACGTCAGCAGCGGTGATACGGACCTCGAAGCGTCCCGCGGCAGAGATTTCCACTGGTCAGTTCACCCCTCCTGTTCGGATCATGCCCCAGAACGGAGATACTAGGGGCGGGCATCGACGACGCCGCGCTCCCGCGCGCCAGGCGGCGGAGCCTACGGAGGCCCGCCAGCGCCCAATCGAGGAGGAACGACAGCGTGACCTACGTCATCGCGCAGCCTTGTGTCGACGTGAAGGACAAGGCGTGCATCGAGGAGTGCCCGGTCGACTGCATCTACGAGGGCCAGCGGTCCTTGTACATCCACCCGGACGAATGCGTCGACTGCGGTGCCTGTGAACCGGTCTGCCCGGTCGAGGCGATCTTCTACGAGGACGACACTCCGGAGGAGTGGAAGGACTACTACAAGGCCAACGTCGAGTTCTTCGACGACCTCGGCTCGCCGGGCGGCGCCAGCAAGCTGGGCCTGATCGAGCGCGACCACCCCTTCATCGCCGCGCTGCCGCCGCAGGCCGAAGCCGAGTAACCGCACCGGCGGCCCGCCGCAACACCGTGCCGCCTCGGTCCCGTACGGCCTGATCACGTCGATCTGCGCCGTACGGGACCGAGGCGTTTGCCGTACCGAAGAAAGCGAGCAAGTCACCGTGTCCGCAGTCTCCGACCGTCTGCCCACCTTCCCCTGGGACAAGCTGGAGCCGTACAAGAAGACGGCAGCGGCACACCCGGACGGCATCGTCGACCTGTCGGTCGGCACCCCGGTGGACCCGGTCCCCGACCTGATCCAGAAGGCCCTGATCGACGCGGCGGACTCGCCCGGCTACCCCACGGTGTGGGGCACCCCGGCGCTGCGCGACGCGATCACCGGCTGGGTCGGCCGCCGCCTCGGCGCCCGGGACGTCACCCACCGCCACGTCCTGCCGATCGTCGGCTCCAAGGAACTGGTCGCCTGGCTCCCCACCCAACTGGGCCTCGGCCCCGGCGACCGGGTGGCGTATCCCCGTCTCGCGTACCCCACCTACGAGGTCGGCGCCCGTCTCGCCCGCGCCGAGTACGAGGTCTACGACGACCCGCGCGACCTGGACCCGGCCGGACTGAAGCTGCTCTGGCTGAACTCCCCGTCCAACCCGACCGGCCGGGTGCTGCTCCAGCAGGAGCTCGCGGAGATCGTCGCCTGGGCCCGCGACCACGGCATCCTGGTCTTCTCCGACGAGTGCTACCTGGAGCTGGGCTGGGAGGCCGACCCGGTCTCCGTCCTGCACCCGGACGTCAACGGCGGCTCGTACGACGGCCTCGTGGCCGTGCACTCCCTCTCCAAGCGCTCCAACCTCGCGGGCTACCGCGCGGCCTTCCTGGCGGGCGACCCGGCGGTCCTCGGCCCCCTCCTGGAGATCCGCAAGCACGGCGGCATGATGACCTCGGCCCCGACCCAGGCGGCGGTGGTGGCGGCCCTCTCCGACGACACCCACGTCCAGGAGCAGCGCGAGCGGTACGCGGCCCGCCGTACGGCCTTGCGCGGGGCCCTGCTCTCCCACGGCTTCCGCATCGAACACAGCGAGGCGAGCCTCTACCTGTGGGCGACGCGGGACGAGTCCTGCTGGGGGACCGTCGCCCACCTCGCCGACCTGGGCATCCTGGTGGCCCCGGGCGACTTCTACGGCGAGGCGGGCGAGAACTTCGTCCGCGTGGCCCTGACCGCGACGGACGAACGCGTACGAGCGGCCGTGGAGCGCCTTTCCTGACCGGCGCGCCTAGAAGGGGCCCAGGGAGAACCCCGGGCCCCTTCTCGGCTTACCGGCACTGACGGCGTCAGCCGCCCAGCGGCAGGCCCTTGACGGGCAGCCCACCCGCCGGCAGCCCGCCCTTCGTCGCGGTGGCCGCCGTGCTGCCCAGCAGCCCCCCGGCGGACCCGGCCGCCTCACCAGCGGCGCGCTGCACCACCGGCGCCGCCGTGTTGACGGCCTTGCCGCCGGTCCGGCCCGCGGCCGGCACCGCCGACTGGACCGCCGCGCCGCCGGTGTGGCCGAGGACCCCGGTGACGTGCTGCGCCGCACCGTCGGCGGTGTGGGCGGCACTCGCCCCGTCCAGGGCGGTCAGACCGCCCAGGTTCGGGGTGGTGGCCGGCAGCGTCTGGGCCGCGCCGGCGGAGCCGGCCGCACCGACCCCGGCAGCCGCTCCCGCTGCGACGAGCAGCGCGGCACGGGCGATCCGGCGGGTCAGAGGGAGGGACATGATGCTCCATTCGACGGGAGGGAACGTGATCGCCGTGACTACCGCTCGAAGCCCGCGAAGGTTGCGGAGGCCCTCGGTAAAGAATTGATAACGCGTCGCATTATCGGGTGTGGATAAAAACGGGCAAAGAGCGCCGAGGGCGAGGCCCCGCAGAATCCTTACGGCCTCGCGTTCCCAAGGCATTTCTCGCATGCGCGGGCGACCGCGCGGAAACGTGGCCAGACCACGTACGCGTCCCGTCCCGGCTGACCCGCCGGAGTGAGGCCCCGAACTACTGCCCGGTCACGATCCGGACCGCCCCCGCGGACTTCTCCGCGCCGCCCGTCCCCTGCGAGGAGGCCGACCGCCACTGGCTGTCGGTGCTGCCCGCGGCCCACTCCCGGCCGGCGTACGACACCCGCTGGATGTGCAGCGCCGAGGCGTTGGCGACCGCCCAGTGCGCCAGCTGCCAGCCGCGCTCGCTCTCGGTCCGCCCCGACCTGTCCTTCTTCTTCCCCTCGGGCACCGGCACGGTCACGGTCCGCCCGTGCGCCGTGGCGGTCACGCTCGGCGTCGGGGTCGGCGACTTCGCGGACGTCCCGCCCACCTCCGCGCCGGCCTCCTCCACCGCGTCCCGTCCGAAGTCCCGCACCAGCGCGCTCCGTACCGCGTCCGGGCCCGTCGCCGCCGCGTCCACGGTGGCCGCCGGACGCCCGTCGCAGGTCAGCGTGGCCGCCGCCTGCCCGGTCAGCGCCGCCGCCAGCAGCGAGGCGTCGGTCTCGTGCTTGGCGTACGCCTCCGGGTAGCCGCTGCGCTGCACGCGCTGCGCGGCCACCGTCAGCGGCAGGGTCTGGTAGTCCGGCACCTTGGCCAGGTGGGCGTAGAACATGCCCGCCGCGTACGCCGGGTCCAGGATCTGGTCCCTGGTTCCCCAGCCCTGCGAGGGACGCTGCTGGAACAGGCCCAGCGAATCCCGGTCGCCGTGCTGGATGTTGCGCAGCCCCGACTCCTGGATCGAGGTGGCCAGGGCGATGGCCACGGCGCGCTCGGGCATGCCGCGCCCGGTGCCGACGGCGGCGATGGTCGCCGCGTTGACCGCCTGCTCGGGCGTGAACTCGTACGACGTACCGTCGCTGCGGCCCGAGACGACCTTGCAGCCCTCGGCGCCACCGCCTCCGGTGACGTACTGGACCACGAGGTAGGCGCCGACGGCGCACAGGATGAGCAAGCCCGAGACGAAACGCAGGACACGGCCGCGACGCCTGGGGCGGATGGGGGACGGCTCTGACACGCGTACAACATACTGGAGAGTACGAGCGGCCCACCCCAGGGACCGGAACCTGTGAAACAGCCCTCAGGGTGGCGCGCGCTAGGGTCGAGGCCATGGCCGACACCTCGCTTGACCTCACGCTGGACGCCGCCGAGCTCACCGCGCGGCTCGTCGACTTCCGTTCGGAGAGCGGTACCGAGAAGCCGCTGGCGGACGCGATCGAGAGCGCGCTGCGCGCGCTGCCGCACCTGACGGTCGACCGGTACGGCAACAACGTGGTCGCGCGGACGGACCTGGGCCGTTCGGAGCGGGTGATCCTGGCCGGCCACATCGACACGGTCCCGATCGCCGGCAACGTCCCCTCCCGTCTCGACGAGGACGGCGTGCTGTGGGGCTGCGGCACCTGCGACATGAAGTCGGGCGTCGCGGTCCAGTTGCGCATCGCGGCCACCGTCCCGGCCCCCAACCGCGACCTGACCTTCGTCTTCTACGACAACGAGGAGGTCGCCGCCGACCTCAACGGCCTCAAGCACGTCGCCGAGGCCCACCCCGAGTGGCTGGCGGGCGACTTCGCGGTCCTCCTCGAACCGTCCGACGGCGAGGTCGAGGGCGGCTGCCAGGGCACCCTGCGCGTGCTGCTGAGGACGAAGGGGGAGCGCGCGCACTCGGCGCGCTCCTGGATGGGCTCCAACGCGATCCACGCGGCCGCCCCGATCCTGGCCCGCCTCGCCTCGTACGAGCCCCGCTACCCCGTCATCGACGGCCTGGAGTACCGCGAGGGCCTCAACGCGGTCGGCATCTCCGGCGGGGTGGCGGGCAACGTCATCCCCGACGAGTGCGTGGTGACCGTCAACTTCCGGTACGCGCCGGACCGGTCGCAGGACCAGGCGATCGAGCACGTCCGCGAGGTGTTCGCGGACTGCGGGGTCGAGGAGTTCGTGGTCGACGACCACAGCCCCGGCGCGCTGCCCGGCCTCTCCCACCCGGCCGCGGCGGCCTTCATCGAGGCGGTCGGCGGCACCCCGATGCCCAAGTACGGCTGGACCGACGTCTCCCGTTTCTCGGCGCTCGGCGTTCCCGCGGTCAACTACGGCCCGGGCAACCCGCACTTGGCGCACAAGCGGGACGAACGAGTGGAAACTGGGAAGATCCTGGCCGGTGAGGAGCGGCTGCGCGCCTGGCTGACGCGCTGAGACGAGCCGAGGGGGCCGGTCGGCACGCGGGCACTCCACACCCGACACGCCGACGTCCCGCGCATGTAACCCGCGTGGATCTACGCTGAAGCAGGTACACCTGCAAGCGGAGGGAGCGCACATATGCCTACCGGGAACCCCGAGGGGAAGAAGGTGCCGCCGGACGAGCAGCGCCTGGGACCGGTCCTCCGACGGCGCGGCCAGGTGACCGCGAGCACCACGGACCAGCGGCTCCTGGACGCCGGAGGTCCCTCCGACTGGGTCCACACCGACCCCTGGCGGGTGCTGCGCATCCAGTCGGAGTTCATCGAGGGCTTCGGTACGCTCGCCGAACTCCCGCCCGCGATCAGCGTGTTCGGCTCCGCGCGGACGCCGGTGGAGTCCCCCGAGTACGACGCGGGGGTGCGGCTCGGCCGCGGTCTGGTCGAGGCCGGCTGGGCCGTGATCACCGGCGGCGGCCCGGGTGCGATGGAGGCGGCCAACAAGGGCGCCCTCGAAGCGGGCGGCGTCTCCGTCGGCCTCGGCATCGAGCTGCCCTTCGAACAGGGGCTCAACCCCTACGTCGACATCGGCCTCAACTTCCGCTACTTCTTCGTGCGGAAGATGATGTTCGTCAAGTACGCGCAGGGTTTCGTGGTCCTGCCCGGCGGACTCGGCACCCTCGACGAATTCTTCGAGGCGCTCACCCTCGTCCAGACCCAGAAGGTCACCCGCTTCCCGATCGTGCTGTTCGGCAGCGCCTACTGGGGCGGCCTGGTCGACTGGCTCACCAACACCCTGGTCGCCCAGGGCAAGGCGGCCGAGAAGGACCTGCTCCTGTTCCACGTCACGGACGACGTGTCGGAGGCGGTGGCCCTGGTCTCGAAGGAAGCGGCCCGGTAGCCACCGCGCCCTCCGCCCACCCGGCCCGACCGGCTCGCGGGGCGGTCGGGGGCCTACGCCAGGCCGCGCCTGGCCACCGCCGGAGGGCGGTGGCCGGCGATCGACGCCACCATGTCGAGGACCTGACGCGTCTCCGCCACCTCGTGCACCCGGTACACCTGCGCCCCCAGCCACGCCGACACCGCCGTCGTGGCCAGCGTGCCGATCACCCGTTCCTTGACCGGCCGGTCCAGCGTCTCGCCCACGAAGTCCTTGTTGGACAGCGAGACCAGCACCGGCCAGCCCGTCGCGACCAGCTCTCCGAGCCGCCGGGTCGCCTCCAGGCTGTGCCGGGTGTTCTTGCCGAAGTCGTGCCCCGGGTCGATCATCACGGACTCCCGGGGCACGCCCAGGGCGACGGCCCGCTCGGCCAGCCCCAGGGTGACCCGCAGGATGTCGGCGACCACGTCGTCGTACGTCACCCGGTGCGGCCGGGTGCGCGGCTCGGCCCCGCCCGCGTGCGTGCACACCAGCCCCACCCGGTACCGCGCCGCGACCTCCGCCAGCCCCGGGTCGACCCCGCCCCACGCGTCGTTCAGCAGATCCGCCCCGGCCTCGCAGACGGCCTCCCCGACCGACGCCCGCCAGGTGTCCACGCTGATCACGACATCCGGGAAGCGCCTGCGCACCTCCGCGACGAACCCGACGGTCCGCCGTGCCTCCTCCTCGGCGGTGACCTCCTCGCCGGGCCCCGCCTTCACCCCGCCGACGTCGATGATCGCGGCGCCGTCGGCGACCGCCTGCTCCACGCGCGCGAGGGCCGGCTCGTCACGGAAGGTCGCCCCCTGGTCGTAGAAGGAGTCCGGAGTCCGGTTCACGATGGCCATGATCACCGGCTCGTTCGGCCCGAATTCCCGCCTGCCCAGCCTGAGCATCCCCTGTGACCTCTCGTAGTGAGTCCCTCGGTACGGCCGCCTGCGACCCTAACTGTCAGCCTCGCATGGCACGATCGGACCCAGACACATTCGACACCGAGCTTCATCGAGCCGCTTCATCGAGCCTGGGGGCCACCGCGATGGTTATGTTCCTGTTCCTGGTCGTCGCGCTGGCGGTCGTGGTCGCCGCGGTCACGCTCTCCGTGGTCGGCGGCGGCGAGAGCGGACCGTTGCCCGAGGTGGCGCCCGAGCGCCTGCAGGATCCGCTGCCCCCCGACCGCCCGGTGCACCGCGCGGACGTGGAGAGCCTCCGCTTCCCGCTCGCCCCGCGCGGCTACCGCATGGCCGACGTCGACGACGCGCTCAGCCGCCTCGGCGCCGAGCTCGCGGAGCGCGACGCCCGGATCGCCGACCTGGAGACCGCGCTGGCCGGGGCCCAGGCTGCGCCGCGCACCCCGGGCACCACCTCCCTGGACAAGCCGGAGCCGGAGGACCGGTCGTGACCGCCGGAGCCGCCCTGGCCGGCCCGGACGGCAGGCTGCGCTGCCCGTGGGCCCTGTCCACCGAGGACTACGTGGCGTACCACGACGAGGAGTGGGGCCGCCCGGTGCACGGCGACGACGCCCTCTACGAACGCCTCAGCCTGGAGGCCTTCCAGTCGGGCCTGTCCTGGATCACGATCCTGCGCCGCCGCCCCGGCTTCCGTGCCGCGTTCGCCGGCTTCCAGATCGACAAGGTGGCCGCCTTCACCGACGAGGACCGCGCGCGACTCCTCGCCGATCCCGGCATCATCCGCAACAGACTCAAGATCGACGCGACGATGGCCAACGCCCGGGTCCTGGCTGAGTGGGCACCGGGCGAGCTGGACGAGCTGATCTGGTCGCACGCCCCGGCGCCGGGAACGTATCCGGCCCCGACGACCCTGTCCGACGTCCAGGCGGTCACCCCGGAATCGACGGCCCTGTCGAAGGCCCTGAAGAAGCGCGGCCTGCGCTTCATCGGCCCGACGACGGCCTACGCCCTGATGCAGGCCTGCGGCCTGGTCAACGACCACCTGGACACCTGCGTGGCGAGGGGCGCCCGTTAGGGGCGCTGGGGGTACCCCCGGCCGAAGGCTGGGGGAGGAACTGCGCGCTCAGCCCCCCCGCACCCGCAGTCCGCGACGGTGCTCCCCGCCCCCTCTCTCACCGTCCCAAATACTTGGGCTTCTCCTTGTTCACGAACGCCTGCACGGCGATCCCGTGATCCTCGGAGGCCCCGGCCCGGGTCTGCAACTCGTCCTCCTTGTCCAGCGTCTCGTCCAGGGAGTGCGTGAGCCCGAACGCCACCGCCTCCTTCAGCGCCGCGTACGCCACCGTCGGCCCCTCCGCCAGCTTCCGCGCGACCTTCTCCGCCTCTGCCCGCAGCTCCGCCGACGGCACGACCTTGTTCGCGATGCCCAGGTCGTAGGCGTCCTGCGCACTGATGCTCCGGGGGAAGAGCAGCAGATCGGCGGCCCGCCCCGGCCCCACCACCCGCGGCAGCGTCCAGGACACCCCGGAGTCCGCGGTCAGCGCCACTCCCGCGAACGACGTGTTGAACGCGGCCGTGTCGGCGACCACCCGGTAGTCCGCGGCGAGCGCGAACCCGAACCCGGCCCCCGCGGCGACCCCGTTCACGGCGGCGACGACCGGCTTGGGCGCCCCGGTCAGCGCCCGCACGACGGGGTTGTAGTGCTCCCGCACGGTCGTCATCGTCTGCCCCGCCCCGGTCTCCCGGTCGGACGCGAGCAGCGTGATGTGCTCCTTGAGGTCCTGGCCCACGCAGAACGCCCGGTCCCCGGCGGCGGTCAGCAGGATCGCGCGGACGGCGGTGTCGGCCGCCGCCTCCCGCACGGCCTCCCTGAGGGCGACCTTCGTCGCGATGTTCAGCGCGTTCATCGCCTCGGGGCGGTTCAGCGTGATCGTCGCGAGCCCGTCGGTCACCTCGTAGAGCACGGTGTCGGTCATGGTGCGTCCCCTCCGTCGTCTGCGTCCTCGCGGCTGACGTACCGCGCGGTACGTCGAGGTCCGAAGGACAGCATGGCGGAGATCGCCGTCCGGGGCCCGGACCCGACGTGTGACCTGCGTCAAAGAAAACCGGAGCCGACTCGGTCGGCGTAAGGACACCCGGCGGCGAAGTATCGCAGCCACATCGCCGAATTGAGTGGTTTTGCTCGCGCGCGTTGCCCAAGCGATGCCGACTGATGTTGGTCATCGGGTCCTGAGATGCGGGATAATGGCTTGGAAGCAATGTGTTCGATGCCGGTGTCGCGTGTGCCCGCCAGGATCACGCGTGCCCTCCAGGGCCGTCGGTAGACGATGAGCTGTTGTCAGGAAGGGGAACGAGCATGGCGGCCATGAAGCCGCGGACGGGTGATGGCCCGCTCGAGGTGACCAAGGAGGGGCGGGGCATCGTCATGCGCGTTCCGCTCGAAGGCGGCGGTCGGCTCGTCGTCGAGCTGACCCCTGACGAGGCCGCGGCGCTCGCCGACGCCCTCAAGAACGTCGTCGGCTGAGCGTCAGCGACCATACCCTTTCGGGCGCCCCGGCATCGTAAGCGGTGCCGGGGCGTCGTCGTACCCCGACCCTGCGGACGCTACCGCTTGACCGCGCACAGCAGTCCGTCGCCCACCGGCAGCAACGACGGCACCAGCTCCTGGGTCTCCCGGACCGTGCGCAGCAGCTCGCGCAGCCGCAGCACCTCGGTGGGCTGCGGGCCGGAGTCGACGGTACGGCCGTTGGCGAAGACGCCCTCGAACACCACCAGGCCGCCGGGGCGCAGAAGGCGCAACGATTCAGCGAGATAGTCGGAGTACTCCTGCCGGTCGCCGTCGCAGAAGACCAGGTCGTAGCCGGCGTCCGCGAGGCGGGGGAGCACGTCGAGCGCGCGGCCGGGGATGAACCGGGCCCGGTTGCTGGCGAAGCCGCAGGCGCGAAAGGCCTGCCGGGCGAACTGCTGGTGCTCCGGCTCGGGATCCACGGTGGTCAGCACGCCGTCCGGCCGCATGCCGTGCAGCAGGTGCATCCCGGACACCCCGCAACCCGTGCCGATCTCGGCGACCGCCTTGGCGTCCACGGAAGCGGCGAGCATGCGCAGCGCGGCGCCCGTGCCGGGCGACACCGAGCGCAGCCCTGCCTCGCGGGCCCGGTCCCGGGCCCAGCGCAGCGCTTCGTCCTCGGCGACAAAGGCGTCGGCGAACGCCCAGCTCGTCTGCCGGTTGCCGGTAATGACCCTCTCCTGTCCCCGTGGTTGCCTGGGCGTGACTGTATCCGTTGGCGCCGGGAACCTGCTGATGGGACCAGGCGTTTAGAGGGATGGAAGACAGGGCGGGGAGACACGAATGGATCACGACGGCGAGACGGCGGCCGATCACCCGCAGGTGCGGCAGGACAGGCCCCGCCAGCGCGGATCAAATTCTCGTAAAACCGCTTATCCGGTGCTAACGGGCGAGGTGGCTATGGTAGGGGCTCCACTGGACACCACCAGAGCCGACAGGGGAGGTGCGGCCGCGCCTGAGGACCGGGGCGGAGTGCTGAAGCGCTTCCTCGGGTCGGCGGGCAGGCCGAAATCCGTGAACGACACCGCTGCTGACCCCAGCCACGCCGACGCGCTCGCCATGGGCGAGGACCGTACCGCGACCTTCTCGACCGACGCGGACGGGCAGGCATGGACTCCGCCCACGTGGGAGGAGATCGTCAGCACGCACAGCGGCCGCGTCTACCGCCTGGCCTACCGCCTCACCGGTAACCAGCACGACGCCGAGGACCTCACCCAGGAGGTCTTCGTCCGCGTCTTCCGCTCCTTGTCCACCTACTCGCCCGGCACCTTCGAGGGCTGGCTGCACCGCATCACGACCAACCTGTTCCTCGACATGGTCCGGCGCAAGCAGCGCATCCGCTTCGACGCCCTCGGCGAGGACGCGGCCGAGCGGCTGCCCAGCCGCGAGCCCACCCCCTCGCAGGCCTTCAACGACGCGCACTTCGACGCCGACGTCCAGCAGGCCCTGGACACCCTCGCGCCCGAGTTCCGGGCCGCCGTCGTCCTGTGCGACATCGAGGGCCTGTCGTACGAGGAGATCGCCGCGACCCTCGGCGTCAAGCTCGGCACCGTCCGCTCCCGCATCCACCGTGGCCGCTCCCAGCTGCGCAAGGCCCTCGCGCACCGCTCGCCGCAGGCCCGCAAGGCCGAGCGCCGCTCCTTCGTGCCCCGTGTTCCCGCACTGGGAGGAGGGGGCGCGACCGCGTGAGTGGATCACGACCGAAATCCGCCGGGCGACAACTGGCGGAACAGCATCTGGGAGACCGACTCTCCGCCCTGGTGGACGGAGAGCTCGGCCATGAGACGCGTGAGCGTGTCCTGGCCCATCTGGCCACCTGCGCCAGGTGCAAGGCGGAGGCGGACGCCCAGCGCGCCCTGAAGAACGTCTTCGCCGAGGCCGCCCCGCCGCCGCCCTCGGAGAGCTTCCTGGCGCGCCTGCAGGGGCTGCCCGGCGGAGGCGACGGCGACGGCGGCTCACCGTTCGGCGCCGGGGGCCCCGCGGGGCGCCGGTCCGACACCGGGGTCTTCGGCGTGAGCCGGGACGACCGCTTCGAGTTCGGCTACGTCCCCGCCCGCCCGCACGACCCGGCGGCGGCCGCCGGCCGGGGCTTCCGCGTCCACGCCGTCGGCCGTCCCGACCACGACCGCCCCGCGTCGTTCGGCGTGCGGTTCGCGTTCGTCGCCGCGGGCGCGGTCTCGCTGGCCGCCGTGGCTCTCGGCGGTGTCACCGCGGGCCTGCCCGGCTCCCCGGCCGCCGACGCCCGCTCCACCGGCGGCGGCAACGTGGCCCCGGCCGGCACGGCGGGCACGGGCACGGCCGGTACCGCCGACTCGCAACGCCGCCGCTCGACCGGCCCCCTGCTGTCCTCCGGGGCCCTGCTCGGCGACGCCACCGCCGCGCCCACCTCGGTCTCCGCACCGCTGCTGCCCGGCGTGCCCTCCCCGGCCGCCGCACAGCAGGCGCTGCGCGAACTGACCGCACCGGTGATGGCCGGCGCGGCCGCGGTCTCCCCGCTGATACGACCGCTGACCGCCGCCTCGCCGTTCGCCCTCACCTCGTGGACCGCCACCCCCGAGGCGACCGGCACCGCCCTGCTCGCCGCACCCGCCCCCGACACCACCTCCGCTCCCTCCCCCTCCTCCCACGCGGCCCACTGACCGCCCGGCGACGTCCCCGGGGGCACCCTTCGTGCCCCCTGTAGGCAAACAACCCGGAAAACCGGTCGTACACACGGAGCCGGACCCCTCGGGACGGTACCGGTCGGACAGGTCCGCCGGGTACCGTGGACCCGGCCCGGACCACGGAACACACGCAACAGCGACCGGAGGGCCGAGGACCGAGGACATCGCAAGGAGCTTCAGGTGTTCAATGACATAGGACCACTCGAGCTGGTGACCATCATCGTGATCGCCGTGCTCGTCTTCGGTCCGGACAAGCTCCCGAAAGTCATTCAGGACGTCACGCGGACCCTCCGCAAGATCCGGGAGTTCTCGGAGAGCGCCAAGGAAGACATCCGCCAGGAACTCGGCCCGGAGTTCAAGGACTTCGAGCTGGAGGACCTGAACCCCAAGACCTTCATCCGCAAGCACCTGGACAGCGACGAGCTGGGGCTGAAGGAGATCCGCAACGGCTTCGACCTGAAGAAGGAGATGGCCGAGGTCACGGACGCGGTGAACAGCCGCGAGGCCGGCTCGTCCGCTCTGCCCTCGGGCAGCGGCTCTTCGGCGGGCGGCCGGATCGACATGACGAAGAAGCCCGAGGATCTGGGCAGGGACGAGCGTCCGCCGTTCGACGCGGACGCCACCTGACCAGGACCGGACACCCGGACGCAGGCGGCGCACGTGACGCGTCTCATAGCGCGCCCGCGCCGCTCACGGCTTGATCCCGGTGCCCGCGCGACCCACCCGCCGGGCGGTTTCGCCGCTGGTTGCAGGGGTGTCGATATGCTGCCGAGTTGTTGTGCGGACCGGACGAGTGCGCCCGAAGGGGGGCGGGCCGCCGCGGGCCGACGAGAGCTAGGAGGCGTCCGGGCAGATGGAGACGACAAGTCAGGTGGACGGACAGGCACCGGCCGCCGAGGGCGGACAGCAGTCCCTCTCCGCCCGCCGCACGGCGGACGGCTACCTGGAGGCGCCCTTCCCCTGGTACGGCCTGGACGAGGCGTTCACGGGGCCCCGCTGGCTGATGCAGGTGGGTACGGCGGCCGACGGCGTGGTGGAGCACGGGTCGATCGGGCACGGGGACGAGCCGTCGGTGCGCAACGAGCATCTGGCCGCGTCCGTCGGTGAGCCGCGGGAGAAGTTCGCGGTCGTGGTGACCGTCGCGGCGAGTCCGTCCCGGCGCAGTGCCGACGGAACCGGGCTCCTCGAGGCCACGTCCGTGTCGTCGGCCGCGTGGCTGGCGGGTGTCGGGCTGCTGTCCTTCACCTGGCCGGGGCAGATGGACCACAGCCTGCGGGACGACTGGCTGGAGCAGCAGACCGAGACGGCGTGGGAGCTGGCCGACGAGTTGAGCGGGCCGGAGTGGTCGACGCTGTCGCTGCCGGTGGACGGGGTGGCCACGCCGTTCCACTACCGGGAGTCGGAGTTCGGGTGGGTGCTCGCCGGGTCGACCGAGGCGGGGGTGCATCTCGGGGCGTACGGGCGGGGGATGTCGGCCTACGGGCTGGGATTCGCCGTGATCAAGGACATCGCCGAGTACGCGTGAGTGGTGAGGGGCGCCGCCGGTGGTTCGTGGCGCCCCTTCGCCGTAGGGGTTGCGGTCGGGTGCGAACGCGGGTGCGTTGTGGTTGCTCGCGCAGTTCCTCGCGCCCCTATAGGGGCGCTGAAGCGGGGCTCCCTAGAACTTGTTGCGGGGTGTGATGCCCAGGGACATGCCCGAGAGGCCGCGCTGGCGGCCGCCGAGCTTGCCTGCGATGCCGCGCAGGGCCGCGCCTGCCGGGGAGTCGGGGTCCGTCAGGACGACCGGCTTGCCCTCGTCGCCGCCCTCGCGGAGCCGGACGTCGATCGGGATGTTGCCGAGGACCGGGACCGTGGCACCCGTCGTGCGGGTGAGGCCGTCCGCGACCAGCTGGCCGCCGCCCGTGCCGAAGACGTCGACCATCTCGCCGCAGTGCGGGCAGGGCAGCCCGGACATGTTCTCGACCACGCCCACGATCTTCTGGTGGGTCTGCACGGCGATGGAGCCGGCCCGCTCGGCGACCTCGGCCGCCGCCTGCTGAGGCGTCGTCACGACAAGGATCTCGGCGTTCGGGACCAGCTGGGCGACCGAGATGGCGATGTCACCGGTGCCCGGCGGCAGGTCCAGGAGGAGGACGTCGAGGTCGCCCCAGTAGACGTCCGCGAGGAACTGCTGGAGCGCGCGGTGCAGCATCGGGCCGCGCCAGACCACCGGGGCGTTGCCCGGGGTGAACATGCCGATGGAGATGACCTTCACGCCGTTCGCCGACGGCGGCATGATCATGTTCTCGACCTGGGTGGGGCGGCCGTCGGCGCCGAGCATGCGCGGGACGGAGTGGCCGTAGATGTCGGCGTCGACGACCCCGACCTTCAGGCCGTCGGCCGCCATCGCCGCCGCCAGGTTCACCGTCACCGACGACTTGCCGACGCCGCCCTTGCCGGAGGCGACCGCGTAGACCCGGGTGAGGTTGCCGGGCCTGGCGAAGGGGACCTCGCGCTCGGTCTGGCCGCCGCGCAGGGCGGACGCCAGCTCCTTGCGCTGTTCGTCGCTCATCACGTCCAGGGTGACGTCGACGCGGCTGACACCGTCGACCCGGGAGACCGCCTCGGTGACCCGCTGGGTGATCGTGTCGCGCATGGGGCAGCCGGAGACCGTCAGGTACACGGTGACCGCGACCGCGCCGTCCTCACCGATCTCCACCGATTTGACCATCCCCAGTTCGGTGATGGGTCGGTTGATCTCCGGGTCGTTCACCGTCGCCAGTGCCTCGCGCACCGCGTCTTCGCTAGCCATACAGACGATGGTACGGCGAGGCGCAGTGCCCCTATAACGCCCCTCACCGGTCGTCTACGTCACGCCCCGCCGACCGTTCTGCCGGGAATACGGCACCTTCGTGGTGGTGGTGCCCGTTCCGCCGTTCGTCCACCTCCTTGAGCAGGTCCTGCAGCTCGGAGCGGATCCAGTCCCGGGTCGCCACTTCGCCCAGGCCCATCCGCAGGGCGGCGATCTCCCGGGTCAGGTACTCGGTGTCGGCGATGGACCGCTCGTTCTGCTTGCGGTCCTGTTCCAGGTTGACCCGGTCGCGGTCGTCCTGCCGGTTCTGCGCGAGCAGGATCAGCGGGGCGGCGTAGGAGGCCTGCAGGGACAGGGCCAGGGTCAGGAAGATGAACGGGTACTCGTCGAACCGGAGCCTGCCGGGCGCCACGACGTTCCACAGCACCCACGCGATGATCACGAACGTCATCCAGACGATGAACCGTCCGGTGCCCAGGAACCGGGCGATGCGCTCGGACAGGCGGCCGAAGGCCTCCGGGTCCCACTCCGGCAGCAGCCTGCGCCGCGGCGGACGCGGCTGGTCCAGCCGGTAGGTCGCGCGCGGCCTGCCGGCCGCGGTGGCACCGGCCGGTGTCCGCTCGCGGCCGCTCTCACGCTCGGGCGCCATGGCCCCCCACCCCCTTGTGCGCCTCGTTCCGCGGCGCCTGCTCCTCCTCGGCCAGGTGGAACTCGGTCTCCCGCCAGTCCTCCGGCAGCATGTGGTCCAGTACGTCGTCCACGGTCACCGCGCCGAGCAGCGACCCCGTGTCGTCCACCACGGGCGCCGCGACCATGTCGTAGGTGGCGAAGAACCCGGCGATGATCGGGAGGGTGGCGTCCGGGTCGAGGGGTTGCAGGTCGTCGTCGATGACCAGCGAACTGACCAGGGTGTACGGGGGGTCGCGCAGCAGCCTTTGGAAGTGGACGGTGCCCAGGTACTTGCCGGTCGGGGTGTCGTCGGGCGGCCGGCAGACGTAGACCTGGGCGGCGAGGGCGGGGGAGAGGTCGGGGTTGCGGACCCGGGCGAGGGCGTCGGCGACGGTGGCGTCCGGCCGCAGCACGATGGGCTCGGTGGTCATCAGACCGCCCGCCGTGTGCTCCTCGTACGACATCAGGCGCCGCATCTCGGCCGCGTCCGCCGGCTGCATCAGGCTCAGCAGCCGTTCCTTGTCCTGTTCGGGGAGTTCGGCGAGCAGGTCGGCCGCGTCGTCGGGGTCCATGGCCTCCAGGACGTCCGCCGCCCGCTCCTCCTTCAGCTTGCCGAGGATCTCGATCTGGTCGTCCTCGGGAAGTTCCTCGAGGACGTCGGCGAGGCGGTCGTCGTCGAGGGCGGCGGCCACCTCGGCGCGGCGCTTGGCGGAGAGGTGGTGCAGCACGTTGGCGAGGTCGGCGGGGCGCAGCTGCTCGAAGGTGGCGAGCAGGCTCTCGGCACCCTGCCCGTGTTCCTCCAGCGCGAAGCCGCTGACCTGTGACCAGTCGACGGTCAGCGTCTCGCCCCTGGCCCGCCGGAAGGTGCTCTTGCGCCCCTTGCGGACGAAGACCCGGTCGACCTCCCACTCCCGCCGGGCCGGCCGCTGCGTCACTCCCAGGTCCAGGACGGTGACGTCCTCGCCGGTCTCGGTCAGCCGGACGCGGCGGTCGAGGAGTTCACCGAAGACCAGGCGTTCGGTGGGGCGCTGTTCGAAGCGGCGCACGTTGAGCACGCCGGTGGTGATGACCTGGCCGGACTCGATGCTGGTCACCCTGGTCATGGGGAGGAAGATGCGGCGCCGGGTGGAGAGTTCGACGACCAGGCCGAGCAGGCGCGGGGGTTTGCGGCTGACGCGCAGCATGACGACCAGGTCCCTGACACGTCCCACCTGGTCGCCGGTGGGGTCGAAGACGGCGACACCGGCGAGGTGCGAGACGAAGATGCGGGGAGCGCCGGCTGCCATGGCTTCGCTTCCTTTGCCTGGTGAGGTGCCGATGGATGAGTTTCCTGCCGTTTGGGCCCGCCTGATGGGCTTCAGGCTAGCCCGTACCGATCGGATACGCCCTGGTGGGCGGTCCGGACAGACTGGCTCCGCCGGGTCGGCGGGGCACCGGTACGCTGCGGTACGCCGTGCCGGACCCGTCTGAAAGGTGGCTCTGTCCGTGACCGCGATTGCTCCGGGCCGTATCCGCCGCGCCGCGCTGGTGACCGCGCTGTGCGCTCTGGCCGTCCTGACGGGATGCAGCGAGGATCCGGACGCGGGGACGAACGGGGTCGGCAAGCTGTCGCCGGGCGCGATCCAGTCGAGGACGCGGGCGGCGGCGGCCTCGGTGCCGACGGTACGGATGGCGGGGACGGTGGTCACCAGCGGGCGCACGTACCAGCTGGACATGCGTCTGAACGAGGACGGCGGGACCGGTTCGGTCACGTCGAAGGGGTCGACGTTCCAGCTGCTGCGGGTGAACGACACGCTGTATCTGCAGGCCGACGCGGGGTTCTGGAACCACGCCGACGGCAGTGACACGGCCGCCTCCAAGCTCGACGGCAAGTACGTGAAAGTGCCTCGGACGGATCCCGCGTACAAGAAGTTCAGCGGCTTCACGGACAAGGACGTCCTCCTCTCGGGCCTGCTGACCCTGCACGGTTCTCTCGCGACCGACGGCCATCACGAGCAGTCGGGTACCCGCACGATCCGCATCACCGGTGACGGCGGTTCCGGTGGCACGCTCGACGTCTCCCTCGAAGGCAAGCCGTACCCCCTTCGCCTGCAGCGCGGCGGCGGCGCGGGCACCCTCACCTTCTCCGACTGGGGTAAGGACTTCAGCGTGGCCGAACCGGAGAAGGGTGAGACGGTGGACTACGGGAAGCAGTTGCCCACGTCGTGAGCGTCCGCCGTGGTTACGCGGACTGTTCCCTCTTCCTCCGTCTGCCGAGCAGGCGCGGCAGGGCTGCCGGGACCGGGCGGCGGGTCGTCGCCGGGGACGGCACGGGCGCTTCGGCCAGGCTGTCCGCGGGCAGGGGCGACAGCGTCCCCGTCGGCCGCAGGCGCAGCACCCGGCACTCGCGCGCCCAGCGGTCCGTCATGGCCTCGCCGTCGGGGGCGTTGAGACGCTTGCCCTTGAGTTCGGCGACGGCGGTGTCCCAGTCGGGGGAGCCGGCGGGCAGTTCCGCGACCGTCGCCGTCCAGGTGACCAGTCGGCCGCCCTTGTCCTTGCTGCGGACGGTGACCTCCGCCGACCCGCCGTCGGCCAGCCCGGTCAGCGGCTGCTCGGTCCCGTCGCCGACCAGGAACACGCTCCCGTCGGCCCACGCGTGCCACATCGCCCGTGCGGCCGGTGTCCCGGCGGCCTGCACCCAGATGAGGCCGGACTTCTTGGTGGCCTCCTCGACGAGGGCCTGGTCGAGCAGCTCGCTTGTCATGGCGCCCACCCTAGAGCCAGCCGTTGCGCTTCAGCGTCCGGTGGATCCCCAGGCAGATGCAGACCGTGATGCCCATGATCACCGGGTAGCCGTACTTCCAGTGCAGCTCCGGCATGTACTTGAAGTTCATGCCGTACACCCCGCACACCATCGTCGGTACGGCGATGATCGCGGCCCATGCCGTGATCTTCCGCATGTCCTCGTTCTGCGCCACGGACGCCTGCGCGAGGTTGGCCTGGAGGATGGAGTTGAGGAGTTCGTCGAAGCCGACGACCTGCTCCTGGACGCGGGCGAGGTGGTCGGCGACGTCCCGGAAGTACTTCTGGATGTCGGGGTCGACGAGCCGCATCGGGCGTTCGCTCAGCAACTGCATCGGGCGCAGCAGCGGCGACACCGCACGCTTGAACTCCAGTACCTCGCGCTTGAGTTGGTAGATCCGCGCGGAGTCGACACCCCGGGACACGCCGCCCTTGCGGCCCGGCGTGAAGACCTCGGTCTCCACCTCGTCGATGTCGTCCTGCACGGCGTCGGCGACCGCCACGTAGCCGTCGACGACGTGGTCGGCGATGGCGTGCAGCACGGCCGAGGGGCCCCTGGCGAGCAGCTCGGGATCGTCCTGGAGCCGGTGCCGCAGCGCCCGCAGCGAGCCCTGGCCGCCGTGCCGGACGGTGATGAAGAAGTCCCGGCCGGTGAAGCACATGACCTCGCCGGTCTCCACGACCTCGCTGTTGGCGGTGAGCTGGTCGTGCTCGACGTAGTGGATGGTCTTGAAGACCGTGAAGAGGGAGTCGTCGTACCGCTCCAGCTTGGGGCGCTGGTGGGCCTGGACCGCGTCCTCCACGGCCAGCGGGTGCAGCCCGAACTCGCTCGCGATACCGGCGAATTCGGCCTCCGTCGGCTCGTGCAGGCCGATCCAGACGAAGCCGCCGTCCCGGCGCACCAGCCGCATCGCCTCGTGCGGGGTCAGCGGCGTCGCCGTCTCGACGCGGGCGCCGTCGCGGTACACCGCGCAGTCGACGACGGCCGAGGGCGTACCGGGGTCGCGGGTGGTGTCGTACGCCCCGTTGTCGGGCCGCAGGCTCTTGCGCAGCGAGGGGCGGGACGGACGGACCACGGCGCGCAGGTCGCGGATCATCGACATGGGCAGGCTCCTTCGCGACAGGCAGCGAAAGATCGCCGGAGAACGGGTGGAACCACCCGGAATGAGGACGTCCTGACTGCGGATGTTTGGCGCGTCCACAAAGCGGGGAGCACCGCACCGTTGCGGTGGCGACTTCGCTACTGATTCGGATCAGACGAACACATCCCGACAGATCCGGAAGGGATCGGTCAGCGGGATCAGGCAAGCGGAGACGAAGTGCTCTTCCGAACGACGACGCGCACGAAAAGGCGGTAGCCAGCCAGAGACGAGATTCAGAGGCCGGAAGAGCGAGTGGTACTGCACGGGTGACTTCGATCCATGACAGCCCCACCTCCTCCAGCCGGTCCCTCGTAAGGGAGTCCTGTCGGCGTCGGGGTCTGACCGCGACGCTCAGCGTGCTGCCCCGAACCACCGCGGCTAGACTAGCAGCAGCCCTTGGTGTCAAGGCGCCGCTTTGCCCGGTGCTGACGAGTTCTATGCTCACGACATGGCTGATGTTCTTCCTCTGGTCGAGGCCCGGTTGACCACCGCACTGGGCGAACCGGACGCGCGCGCGGCGGTCACCTTCCTCGGTACGGACCGCATCGAGGTGCTCCGTTTCCACGAGGACCTCCAGGGTGAGAACGTCGTCCGCTACGCCACGCTCGGCATGTCGGCGCACCCCATGACCGACCCCACGGCGATGGTCGCGGACCCCGTCAAGGGGCCCCGCGCCGAGCTGGTGCTGTCGGTCCGGGCCGGCCGCGCCGAGACCGACAAGGTGCTCCGCGCGCTCGCCGTCCTCGCCGCTTCCCCGCAGGTGGAGGGGCTGGTCGTGGCCCCCGGCGCGTCCCTCGACGTGGGCGGGCCGCTGTGGCCGGGCGCCCCCTTCACCTCCGTCCTGGTCGGCGAGCCGGGCGGTCTCGTCGAGGATCTGGAGCTGGACGGGCCGTTCGATCCCGTACGGTTCCTGCCGCTGCTGCCGATGACGCCGAACGAGGCCGCCTGGAAGCGGGTGCACGGCGCCCAGCCGCTCCAGGAGCGCTGGCTCGCGCACGGGACGGACCTCCGGGATCCTGCCCGGAGGTCCGTCCCGTTGGACTGACCCGTCAGCCGGCCGCGCTTGGTGAGCAAGCTCACGAAACGCGGCCCCGAAGGCGTCAGTTGGCGAACACCGTGACGCTGTCCTCGCTGACGTGCCGCGCCTCGAGCTCCTCGGCGTCGTGGGCGAGCGCCTTGCGCCGTACCAGCACCACGGCCGCGCCCAGCACGGCGGTGACCGCCGCCACCAGGAACGGGACGTGGATGTCGCTCCACTCCTCGATCTTCGGCGCGAAGTAGGGCGCGGCGGCCGCCGCGAACCAGCGGACGAAGTTGTAGCCCGCGCTCGCCACCGGGCGCGGCGCGTCCGACACGCCGAGGGCCAGTTCGGTGTACACGGTGTTGTTCACGCCGATGAACGCGCCGGACAGGATCGTGCAGACGATCGCGGCGGTGTGGCCGCCGTAGCCGAGCACGAGGACGTCCGCGGCGAGCAGCACCAGCGAGCCGCCGAGCACCTTCAGGGAGCCGAACCGCTCCTGCAGGCGCGGTGCCACGAGCACCGAGAACAGCGCGAGCAGCACGCCCCAGGCGAAGAACACCGCACCCGAGCGGTACGGGGTCATGTTCAGCACGAACGGGGTGAAGGCCAGCACGGTGAAGAACGTGTAGTTGTAGAAGAACGCGGACGCCGCGGCGGAGGCGAGGCCGCCGTGTCCCAGCGCCTTGAGCGGGTCGAGGATCGACGTCTTGCGGGCCGGCTTGGGCTGCTCCTTCAGGAACGCGGTGATGCACAGGAAGCCGACCGCCATCAGGGTGGCGGTGCCGAAGAACGGGTAGCGCCAGCTGAGGTTGCCGAGCACCGCGCCCAGCAGCGGGCCGCAGGCCATGCCGAGACCGAGGGCGGACTCGTAGAGCAGGATCGCGGCGGCGCTGCCGCCGGCCGCCGCGCCGACGATGACCGCGAGGGCGGTGGAGACGAACAGGGCGTTGCCGAGGCCCCAGCCGGCCCGGAAGCCGACCAGCTGGCCGACGGTGTCCGAGGTGCCGGCCAGGCCTGCGAAGACGACCACGAACGCGAGGCCGAGCAGCAGCGTCCGGCGCCCGCCGATCCGGCTGGAGACGAAACCGGTGAGCAGCATCGCCACGGCGGTGATCAGGAAGTACGAGGTGAAGAGCAGGGAGACCTGGCCGGGCGTGGCGTCCAGGCCCTTGGCTATGGACGGCAGGATCGGGTCGACGAGTCCGATGCCCATGAAGGCGACCACGGACGCACCCGCCGTCGCCCACACGGCCTTCGGCTGCCGCAGGATGCCGCCTGCTCCCGCGTCGAATGGGTCGGCCATGCGCTTCCTCCGCTCGATCGGATTTGGTTGGTGTTTACACATACTAAGTTAGGTGAGCTAATAAATGCAAGATGCATCTAGTTTCACCCGGTGAACGGTTCGGGCCGGACGGGTGATCGTCCTTGACGTGGGGGATTCCGGGTAGGACCGTGGGGCCCTATGAGGGGCGAACCCAGTTGCCCGAAGTGTGGTGGCCGGGTCAGGGCTCCCGGACTCTTCGCCGACACCTGGCAGTGCGATGTGCACGGGACCGTGTACCCGGTGCAGCCCGTGATACCGCCCAGCGTCGAGGCGCTCGACGTGGTGGTGCACCGCACCCAGGTGCCGGTGTGGATGCCCTGGCCGCTGCCGGTCGGCTGGCTGTTCACGGGTGTGGCCTGCGCCGGGGACGACCGCAGTGGCGGCCGGGCGACCGCCGTCGCCTGCTCGGGGCCCGCGCCGCTCGGCGGGATAGGGGAGATGATCCTGGTCGCCGAGGAACTGGGCGTCGGCCTCGGCGCACGGTACGCGGGCATCGACGGGCCGGATCCCGGGCCGTACATGAGCGTGGAGAAGCCGGCGCAGGCGAAGGTGCTGGCCGCGGGGCGGCCCGCGCCGTTGTGGCACGTCACCGGGGCCCCCGACGACCGGGCCGTCTTCGCGGGAGAGGCCCGGGGGCTGTGGCTGTGGGCCGTGGTGTGGCCCGAGCAGACCGGGCTGCTGATGTACGACGAGCTGGTGCTGACCGATCTGCGGGACGCCGGGGCCGAGGTGGACATCGTGCCCTGCGGGGCGCTGTCGCCCAGGTTGCTGGAGCCGTAGGGCCGGACGGGTTCCTCGCCTGCCCGGGGTGCGCGGCTGCGCTTCCGGTGCGCCGGGTGTACGGAGTGCCCCCCGCTTTCGGGTGTGACAGGACCCCCTCTTCCGGCCGCTATCCTTGACGCGTCCCCATCCGTACCGCCCCGCTGGAGTCCGTGTCGTGCGCATCGATCTGCACTGCCACTCCACCGCGTCCGACGGTACGGACACCCCCGCCGAACTGGTGCGCAACGCCGCGGCCGCCGGGCTCGACGTCGTCGCGGTGACCGATCACGACACCACCCGCGGGTATGCCGAGGCCGTCGCCGCGCTGCCCGGGGGACTCACCCTCGTCACCGGGGCCGAGCTGTCCTGCCGCGTCGACGGCGTCTCCATGCACATGCTGGCCTACCTCTTCGACCCCGAGGAGCCGGCGCTGCTCGCCGAGCGCGAGCTGGTCCGGGACGACCGGGTGCCGCGCGCCCAGGCCATGATCGCCAAGCTGAACGCGCTGGACGTGCCGGTGACCTGGGAGCAGGTCGAGCGGATCGCCCGGGGCGGTTCCGTGGGGCGGCCGCACGTCGCCTCCGCGCTCGTCGAGCTCGGTGTCGTACCGACCGTGAACGACGCCTTCACCGAGGAGTGGCTGGCCGACGGAGGCCGGGCCTTCGTGGAGAAGCACGAGACCGACCCCTTCGAGGCGATCCGGCTGGTCAAGGGCGCCGGCGGGGTGTGCGTGTTCGCGCATCCGGCAGCCGCCAAGCGCGGGCGCACGGTGCCCGAGTCGACGATCGCCGCGCTGGCCGCGGCCGGTCTCGACGGCATCGAGGTCGACCACATGGACCACGACGAGGCCACCCGGGCACGGCTGCGGGGTCTCGCGGCGGAGCTGGGTCTGCTGGTCACCGGGTCCTCGGACTACCACGGCAGCCGCAAGACGGTGGCGCTCGGCGCGTACACGACCGACCCCGAGGTGTACGGCGAGATCACGCGCCGGGCGACGGGCGCGTTCCCGGTTCCGGGGACCGGCGGGGCCTGAGTCCCGGCCCTCGTACGTCCGGTCTCCCCGTCCCCGAAGTCCCCGGACTTCCTCCCCAAGCTTCTCCGCAAGCTCCTTCAGCAAGGCCTGTGGCTCACCCATGTTCGACCTCGCCGTGTTCGGCTCCCTCTTCCTGACCCT
This sequence comes from Streptomyces sp. NPDC020958, assembly GCF_055562175.1. Taxonomy (NCBI): domain Bacteria; kingdom Bacillati; phylum Actinomycetota; class Actinomycetes; order Kitasatosporales; family Streptomycetaceae; genus Streptomyces; species Streptomyces sp. NPDC020958. The sequence goes on along the minus strand of NZ_JBVHFU010000002.1, from coordinate 672,282 downwards.
CTTCGTCATCATGGATCCCCCCGGGATCACCCCGATCTTCCTCGCCCTCACCGCCGGCCGGCCCGGCAAGGTGCAGAGGCGGATGGCCTTCCAGGCGGTGTGCGTGGCGGGCGGTGTCATCACCGTCTTCGGCCTCCTGGGGCACCAGATCCTGGACTACCTCCACGTCTCCGTGCCCGCGCTGATGATCGCGGGCGGGCTGCTGCTCCTGCTCATCGCCCTCGACCTGCTCACCGGCAAGAACGACGAGCCGAAGCAGACCAAGGACGTCAACGTGGCGCTCGTACCGCTGGGCATGCCGCTGCTGGCCGGGCCCGGCGCGATCGTCTCGGTCATCCTCGCCGTGCAGAAGGCCCACGGCGTCGCCTCGCAGGTGTCCGTGTGGGTCGCGATCCTCGCCATCCACGTCGTGCTGTGGCTGGTGATGCGCTACTCGCTGCTGATCATCCGCGTCATCAAGGACGGCGGCGTGGTCCTGGTGACGCGCCTCGCGGGCATGATGCTGTCCGCGATCGCCGTGCAGCAGATCATCAACGGCGTCACCCAGGTGATCAGGGGCGCCTGAGCCCGGCAGAGGCGGAGCCCCGGCAAGCGCGGAGCCCCCGCACGGCGTGAGTGCCGTGCGGGGGCTCCGAAGACTCTGCGGTGTTCCGCGTGTCGGTGTGGCTCGTCTCTCGTATTCCGTTACGACGTCTGGTTCTCGGCCGGTCGGATCCACAGACGCTGCCCGACGGCGGCGGCCTGCTGCACGATCCTGTTGACGGAGGCGGCGTCCACGACAGTGCTGTCCACGGTGGTGCCGTCGACCTCGTCGAGTCGCATGATTTCGAAGCGCATGGCCTCTCCCTTCGTCTGGTGTTCCGTCCTAGTCAACGACTTGCGTGTTACAAACATTCCCTACGCTAAAGAAATTTTTCGAACGTCTAACTACTGACCGGTACGAGTATCGAGGAGACTGACCGGGACCGGTTGTGTTCGCAGCGTGACCGCCGGGACAATGGAGGTGATGAACGACGACCTCCCCGCCCTCCAGGCCCGTATCGACCGCACGAACGAGCTGCTCACCCGCATGCTCGCCGAAGTGGCCAAGACGCCCTCGACGCACGCGATCTTCGTCGACGCGGGCTACCTCTACGCGGCCACGGGCCGGCTCGTCGCCGGGACGGAGGACCGCCGGGCCTTCGACCTCGACGCCGAAGGACTGATCGAGGCGCTCATCGACAAGGCGCGCCAGATCTTCGCGGACAGCAGGCTGCTGCGCGTCTACTGGTACGACGGCGCCCGCCGCCGCATCCACACCGCCGAGCAGCAGGTCATCGCCGAACTCCCCGACGTCAAGGTCCGCCTCGGCAACCTCAACGCCAACAACCAGCAGAAGGGCGTCGACTCCCTGATCCGCACCGACCTGGAGTCACTCGCCCGGCACCGCGCGATCAGCGACGCGGCCCTGCTCGGCGGCGACGAGGACCTGGTCTCCGCGGTCGAGGCGGCCCAGGGGTACGGCGCCCGCGTCCACCTCTGGGGCATCGAGGCCCCCGAGGGCCGCAACCAGGCCGAGCCGCTGCTCTGGGAGGTCGACAGCCAGCGCACCCTCGACCTCCAGTTCTTCAAGCCGTACGTCTCCCGGCGTGCCGCCCCGGCCTACGACGCCGGCGCCACCAGACCCACCCGCGAGGACGTCCGCTTCGTCGGCGCGCAGATCGCCGCCAAGTGGCTGTCCGCGCGGGGGCGTGAGGCGCTGGTCGAGCTGCTCCCCGGCCACCCCTACCTGCCCGGGTCCGTCGACCAGGACCTGCTCGTCGAGGCCGAGACCCTCCTCCAGTACTCGCTGCGCGGCCAGGCCGACCTGCGCCGGGCCCTGCGCGACGGCTTCTGGGAGCACCTCCGGACGCAGTACTAGGGGCGCGCGTCCGGCGTGTGCGAGGCGTTTCGCGCTCTAGGGGCTGTCCGGCGGATCAGGTCGCAGGGAAGCAAGGGTGACTCGTCGGCCGAGGTGAGCGGGGTCTGGTGCGTCCGGCTGCACGGCGGAGGAGCCGTGGCCGATCAGCCGCTGCCGCGGCGGGCGACGCGGTGGGGGCACCTCCCGGCCGGAGGCTGGGGGACGTCGGGGACCGACGACAACGCCGCTGGGGGTCCCCCCCACGCCTTTCGGGCAGTGGGGGAGGGCGCACCAGACCCCGCGTCTGCGGCATGATCCGCCGGACAGCCCCTAACCTTCCGTGCTCTCCCAGAAGGCGGCGATCACCTCGGCGGTGGGTGCCGGCCGGTCGGTGTTGGGGGAGTGCTCCGCGCCGTCGACGACCGTACGGCGGGCGCCCAGCCGCAGCGCCATCTCGTCCAGCAGCGGCACCGGCCAGGTGTCGTCCCGCGCGCCCGACAGCACGTGGTACGGCAGAGCGACGGCGGCGAGTTCGGCGACGCGGTCCGGCTCGGTGCACAACTGGCGTCCGGTGGCGAGGAGTTGCGCCGGCTTGTTGTGCAGCCAGCGGCGCCGCAGATCCTCGCGGTCCACCGGCCCCTCGTCCAGTTCCTCCGGCGCCTCCAGAGCCTGCATCGCCTCCCACACCTCGGCCATCGACATCACGGCGAGGGCGTCCCGCAGCAGCTTCACCCGCTGCTGCTGGGAGGGGGAGATCTGAGCCGGGCCCGAGGCCATGAGCGTCAGCGACCGGAACGGCGTGGGGTCGAGCAGCACGGCCGCCCGGGCGATCTGGCCGCCCAGGGAGTGGCCCAGCAGATGCACCGGCCGCCCGTCGCCGACGGCCGCCGCCTGCGCCAGCACGTCCCGCGCCAACTCCTCCTGGGCGTAGGCCGATTCGTCGTCATGCGGTCCGTCGGACTCGAACTGCCCACGGCCGTCCACCGCGACGGTCCGGTACCCGTGGGCGCCCAGAGCCGGGTGCAGGAGGTTGAAGTCCTCCTTGCTGCCGGTGAACCCGGGCAGCAGCAGTGCGGTCCCCCGCGGCTCCACCCCGGCCGCCACGGGCGCGTCGACGACGGCGAACTCACCGCGCGCGGTGGTGAGCGCGTACGCGTGAGCACCGGCGGGCGGGACGAAGGAAGAAGGCCTGCTCATGGGGGAGAGCGTAACGGGCGGCGCGCGACGCACCGGGGGACGGTGGGTGAATCCGGCCGGTTGGGGGGCGGGGGTGCTTGTGGTCGGGGGCGCTGCGCGCGGTGGGGGCGCCGTCAGCGTCGCCGTGGACCGTTTTCGAAGTGCTGCCCGCCGTCCGGGGGCGGCGCCCGGCCCGGGGTGGGGACGCCGACGGCCCGGCCCACACGGGGTGGGCCGGGCCGTCGTGATGGCTCGGTCGGCTCAGGCCTCGGGAGCCGCGGCGGTCGCCTTCCGGGTCCGGCGGACCTTCGGCTTCGCCTCGGCGTCGGCCGCCGCCGCGGACTCGGCCGCCTTGCGGGTGGTCCGGCTCCTGGGCTTGACCTCCGGCTCGCCGCTGGCCTGCGCCGGGATCTCCGCGGTGGCGGCGGCTGCCGTCTTGCGGGTCCGGCGGGGCTTGGCCTCGGTGGCTTCCGTGGTGTCCGCGGCGGTCTCCGGGGCGGCTGCCGTCTTCCGGGTGCGGCGCGGCTTGGCCTCGGCGGCGTCCGCCGTGTCGACCGCGGCGTCCGCCGTGTCGACCGCGGCCTCGGCGGCCTTGCGGGTCCGGCGCGGCCTGGGCGCGGGGGCTTCGGCCTCGACGGTCTCCGGGGCGGCGGCTGCCGTCTTCCGGGTCCGGCGGGGCTTGACCTCCGCATCCGCCGTGGGCTCGACCGGCTCGACGGCGGTGGCGGCCGTCTTGCGGGTGCGGCGGGGCTTCGGCGCGGCCTCGGCGTCCGCCACGGCGGTCTCCGGGGCGGCTGCCGTCTTCCGGGTGCGGCGCGGCTTGGCCTCGGCGGCGTCCGCCGTGTCGACCGCGGCGTCCGCCGTGTCGACCGTGGCCTCCGCCGTGTCGACCGCGGCCTCGGCGGCCTTGCGCGCCGTACGCCGGCGCGGTTTGGCCTCCTCCGTGGCCTCCTCGGCGGCGACCGGGGCGGCGGCTGCCGTCTTCCGGGTCCGGCGGGGCTTGGTCTCGGTGGCCTCGGCGGTGTCCACCGCGACCTCCGCGGCGGCCGTCGCCTTGCGCGTGCGGCGCGGCTTCGGCTCCTCGGCGGCCTCCGGCTCCGGGGCGGTCGCGACCTGCTCGACCTGCTCGACCGGCGCGGCGGTCTTGCGGGTGCGGCGGCGGGCCGGGGCCACCGGGGCCTCGACGGCGGCCTCCGGGGCCGCCTCCGCGGTCTCGGCCGCCGGGGCGGCGGCTGCCGTCTTGCGGGTGCGGCGGGGCTTGGTCTCGGTGGCCTCGGCGGTGTCCACCGCGACCTCCGCGGCGGCCGTCGCCTTGCGCGTGCGGCGCGGCTTCGGCTCGGCGACGGCCGGCTCCACGGCCGCGGGGGCGGCCTCGGGAACCTCGGTCACCGGGGCGGTCACCGCAGTGACCTCCGCCTGCGGCGCGGACTCGGCGGAGCGGCGGGTGCGGCGGCGGCGCGGCTTCTCCGGCGCGGCCTGCTCCGGCACGGCCTCCACCGTCTCCACGACGGCCTCGGGCGTCACGGTCACCGGCGCGGCGGCCGCCACCGGCTCCTGCGACGCCCCGCCGCGGGTACGGCGTCGGCGGCGCGGGGTCCGGGTGGCCGTGGCCTCCTCGGCGGCGGGCGGCGCGGTCTCGGCGGCCGGCGACGTGGCCGTCGTACCGGGGGCCGGTTCCATGGCCGAACCGCCGCGCGTGCGACGACGGCGGCGCGGGGTACGGGCCGGACGCTCGCGCTCCTCGGTACGGGACTCCGCGCGGGACTCGTTGCGACCGCCCCGGCCACCGCGACCGCGGCCACCGCGGCCGCCGGTCTCGCCCAGGTCTTCCAGCTCCTCCGCGTCGAGCCCGGCGCGGGTGCGCTCCGCGCGCGGCAGGACACCCTTGGTGCCCGCGGGGATCTTCAGGTCCTCGAAGAAGTGCGGGGAGGTCGAGTACGTCTCCACCGGGTCGGGGAACTTCAGGTCCAGCGCCTTGTTGATGAGCTGCCAGCGCGGGATGTCGTCCCAGTCGACGAACGTGATCGCGGTGCCCGACGCGCCCGCGCGGCCGGTACGGCCGACCCGGTGCAGGTAGGTCTTCTCGTCCTCGGGGGACTGGTAGTTGATGACATGGGTGACACCCTCGACGTCGATGCCGCGCGCGGCGACGTCGGTGCAGACGAGGACGTCCACCTTGCCGTTGCGGAAGGCGCGCAGCGCCTGCTCGCGGGCGCCCTGGCCGAGGTCGCCGTGGACGGCGCCGGAGGCGAAACCGCGGCGCTGGAGCTGCTCGGCGATGTCGGCGGCGGTGCGCTTGGTGCGGCAGAAGATCATCGCGAGCCCGCGGCCCTCGGCCTGCAGTATGCGCGCGATCATCTCCGGCTTGTCCATGGAGTGCGCGCGGTAGACGAACTGCGCGATGTTCGCGACGGTCGCGCCCTCGTCGTCCGGCGCGGTGGCGCGGATGTGGGTGGGCTGGCTCATGTACCGGCGCGCGAGGCCGATGACCGCGCCCGGCATGGTGGCCGAGAACAGCATGGTCTGGCGCTTGGCCGGAAGCATGTCGATGATCTTCTCGACGTCGGGCAGGAAGCCCAGGTCGAGCATCTCGTCGGCCTCGTCGAGGACGAGCGACTTGATGTGCTTGAGGTCGAGCTTGCGCTGGCCCGCGAGGTCGAGGAGACGGCCCGGCGTGCCGACGACGACGTCGACGCCCTTCTTCAGGGCCTCGACCTGCGGCTCGTAGGCCCGGCCGCCGTAGATGGCGAGAACGCGTACGTTGCGGACCTTGCCGGCCGTCAGCAGGTCGTTGGTGACCTGGGTGCACAGCTCGCGGGTCGGGACGACCACGAGCGCCTGCGGGGCGTTGGTGAGGGCCTCGGGGGCGGCGCGGCCGGCCTCCACGTCGGCGGGGACGGTCACGCGCTCCAGGAGCGGTAGACCGAAGCCGAGGGTCTTGCCGGTGCCGGTCTTGGCCTGGCCGATGACGTCGGTGCCGGACAGGGCGACCGGGAGTGTCATCTCCTGGATGGGGAAGGGGTTGATGATGCCGACGGCTTCCAGGGCCTCGGCGGTCTCGGGGAGGATCCCGAGTTCTCGAAACGTCGTAGTCAGGGTGCTGCCTCTTCTGTGTGGCGCGGCACGAGGCGAGCGCGGGGGTCTTTGACGGACCGTGCCGGGGACGTCGGCTGCCTTACGGACGGGCTGTGGGGGGCACGCCGTAGTGCACGGGACCTCTGCCGACGCTCTAGCGCTCGTACCGCTGAGGGTGTCTCCCTCCGGTCGACGTACGCGATGTGCCGTACGCGCCGGGAGGGCTGTCGGTTCGGAGCCGATCGGGCCACCGACCGGGCATCCTCATACGTGCGGCCTGTCGAGGCACGTCTGAAACAGACGGCGTACCAGCAGGCGCATTACCACCATACCCCGGAATCGTGCACATGCGATGGCCGATTTGGTCACGTCGTGGTACTCGCGGTGGCTGACCAGGAGCTTCCCCCAGGACTTCCACGACTTTCCGGGACTCGTGAGGGGTCGCCGGGGGACCGCTCGGCGACCGCTCGGGGGTTTCCCCCAGCGCTTCCCCGAGGCGGCGAGCGGGCTATTGTGCGCTTCATGACGAGCTCTGACAAGCCTGAGACCGCCTCCGCCGAACCGACCGGTGTCGCCGCCCAGGACTGGGGACAGGCGGCCGCCGACCCGCAGTACCGAGCCGCGGTCGTGGACCTGCTCGGCGCGCTCGCGTACGGCGAGCTCGCGGCGTTCGAGCGCCTCGCGGAGGACGCCAAGCTGGCGCCCACGCTGTCCGACAAGGCCGAGCTGGCGAAGATGGCGTCGGCCGAGTTCCACCACTTCGAGCGGCTGCGGAACCGGCTGACGGAGATCGGCGAGGACGCGACGCAGGCCATGGACCCGTTCGTCGCGGCCCTCGACGGCTTCCACCGGCAGACGGCGCCGTCGGACTGGCTGGAGGGCCTGGTGAAGGCGTACGTCGGCGACTCGATCGCCAGTGACTTCTACCGGGAGGTCGCAGCCCGGCTGGACACCGACACGCGCGAGCTGGTGCTGGCCGTTCTCGACGACACGGGGCATGCCGGGTTCGCGGTGGAGAAGGTACGGGCCGCCATCGACGCCGATCCCCGGGTGGGGGGCCGACTGGCGCTGTGGGCGCGGCGGTTGATGGGAGAGGCGCTGTCGCAGTCGCAGCGCGTCGTCGCCGACCGGGACGCGTTGTCGACCATGTTGGTGGGCGGGGTCGCCGACGGCTTCGATCTCGCCGAGGTGGGACGGATGTTCTCGCGGATCACCGAGGCGCACACCAAGCGGATGGCCGCGCTGGGTCTGGCCGCCTGACGCCCGTCGCGGGGGTTCCGGTCCAGGGCGGGTCAGGGATCCCGGCGCCGGGCGCTACGCCGGGATCGATCGTCGGCGCAGGCGGCGGCCCGCGGGGCGCAGCAGCAGGGAGAGGGACGCCGCCGAGACGACCGCCGCACCCACGAGGCTCACGAAGGCAGTGCCGGGGCCCAGCGCGCTGTGGGTGACGAAGTCCCCGAACAGGGCTCCCGCGACACCCGTGGAGAACACCAGCGGGCGGGCCGGAAGACGGTGGGACAGGCGGCTGTTCGCGGCCCACGCCAGGGCCAGGCCGAGCAGGGCGGATCCAAGGACTTCCAGGAACATCACGGGGGGTCCCTCCCACGGCCGGCCGGTGCTTCGCGGTCGTAGCCCGTCATACCCGTGACCTGCGGAATGCAATCCTCCTCTGTGGGTGACGTGTGGGCCGCATGGGGAGGACGGACACGACGCAGGGGCCCGGCGGACGGGTGTCCGCCGGGCCCCTGCGTCGTGTGTGACTAGAGCGCGCTGAATCCGACCTTGCGCACGGTCGGTTCGCCGAGCTCGACGTATGCGAGGCGGTCCGTCGGGACCAGGACCTTGCGGCCGCGCTCGTCCTCCAGGGACAGCACCTGCGACTTGCCCGACAGCGCGTCGGCGACGAGGCGTTCGACCTCTTCGGCGTTCAGACCGCTCTCCAGAACGATCTCGCGAGGCGCGTGCTGCACGCCGATCTTGACCTCCACGGCTATGTCCCTCCGACGGTCAGTGAAGTGCGCGACCTTACGCGCCGTACGCTGCACACATTAGCCCGGTGAGGGGACGTACATGCTGCGGGCGTGCACGCCAGGAGCGAACAGCGAACGGGAATGCGGCGCGGGCGGCCCGCCCGTGGGCGCCGCCCCGGTCAGTGGTGGGAATCGATGCCGTGCAGCGGGAAGCCGGCGATGCCCCGCCAGGCCAGCGAGGCCAGCAGCTGAACCGCCTGGTCGCGCGGGACGCTGCGGTCGCTGTGCAGCCAGGAGCGCGCCACCACCTGGGCGAGTCCGCCGAGGCCGGAGGCCAGCAGCATCGACTCCGCGCGCGAGAGGCCGGTGTCCTCGGCGATCACGTCGCAGATCGCCTCGGCGCACTCGGTCGTCACCTTGTCGACGCGCTCGCGCACCGCGGGCTCGTTCGTCAGGTCGGACTCGAAGACCAGGCGGAAGGCACCGCCGTCGTCCTCGACGTACGCGAAGTAGGCGTCCATGGTCGCGCGGACGCGCTGCTTGTTGTCGGTGGTCGACGCCAGCGCGCCGCGTACCGCCTGGATCAGGGCGTCGCAGTGCTGGTCCAGCAGCGCCAGGTACAGGTCGAGCTTGCCCGGGAAGTGCTGGTAGAGAACGGGCTTGCTGACACCGGCGCGTTCGGCGATGTCGTCCATCGCGGCCGCGTGGTACCCCTGTGCGACGAAAACCTCCTGGGCGGCGCCCAGCAGCTGGTTCCGTCGGGCACGGCGCGGCAGGCGAGTGCCCCGCGGGCGTGCCGCCTCTGTCTGCTCGATGGCTGTCACGCCGCCTCCCAAAGTCGTCCACATGCGGATCGCGCCGCCCGGCCATCGTACTTTTCGGTAACCGTGATGTGCGCGGTGCGAGCGCAGAATTTCACGTACCGGACGGCGGCGAAAGCCGCACCAGGAAATGCACCGGGAAATACGGACAGAGCAGGTGGGGCCGCCGGAGACCGGTCGCGTCAGCGGTAGTCGTCCTCGTCGTGCGAGACCACACGTGCCTGCTCGGCCAGATCGGCCTCGTTCGCGCGTTCCGGGTCCACCGTGGTGAGCGGATCGTCGTGGGACGGTGCGAGGTCCGTGTGCTGCTCGGCTGCGTCGCCCTCCGGGGCCTCGACGTCGATCTCGGGGGTGTCCTCCGCCTCCAGATCGTCGAGCGCGTCGGGGTCGGTCGGTTCATAAGTCATGGTGGGGCTCCCTTCCTTCGAACGTCCCTGGCTGAGCAGGGGGCCACAAACGGGTGCCCTGTTTACGAGCGTAGGAGACACCGGATGCGGACGCCATGTCGCCTGGGCCGTTCGTCGCGTGTGTCCGGTGCCGCGTGCCCGCGCCGCCGTAGGGCACGCCCGGTGGATCTGTGACGGCGAACACACGAACCACTGTGTGATCGTCTCGTAACATTGGCCCATGTCGTCGACCGAGCTGCCGTCCGTACCGCCCACCAGCGTGCTCCCGAAGGCAAAGGCCGTCAGAGTCGCCGAGGGCGAGCGGCTGCGGTCGGTGGGACTGCCCGGCGTGACCCTGTCGATCCGTTCCCGGCCACCCGCGCGCGAGGGCCTGCCGCCCGCGCTGTACGTCCACGGACTCGGCGGTTCCTCGCAGAACTGGTCGGAGCTGATGGAGCGGCTCGAAGGCGTCGTGGACGGCGAGGCGGTGGACCTTCCGGGCTTCGGCAACTCTCCGCCGCCGGACGACGGCGACTACTCCGTCACCGGGCACGCGCGCGCGGTCATCCGTTATCTCGACGCGGCCGGCCGCGGCCCGGTCCACCTCTTCGGCAACTCGCTCGGCGGCGCGGTCTCCACCCGGATCGCCGCCGTCCGCCCCGACCTCGTCCGCACGCTCACCCTGGTCTCGCCGGCGCTGCCCGAGCTGCGGGTGCAGCGCACCGCCGTGCCGACGATCCTGATCGGCCTGCCCGGCATCGCCGGACTCCTCACCCGTACGACCGGCAGGTGGACCGCCGAGCAGCGCGTACGGGGCGTCCTGTCCCTCTGTTACGGCGATCCGGGCCGGGTGACGCCCGAGGCGTTCGAGTACGCGGTGGAGGAGCTGGAGCGGCGGCTGCGGCTGCCGTACTTCTGGGACGCGATGGCGCGGTCCGCGCGCGGGATCATCAACGCGTACACCCTGGGCGGCCAGCACGGGCTGTGGCGCCAGGCCGAGCGCGTCCTCGCCCCCACGCTGCTGATCTACGGCGCGCGTGACCAGCTCGTCGGCTACCGCATGGCCCAGCGGGCCGCGCGCAGCTTCCGCAACTCCCGCCTGCTGTCCATGCCGGACGCCGGGCACGTGGCGATGATGGAGTACCCGGGGGTGGTGGCCGGGGCGTTCCGGGAACTGCTGGCGGACGCCGAGAGGTCCGGCGGCGGCACCGCCGCTGCGGGCACGGGGAGCTGAGGGACGGGTGGGACGCCACAGCCGCCGCGGCCCGGCACCCCAGGGCGACGCCGCGGGCACGGCCGGCGTGGGCGCGGTGCGTTCCGCCGACGGCGCTCCGGCTGACGGCACCCCAGCTGACGTCAGCGCGGCTCGCGGTACCCCGGCGGCCGGCGTTGCCCGGGGCCGTGACGGGCAGTCCCGGCAGCGGGAGGCGAGCGCAGGCCGGCCGGGCGGCGTGTCGATACCGCGGCAGCGGCGGGGTTCCCCCGGCGGCCCCCGGCAGGACCACGTCGATGCCTTCGACAGGGAAGTCGACGCCTTCGACGGAGAAGCCGACGTCTTCACGCCCCGCTCCGGCATCGGCACGCAGCGTGCGGAAACGTATCGGCGGTTCCCCGGCCCGCGTACCTCGCCGCTCGCCGCCGAGCCGTACGGCGGCGAGGGCGAGGCGCCGCCCACCGGCGAACCCGCGCAGCCCAGGGGCGGCAAGGGCCGAACCTTCACCGGCATCGCGGCCGCCGCCGTCACCACCGTGCTCGCGGTGATCGTCGCCGGACAGGTCGCCGACGGTCGTGACGGCGGTGCACGCGCCGGATCGGGCGCCGACGCGCGGGCCACCGACGGAGCCGCTTCGCGCGGCGACAGCCGGACCACGCCGTCCACGTCCGCCTCGCCGAGTCTGGCCACGCTGTCGTACGCGCAGGCGATGGACACCAAGTACCCGCTCGGCGCCGAGCTGGCCGGCTCCGGGAAGTTCACCGCCGTGCCCGGGAGCGCGAAGGCGCCCGGCAGGGGCCGGAAGTACACCTACCGCGTCGACGTGGAGCAGGGGCTGGGCCTGGACGGGAAACTGTTCGCGGAAGCCGTGCAGAAGACGCTCAACGATGACCGCAGCTGGGCCCACGACGGCGCCCGCACCTTCGAGCGCGTCTCCTCCGGCAGGCCCGATTTCGTGATCACGCTGGCCAGCCCCGGCACCACCGCCAAGTGGTGTGCGAAGTCGGGCCTCGACACGACCGAGGACAACGTGTCCTGCGATTCGGCGTCCACCCAGCGCGTGATGATCAACGCGTACCGGTGGGCGCAGGGCAGCAAGACGTACGGCGACGCGATCCACGCCTACCGGCAGATGCTGATCAACCACGAGGTGGGCCACCGGCTCGGCTACGGCCACGTGACGTGCGACAAGGACGGCGAGCCGGCGCCGGTCATGCAGCAGCAGACCAAGTTCCTCGACCACGACGGAATCCACTGTCTCCCCAACCCCTGGCCCTATCCCAGGAGTTGACAGGTGGCGCATACATCACATTGACATGCGCAGAAAGTTCCTTCATATTTTTGGGCATGTCGTCCCCCCACGCCTCTTCGCGCGCCGCCATCGAGCTGGCGCTCATCGGCGTGACCGCGCTCTGCGTGGCCGACATCCACTGTCGCTGACCGTCGCCCTCCGGCGTTCGTGTCGCGATTCTCCTGTGCCGCCGTGACCTGGGTCACGGCTCTTTCGACGACCTGACGCCCGGGCAGACGTCTGTTCACTTTCGTCTCACTCCTCGTCAATCTGTCTCGTCAATTGAGACACGCCTTCCGAGAGGTCGTCATTCCGATGCGTCAACCGTCCGCCAGAGCGCGCCGTGCGGCCGTGGCAACCGTCAGCCTGGTCGTGGCAGCGGGTGCCGCCGCCTGCGGGCCGAAGGACAACGATGCCAAGGGCTCCGGTGGCGACTCCACGCCGCACAAGGGCGGCACGCTGACCGTGCTGAACTCCGACCCCCAGTCGGACTTCGACCCGGCCCGCCTGTACACCTCCGGCGGCGGCAACGTGCCCTCCCTGGTGTTCCGCACGCTCACCACCCGCAACCGCGCGAACGGCGCCGCCGGTACCAAGGTCGTCCCCGACCTGGCCACCGACACCGGCCGCCCGAACAAGGACGCGACCGTGTGGACGTACACCCTCAAGGCGGGCCTCAAGTACGAGGACGGCACCGCGATCACGTCCGCCGACATCAAGTACGGCATCGAGCGCTCCTTCGCCCCCGAGCTCTCCGGCGGCGCGCCCTATCTGCGGGACTGGCTGGCCGGCGCGGCCGGCTACCAGGGGCCGTACAAGGACAAGAAGGGGCTGTCGGCGATCGAGACGCCGGACAGCCGCACGATCGTCTTCCACCTGAACAAGCCCGAGGGCGAGTTCCCCTACCTGGCCACGCAGACGCAGTTCGCGCCCGTCCCGAAGGCCAAGGACACCGGTACGAGGTATGAGGAGCACCCGGTCTCCTCCGGCCCGTACAAGGTCGTCGAGAACGACAACGACGGCGAGCACCTGGTGCTGGAGCGGAACACGTACTGGACGGCGTCCGTCGACGACCAGCGCAAGGCCTACCCGGACAAGATCGACGTCCGCTCCGGGCTCGACTCCTCCGTGATCAACCAGCGGCTCTCGGCGTCCCAGGGCGCGGACGCGGCGGCCGTCACCACGGACACCAATCTCGGCCCGGCCGAACTCGCCAAGGTGACCGGCGACAAGGAGCTGGCCGCGCGGGTCGGCACCGGCCACTTCGGCTACACCAACTACATCGCGTTCAACCCGACGGTGAAGCCGTTCGACAACGCCAAGGTGCGCCAGGCGGTCTCCTACGCCGTCGACCGGTCCTCCGTGGTCAACGCCGCGGGCGGCAGCGCGCTCGCCGAGCCCGCGACCACCTTCCTGCCGAACCAGAAGTCCTTCGGCTACACGCCCTACGACCTCTTCCCGGCCGGTGCCACCGGCAACGTGGCCAAGGCCAAGGAGCTGCTGAAGGAGGCGGGCTACCCGAACGGGCTCACGGTCACGCTCACCCACGACAACGCCCAGAACTTCAAGACCAGCCCCGAGATCGCGACCGCCGTCCAGGACGCCCTCAAGAAGGCCGGCATCACCGTCAAGCTCCAGGGCCTGGAGGACAACAACTACTCGGACACCGTCCACAGCGTGAAGACCGAGCCCGGCTTCTTCCTCTCCGCCTGGGGCGCCGACTGGCCCTCCGGCGGTCCCTTCCTCGCCCCGATCTTCGACGGCCGGCAGATCGTCAAGGACGGCGCGAACTTCAACTCCGGTCTGCTCAACGACGCATCGGTCAATGCCGAGATCGACGCGATCAACAAGTTGACCGATCTTGACGCCGCCGCCGAGCGGTGGGGCGCGCTGGACAAGAAGATCGGTGCACAGGCGCTGACCGTCCCGCTGTTCCACCCCGTCTACAAGCGGCTGGTCGGCAAGGACATCAGGAACGTCGTGATCAGCGACTGGACCGGTGTCCTGGACATCTCCCAGGTCGCGGTGAAGTAGCGACGTGAGCGAGGCACTTGTCGCCCCCCAGGCCCCCGAGGCGCTCGCCTCGGGGGCTTCGGGGGCCCGCCGGTTCTGGCGGCGGCTGCGTGCGCAGCGGGCCGCCCTGGTCGCGGCGGGGATCGTCGCGCTGCTCGTCCTGGTCGCGCTCACCGCGCCGCTGCTCACCGCCTTGGAGGGCCAGGACCCCACCACCTACCACCCCGCCCTGGTGGACTCCGCGCGCGGTGGTGTGCCCATCGGCTCCCTCGGCGGCGTCGGCGCCGACCACTGGCTCGGCGTCGAACCGGGGACCGGCCGGGACCTGTTCGCGCGGCTCGTCTACGGCGCACGGGTCTCCCTCGGCGTCGCCCTGGCGGCGACCACCGTGCAGGTCCTCCTCGGTGTCGTCGTCGGTGTCACGGCCGGACTCGGCAACCGATGGGTTGATCAACTGTTGAGCCGGATCACCGACATCATCGTCGCCATGCCGTTGATCATCATGGCCCTGGCCCTGCTGGCCGTCGTGCCCAGCAGCTTCCCCAGGCCGGTCCTGGTCTCCCTCATCATCGGCTTCGTCGCGTGGGGCACCATCGGCAAGATCGCGCGCGCCGCGACGCTCTCCCTGAAGAACCTCGACTACGTGGCCGCCGCGCGGCTCAGCGGCTGGAGCACCTGGCGGATCGCCCGCCGGGAACTGCTGCCCGGCCTCGCCGCGCCCGTCATCACGTATGCCGCGCTCATGGTGCCGGCCAACATCGCCATCGAGGCCTCGCTGTCCTTCCTGGGCGTCGGTGTGAAGCCGCCGACCCCGTCCTGGGGCCAGATGCTCACCTCCGCCAACGTCTGGTACCAGGCGGCCCCGCAGTACCTGCTGCTGCCCGCGGGCGCACTGTTCGTGACCGTGCTCGCGCTCACCGTGTTCGGCGACGGCGTCCGCACCGCCCTCGACCCGCGCTCGGCCTCCCGGCTGCGCGTCGGGACCGGCCGCAAGCAGCAGACGAAGGCGGACGCCGGGCCGCGGACGGCACAGCCGACCGCCGCGAAGGAGGACCGGTCATGAACGGCTTCGCCGGATTCGCGCTGCGCCGTGCCGTGGGCGCGGTCGTCACCCTGCTGGCCATCTCGGTGATCGTCTACGTCGTCTTCTACGTCACCCCCGGCAACGTCGCACAGATCACCTGCGGCCCTCGCTGCTCGCCGGAACAGGTGCACCAGGTCGCCCAGCAACTCCGACTCGACGACCCGCTGTACGTGCGCTACGGGCACTTCCTCCAGGGCATCGTCGCCGGCCAGGACTACTCCACCGGCACCTCCGTCGCGCACTGCGCGGCCCCCTGCCTCGGGCTCTCGTACCAGAGCGACCAGCAGGTCATGCAGATCATCCTCACCAAGCTGCCGGTCAGCCTGTCGCTGGTGATCGGCGCGATGGTGCTCTGGCTGCTGCTGGGCGTCGGCACCGGCATCCTCTCCGTCTGGCGGCGCGGCCGGTTCACCGAGCGCGCCCTGACCGGCCTCACCCTGGCCGGCATCTCCACGCCGGTCTTCGTCATCGGCCTCGTCCTGATGATCGTGGTCTGCGGGCAACTGGAGCTGCTGCCGTTCCCGGAGTACGTCTCCTTCTCCGACGACCCCGAGCAGTGGGCCTGGAACCTGCTGCTGCCCTGGGTGACCCTCGCGGTCGCCGAAGCGGCCTACTTCGCCCGGCTGACCCGGGCGTCGATGCTGGAGACCCTCGCCGAGGACCACATCCGCACCTTCCGGGCCTACGGCGTCGGCGAGCGGGCGATCGTCGGCCGCCACGCGCTGCGCGGCGCGCTCGCGCCGATCATCGCCCTGAACGCCAACGACGTCGGCAGCGCGGTCGGCGGAGCCGTGCTGATCGAGAGCCTCTTCGGTCTCCCCGGCATCGGCCAGGAACTCGTCCACGCCGTCACCGTGGTCGACCTGCCCGTGGTCGTCGGCATGGTTCTGGTCATCGGCTTCTTCGTGGTCCTCGCCAACGCCGTCGCGGACGTGCTGTACGCGCTGGCCGACCGACGGGTGGTACTGACGTGAGTCTGGTCCGAGTCACTGACCTGACCGTGGAGTTCGGAGACCTGCGGGCCGTGGACGGGCTCTCCTTCACCCTGGCGCCGGGCGCCGCCCTCGCGCTGGTCGGCGAGTCCGGCTCCGGCAAGTCCACGGTCGCCTCGGCCCTGCTCGGCCTGCACCACGGCACGGGCGCGCGGGTCGGCGGCTCGATCGAGGTCGCCGGCATCGACGTACAGGCCGCCTCCGACGCCGAACTGCGACGACTGCGCGGCGCGAAGGCGGCGATGGTCTTCCAGGACCCGCTGTCCTCCCTGGACCCGTACTACGCGATAGGCGACCAGATCGCCGAGGTGTACCGCGTGCACGCCCGCGTGTCACGGCGAGCCGCACGCGCGCGTGCCGTGGAGGTCCTCGACCGGGTCGGCATCCCGGACGCCCCGCGCCGGTCCGGGTCCCGCCCGCACGAGTTCAGCGGCGGCATGCGCCAGCGCGCGCTGATCGCCATGGCGCTCGCCTGCGAACCCGACCTGCTGATCGCCGACGAGCCGACCACGGCTCTCGACGTGACCGTCCAGGCCCAGATCCTCGACCTGCTGCACACGTTGCGCGAGGAGACCGGCATGGGCCTGCTGCTCGTCACGCACGACGTGGGCGTCGCCGCCGAGAGCGTCGACCAGGTGCTCGTCATGCGGCACGGCCGGGTGGTCGAACAGGGCCCGGTCACCGGTGTGCTCGGGGCCCCCACCCAGCCGTACACGCGTGAACTGCTCTCCGCCGTCCCGCGGGTGGACGCGGCGCGTACGCCCTCCGAGGCGTCCGGCGAGGTGGTCCTGGAGGCGACGGGCCTGCGGCGCGAGTTCGGGCGCGGCAAGCGGGCGTTCACGGCCGTGGACGACGTGTCGCTGACCGTCCGCCGGGGCGAGACCCTCGGCGTCGTCGGCGAGAGCGGCAGCGGCAAGACGACGCTCGGCCGGATGCTGGTCGGACTGCTGGAGCCGACGGCGGGCGAGGTCCGCTACGACGGGCACGCGCGTGTGGGCGTCGACCCGGCCCTCCAGATGGTCTTCCAGGACCCGGTCTCCTCGCTCAACCCGCGCCGCAGCGTGGGCGAGTCGATAGCCGACCCGCTCCGCGCCCGCGGCGACAGGGACGAGGGGCGCATCCGGGGGCGGGTGGTCGAGCTGCTGGAGCGCGTGGGGCTCGAAGGCGCGCACTACGACCGCTACCCGCACGAGTTCAGCGGTGGCCAGCGCCAGCGCGTGGGCATCGCGCGGGCGCTCGCGGCCGACCCGCGCGTCATCGTCTGCGACGAGCCGGTCTCCGCGCTGGACGTCACCACCCAGGCCCAGGTCGTCGCCCTGCTCGGCGAACTCCAGCGCGAACTCGGGCTGGCGCTCGTCTTCGTCGCCCACGACCTCGCCGTCGTCCGCCAGGTCAGCGACCGGGTCGCGGTCATGCGCCGCGGCCGGATCGTGGAGACCGGGCCCGCCGACGAGGTGTACGACAGCCCCAAGGACCCGTACACCCGGCAACTCCTCGCCGCCGTACCCGCCCTCGACCCCGAGGCCGCGGCCCGGCGCCGGGCCGCCCGCCGGGAGCTGGCGTCGGCGTGACGTTTCCGCTCCTCCCCTGGGCGCGATGAGGTGACGTCGCGCAGTCGGACAATCTCTTAGCGCGACAGAACGCGGTCCGCACGCGAAAGTTACGACCGTTCACCCCTTTTGGTGGCGCGATGGACAACCGTCCGTCGCGCCACCGCCTTGTCCGCATACGTTCGTCCCGCTGCGAGCCGTCGACGCGTCGGCGGCTCCCCACACGGGAGATCGATCGGGGGTGCACACGTGCGCATCGGATTGCTTACGGAGGGTGGTTGTCCGTATGTGGGCGGTGACGCCGGACACTGGTGCGACCGGCTCGTGCGCGGGCTCGGGCAGCACGAGTTCGACGTCTACGCCCTCAGCGGCAGCCGCCGCCAGGAGGACGAGGGCCGCCTTGAGCTGCCGCCGCACGTCAGCCGGGTGCGTACGGCCCCCCTGTGGACCGCCGAGAAGGACGGCAAGGCGTACGGCAGGCGCGCACGCCGGCGCTTCGCCGAGAGCTACGGGCAACTCGCGGAGGTACTGAGCGCCGGGCCCGCCGGTGCTCAGGGCGCGGATCCCCCGGTGGGCCCGGGCGGCGCCGGACGTGAGGACGATCCAGCCGCCGCGCCCGGTCATCTGGCGGACCGTTTCGGCAGCGCGCTCTACGGGCTCGCCGAACTCGCCCGCGACGAGGGCGGACTGCCCGGCGCCCTCCGCTCCGACACCGCCGTACGCGCGCTGGAGCGTGCCTGCCGTACCCCCGGCGCGCACAGCCTCGCGCGCGAGGCGCGGGTGGCCGACCTGCTGACCGTCGCCGCGCACCTCGAACGCGCCCTGCGCCCCCTCTCCCTCGACTGGTACGGCGACGACGGCCTGGGCGCGGCCGACCTGTGCCACGCCACCGCCGCCGGTCCCGCCGCCCTGCCCGGCCTGCTCGCCGGGCACTTCTCGGGTGTCCCGCTGCTGGTCACCGAGTACGGCGTGCACCTGCGCTCGCACTACCTGGCCGTCGGTCCGGACACCGTCACCCCGGCCGTGCGCACCCTGCTCGCCGCCTTCCAGGGCCGGTTCGCCGCCGAGCTCTACGGCCGCGCAGCGATCGTCACCCCCGGCAACGCGCACGCCCGTCGCTGGCAGGAGCGCTGCGGCGCCGACCGGTCCCGGATCCGTACCGTCCATCCCGGCATGGAGGCCTCCCGCTTCACCGAGGTCGGCGAGGCACCCGACCGTGCCGACCCGGGCACGCTCGCCTGGGTCGGCCGTGTCGAACCGGCCAAGGACCTGGTGTCGCTGCTGCACGCCTTCGCGGAGGTCCGCAGGGAGGAGCCCAGGGCGCGACTGCGGGTGCTGGGCGCCCCCGTGGGGTCAGAAGGCGCGGCCTACCTCGGCCAGTGCAGGGCGCTCGCCGCCCAGCTCTTCCCCGACGAGGCCGAGGGCGTGCACGTCGTCGGCGACAACCCGGTCTCCTTCGAGGAGATCGGCGGCCCCGATGCGCCCACCCTCGCCGACGCCTACGCGTCCGGCGCGGTCGTCGTTCTCTCCAGCGTGGTCGAGGGCTTCCCGGCCGGGCTCGTCGAGGCGATGCTCTGCGGCCGCCCGACCGTGTCCACCGACGTGGGCGCCGTGGTCGAGGTCATCGGCGGCACCGGCCTCGTCGTACCACCGCGCAATCCGCGGGCGCTCGCGGAGGCGTGCGTGGCGCTGCTGCGCGACCCCGAGCGCCGTGAGCGCCTCGGAGCCGCCGCGCGCGCTCGGGCACTCGAACTGTTCACCGTCGAGCAGAACATCGCGGCGTTCCGCACCCTCTACCTGGAGATCGTCTCGCACTGCCCGGTCCGCCGGGTCGTCCTCGACCGGGCGGGGAAGCCGCTGCCGTTCGCCGTCCCGGCCGAGGCCCATGTGCCGGGCCGCTGGACCCGCCCCACGGCCCGTGTCGTCCACCGGGACGGCCCCGGCCGGGCACCGGGCACCACGCCGGGGCCCGCCCCGGTACCGGCCACTGGGCCGGCGGCGACCGAGGGGGCGCTGTGAACGGCGGCGAGGGCGGCGCGCCGAGCGGAGGCCTGGGCGAGCTGGACCGGCCAGGACGGCCGAGCCGGGCCGACGCGTGGGACGCACGGTCGGGGGAGTGGCTCCTGGGTGCCGCCGACGACGCCTCGGGCGCCGCCGCCCTGCCCGGGAGCGGACTGCCGGAACCGGCCACGGGTGCCACGAACGCCCGGGACACCACGGGCGGCCGCGGCGCCACCCCGCGGCGGGGCGCCGCCGACCCCGTCAAGGCACTGCTGCACCGGCACCGCGCACTGTGCGCGCGGGCCGTCGACCCGCTGGAGATCGCCGCCGGTCTCGAAGCGCACGGGGTCACCGACCGGACCGCCGCCCGCTTCCGGCACCGTGACGTCTTCTCGCTCGCCGAGGAGCTCTACGCGCGCGTGCCCCGCGGCGAAGGCCACCGGCCGTCCCCCGAACCGGCGCCCGCGCCCCGCGTACGCGCCGACTGGGCGCTGCTCACCCTCCTCCCGGGCACCGTCGGCACCGCGGCCGTGACCGGGGTACGGCTCACCGAGGGCCGCCCGCGTCTCCTGGTGGCAGCCGCGGGTGTCCTCGCCATCGCCCTGGCCGTCCACCTGGCCCTGCGGCGCGGCCCCCTGGCCGTGCCGTCCCGCACGCCCGCCCGGCACACCGCGACCGGCACGCGCGCGTGGACCTGCTGGCTCCTCGGCTACGCCCTGCTCGGCGACGGCCTGCTGCGCGCCGTCCTGGACGGCGGCCCCGACGGCCCGCCGACCGGCGCCGCGCACGGTCCCTGGCCGGTCACCGCCGCCCCCGTCCTCGCGCTCGCCCTGGCCACCGCCCCGGCGGCCTGGAGCACCCACCTCTTCACCACCGGCGCCCACCGCCGCCTCACCGGCAGCCGCGGCCTGGACGAGTTCACGGCGGCCGTGCGGCCCTTGCTGCTCGGCGGGTTCGCCCTCTTCCTGGGGGCCCTCACCGCCCTGCTCGCGCTGTGCGGCACCGCCCTGGGCGAATCCGCCGGCTACCCGGAGGCGCTCACCCTCGGCGCCCTCCTGCTGGCCGCCCGCCTCCTGGCCGTCCACCACGCCCCACGGGGCGCCCGCCGCGCGCTCGCCGCCGCCGCCGTCACGGAAGCGGCGGCCGTGTCCCTGGTCCTCGTCGGCAGGCTGCCCGGCTGCGCCGTCCTGGCCGCCCCCGTCGACGCCCTGGCCGACGCCTGGGGCCCGGGCGGCGTCCAGACCCTCGGCTGCGGCGCCGCCGCCCTCGCGCTGCTGTGCACGGCCACGCGCACCCTCACCCGGGCCTCGGCCCACGCGCCGACGGGAGACCCCGAGTGAACCACCACTTCCCGGGCCATGCCGAGCCGTCCCGGCGGCCGGGGCCCGGCGCCTCGCCCGAGGCAACCGCACCCCCAGAAGGAGACCACCAGATGACCATCTCCCGACCCGGACCCGGAGCGTCCGGAACCACCGGAGTCGCCGGAGCGCACACCCCGGGAGCCGCACGATGAGGGTTCTGCTGATCGGAGCCAACGGATACCTCGGCCGCTTCGTCGCCGACCGGCTGCTCGCCGACCCGGCCGTCCAGCTCACCGCGCTGGGCCGCGGCGACGACGCCGACGTCCGGTTCGACCTCGCCACCGGCAGCCCCGGCGCCCTCACCCGCTTCCTCGACGCCGTCCACCCGGGCGTCATCGTGAACTGCGCGGGCGCCACCCGCGGCGGCGCCCGGGAACTCACCCGGCACAACACCGTCGCCGTCGCCACCGTCTGCGAGGCCCTGCGCCGCAGCGGCTGCGGCGCCCGCCTGGTGCAGATCGGGTGCAGCGCCGAGTACGGCCCGAGCCAGCCCGGCTCCTCCACGGCCGAGGACGCCGTGCCCCGCCCAGGCGGCCCGTACGGCGTCAGCAAGCTCGCCGCCACCGAGCTGGTCCTCGGCTCCGGACTCGACGCGGTCGTCCTGCGCGTCTTCTCGCCCGCCGGACCCGGCACCCCGGCCGGCTCCCCGCTCGGCCGGCTCGCCGAGGCGATGCGCCGCGCCATGCAGTCCGGCGACGGCGAACTCAAACTCGGCGGCCTCGGCGCCCAGCGCGACTTCGTCGACGTCCGTGACGTCGCCCGCGCCGTCCACGCGGCCTCGCTCTCCGCGGCCCAGGGCGTCATCAACATCGGCTCCGGCCGCGCCGTCCGGCTCCGCGACGCCGCCGGTGTCCTCGCCCGGGTCGCCGGATACGGCGGCGCCCTGCACGAACTCGACGGTCCCCCCGGCCCGCTGCGCGGCGCCATCGGGCACCCCCGCATGGACCCCGACAACGCCGCCCCGGTCGCGTACCCGTACCCGGACGGCTGCGGCAGCTGGCAGCAGGCAGACGTGCGCTGCGCCCGCGACCGGCTCGGCTGGCGGCCCCGCATCAACCTGGAGGAATCCCTCGCGGACATCTGGATGGAGGCGGCATGCCGCATCTGACCAGCACGCGGGCGGGCGCCGCGACGACCGGCGTCCGCACCGCGGTCGGCATCCCCGGTTACGCCCACCCCCTCCTCGCGCCCGCCCAGTGGGCCGAACTCGCCCGCCCCGGCACGCCCCTGCACTGGGTCGTCCTCGACGTGGCGAACGGCCCCGGCAGCCGTCCCGACCCGCACTGCCTGGAAGCGACCGGCCGGCTCCGCAACGCGGGCGTCCGCGTCCTCGGCCACCTGGACGCCTCCT
Source organism: Streptomyces sp. NPDC020958 (assembly GCF_055562175.1). NCBI lineage: Bacteria > Bacillati > Actinomycetota > Actinomycetes > Kitasatosporales > Streptomycetaceae > Streptomyces > Streptomyces sp. NPDC020958. The sequence goes on along the minus strand of NZ_JBVHFU010000002.1, from coordinate 650,119 downwards.
GCGGGGCCCGCCCTCGCGGCGACCTGATCACCGAGGCCCACCGCTTCCACGACTGGTACCGCGTCGACGGCTTCCTGCTCGACCGCTGCCCCGTCGAGCGCGCCGCGCTCCCCGAGGTCCGCCGCACCGTCGCCGCGCTCCGCGAGGTCGGCGACGGCCCCCACATCGTCCTCGGCCACGGCACCCACCCCCACCCGGGCTACGCGGAGAACGCCGACCAGCTCGTGACCTTCGCCGGTCCCTGGCGCGACTACCGCTGGTCGCAGGTGGCCGAGTGGACCGCGGACTACCCGCCCGACCGCTTCTGTCACTTCGTCCACGGGGTGCCCCTCGGCCACCTGGACGAGGCGCTGCGCATCGCCCGCTGGCAGGGCGCCGCCACGATCTACATCACCGACCGGACCGACCGCGGCGGGCGGGCGGACCCCTGGGAGGCGATGCCCGGCTACTGGGACGAGATCGTCTCGCGGATCGGAACAGGTGTCTCGGAATGAAGAAGGCCGTGGCAGTGTTACGGGGAGAACAACCGTAGTGATTGACCGACCAACGGAGCCCCCGTGTCGCTGCCACCCCTGGTTGAGCCAGCCTCTGAGCTCACCGTAGACGAGGTCCGCAGGTACTCCCGCCACCTGATCATCCCGGACGTCGGGATGGACGGGCAGAAGCGGCTGAAGAACGCCAAGGTGCTCTGTGTGGGCGCCGGCGGCCTGGGCTCGCCGGCGCTGATGTACCTGGCCGCCGCGGGCGTCGGCACCCTCGGCATCGTGGAGTTCGACGAGGTCGACGAGTCGAACCTGCAGCGTCAGATCATCCACAGCCAGTCCGACATCGGTCGTTCCAAGGCCGAGTCCGCCCGTGACTCCGTCCTCGGCATCAACCCGTACGTGAACGTGATCCTTCACGAAGAGCGGCTCGAGGCCGAGAACGTGATGGAGATCTTCAGCCAGTACGACCTGATCGTCGACGGCACGGACAACTTCGCGACCCGCTACCTGGTCAACGACGCCTGCGTGCTGCTGAACAAGCCGTACGTGTGGGGCTCGATCTACCGCTTCGACGGCCAGGCCTCGGTCTTCTGGTCCGAGTACGGCCCCTGCTACCGCTGCCTCTACCCGGAGCCCCCGCCCCCGGGCATGGTCCCCTCCTGCGCCGAGGGCGGCGTCCTGGGCGTGCTGTGCGCGTCCATCGGCTCCATCCAGGTCACCGAGGCCATCAAGGTCCTCACCGGCACCGGCGAGCCCCTCGTCGGCCGTCTGATGATCTACGACGCGCTGGAGATGCAGTACCGCCAGGTCAAGGTACGCAAGGACCCGGACTGCGCGGTCTGCGGCGAGAACCCGACCGTCACCGAGCTCATCGACTACGAGGCCTTCTGCGGCGTCGTCTCCGAAGAGGCCCAGCAGGCGGCCGCCGGCTCGACGATCACTCCCAAGCAGCTCAAGGAGTGGATCGACGACGGCGAGAACATCGAGATCATCGACGTCCGTGAGCCGAACGAGTACGAGATCGTCTCCATCCCGGGCGCCAAGCTGATCCCGAAGAACGAGTTCCTCATGGGCACCGCCCTGGAGAGCCTGCCGCAGGACAAGAAGATCGTCCTGCACTGCAAGACGGGCGTCCGCAGTGCGGAGGTCCTCGCGGTCCTGAAGTCCGCGGGCTTCTCCGACGCCGTCCACGTGGGCGGCGGCGTGATCGGCTGGGTCAACCAGATCGAGCCGGCGAAGCCCGTCTACTGAGCACGGACTCCGCGACGGGCGGGGGCTTCGGGCACGGCAGGTGCCCGAAGCCCCCGCCTTCGTCATGAGCAGACCGGACCGTGCCGGGCGCCTTCGTACGCGGCTTCGCCGTGCGGGCGCGATCAGACGCGACGGCGCGGCGGCCGCCTCACGCACACACGGCTCCCGCCTTCGGCACCGTCCCCTCCAGCAGGTAGCCGTTCACCGCCGACTGCACGCACCGGTTCTTGCTGTCGTAGGCCCCGTGCCCCTGCCCCTTGTACGTCAGCTCGACCCCGACCCCGTTGCCGAGCGCCTGGACCATCTTCTTCGCGCCCTCGTACGGCGTCGCCGGATCCCCGGTGTTGCCCACGACCAGGATCGGCGCCGACCCGGGCGCGCTCACGTCGGGGTGGTCGGCGGCGCCCGGCACCGCCCAGTCGGTGCAGCTGACCATGCCCCAGGCGAGGTAGTCGCCGAACAGCGGGGAGGCGGCACGGAACTCGGGCAGCTTCTGCTGGACGTAGTCGGCGGTGTACCGGGGCTTCTCGTCGGCGCAGTTGATGGCGATGTTCGCCGCCGTGATGTTGCTGTACTCGCCGTTCTGGCTCCTGCCGTTCATCGAGTCGGACAGCAGCATCAGGACCTTCCCGTCACCGTCGTAGGCGTCCTCCAGGCCCTCGGTGAGGTATTCCCAGAAGTCCTTCGAGTACAGGGACTGGGCGATGCCGTTGGTGGCGGCGGTCTGGGTCAGCATGCGGGGGAGGATGCCGGGGATCGGTTTGCGGTCGAGGTCGGCGAGGAGTCTGGCGATACGGTTCTTCACGTCCTGCGGGGTGTCGCCGATCGGGCACGGCGTCTTCTTCGAGGTGCAGTCCTCGGCGAAGTTGTCGAGCGCGAGCTGGAAGCCCTTGGCCTGCCCGAGCGAGCTCTGTTCGGGGTTCTGGGTGGGGTCGACGACGGCGTCCAGGACCGCGCGGCCGACGTTCTTCGGGAACAGGTGGGCGTAGACGCCGCCGAGTTCGGTGCCGTACGAGATGCCGAAGTAGTGCAACTGCCTGTCGCCCAGGACCTGGCGCATGAGGTCCATGTCGCGGGCGGCGTCGGTGGTGCGCACGTGCGGCAGGACGGTTGTGGAGTTCTTCTCGCAGGCGGCGTTGAACTGCTGGGTCCGCTTGATCAGTTGGGCGCGTTCGGCGCTGGTGTCGGGCGTCGCGTCCTGCTGGAAGTAGTCGTCGAGCTGGGCGTCGTTCTCGCACTCGACGGGGGCGCTGCGGCCGACCCCGCGTGGGTCGAAGCTGACGAGGTCGTAGCGGGTGCGCAGGGCCGCGTAGTCCTCGCCGAACGCCGGCAGGGTGGTCACACCGCTGCCGCCCGGCCCGCCGAAGTTGAAGATCAGGGAGCCGATCCGGCTGCTCGGGTCGCCGCTGGCCCTGGCCCGGATCAGCGCGAGCCCGATGGTGGCGCCCTTCGGCTTCGACCAGTCCAGCGGCGCCTTCATGGTGGCGCACTGCCAGGTGGCGCCGCCCGGCAGCGGAGACGGCGCGCCGCCGCCGCCCTCGGCCTCGTCCGGGGCCGGGCACGCCTTCCAGGCCAGTTTCTGTGCCGTCAGGTCCCCGTCCCCGGATCCGCCGCCGCTGCACCCGGTCGGCACGAAGGCCAGCACCAGGACGGTGGTCAGGGCGGCGAGACGGATCCGGATGGGCTTCGGCATACCTCCATCCTGGGGTCGCACCCGACCACGCGCGCGGGGCGCGAGCCGTACGAGGTACGACGCGTGGGTGCGAACCGTACGGGGTGGGTTCCTAGAGCGCGCCCTTGCGTGTGAGCTGGTTGAAGGCCAGCCAGCCCGGCAGGACCGGCAGCCACAGGGTCAGCAGCCGGTACAGCAGGACGGCGGGGGCCGCGACCTCCTTGGGGAGGCCGACGGCGATCAGGCCGACGGTCAGCGTCGCCTCGACCGCGCCGACGCCGCCCGGGGTGGGCGCCGCGGAGCCGAGCGCGTTTCCGGCGAGGAAGACCACGGCGACGCTGGCGATGCTCAGCGAGGTCGACTGGTCGCCGAACGCGCGGATGGAGGCGTCCAGGCACATCACGAAGCAGGCGGTCAGCAGCAGCATGCCGCCGATGCCGGTGACGAGCTTCTGCGGCCGCTGGAGCACGTCCAGCATGCGCGGCACGACACCCGCGAACAGCGACCGCACGCGCGTGACGACGAATTTGCGCATGAAGGGCACCGACGTCACCACGAGGACCAGGACCGCGACCGTCAGCAGGCCGGCGATGACGGTGCGGGACGGGGACAGCGAGGGGGTCTTCTCGGTGCCGGTCAGATAGCCGAAGGACAGCAGCATCAGGATGTGGCAGCCGAGCCCGAACAGCTGGGAGGCGCCGACGCTCGCCACCGCGCCTCCGGGGCGCACGCCGGCCCGCTGCAGGAAGCGGGTGTTGAGGGCGACGCCGCCGACGGCGGCGGGCGCCACGATCTTCACGAAGGAACCGGCGACCTGCGCCGCCACGGCCCGTACGAACGGCACCCGCTCGGGCACGAACCCGAGCAGGGCCATGGCGGCGGCGACGTAGCTGAGCGCGGAGAACGCCACCGCGGCGATCACCCAGCCCCACTGGGCCTGCGCGAACAGCGTGTTGAACTCGATGTGGGTGAGCTGCGTGAGCAGGTAGTACGCGCCGATCGCACCGGCCATGAAGCTGATCAGGGTGCGTGGCCGCACCCGCTCCAGGCGGGCGGGCTCGACCGGTGCCTGCGGCCTGATCCGCAGCACCTGGTGCCGGATCTGGGTGAGCAGGTCCTCCTCGCGGGCCTCCTCCAGCGCGTCGTCCAGCGCCCGCTTCTCGGCCCGCTGCTCGGCGCGCACCGTCTTCTTGTCGGGCTTCCCGGCCTCGTCCGCGCGGGCCTGCTTGGCCTGCCGGGACGCCTCCAGGACCGCGTCGCGCTCCCGCTGGGCGCGCTCCCTGGCCAGTCGGCGCAGCGTCGCGCGCGTGGAGCGGGTGAGCGCGATCGGCTGGAGCATCGGCAGACAGTCGGCCACGGCGTCCGGCCCGAGGACGCCGACCGCCGACGCCACCGCCCGCTCGGCGCCGACCCGCAGGCCGAGCGTGGTGACCAGCTGGGCGACGTCCATGCGCAGCAACAGATCACCGGCCGCGATCTCGCCGCCGCGCAGGTCGGTGAGGATCACCTTGCCGGAACGATCCACCAGGACGGCGTCACCCGCGAGCCTGCGGTGCGCGATCCGGCGCGACTGCAGGGCCTGCACCTGATGCCAGGTGTGGCGCAGCAGCTCGTCGGTGATCTCCTCGTCGGCCAGCGAGTCGAGGGTACGGCCGCCGGTGTGCTCGTAGACGAGCATCACGGCGTCCGGGCCGAGCTCCGAGGTGGCGATCAGCTTGGGGGCGTTGGCGCCGGCCGCGATCGCCGCGTACGCGAGCAGGGCCTCCTGTTCCAGGGCCTGGCGCAGCGACTGCAGGCTGGAGCGGGTGGCGAAGCCGCGCAGCGTGAGGTTGCGCCACACGCGGTAGAAGAAGCCCTGGGCCTGCTGTTCCCGGTCGACGACCGTGACGTCCAGCGGCGGGCCGTCCTCCAGGGTGACGAAGTAGCGCCTGCCCCGGTCGCCGTTGTCGGACTCCAGGACCTCCTCGCGGGCCGCGCCGACCGGGTGGAAGCCGACGTGCCGCAGGCCCGCCAGCAGGGTCCGTCCGGTGGGGCGGACGTTGGGCGAGCCGACCGCGTACAGGGTGCCGTAGGCGACGGTCCAGCCGATCAGGACCGTGAGGATGATCGAGAACGGTGTGGTGTAGCCGGTGACCAGCATGGAGAACGCGTCGAGCAGCAGCACGATCCACAGGACCGAGCGCCATCTCGGCCGCCGGGACATGCCGACGGCCGTCATGTAGGCGATGACGGGCGCGAGGTAGCCGTGCACCGGATCGGTCAGCGCGTGGACGTCGCCGGGGGAGGGCTGGGTGAGCGCCTCCTGGATCGAGCCCGGGGCGGCCCGGGCGACCCACAGGTCCGTGGCGAGTGTCACTCCGTGGGCGAGGACCGCCGCGAGCACGCCGTCGGCGATCCGCAGCCCGTCCCGTTTGATCAGCCGCTCGATCGCGAACGCGACCGGTACCAGGAGGATCGCGATGCTGGAGGCCAGCCCCGCGAACCTGATCAGCAGGTCCGGAGCCTGGCCGGTGCCCTTGTTGATGTCCTGTTCGAGCCCGGAGGTGGTGCCGTGCGCGAAGGCGGCGATGCCGAGCAGCACGACGACGGCCAGCACCCCGACCATGAGACGCATGAGGTCGGAGGGGCGGTGCACGCGCGCGGGGAGCAGCGGTTCGTCGCCCTCCACCTCGTCGGCGTGTGTCTCGTCGGGCACGTGTTCCGCCTCGTCGGCGTCGGTGTCGGCGACCGTCTCCGGGCGTGCGGGGGCGGGTTCCCCGGCGTCCGGGCGCGCGCCGGCGTCAGGGGTGCCCGCCGCGCCGTCGGGGTGCACGCCCTGCTGCTTGGTCGTCTCTTCTTGATCTCGTATCACCAGTCACCGCCCGCACGATGGTGGCATGCCCCACCGACACACGAAGGCATCAGGGTGCAGATGCGGGGGCGCACAGTCTGCCCCAAGCGCCGCCGCGGGGCGAGGCGGAGCCCGGCCGCGGACCGCGCCGGTTGTCGGTGGGGTGCGGCAGGATGGGGCGAATGAGCGAGCAGAGCCTTCCCGAGGCCACCCGAGAGGGGTACGCGGACGAGCTGCCCGAGTACGCCGAGCGGGTCCTGGAGGTCGCCGAGCGGATCCCGCCCGGGCACGTGATGACGTACGGCGACGTCGCGGAGTGGCTGGAGGAGGGGGGCCCGCGTCAGGTGGGGCGGGTGATGTCCCTCTACGGCAGCGCCGTCCCGTGGTGGCGCGTGGTGCGCTCCGACGGGGTCCTGCTGCCCGGGCACGAGCTGAGCGCCCTGGACCACTACCGCGACGAGGGCACTCCGCTGAGAGCGGCGAGCAGGGCCGCGGAGGGCCATCTGCCGCGGCTCGACATGAGGCGGGCGCGGTGGGACGGCGGCGCGGACGCGGGGGCTCACACCTGACAGCTTCCGCCATCCGGGGTCCCCGTGGGGAGCCCGTGGCCCGTACGAGGGACATCGGGGACGTCCGTGGCATGACGTACGTTCGTGGGGTGCGGGATACGTGTGCCGCGGGCGACGCCCGGGGCGGACGGGGCCACCGGGAAGAATCGGAAGCCCTGCTTCCGTCCGGTGTGCCGGCGTAGCGTCGGCTGCGCGTGTCCCGCTCACCCCGCGCCCACCACCGCGCCCGCGCGACCGCGAGCCAACCAGCACACCCACCAGGACCGGCGAACCACGTGAGCTCCTCTTCCTCCACCAGGCGCCTGCCGCACCCCCAGGTGCGCCAGGGGAGCCGTGGCGCTTACCGACTGGTCCGTACCCCGCCGGCCGATGTGCACCCCCCTCGTCTGGACGCCGCACAGCGCGCCGTGGTTGACCACGGCTCCGGCCCGTTGCTCGTCCTCGCCGGCCCCGGCACCGGGAAGACCACCACCCTGGTGGAGTCCGTCGCCGCGCGGATCGCCCGCGGCGCGGATCCCGAGCGGATCCTGGTGCTGACGTTCAGCAGGAAGGCCGCCGTCGAACTGCGCGACCGGATGGCCCTGCGCGTGGGCGCGGCCCGCGCCCCCCGGGCGACCACCTTCCACTCGTACTGCTACGCCCTGGTCCGCGCCCACCAGGACAGCGGCCTGTTCGTGAACCCGCTCCGGCTGCTGTCCGGCCCCGAACAGGACGTCACCGTCCGCGAGCTGCTGGCCGGCGAGGCCGAGCTGGAGCGGCTCGGGCTCGACCCCGTGCGCTGGCCGGACGAGCTGCGCGCGTGCCTGACCACCCGGGGCTTCGCCGACGAGGTCCGCGCGGTCCTCGCCCGCAGCCGCGAACTGGGACTGGACCCGGCCGCCCTGGACGCCTTCGCCCGCCGCATCGGCCGCCCCGACTGGCGGGCCGCGGCCGCCTTCCTCGCCGAGTACCTCGACGTCCTCGACCTCCAGGGCGTCCTCGACTACGCCGAACTCGTCCACCGGGCGGTGCTGCTCGCCCACCGCCCGGAGGTGGCCCTGGACCTCGCCGGCCGCTACGACGCCGTGTACGTCGACGAGTACCAGGACACCGACCCGGCCCAGGTGCGCCTGCTGCGGGCACTGGCCGGCGGCGGCCGCACCCTTGTCGCGTTCGGCGACCCGGACCAGTCGATCTACACGTTCCGGGGCGCCGACGTGAACGGCATCCTGGAGTTTCCGCACGCCTTCCCGCGCGTGGACGGCCGCCCCGCGCCGACGGAGGTGCTGCGGACGTCCCGCAGGGCCGGCGCCGGCCTGCTGGCCGCCACCCGGCTGCTCACCCAGCGGATGCCGCTCACCCGGCTGCCCGCCGACAAGGTGCGCGCCCACCGCGAACCGGCCCCCACGCGCGACGGCGGACACGTCGAGGTCTACACGTACCCGACACCCGGTACCGAACTCGACAACATCGCCGACATCCTCCGGCGCGCGCACCTGGAGGACGGCGTCCGCTGGAGCGACATGGCCGTCCTGGTGCGCGCCGGGGCCGGCACCCTCCCGACGGTCCGCCGCGCCCTCACCGCGGCAGGCGTCCCCCTGGACATCGACGGCGACGACGTTCCGCTGCGCCACGAACCGGCGGTGGCGCCCCTGCTGACGGCGCTGCGGGCGGTGGCCGAGGCGGAGGCGGCCCACCTCGGGGCGAGCGTGGCCTCGCGTTCGGTCGCGGACTCCGCAGCGGGACCTGCCGCGGAACGGGCTGCGGGACGGACTGCGGGACCTGCCGCGGACACGGTCGCGAGCCGGGGCGGGGACGCGGACACGGTCGCGAGCCCGGACGGGGACGCGGACACGGTCGCGAGCCCGGACGCGGACTCCGGCGCGGACGACGGCGCCGGGGAAACCCCCTGCTGGCTCGGCACCGAGACCGCGCTCACCCTGCTCACCTCGCCCCTAACCGGCATGGACGCGGCAGACCTGCGCCGCCTCGGCCGGGCCCTGCGCGACGAGGAACGGGCGTCCGGCAACGCGCTCCCGCCGCCGTCGGACGAACTGCTCGCGCGGGCACTCGCCGAGCCCGAGCGCCTGGCCGTCCACGACCCCGGGTACGCGCGCGGCGCGCAGCGGCTCGGCGGGCTGCTCAGGAAGGCCCGGGAGCGTCTCGCGGGCGGCGGTACGGCCGAGGAGGCGCTGTGGGACCTGTGGAACGGCACGCCCTGGCCCTCACGCCTGGAGCGCACCGCCCGGCGCGGCGGCGCGGCCGGCCGCAACGCCGACCGTGACCTGGACGCCGTGTGCGCCCTGTTCGCCACCGCCGCCCGCGCGGAGGAGCGCAGCGGCGGCCGGGGCGCGCTGAACTTCCTGGCGGAGATCGAGGCCGAGGACATCGCCGCCGACACCCTGGCCGGCCGCGCGGTACGGCCCGACGCCGTTCGCCTGATGACCGCGCACCGCGCCAAGGGACTGGAATGGCGGCTGGTCGTCGTGGCCGGCGTGCAGGAGGGGCTCTGGCCCGACCTGCGCCGCCGCGGCTCCCTCCTGGAAGCCGACCGCATCGGCCGCGACGGACTCGCCGAACCCCTCACCCCGGGCGCGCTGCTCGCCGAGGAACGCCGGCTGTTCTACGTCGCCGCCACACGCGCGCGCGAGCGTCTCGTCGTCACCGCAGTGAAAGCCCCCGCGGACGACGGCGACCAGCCCTCCCGTTTCCTCACCGAACTGGGCGTCGAACCCCAGGACGTCACCGGACGGCCGCGCCGCCCGCTCGCCGTGGCCGCCCTGGTCGCCGAACTGCGCGCGACCACGGTCGACCCGCGCGCGTCCGACGCCCTGCGCGAGGCGGCCGCCCACCGCCTGGCCAGGCTGGCCGCGCTCGCCGACGAGGACGGCCGCCCTCTGGTGCCGGCCGCGCACCCCTACCGCTGGTGGGGCATGTTCGAGCCGACCGAGAGCAAGGTGCCGCTGCGCGACCGCGACCAGCCCGTGGTCCTCTCCGGCAGCGCCCTCGACCAGCTCGCCAACACCTGCAGCCTGCAGTGGTTCCTGGGCCGTGAGGTGAAGGCCGACGCACCCGCCACCACCGCCCAGGGCTTCGGCAACGTCGTGCACGTCCTCGCCGACGAGGTCGCCTCCGGCCGTACCCCCGCCGACCTGGCCGTCCTCATGGAGCGCCTGGATTCCGTGTGGAACGCGCTCGCCTTCGACGCGCCCTGGAAGTCCGCCCAGGAGAAGGACAACGCGCGCGTGGCGCTCGAACGTTTCCTGAAGTGGCACGTCCTGGACCGCGCCGGCCGCACCCCGGTCGCCAGCGAGCAGGACTTCGACGTCACCCTGGCCGCGGGCGACTACGAGGTGCGCATCCGCGGCCAGATGGACCGCGTGGAGACGGACGGCGAGGGCCGCGCGTACGTCGTCGACTTCAAGACGGGCAAGCAGGCGCCCAGCTCGGCCGAGGTGGCCCGGCACCCCCAGCTCGCCGTCTACCAGCTCGCGGTCCGCGAGGGAGCCGTCGACGAGGCCTTCGACGGCGCCCGGCCCGAGCCGGGCGGCGCCGAACTGGTCCACCTCCGGCAGGGCGCCACCCGGCGTGACGGCGGTGAGACGCTGCCCAAGGTGCAGGCGCAGGACCCGCTGGAGGGGGAGTGGGCCGGCGAGCTGCTGGCCACCGCGGCCGGGAAGGTCCTCGACGAACGGTTCACCCCGACCACCGGCCAGCACTGCACCCACTGCGCCTTCCGGGCCTCGTGCAGCGCCCGGCCGGAAGGGCGGCACGTGGTGGAGTGAGCACTCCGTCCCGTTTGTCAGTGGCCGCCGCTAGCCTCTTTCCTTGTGCCCGCACGTATCACCGACCCCGAGCAGCTCAAAGAGCTCCTCGGCATCCCCTTCACCCCGGAGCAGACGGCCTGCATCACCGCGCCGCCCGCCCCGCAGGTGATCGTCGCGGGAGCCGGGTCGGGCAAGACGACGGTGATGGCGGCCCGCGTCGTCTGGCTGGTCGGCACCGGCCAGGTCGCCCCCGAACAGGTCCTCGGCCTCACCTTCACCAACAAGGCGGCCGGTGAACTGGCCGAACGCGTCCGCAAGGCGCTCGTCCGGGCCGGGGTCACCGACCCCGACCTCATCGACCCGGACAACCCGCCCGGCGAGCCGGTCATCTCGACGTACCACGCCTTCGCGGGCCGCCTGCTGACCGACCACGGTCTGCGCATCGGCCTCGAACCCACCTCGCGGCTGCTCGCCGACGCCACCCGCTACCAGCTCGCCGCGCGGGTGCTGCGCGAGGCCCCGGGCCCCTACCCGGCCCTCACCCGCTCCTTCGCCGACCTGGTCAGCGACCTGCTCACCCTCGACTCCGAACTCTCCGAACACCTCGTGGACCCCGAGGCCCTGCGCACCTGGGACGCCGGCCTCCTGCACACCCTGACCGGTGTCAAACTCGGCAACGCCGACCTGCGCAAGGTGCCCGAGGCGGCCGCCGCGCGCCGTGAACTGGCCGGACTCGTCCTGCGGTACCGGGCCGCCAAGCGCGAGCGTGACCTGCTCGACTTCGGCGACCAGATCGCGCTGTCCGCCTCGCTCGCCCAGATCCCCGAGGTGGGCCGGCTGCTGCGCGACGAGTTCCGGGTCGTCCTCCTCGACGAGTACCAGGACACCTCGGTCGCCCAGCGCGTCCTTCTGGCAGGACTGTTCGGCGGCGGCACCGGCCACCCCGTGACCGCGGTCGGCGACCCCTGCCAGGCCATCTACGGCTGGCGCGGCGCCTCCGTCGCCAACCTGGACGACTTCCCCGAGCATTTCGCGCACGCCGACGGCCGCCCCGCCACCCGCCAGGCGCTCAGCGAGAACCGCCGCAGCGGCGGCCGTCTCCTGGACCTCGCCAACGGCCTCGCCGAACCCCTGCGCGCCCTGCACGCGGGCGTGGAGGCCCTGCGCCCGGCCCCCGGCGCCGAACGCGACGGTTCGGTCCGCTGCGCGCTGCTGCGCACCCACGCCGAGGAGATGGACTGGATCGCCGACTCGGTCGCCCATCTCGTCCGCACGGGCACCGCGCCCGGCGAGATCGCGGTGCTGTGCCGAACGGCGACCGACTTCGCCCAGATCCAGGGCGCCCTCGTGGCGCGCGACGTCCCCGTCGAGGTGGTCGGCCTCTCCGGACTGCTGCACCTGCCCGAGGTGGCCGACCTCGTCGCCGTCTGCGAGGTGCTCCAGGACCCCGGGGCCAACGCCTCCCTGGTCCGGCTGCTGACCGGCCCGCGCTGGCGCATCGGGCCCCGCGACCTCGCCCTCCTCGGCCGCCGCGCCCGGCTGCTGGTGGCGCACGCGCGCGTGGGCGACGCGGACGACCCGGACCGTCGGCTCGCCGAGGCGGTCGAAGGGGTCGACCCCGCCGAGGTGATATCGCTCGCGGACGCCCTGGACACCTTCCTGGAGCTGCCGATCGACACCGGGCGGACGGGGCAGGAGGACGACGGGCTGCCGTTCTCGCCGGACGCGCGCGTGCGCTTCGCCCGGCTCGCCGCGGAACTGCGCGAGCTGCGCCGCGCGCTGTCCGATCCGCTGATGGACGTCCTGCACCGCGTCCTGGCGGTCACCGGCCTCGAGGTCGAGCTGTCGGCGTCACCGCACGCGCTGGCCGCCCGCCGCCGCGAGACTCTGTCCAACTTCCTGGACGTCGCCGCCTCCTTCGCGGCCGGCGACCAGGAGGCGACCCTGCTCGCCTTCCTCGGCTTCCTGCGCACCGCCGCCCAGTACGAAAAGGGCCTGGACAACGCCCTGCCCGGCGGTGAGAACACCGTCAAGGTGCTCACCGCGCACAAGTCCAAAGGCCTGGAGTGGGACGTCGTCGCCGTCCCCGGACTGGTGCAGGGCACCTTCCCGAGCAGTCAGGGCCGGGAGAAGTGGACCGCCCAGGCCAAGGTGCTCCCGCACGCCCTGCGCGGCGACCGCGACACCCTGCCCGACGTGGAGAGCTGGGACTCGCGGGGCATGAAGGCCTTCCACGAGGCCATGAAGGATCACCAGCACACCGAGGAACTCCGCCTCGGCTACGTCACCTTCACCCGCCCCCGCTCCCTGCTCATCGGCTCCGGCCACTGGTGGGGCCCCAGCCAGAAGAAACCGCGCGGCCCCTCCGGCTTCCTCCAGGCCCTGCACGACCACTGCGCCGCCGGGTACGGCGAGATCGAGGCCTGGGCGGACGAGCCTGAGGAGGACGAGGAGAACCCGGCGCTGCACACGCAGAGCGCCGACCAGGTGTGGCCGCTGCCCCTGGACGAGGGGGCCCTGGCCCGCCGCCGCGCGGCCGCCGAGACCGTGCTCGCCCACCTGGACACCCTCACGACGGCCGGAACCGACGTCGGCCGGCCCGCCGACCACGATCCCGCCGCCCACGAGGACCCCGACTGGCCCGCACCTCCGGAGGACGACGAGCCGGACCCTTACGAGGACCTGCCGGACCCTTACGACGACGTGCCGGACCCCTACGAGGACTTCCCGGACGGTGCCTTGCCCGGCCCCGAGCGGACCTCCGCCGACTGGGACTCTCTGAGCACCGACCGCCCCACGGTCCCCCACCAGGCCACCTCCGCCGAGCCCACACCCCCGCGCGCCCTCGAGCCCGGCCGCGCTCCCCGCCCGCGCCTCACCCCCGAGGAGGCCCGCGCCGTCGCCTCCTGGGACCGTGACCTCGACGCGCTCGCCGGTGAGCTGCTGCGCGCCCGCCGGAGCGTCACCGACGTGCCCCTGCCGGCCGCGCTCTCCGCCACCCAGCTGATGCGGCTCGCCGAGGACCCGGACGGGCTCGCACAGGAACTCGCGCGCCCCATGCCACGCCCTCCGCAACCGGCCGCACGCCGGGGCACCCGGTTCCACGCCTGGGTCGAGGCGCGTTTCGAAGAGCTCACCCTGCCCATGCTGGAGCCCGACGAACTGCCCGGGGGCGACGCCGAGATCGCCGACGAACGCGACCTCGAAGCCCTCAAGGAGGCCTTCGAACGCACCGAGTACGCCCACCGCACCCCCTACCGGGTGGAAGCCCCCTTCCAGCTCGCCCTCGCGGGCCGGGTCGTACGGGGCCGGATCGACGCCGTCTACCGGACCGGCAGCGGCGACCAGGTGTCGTACGAGATCGTGGACTGGAAGACGAGCCGCACCCGGCCCGCCGACCCGTTGCAGCTGGCGATCTACCGCATCGGATGGGCGGAGCAGCAGGGTGTGCCGCCCGAGTCGGTGACGGTCGCGTTCGTGCACGTGCGCACCGGCGAGGTCGAACGGCCGCAGGAGCTGCCGGACCGCGCCGCCCTGGAAAAGCTGATCGTCGGACAGACTGAGTGTGACGAACAGCCCGCCGAGGATGTCCGTCCGGGCCGATAGGCTCGTGACCATGAGCCAGACCCCGGACAGTGCCGTCCGTACGTACATCGAGCAGCACCGCGCCGCCTTCCTCGACGACCTCGCCGAATGGCTGCGCATCCCCTCCGTGTCGGCCCAGCCCGACCACGGCCCCGATGTGCGCCGCAGTGCCGACTGGCTCGCCGCCAAACTGACGGAGACCGGCTTCCCGACCGCCGAGGTGTGGCGGACACCGGGCGCCCCCGCCGTCTTCGCCGAGTGGCCCGCGGACGACCCCGAAGCGCCCACCGTCCTCGTCTACGGCCATCACGACGTACAGCCCGCGGCCCGAGAGGACGGCTGGGACAGCGAGCCCTTCGAGCCGGTCGTCCGGGAGAACCGCCTCTACGCGCGCGGGGCGGCCGACGACAAGGGCCAGGTGTTCTTCCACACACTCGGCGTCCGCGCCCACCTCGCCGCCACCGGCCGCACCGCCCCCGCGGTCAACCTCAAACTGCTGATCGAGGGCGAGGAGGAATCCGGCTCCCCGCACTTCCGCGCACTCGTCGAGGAGCACGCCGAGCGGCTCGCGGCCGACGCCGTGATCGTCTCCGACACCGGCATGTGGTCCGAGGACACCCCCACGGTGTGCACCGGCATGCGCGGCCTCGCCGAGTGCCAGATCGTCCTGCACGGCCCCGACCAGGACATCCACTCCGGAGCCTTCGGCGGCGCCGTGCCCAACCCGGCCACCGTCGCCGCCCGCCTGGTCGCCGCCCTGCACGACGAGCACGCGCGCGTGGCGATCCCCGGCTTCTACGACGGCGTCGTGGAGCTGAGCGACCGCGAGCGGCAGCTGTGGGCCGAGCTCCCCTTCGACGAGGAGAGCTGGCTGCGCGAGGCGCATTCGTACGCCACCGAGGGCGAGGCCGGTTACACCACCCTGGAGCGCGTCTGGGCCCGCCCCACCGCCGAGGTCAACGGCATCGGCGGCGGCTACCAGGGCGCCGGGAGCAAGACGATCGTGCCGTCCTCGGCTCTGCTGAAGCTGTCGTTCCGGCTGGTCGCGGGGCAGGACCCGGACCACATCGAGAAGATCGTCCGCGCCTGGGCCGAGGAGCGGATCCCCGCCGGTGTCCGGGCCGAGATCAGCTTCCTGCCGGCCACCCGCCCCTGTCTGACCCCTCTCGACCACCCGGGGCTCCAGTCACTGGCCCGAGCCATGGAAAGGGCCTTCGAGGGACCGGTCCGGTTCACCCGTTCGGGTGGCTCGGGGCCGGCGGCGGACCTCCAGGACGTCCTCGGCGCACCCGTTCTCTTCCTGGGCATCTCCGTCCCCTCCGACGGCTGGCACGCCCCCAACGAGAAGGTCGAGCTGGACCTCCTCCTCAAGGGGGTCGAGACCAGCGCCTACCTCTGGGACGACCTCGCGGAGAACTGGCGCCGTGACCCCTGAGCCGCCGGCGCCGGCCGGAGCGGCACCGCGCGCGGGGCACACTGGAAGGGCTGCCCCGCCCGGCCCCGCCCGATCCGGTTCCCTCCCGCCCTTCGTACCGCTGAACCACCCGCTGAGACATCCGTTGCACTGGGGGAGTTGGAAGCACCCGTGACCACCTGGACCGACCACACCGCCGACCGACCCATCTCGCTCACCGCCCCGAGCGGCATCGACCGCGCCGCCCATCACCGGCTCGACGAGGCCTGGCTCGCGGCGGCGTGGAGCCACCCCGACACCCGCTGCTTCGTGGTCTCCGGCGGTCAGGTCCTCATCGACGAGACGCCCGACGGCCGCACCGAACTCGTCATGACCCCCTCCTTCGAAGCACCCCTCACCGAGGCACACCGCTACTTCCTGGGCACCGACGAGGACGGCGTCAGCTACTTCGCCCTGCAGAAGGACGCGCTGCCCGGCCGCATCGACCAGTCCGCGCGCCCAGCAGGACTGCGCGAGGCCGGGCTGCTGCTCTCGCCGCGCGACACGGGCCTGATGGTGCACGCGGTCGGCCTGGAGAACTGGCAGCGCACCCACCGCTTCTGCTCCCGCTGCGGCGAGCGCACGGCCATCGCCGCCGCCGGCCACATCCGCCGCTGCCCCGCCTGCGGCGCCGAGCACTACCCGCGCACCGACCCCGCCGTGATCATGGCCGTCACCGACGAGGACGACCGCCTCCTGCTCGGCCGCCAGGTCCACTGGCCCGAGGGCCGCTTCTCCACGCTCGCCGGGTTCGTCGAGCCCGGCGAGTCCATCGAGCAGGCGGTGCGCCGTGAGGTCTTCGAGGAGGTCGGGGTCAGCGTCGGCCCGGTCGAGTACGTCGCCAGCCAGCCCTGGCCGTTCCCGTCCAGCCTCATGCTCGGCTTCATGGCCCGCGCCACCTCCACGGAGATCGACGTGGACGGTGACGAGATCCATGAGGCCCGCTGGTTCTCCCGCGACGAACTGGGCGCCGCCTTCGACTCCGGCGAGGTCCTGCCGCCCTACGGCATCTCCATCGCGGCGCGCCTGATCGAGATGTGGTACGGCAAGCCGCTGCCGACGAGGAGCTTCGTCTGAGCCGGCGGACACGATGACGACCGACACCCACTGGAACCACAACGTCCACTACCACCCCGTGGTGCTGGACGCGGTACCGGCCGGTTGCCGCACCGCCCTGGACGTCGGCTGCGGCGACGGTCTGCTGGCCGCCGGACTGGCGAGCCGGGCGGAGTCGGTGACCGGCGTGGACCGGTCGGCGGAGATGATCCGGCTGGCCGGCAAGCGGGAGGCGCAGAACATCACCTTCCTGGAGGGCGACTACCGCGACGGCTCCCTCCTCGACGAGGGCGGCTACGACTTCGTCAGCGCGGTCGCCGTCGTCCACCACGTCCCCTTCGACGACGCGATCGACCGGCTGGTGCGGCTGCTCGCCCCCGGCGGCCGACTGGTCGTCGTGGGACTGGCGCACGACCGCACCCTCCTGGACCGGTTGATCAGCGCCTGCGCGGTCCCCGTGAACCTGCTGGCGGCGCGTCGGCACGGCGGCGAGCGGAGCCCGGCCGGCATGCCCGTGGCAGATCCGATCATGAACTGGCGGGAGGTCCGGCGGGCCACCGCCCACCTGCTGCCGGGCCGCCGATACCGGCGCCGGCTGCTGTGGCGCTACACCCTGACGTGGGACAAGCCGACCTGAACACGCGAAGGCGGCCCCTGACCGGGTCAGGGGCCGCCTCGCCGGAAGATCTACGCGCCGATCTTCTGCTTCACCTGGGCCAGCGAAGGGTTCGTCAGCGTGGAACCGTCGCCGAAGAGCACGGTCGGCACCGTCTGGTTTCCGCCATTCGCCTTCTCGACGAACGCGGCCGACTCCGGGTCCTGCTCGATGTTGATCTCGGTGTACGCGATGCCCTCGCGGTCCATCTGGCTCTTCAGCCGACGGCAGTAACCGCACCACGTCGTGCTGTACATCGTCACAGTGCCCTGCATCTCGCTCGTGCTCCTTCTGGCAGCTCGGGATGGTCGTCCAGAGAAGGAACGTATGCGACCCACCCGCCATTCCCACCCGCCATTGCGGTCCGCCGTTCCCGCCCGCCGTCCCCGCAACACCGGCCCGCCCCTGCGCCCGCCGCATCAGTACGACCGCGGGTGGCCGCCTGTGGACAACCGGCACGGCCGTCTCGGGCGACCTGGCAGCATGGCTGTGTGACAGCAGCAACGCACTCCTCCCTCTTCCCGCCGGTACCGGACTCTGCCGACGCGGTGCTCGAAGGGCTCGACCCCGAGCAGCGCGAGGTCGCGACCGCTCTGCACGGTCCGGTGTGCGTGCTGGCCGGAGCCGGCACCGGCAAGACGCGCGCGATCACCCACCGGATCGCCTACGGGGTGCGGGCCGGCATCCTCCAGCCGTCCAGCGTGCTCGCCGTCACCTTCACCAACCGCGCCGCCGGGGAGATGCGCGGCCGGCTGCGCCAGCTCGGCGCGCAGGGGGTGCAGGCCCGCACCTTCCACTCGGCCGCGCTGCGCCAGCTCCAGTTCTTCTGGCCGAAAGCGATCGGTGGCTCGCTGCCCCGGCTCGTCGACCGCAAGGTCCAGCTCGTCGCCGACGCGGCCGCCGCCTGCCGCATCCGGCTCGACCGGGGCGAGCTGCGGGACGTGACCGCCGAGATCGAGTGGTCCAAGGTCACCCAGACCGTCCCCGCCGACTACCCGCTCGCCGCCCTGAAGGCCGGCCGGGAGACCCCGCGCGACCCGGCCGAGATCGCCCAGCTCTACTCCGTCTACGAGGACCTCAAGCGCGACCGCGCGGTCATCGACTTCGAGGACGTGCTGCTGCTGACGGTCGGCATCCTGCAGGACCGGCAGGACATCGCCGAGCAGGTGCGCGCCCAGTACCAGCACTTCGTCGTCGACGAGTACCAGGACGTCAGCCCCCTCCAGCAGCGGCTGCTGGAGCTGTGGCTGGGCGAGCGCGAGAGCCTGTGTGTCGTCGGCGACGCCAGCCAGACCATCTACTCGTTCACAGGAGCAACTCCCGACCATCTGCTCGACTTCCGCACCCGCCACCCGGGGGCCACCGTCGTCAAGCTGGTCCGCGACTACCGCTCCACCCCTCAGGTGGTCCACCTCGCCAACGGTCTGCTGGCCCAGGCCAGCGGCCGGGCCGCCGACCACCGGCTGGAGCTGGTCTCCCAGCGCCCCGCGGGACCCGAGCCCGTCTACACCGAGTACGCCGACGAACCCGCCGAGGCGGAGGGCGCGGCCCGCCGCATCAGGGAGCTCATGGACGCCGGCGTCCCGGCCGCCGAGATCGCCGTCCTGTTCCGGACGAACTCCCAGTCCGAGATCTACGAGCAGGCCCTCGCCGACGCCGGGGTGTCCTACCAGCTGCGCGGCGCCGAGCGGTTCTTCGACCGGCCCGAGGTGCGCAAGGCGGGCGCCGCACTGCGCGCCGCGGCCCGTTTCGGCGGCAACGACGCGCTGCTCGACGCCGCCGTGGACCTGCCCTCCCAGGTGCGGGCGGTCCTCTCCGGCGAGGGCTGGACCACCGAGCCCCCGGCCGGCTCCGGCGCCGTCCGGGAGCGCTGGGAGTCGCTGGCCGCCCTGGTCAACCTCGCCCACGACGTCACCGCCGCCCGGCCCGCCGCCACCCTCGCCGACTTCGTCGCCGAACTCGACGAGCGTGCGGGCGCCCAGCACGCCCCGACCGTCCAGGGCGTCACGCTCGCCTCCCTGCACTCGGCGAAGGGCCTGGAGTGGGACGTCGTCTTCCTGGTCGGTGTCGCCGAGGGCATGATGCCGATCACCTATGCGAAGACCGACGAGCAGATCGAGGAGGAACGTCGTCTCCTCTACGTCGGCGTGACCCGAGCCAGGGAACGGCTCCACGTCTCCTGGTCCCTCTCCCGCAGCCCCGGCGGCAGACCCAACCGCAGGCCCAGCCACTTCCTGGACGGCCTGCGTCCGGGCTCCACCGCCACCGTCGGCCGCGGCACGGGCACCGGCGGCGGGGGAGTCGAACGCGGCTTCGGCGGCGGCCCCGTCGCCGCACCCCGGCGTACCCAGCGCACCCCGGCCCGCTGCCGGGTCTGCGGACGCACGCTGACCGACGCGGGCGAGATGAAGCTGATGCGCTGCGACGGCTGCCCGTCCGACATGGACGAGGGTCTCTACGAACGGCTCCGTGACTGGCGCGCGGACCAGGCGCGGCTCAGCGGCCAGCCCGCCTTCTGCGTCTTCACCGACCGGACGCTGATGGCCATCGCGGAGAGCGCTCCCGAGGACGATCGCGAACTGGCTCGCATCCCCGGCGTCGGCACGCGCAAGCTCAACCGTTACGGTGCCGATGTTCTGGCCATCTGCGCAGGTCGGCAGTCTGGCGGAGCAGTTGCCGACGACTGACGCCAACTCGTCGAAAAAATAGTTTGCGCATGCGCCAGCAATCCCCATAGGTTCTAAGCACGGAAGCGGCGGCCTTCTCGAAGGCCCGGTTCCGTGTTGTACTTGCATATCCGAGTGGGCTGGTTCACCCCAGTCCCCTAGACGCCGAGAGGAGGCGAGTCCAGTGATCAGCATCAAGACCACCATCAGCGCGGCCAAAATGACCGATCTCTCGGCCGTCTCCGTGTGCATGCTCGGCGTCTCGAACCTGGGCACCGGTCTGTCCGGCATCTCCGCCGTGCGTCCGGCGTCCTCCGTTGTCTCTCTCGCGGGTCTTCCCGTCCGTGAGGGCAACGAGCGACCGACCGAGGCACTGGAAGCAGTAGTGGCACGGGCCAAGGCCTATGCCTTTACGGCAGCCGGTGCCGAAGACCGGAAGCAGACGACGCAGCACCACCTGATGTGGGCCTTCCGTGGGCCAGAACCCTGGAGTGATCCAGCCTGATCGATCAGGCCGGCGCCTTCAGGGCCGCGGAACCCCATCCGGGATCCGCGGCCCTTCTGTTTTCCCCGAACGGGGAGAGCGGCGCGAAGGGGCCTCGGGGCAAGAGCAGAACCCGGTACCAGCCGCCAACCGGTCCACCGACCGGAACGACCAGACGAGGAAGAACATCCGTGCAACTCGAAGCGCACGCCCCGTCCGTACCGCCTTCCGAAACGATCCCCCCGCCCGGCCTCACGGAGGACTCCACCTTGATCCCGCTCACCGCGCTCACCGCGCTCGACGACGCCATCGAGAACCTCGGCGTGCCCGTCCCCTGCCGCTCCTACGACCCGGAGGTCTTCTTCGCCGAGTCGCCGGCGGACGTCGAGTACGCCAAGTCCCTCTGCCGGACCTGCCCGCTGATCGAGGCCTGCCTCGCCGGTGCCAAGGAGCGGCGTGAGCCCTGGGGCGTGTGGGGTGGCGAGCTGTTCGTCCAGGGTGTCGTCGTCGCCCGCAAGCGGCCGCGTGGCCGCCCGCGCAAGAACCCGGTCACGGCATGAACATCCTCGGAACGATCGACCGCCCCCTCACGCACGACCCCAAGAAGCAGGCCCCGATGAAGCCGTCCACCAGCGAGCCCGCAGGCTCCGCGACCCCAGACTTCACCACTGCCGGTGCTGCCACCGGCTCGCGTCAGAACAGGACCCGAGAGATGCAACTCATCCCAGAAGCCTTGGCTCGTGCGCATATGCGCGAGCGACTGCAGGAGGCCGAGCGGGAACGCCAGGCCGTGCGCCTGGCGACCGCTCGCCGGATGCAGCGCAGGGCGGAGCGCGCCTCGCGGCGTGCCCGGCGTGCGCTCGCCATCGCCGTGATGCAGTGATCCCGAACACCTGAAGCGGTGGCTCCCCGGCCGAGGGGGGCGAAAGCTCTCCCGCGGGGGCCGGTCCGACCGAACGGACCGGCCCCCGCGGTGCGTTACCCGGGGATCGGCGCACGGCGGGGTTATCGTCGCCGGGTGACAAGTCTTCGCGGAGGCAGTGATCACGGCGGCTCCACCGTGGCGCGCCACCCACTCGGGTGCGCCCGCTGCGGCATCCCGGTCGCCGACGGCCTCCAGCCCACCACCTGGACCTGTTCCGTGGAGGACGGCGTCCGCCGGTTCTTCTGCGACACCTGCTCCAGGGAGAACCTCAGAGCCATCGAGGGCCGGCTCGACTCGTCCTGGTGGTGACCACCGGCTTCCCGGCCCGGACAGGCCCCCCTCCCGGCTACGCCTCGGCTTCCTCGACCGCCTCGATCTCCTCGGGCACGAACCCCGGCAGCCAGGCCTCCAGTTCGTCCCGCAGCCGTACCGTCGCGCCGAGCTGGCACAGCACGCCGATGGTGCTCAGCGTCACCCGGTGGATCAGGAGGTAGGCAGGCGGCAGATTGAGCTGTTTGCCCAGTTGGTAGGCCGGGTTGCGGGGGTCGGCGATGCGGGCGGCCTGGCTGCGCATCCAGTTGCGGGTGAAGGTGAACTCGTCGGCCTGGGCCGGCTCGATGATCGGCAGCAGGTAGTCCAGGACGGCATCCGGGTCCAGCTCTATGGACTCCCTGACGAACCCCTCCCTGCGCAGTAGTTCGTAGACCGCCTCGGCGTCACCGTCCAGCGTCATCCGCAGGGAGTCGCCGATCGGGGCGGGCAGCCCGCCCACGAGGCGGTCGACCGTGCCGAAGTCCAGCACTCCGAGGCGCCACTCCTCCTCGTCCCCCGGCCCACCGGGCAGCAGGCGGAAATTGCCCGGGTGCGGGTCGGCGTGCAGCAGGCCGGTGCGGGCCGGGCCCGAGAACAGGAAGCGGGCCAGCAGCTGACCGGCCCGGTCGCGCTGCTCCTGGGTGCCGCCCGAGATGACCTCGGAGAGCGGTATCCCGTCGATCCACTCCGTGACCAGCACCTGGTCGCACTGGTGCACCACCGCGGGGACCACCACGTCGGGATCGTCCTCGAACTCCTCGGCGTGCGCCGCCTGGGCCTGCGCCTCCAGGGCATAGTCCAGCTCCTCGGAGACCCGGTCGCGCAGCTCGGCGATCAGCGGCTTGATGTCCATGCCGGGGATCAGGGGACCCAGGAGCCGGGCGAAACGGCTCAGTTGCCCCAGGTCGGACAGGAGTGCCTCACCGGCTCCCGGGTACTGCACCTTCACCGCGACCACCCGGCCGTCGTGCCACACCGCCCGGTGCACCTGGCCGATCGAGGCGGCCGCCGCGGGCTTGTCCTCGAACTCCAGGAACAGCTCTCGCCAGTCCGCCCCGAGCCGCTCGGCCAGCACCGAGTGCACGGTGCGGGTCGGCATCGGGGGCGCGGCGTCCTGGAGTTTGGTGAGGGCCGCCCGGTAGGGGCCCGCGACCTCCTCCGGCAGGGCGGACTCGAAGACCGACAGGGCCTGTCCGAACTTCATCGCCCCGCCCTTCAACTCTCCGAGCACCTTGAAGAGTTGCTCCGCCGTGCGCTGTTGCAGCTCGCGGCCGACGATCTCCGCCGACTCGCCGACGATGCGCTTGCCCAGACCCCAGGTCGCGCGGCCGGCGAAGCCGAGCGGGAGCGCGGCGAGCTTGGCGGTCCGGGTGACCGCCTTGCGGGGAAGATCAGACATGCGCCCTCCAAGTCCCTGTCGGCCGCGCCGCGTCTGCCGCTTGTCGTCGCTCCGCCGACGGCCGTTGCACCACCATTGTCTCGTGCCCGGTGCCGTTGGTTGAGGGGTGTTCTCCCTCAGCTTTCTCCGCCGCTCCGCACGGGCACGAGGGGTGCGGCCACACGGGCCGCGCGTGCCAGTGCAGAGCCGGCAAGGACGCCTCCCAGCGCACCCCCGTACCGGACGGCGACTCGCCGTCGAGGAAGGCCAGGGCGTGCGCGGCGGCCAGCCCGGCCACGGCTGCCGCCAGTGTCAGATCACAGGCCCCCACGCGTCTGGCCTGCCCGGATCCCCACTGGGCGACCAGACGCGGCCAGGCCGGGTCCCGGTCCGTGCGGTGCTCGTGCAGACAACGGGCGCAGCCGGTCCCGCCGGGCAGGACGAGCGGGCCGACGCTGCCCGTCCCCTCGGCGACACCGGTGTAGAGGTGGGGCGTCCCCGAGGTCATCAGCGGTTCGGCGGCGCGGGCGCAGGGGGCGTGCACCAGGACGTCGTCGCGCGGGGCGATGATCACCAGTGCCAGCCCGGGCTCCTCCGCGGCCGGACCCGGACGGCGCGGCGGCCGGTCCGGGGCCGCCCGGCGCACCACTGCGCGGGCGGCCTCGGTGCGCCGGTCACCGACCGAATCCGCGGGCAGCCCGCCGGGCGCCACGTCCCACGGCTGGACGCGGCCCACGTCCCGCACGTCGACCTCGCCGACGCCCGCGCCCGACAGCAGCGCGGCCAGCGTGACACCCACCCGGCCCGCGCCGCGGACCTGCACGCGCAGCGCCCGCCGGGCCGCCAGCCTGCCGATCGCGCCGCCCGGCTCCGCGGTGGTCAGGGAGAGCGACGCCAGGTCCGGACCCAGCCGGTCCAGCACCTCCTTCTTCTCCCGCAGCGCCTGCGCCGAAGGCCCGCCGCCGCGCGCGTCGTCGACGAGTCCGGCCCGGGACAGCCGCTCCACCAGTGTGTCGACATGTCCGTCCGGCAGGTCCATGCGACGCCCCTCCTCGCGCAACAGGGCGAGGCCCCGGGCCCCGTCGAGCAGGTCCAGGAAGCTCCCGGTCGCCAGGTCCATCGGCCCGAGGGTCATGGCGTGCGCCGGAGTCATTCCGAACTGCACGGTGTTGAGATCGCGCCAGCCGCGCCGGAGCGCGGGCTTCACCAACGGATGCATGACAGGCCCCCGTAGCTTTCGAATGGTCGTCGCACGGTCATGGAACATCCCCGTCCGTCGGCACAGCCGGTCACGCTCCGCCGACGAGTGCCAGCATGCCCGGCCCGCTCGGCGGGCGCCGAAAGTTGTCCACAGGCGGTGGGTATTCGTCGTACAAATCAGACGCATGGTGGGGGATCGGAGCCGAACCGTCCTGGACCCGGGACTTCCCGCGTGTGCAGCGGGTAACGTCGGGGCGTGCCCGCCGACCCACTGCACCGCGCCGGAAAGCCACAGCGCAGCACGACGAGCCAGCCGCCCGGCGGCCCGGGGGTGAGCGCGATCGAGGTGCGCAGGAGCGCCCGGCGCCGCCGGACCGTTTCCGCGTACCGCGAGGGCGATCGCACCGTCGTGCTGATCCCTGCCCGGATGTCCGAGGCGGAGGAGAAACGCTGGGTGACCGTCATGCTCAACAAACTCGCCGCCCAGGAGAGCAGGCGGGTGCTGGGCGACGCCGAACTCGCCGAGCGCGCCCAGCGGCTGTCGGACCAGTACTTCGACGGCCGGGCCCGTCCCGCGTCGGTGCGCTGGGTCACCAACCAGAACACCCGCTGGGGTTCCTGCACCCCGGCCGAGGGCAGCATCCGGCTCTCGCACCGGCTCCAGGGCATGCCCGAGTACGTCGTCGACTACGTGCTCTGCCATGAGCTGGCGCATCTGCTGGTGCCCGGGCACGGCCCCCGCTTCTGGCGGCTCCTGGAGGCGTATCCGCGCACCGAGCGGGCCCGGGGCTACCTCGAAGGGGTGGTCGCCGCCGACCGGCTGCCGCCGGTGCCCGGCGTGAGTGACGAGTGACGCGCCCCGGCGGTGTCCCCGAGGCCCGCTGAGCGCGGTTGTGTACCGGGTCTGTACCGACTTCGTCCGATGTCCGAGTCAGCCGTTAGCCTGGCGCGACGCACTCGCATTCGGGATGGGGGACGGTCGTAACGCATGCCCAGGGAATTCCAACGCGGCCACAAGGCCAGGATCAGTGACCTCACGGCCGGCACGGACCTGTACGTAGGGGTGCAGATCTCCGGGCCCGGTCTGACGTTCGACATCAGCTGCTTCGGCCTCGATGCCGACGAACGGCTCTCGGACGACCGCTACTTCGTCTTCTTCAACCAGCCGAAGTCCCCCGAGGAGTCCATCCAGCTGCTCGGCGCGCAGGCGGGCGACACGGAGTCCTTCCGGATCACGCTGGACAGGATCCCGCAGCAGATCCAGAAGCTGTCGTTCACGGCGACCATCGACGGCGCCGGGCAGATGTCGCAGGTCGCCCCCGGGTACCTCCGTATCGTCGCGGGCGGGGAGGAGGTGGCCAGGTACTCCTTCACCGGCTCGGAGTTCTCCACCGAACGCGCCGTCATGCTCGGTGACTTCTACCTGAAGGACGTGTGGCGCTTCGCCGCCGTCGGCCAGGGCTTCGACGGCGGTCTCGAGGCGTTGCTGAAGAACTTCGGCGGCGAGGTACTGGAGGAGGAGGCGCCCGCCGCGCCGGCGCCGCAGCAGCCGCAGGCGTCCGCGCCGGGCTTCGCGCCGCCCGCGTTCGCCGCCCCGCCCGCCCCCGCATCCCCGGCCCCCGCCCCGGCCCCCGCGCCCCAGGGCTTCACCCCGCCCCCGGCCCCCGGTCCCACGTCCGCCCCGAACGTGCACGCCGCGCCCACCCTCATCGCGCCGATGACCCCGCCCGGCACCGTGCCGCCCCCCTCCCCGGCGCCGTCGCCCTACGGCCGGCCGGCCGCCCCGGGCGCTCCCGTGCCACCGCCCGGCTACGGCCAGCCCCCGGCACCCCCGCAGGCCCCCGCCCCGCCGCCCGGCTACGCGCAGGCCCCGCCCCCGCCGCCCGGCTACGGTCAGCAGCCGCCGTTCGGACAGGTCCCCGGCCAACAGACCTACGGGGTCCCGCAGGGCTCTCCCCAGGGTGGTGCCGGGGTGGGCGCCGCACTCCAGAAGTTCAAGGAGACGCCCACCGGGCAGCGCTGGACCCCGCAGAACAGCAAGCTCATCCGCGCCGACCTCGGCATGGACGGCCAGCCGGTGCTGGCCCGGCAGGGCAGCATGGTCCTCTACCAGGGCAAGGTCGACTTCAGCTACAAGGGCGCCGGATTCGCCGGCCGGATCGTGGGCAACGCCACCGGCCAGGAGATGCAGCTGATGCGCTGCACCGGCCAGGGACAGGTGTTCTTCGCCGAGAACTCCGCCCATCTGCACCCGATCGAGCTCCAGGGCGACGCGATCTGCGTCTCCGCCGAGAGCGTCCTCGCCTTCGACGAGAGTCTCCAGCACGAGGTCCGCCGCATCGAGGGACACGGCATTCCCGGCGGCGCGCTGTTCACGATGCAGTTCCAGGGCACCGGCACGATCGTCGTCAAGACCCACGGCACACCCGTCGTGCTGCCGGTGACCCCCACGACGTTCGCCGACTGCAACGCGGTGGTCGCCTGGTCGGCGGCCTCCCAGGTGATCGTCTCCAGCCAGGTCCGGATGCGCCGCAACGCCTACCCGGGCGACACCGGTGAGAGCGTCAACCTGCAGTTCCGGGGTGCGCCCGGCAACTTCATCGTCGTCCAGCCGTACGAGGTCTGAGGGAGCCCGTCATGAACCAGCCGCTCGCGGGCTACGCCCCCGCACCCGTCACCGCCCGTATGGAGAACCACGGCGACCACATGCTCAAGGTCGCCATGCAGACCGGGAACGACCTCCTCGCGCGCGTGGGGTCGATGGTCGCCTACGAGGGCTTCGTCCAGTACGAGCCCAACCCGCCGGCCGTGCGCCAGATCGCCCGGGACTGGGTCACCGGCGAGGGCGCCCCGCTGATGAAGTGTTCCGGGGACGGCCTTCTCTACCTCGCCGACTACGGCGCGAACGTCGTCGTCATCAACCTCGACGGCGACGGCATCTCCGTCAACGCCACCAACCTGCTCGCGTTCGACGCCCACCTCACCTGGGGCGTGGAGCGAGTGAAGGGGCTGGCGAAGTTCGCCGGGCAGGGCCTGTGGAACACCAGGATCTCCGGACAGGGCTGGGTCGCGCTGACCTCCCGGGGCAAGCCCATCGTCGTCGACTGCGGCGGCGGCGAGGACGAGACGTACGTCGACCCGGACGCGCTGGTCGCCTGGTCGCCGAATCTCAAGGTGAAGGGCAAGCGCAGCTTCAAGGCGCAGTCGCTGATCGGCCGGGGCAGCGGCGAGGCCTACCAGATGGCCTTCTCCGGCCAGGGCATCGTCGTCGTCCAGCCCAGCGAGGACAGCACCGACCGCCTCCGGTTCCGGGGCTGAGGGGGAGTCAGGAAACCATGCAGAGCCCGCTTTTCGCCTTCAACGACTCCCAGGCCCGGGACCGCTACAGCCTGCAGAACAAGCAGATGCTGCGGGTCGTCCTGGAGGGCCACGACGACGTCCTCGCCCGCAAGGGCACGATGGTCGCCTACCAGGGACTCGTCGAGTTCGACGCCGAGTACACGAACAACCAGCAAGCACGCGCGCGTGCGTACACCGGCGAGGGCCTGGACCTGATGCGCTGCCACGGGCAGGGCACGGTCTACTTCGCCAACCTCGCCCAGCACATCCACGTCCTGGACGTCGAGCCGGACGGACTGACCGTGGACAGCGGCTACGTCCTCGCCATGGATTCCTCGCTGCACCACGAGGTCGTCGCCGTCGACAGCCTCTACGGCATCTCCGGGTCCGGGAAGTACCAGCTGAACATCACCGGGCGCGGCAAGGTCGCCCTGATGACCTCCGGTGCCCCGCTGCTGATGCAGGTCACGCCCGACAAGTACGTCAACTGCGACGCCGACGCCATCGTGGCCTGGTCCACCGGACTACGGGTCCAGATGCAGGCCCAGACGCATTCCTCGGGCGTCTGGCGGCGCCGCGGCAGCACCGGCGAGGGCTGGGAGCTGAGCTTCATGGGAAGTGGCTTCGCGTTGGTCCAGCCGAGTGAGCTGCTGCCGCCGCAGAACGCCCAGATCGGCCAGGGCCTCGCCGCGCAGTTCGGTATGGGCCAGCAGGGAGCGCGCGGGATGAACCAGGGCAACGTCTGGAGCTGACCCGCGCTGACACCCCGAAGTGAGGGGCGCCCGCCGTGGCGAGCGCCCCTCACCCGTCAGAGCCGTGCGCGGGTTCCTGCCAGCAGCTGTACGACCGAGTCGTCGGCGACCTCCGGAACCTCGGCATAGGCGAACCAGCGCAGGTCGAGGGACTCGTCGCTGATCGCGTGGGCCGCGCCGCGCGGGGCGAGGGCCGCGTACTGGACGTCGAAGTGCCAGTGGCACGGCGCGGGGATCGGATGCCGGTCCAGCCGCACCGGTCCGCCCGGCAGCAGTGTCAGGCCGGCGATCCCGGACTCCTCCGCCGCCTCCCGCAGGGCCGCCTCCGCGAGCGTGGCGTCGCCAGGCTCGCAGTGGCCGCCCATCTGCAGCCACATCCCCAGCTTCTTGTGCAGGGTCAGCAGCACCCGGCCGTGCTCGGGGTCGATCACCAGCGTGCTCGCCGTCACATGGCCCGCGTGACAGGCCTTCCACAAGCCGTCCGGATGGGCGGCGAGATGATCCAGATAGGCCTGGCGCAGCTCTTCCTGGCCCTCGTACCCCTTGAGGACGAGGACCGCGTCGTCGTACAGGCTCACTCGGTGTCGTCGCCCTCTGCCCGGTCGTCCTTCTTGCGCAGGTCGGGCTTCTCCGCCGCCTCGCCGAGCATCTTGTCCAGCTCCGAGAAGTCCAGCTGCTCGCGGTGCACGAAGCCGTCCGGGTCGTCCAGGTCGGACGCCGTCGGCAGCATGTCCGGGTGCGCCCACAGTGCGTCCCGCCCGTCGACACCGCGGGCGTCCGTGAGGGAGGCCCACAGCCGGGAGGCGTCGCGCAGCCGGCGCGGGCGCAGCTCCAGGCCGATCAGCGTGGCGAAGGTCTGCTCCGCGGGACCGCCCGTGGCCCGGCGCCGGCGCAGCGTCTCGCGCAGCGCGTCCGCGGACGACAGGCGCGGCTTCGCGGCCGCGTGGACCACCGCGTCGACCCAGCCCTCCACGAGCGCCAGAGCCGTCTCCAGACGGGCCAGGGCCGCCTTCTGCTCGGGGGTGTCCTCCGGCTGGAACATGCCCTGCTGAAGGGCGTCCTGCAGCTGCTCCGGGTTCTGCGGGTCGAACTGGCCGACCACGTCCTCCAGCTTGGCCGTGTCGACCTTGATCCCGCGCGCGTAACCGTCGACTGCGCCGAACAGGTGTGAGCGCAGCCACGGCACGTGCGCGAACAGGCGCTGGTGGGCCGCCTCGCGCAGCGCGAGATACAGCCGCACCTCCTCCTTGGGCACACCGAGGTCCTTGCCGAAGGCCTCGATGTTCACCGGCAGCAGGGCGGCCTTGCCCGGCGGGTTCAGCGGCAGGCCGATGTCGGTCGAACCGACGACCTCACCCGCGAGCACCCCGACGGCCTGCCCGATCTGGGTGCCGAACATCGCGCCGCCCATCGAACGCATCATGCCGATGAGCGGGCCCGCCATGGCCTGCATCTCCTCCGGCAGGACGTCGCCCATCGCGGCGCCGACCCGCTCGGCGACCGGGTCGACCAGCTCCTGCCAGGCGGGCAGCGTCGCCTCGACCCACTCCGCGCGTGACCAGGCCACCGCCGAGCCCGACCCGGACGGCAGCGACGTCGCGTCGTCCAGCCACAGGTCGGCCAGCCGCACGGCCTCCGCCACGGCGGTGCGCTCGGCGGGACCGACGCTCGCGTCCTTGACGCCGTCCGACGTCCCCTGGGAGACCGTCTGGCGGGCGATCTGCTTGGCCATGTCCCAGTTCACCGGTCCGCCCTCGTACGAGAGCATCTGGCCCAGCTGCTGGAAGGCCGCGCCCAGGTCGGTGGGGTTCAGCGAGCCGAACATCGCAGCGAACGGATTGTCGGCGCCGGGGCCGCCGAAGCCGCCGGCGCCGGGCGTACCGTAACCGAACGGGTTGGCCGGTCCCTGCCCACCACCGCTCTGCTGGTCCTTCTTCTTGCCCTCGTCGCCGTCTTCCGGCTCCTCCGGCGGAAGGCCGAAACCGAATGGGGTGTCACTCACGGGAATCCTCGGCTGGTAAGGCCACCGGTTCTCTCCGGCGGCGCGGCTGCCCGACAACACCACCCAGCGTAGACACCCCGACCCGATCGGGCCTCGGTGCTTCGCCGACAGTCGGCCTGCGGCAGGATGGATGGCACCTGGTACGGGCGCGTCACTCGCGCCCGTACTGAAGACAACCGCTGGAGACGCCCGGTGAGTTCCCCAGATCCGCAGGTTCGCGCAGCGCGAAACCCGTCAACCCCTCCCGTCGTGCGCGGGCCCGTCGTCGCCGTCACCGGCGCCGCGACCGGGGTCGGCGCGCTGCTCACCGAGCGGCTGGCCGCGTCGGAGGAGATCAAGCAGGTCATCGCCATCGACGAGCGGCGCGGGGAGTGCGCGGACGCCCAGTGGCACATCCTCGACGTGCGGGATCCGGCCATCGCGGACAAGCTGCGCGGGGCCGACGTGGTGGTGCACCTCGCGCTCGACCTGGATCTGGAGACGGATCCGGCGGCGCGTACGGCCTACAACGTGCGCGGCACGCAGACCGTGCTCACGGCGGCGGCCGCGGCCGGGGTGCACCGCGTGGTGCTGTGCACCTCCGCGATGGTCTACGGAGCGCTTCCGGAGAACGAGTTGCCGTTGTCGGAGGACGCGGAGCTGCGGGCGACCGCCGAGGCCACGGGCGTGGGCGACCTGCTGGAGATCGAGCGGCTCGCGCGCCGGGCGCCGCGCGCGCATCCCGGCCTCAATGTCACCGTGGTACGCCCCGCGGTGCTCGTGGGTGGCACCGACACCGCTCTGACCAGGTATTTCGAGTCGCCGCGCCTCCTTGTCGTCGCCGGTTCCCGGCCCGCCTGGCAGTTCTGCCATGTCGAGGATCTGTGCAGCGCCCTGGAGTACGCCGTCCTGGAGAAGGTCGACGGGGAACTCGCCGTCGGCTGCGACGGGTGGCTGGAACAGGAGGAGGTCGAGGAGCTGAGCGGGATCCGGCGGATGGAACTGCCGTCGGCGGTCGCGCTCGGCGCCGCGGCCCGGCTGCACCGGATCGGGCTGACGCCGT
Source organism: Streptomyces sp. NPDC020958 (assembly GCF_055562175.1). Lineage (NCBI taxonomy): Bacteria > Bacillati > Actinomycetota > Actinomycetes > Kitasatosporales > Streptomycetaceae > Streptomyces > Streptomyces sp. NPDC020958. The sequence goes on along the minus strand of NZ_JBVHFU010000002.1, from coordinate 618,717 downwards.
CCCCGGCCGGGGACCTCGCCTACACGATGTATCCCTGGGTGGTCAGCGGGAGCCGGCTGCACGACGCCGGGTGGCGCCCCCGCTGGACGAACGAGGAGGTGCTCGCCGAGCTGCTGGAGGAGGTGGCCGGGCGGCACACCGTCGTCGGGCGGCGGCTCGGGCGCAAGGACGCGACGGCCGCGGGTGCCGCGGGAGCCACGGTCGCGCTGCTGGGTGCTGCGGCCGTGGTGCGACGCGCCCGGAAGGCCCGGCGCCGCATCTGACGCCTTCCGTCCCCGCACCGGGAGAGCAGCGCCACCGGGAGGGCAGCGCTGTAGGAGTCTCCGAACGGCCACGCGCGCGTGACGGGTGTTGATCGTATTCCGTGTGGTCGCGGGCGTGCGGCACCATGGAGGCATGGCTGCTGTGAATGATCACCCCGGTGAGCTGGGTGGCGACGATCCCGTCCGGCTGATCGCGATCCGCGAGAGCGCGCTCTCCGTGGACGAGGTCTTCGCGGCCCTCGGGGACGACGCGGCCGGCGGTGTCGCGCTGTTCGTGGGGACCGTGCGGAACCACGACGGGGGCGCCGACGTCGACGCGCTCGGGTATTCGTGCCACCCCAGCGCGGAGAGCGAGATGCGGCGGGTCGCCGAGAAGGTCGTCGCCGAGTATCCGGTGCGGGCGCTGGCCGCCGTGCACCGGGTGGGGGACCTGCGGGTGGGTGATCTCGCCGTGGTCGTCGGTGTGTCGTGCCCGCACCGGGGGGAGGCATTCGAAGCCTGCCGGAAGCTGATCGACGACCTCAAGCACGAGGTGCCCATCTGGAAGCACCAGAAGTTCTCCGACGGCACGGAGGAATGGGTCGGGGCCTGCTGAAGGGCGCACGCCGACACTCCGGTTGCGTAACCGTACCCCTCGCGTGAGCGTTGTCAGTGCGGGCGATTAATCTGTTGATCAGTCAGTCGCGGACGGTCGTGGGGTAGGAGGTCGGCATGGCGGCGCTCGTCTGGTTGCTGATTCCGCTGGTGGCGGCGGTCGGTGCCGCGCTGTGGGGCAGCTGGGCCAACCGGACGAGAAAGGCCCGCAGCGACGGCCCCGAGCTCGACGGGTACGCCCGGTTCCGCGAGGCCATGGAGCGGTCCCACTCCGGCGGCTGAGACTCGGCCGGGACGTGTGCGACGGACGGCCCTGACGGTGCGCTGACAGACGCGTCCCGTACTGTCTTTCCATGCCACGCCGCACCGCGACGATGCTCGCCTCCACCCTGATGCTGATCGCGCTCCTGTGCGCGGGAGTGCTCATCAACGTGCCCTACTCGGAGATGTCCCCCGGGCCGACCGTGAACACGCTCGGGGACCACGACGGCGAGCCGGTGCTGCAGGTCTCCGGGCACAAGACCTATCCCACCTCCGGGCACCTGAACATGACCACGGTCCGGGTCACCAGCGCCGACTACAAGATGAACCTGGTCGAGGCGGTCTACGGCTGGCTCTCGCACGACAGCAAGGTCGTGCCCCACGACACGCTCTACCCGGACGGCAAGACGGAACAGCAGTCCACCCAAGAGAACGCCGAGGAGTTCAGCCAGTCCCAGGAGAGCGCCAAGGTCGCCGCCCTGAAGCAACTCGGCATCCCGGTGCGGTCCTGGGTGATCGTCTCCACGGTCCTCAAGGGCTCTCCGGCCGAGGGCAAGCTGCACGCCGGTGACGTGATCAAGTCCGTGGACGGCACCGCGGTCAAGCAGCCCTCCGACGTCGCCAAGCTGGTCACCCGGCACAAGCCCGGCCAGGACGTCGTCTTCACCGTCGTACCGGCCAAGGAGCAGGCCGCCGCCGAGAAGGCGAACAAGACGGCCACCACCACCGCGAAGGTCACCGTCACCACGACCACCTCCGACGACACCGGGGAGAAGCGCGCCATCGTCGGGATCTCCGCCGGAACCGATCACACCTTCCCGTTCTCCATCGACATCAAGCTCGCCGACGTCGGCGGCCCCAGCGCCGGACTCATGTTCTCGCTCGGCATCTACGACAAGCTGACCCCGGGCAGCCTCACCGGCGGCAAGTTCGTCGCCGGCACCGGCACGATCGACGACGACGGCACGGTCGGCCCGATCGGCGGCATCTCCATGAAGACCATCGGGGCCCGCAGCAAGGGCGCGCAGTACTTCCTGACTCCGGCCGACAACTGCGCCGAGGCCGCCAAGGACACCCCGAGCGGGCTCACCCTGGTCAAGGTCAAGACCATGGACGACGCCCTCGGCGCCCTCAAGGACATCCGCGACGGAGACACCGGCGCCCTGCCGAAGTGCACCACCAAGGGCTGAGAAACACGGCTGCCCGGGGTGCCCCCGGACGGGGGGCACCCCGGGCAGCCGTGGGCGAGGGCCTCAGTCCTCGAACGTCGCCTTCAGAGCTTCCGCCAGGCCCGGGATCAGGTCGGGGCCGGTGAGGACCTCCGTCGGCGAGTCCTTCTCGCGCAGCCGCACGGCCGATTCCCGGCTGCCGTCGCGCAGGACGGCGACGGTCATCCGGACCTCCTGACGGTCGGGGTGGTTCGCCACCCACTTGGTCAGCTTGGCCCCGCTCATGCCCTCCGGCACCTGGGACTCGGCGGACGGCGGCAGCATCAGGCGCTCCACGGTGAGCGCGCAGCCGACCACCGCGTCCGGCCAGGCGATGGTGCCCAGGAAGTCGTCCAGCGCCTTGTCCGTCGGCACCTCGTCCTGCTCGATCGGGGTGAGACCGGTGGTCGCCGACTCGTCCTCCAGACCGAGCTGGGCGGCGAGTGCCGGTTCCTGCGAGCGCAGCCGGACGGTGTCGACGAGGGCGAAGAGGCGGGCGGGCTGGTCCCAGCCGAGGCCGGAGGCGTACTCGTCGATCTCGAGTACGGCCCGGGTGAGCGGGTTCCCTGCCATGGGAGTGTTGGACATGGTCACAATCCTGCCTCGTTCATGGCCGGAATCGGGAACCGAGTAAACCGTGAGTAAGTTGCATAGGTGTGGCCTCGAGATCACGGGGGACCACGGAAGGCCCACGAACACCCGGGCCTGACGGCAGAAGCAGACTCAACAGCGACTTCGAGGTGCGCACCTTGGCTTTCCAGATGCCGGACCGCGGCGGAGGCCCGACGGGGCCACGGATCAGAGCGGCGGGACGTCCGTCCCGGCGCGTTCGGACCCTGCTCCTGACTCTGGGCGTCCTCGCCGTGCTCGGCATGGCGTTCAGCATGTTCGCGGGCTTCTGGACGAACTGGCTCTGGTACCGGTCGGTGCACTACTCCTCGGTGTTCACCACCACCCTGTGGACCAAGATCGGGCTGTTCTTCGTCTTCGGTCTCCTGATGGCCGCCGCGGTGGGCTTCAACGTCTGGCTCGCGCACCGGCTGCGGCCGCCGCTGAGCGCCATGTCGACGGAGCAGCAGAGCCTCGACCGCTACCGGATGGGCATCGCGCCGTACAAGAGGTGGCTGCTGCTCGCGGTCACCGCGCTGGTCGGGCTGATCGCCGGCGCGTCCGCGGCCGGGCAGTGGCGCACCTGGCTGATGTGGGTCAACGGCGTGCCCTTCCACCAGAAGGACCCGCAGTTCCACCTCGACGTCTCCTTCTACGCCTTCGACCTGCCCTGGTACCGGTTCCTGCTGGGCTTCGGCTTCGCCACCGCGATCCTCTCCCTGATCGCCGCCGCGCTCACCCACTACCTGTACGGCGGGCTGCGCGTCACCAGCCCCGGCGCCCGCGCCACCGGTGCCGCGACCGGTCACCTCTCGGTGCTGCTCGGCATCTTCGTCGCGCTCAAGGCGGTCGCGTACTGGCTGGACCGGTACGGACTGGCCGTCAAGTCCAGCGACTTCAAGGCCACCGACAACTGGACGGGCCTCAGGTACGTCGACGCGAACGCGTATCTGCCGGCCAAGACCATCCTGTTCTGCATCGCCGTGATCTGCGCGCTGCTGTTCTTCGCCACGCTGTGGCGGCGGACCTGGCAGCTGCCCGTGATCGGCTTCGGTCTGATGGTCCTGTCCGCGATCCTCATCGGCGGCCTCTACCCGGCGATCGTCCAGAAGTTCCAGGTCCAGCCCAACGAGCAGGCCAAGGAAGCCCCGTACGTCCAGAAGAACCTCAAGGCGACCCGCGAGGCCTACGGCATCGACGACACGAAGGTCACCGAGTACACGGGCAAGAGCACCACCACGGACAAGACCAGGCTCCGGGACGACGTCGACTCGACGGCGAGCATCCGGATCATGGACCCGAACATCGTCTCGCCGACGTTCCAGCAGGCCCAGCAGATGTGGAACTACTACGCGTTCCCCACCAACCTGGACGTGGACCGCTACACCAAGGACGGCAAGGTCCAGGACACCGTCATCGGTCTGCGCGAGCTGAACCTCGACGGCATTCCCAAGAACAACTGGATCAACGACCACTTCCGCTACACCCACGGTTACGGAGTCGTCGCCGCCAAGGGCACCGAGGCCGACGGCCAGGGGCAGCCGGTCTTCACCGAGTCCGACCTGCCGTCCACCGGCGACCTCGGCACGTACCAGCAGAGGGTCTACTACGGCGAGAAGACGACCACGTACTCGATCGTCGGCGGTCCCCAGAAGGAGATCGACTACTCCGACGACAGCGGTGAGAAGACCACCAGCTACGCGGGCAAGAGCGGGGTCAGTCTCTCCAGCGCGATCAACCGGGCCGCGTACGCGGTGGCGTTCAACGAGCCGCAGATCCTCTACTCCGGTGCGATCGGAGACGGTTCGCGGATCCTGTACAACCGCACGCCCAAGGAGCGCGTCGAGGCGGTCGCGCCCTGGCTCACCATCGACGGCGACGCCTACCCGGCGGTCGTGGACCACCGCATCCAGTGGATCGTCGACGCCTACACCACGTCGAACGGCTACCCGTACGCCTCCCGTACGACGCTCGGTGACACCACCGCCGACTCGCTGACCGCGGCCAACAACTCGCGCGCGGTGGTCGCCCAGCAGAACCAGGTCAACTACATCCGCAACTCGGTGAAGGCGACCGTCGACGCGTACACCGGCGCGGTCAAGCTCTACCAGTGGGACACCGCGGACCCGGTGCTGAAGACCTGGATGAAGGCCTTCCCCGGCACGGTGCAGCCGAAGAGCGCCATCTCGAAGGACCTGCTGGACCATCTCCGATACCCGCAGGACCTGTTCAAGGTCCAGCGCGAACTGCTCACCCGCTACCACGTGACGGACGCCCAGACCTTCCTGACCGGCAGCGAGGTGTGGCAGGTGCCCGACGACCCGACCAACAAGTCGGGCAACGCGGTGCCGCCGTACTACCTGAGCATGAAGATGCCGGACCAGAGCGGGCAGGCGTTCTCCCTGTCCACGACGTTCACCCCCAACGGGCGGAACAACCTCAGCGCTTTCATGTCGGTCGACTCCGAGGCCGGTTCGCAGGACTACGGCAAGATCAGAATCCTGAAACTGCCGACCGGTACGACCGTCGACGGACCCAAACAGGTCCAGAGCAAGTTCAACTCCGAACAGGAGATCGCCGCCGCGATCAAGCTCCTCAAGGGCGGCGACTCGGAGGTCGAGTACGGCAATCTGCTGACCGTGCCACTGGACGGGGGGCTGCTGTACGCGGAGCCGGTGTACGTACGCGGCGCCGGCGTCAAGTACCCGTTGCTGCGGAAAGTGTTGGTCACCTTCGAGGGCAGGACCGCCTTCGAGGACACCCTGGACGAGGCGCTCAACAAGGTGTTCGGCTCGGACGGTTCGGGCACGGGCTCCTCGGACACCGGGACGACCACACCGCCGACGTCCGGGAACCCGACGGTCCAAGCCGCGCTCGACGACGCCCAGAAGGCCTTCGAGGCGGGCCAGGAGGCACTGAAGAAGGGCGACTGGACCGCGTACGGCAAGGCCCAGGACGATCTGCGGGACGCGCTGAAACGGGCCGAGGACGCGCAGACGAAGGCGAACGGCAAGGGCGGCGGCACGGCCGCGAGCAGCAGCCCGAGCCCCGGTCCGAGCGGCAGCCCCGGCAGCAGTCCCAGTGGGTGATCAAGTCCGCCCCGCGCCGTGGTACTGTTGACAGGCAACGGCGCGGGGTGGAGCAGCTCGGTAGCTCGCTGGGCTCATAACCCAGAGGTCGCAGGTTCAAATCCTGTCCCCGCTACTGCAATCGAAGGCCCGGATCCTCTTGGGATCCGGGCCTTCGTGGTGTCCGGACCGGCGACGAACGCATGTACCGGTGGAGGAGACGCCGTGCCGCCGTGGGGAGTTGCGTGAGATGTGTTTGACTTGTCGTTCTGTGGGCATGTCGACAAAACGCTGAAGTGACCTCACGGTCTGCGGTATACGTGGTGTACCCAGGTTGCAGGTGGTGCGACGATGGACGTTATGGGGGACAAGGCAACTCTGTTCGAGACAGGGCGATTTGTGCAGCCTTCGGGTGAGGAGCCGACCCGCGACGAGGCCGCTGAGGAGGCGCGCCGCCGACTCCAGGCCGAGGGCGGCGACGTCGAGGCGATGAGCGTCCTCGGCGCCATGCTGCTGCGCCGCGGCGACCTCGACGGAGCCGAGCCCCAACTGCGTGCCGCCACCGCCGCGGGCGACCGCGCCGCCGCCAACAATCTCGGCGTCCTGCTGCACCAGCGCGGTTACCCGGACGAGGCGGCCGGCTGGTGGCGGATCGCCGCCGTCGCCGGATCCGCGGCCGCCGCCCACGCGCTGGGCCGCCACCACCGGGAGCGCGGGGACGAACCCGCCGCCGAGTACTGGCTGCGCCAGTCCGCCGAGCAGGGGCACGCGCTCGGCGCCTACGCGCTCGCGGACCTGCTGGAGCACCGGGGGGACGCGGCCGCCGGGAGGTGGATGCGGGCCGCCGCCGAGCGCGGGCACCGGGAGGCGGCGTACCGGCTGGCGCGGGCGCTCGACCGCAGGACGCCGGTGGACGAGGACGGCCCCGGGGGCGACAACGGTGTCGGCCCGCAGGCCACGGCCGGTGCCGAGGAGGCCGCGGAGGCCGAGCAGTGGTACCGCCAGGCCGCCGCGCGCGGGCACCGGCGGGCCGCCCTGCACCTCGGCGCGATCCTGGAGAAGCGCGGTGAGCTCAGGGAGGCCGGACGCTGGTACCTGACCGCCGCCAAGGACGGCGAGGCGCGGGCCGCCTGTGCGCTCGGCTTCCTGCTGCGGGACGCCGGGGACACCGAGAACGCGGCCATCTGGTGGCTGCGGGCCGCCCAGGACGGCGACGGCAACGCGGCGAACGCGCTCGGCGCGCTGCACGCCGAGCGCGGCGAGACCCAGACCGCCGAGCGCTGGTACCGGGCGGCGATGGACGCCGGTGACGACAACGGGGCGTACAACCTCGGGCTGCTCTGCGCCGAGCAGGGACGGACCGCGCAGGCCGAGCAGTGGTACCGGCGGGCCGCGTACGCCGGGCACCGCGAGGCCGCGAACGCGCTCGCCATCCTGCTGCTCCAGGGCGGCGACACCTCCGGCGCCCTGCCGTGGTTCTCCAAGGCCGCGGAGGCGGGCAGCGTGGACGCCGCCTTCAACCTCGGCATCCTGTACGCCGGGCGGGGCGAGGACCGGGTCGCGCTGCGCTGCTACGAGCAGGCCGCCGCCGCCGGGCACACCGAGGCCGCCCTTCAGGTGGGCATCGCCCGCCTCCGCGAGGGCGACGAGGCCGCCGCCGAACAGCACCTGCGGTGTGCGGCGGGCGGCGGCAGCGCCGAGGCCGCCTACCGGCTGGCCGCGGTGCTCGACGCGCGCCGCCCGGCGGTGTCCGAGCACGAGCTCGGGGAGTCGTCGCTGCACGTGAAGACGGAGTGCGAGGAGTGGTACGAGCGGGCCGCCTCGCAGGGGCACCGGCGGGCCCAGGTGCGGGTCGGCATGCTGGCCGCGGCGCGCGGGGACGTGGTGGAGGCGGCACGGTGGTACCGGACGGCGGCCGAGGCCGGTTCACGGAACGGGGCGTTCAACCTGGGCCTGCTGCTGGCCCGCGAGGGCAGCGAGCCGGAGGCCGCGGTGTGGTGGGAGCGGGCCGCGGACGCCGGTCATGGACGGGCGGCGCTGCGGCTGGCCCTGGTCTACGCGCGTCGGGGCGAGCTGGCCGAGGGACAGCGCTGGGCCGACCGCGCGGTGGTGCTGGGGCCGGCCGAGGTGAGCGAACGGGCGGGGCGGCTGCGGGACGCCCTGCGGGAGGAGCTGTCCGCGTGAGCTTGCCCTTTTCGCAGGTCAGCCGGGCTTGCGGGAATGGATTTGCTTCTTCCCGTCTCCCTCACGTAGTGTTCCATTCATCGACGCGGGGTGGAGCAGCTCGGTAGCTCGCTGGGCTCATAACCCAGAGGTCGCAGGTTCAAATCCTGTCCCCGCTACTGAAGGCCGAGGGCCGGAATCCGGAAACGGATTCCGGCCCTCGGTTTTTCCCGGTGGTGCGCGGGATCCCCGGGTGCCCGGTGCGACGCGAAGGCCCCGGTGCTCGTGGTGAGCGGCCGGGGCCTTCGGGGAGCGTCGTGTCAGGCGGCTGTCGCGCAGTCCGGGCAGAGTCCGCGGTAGGTCACCTCGACGTCGGAGACCGTGAAGCCGAACCGCTCCGAGCTGGGGAGGTCGGCCAGCGGGTCGCCGGTCGGGTGGACGTCGCGGATCGAGCCGCACCGGGAGCAGACCAGGTGGTGGTGCGGCCGGTGCGCGTTCGGGTCGTACCGCTTGGCGCGCTTGTCCGTCGAGACCTCGGTGACCTCGCCGAGCGAGACCAGCTCACCCAGCGTGTTGTAGACGGTCGCCCGGGAGATCTCGGGCAGCTTGGCGACGGCCCTGGAATGGACCTCGTCGGCCGTCAGGTGGACGTGGTCGCCGTCGAGAACCTCGGCCACGACGCGTCGCTGCGCGGTCATCCGCCACCCGCGTCCACGCAGCCGTTCCAGAAGGTCACTCATGGAAACCAGCCTAACAGCAGACCGACCATTCTCCGAATAGGTGTGACTTTGGACCGAATTCGGAATTGGATTGAGTCCAATTCGCTCGTCCCGATCCTGGCCGGGCCTAGACGGGCTGCGGCGCGCGGGTGCCTGCCCAGCAGCGGATGATGTCGCGGACCGAGACGATCCCGGCGGGCTCGGCGCCGTCGAGGACGATCAGATGGCGGAAGCCGCCGTCCGCCATCGCCCGGGCCGCCTGCTCCAGGGTCCAGGTCGGGGTGGCGAACACGACGTCGTTGGTGGTGTGGGCGTGGATGTGCTCCCGGTCCGGGTCCTGGCCCAGGCCGACGGAGTTGAGGATGTCGCGCTCGGTGAGGATCCCGATGCCGCCGGCGTCCGGGTCGTGGACGATCGCCGCGCCCACGCGGCGCGCGGACATCAGGGCGGCTGCCTGGCGGAGGGTGTGGGCTGGGCCGACGGTGAGAACCACCGTGCTCATGGCGTCACGGACGAGCATGAAGGGTGCCACCTCCTAGGGAACCGCCGAAAGTTCAGCGATTCACAAGTTCACAAGTGGGGGTGCTCTCAGGGTGGCAGGTAAAGCCGGAGTCAACAAGGGGGTGCGCGCAGTCAATTGAGGGCGTGTGCGCTCATATGTGAGAGGCGGAATCGCTCCCTTCTGCCTCAGGTTCTCCCGCCACGCCCCACAGGACCGTTTCAGTAACGCTGCGAGAGGTACGACAGCAGCTCGTCGTGGAGCAGCCCGTTGGACGCCGCCGCGTTGCCGCTGTGCGGGCCGGGGCGGCCGTCCAGGCCGGTGAAGGTGCCGCCTGCCTCCGTCACGACGATCGCGTTGGCGGCCATGTCCCACAAGGACAGCTCCGGCTCCGCGCAGATGTCGACGGACCCCTCGGCGACCATCATGTACGGCCAGAAGTCGCCGTACGCGCGCGTGCGCCACACCTCGCGGGTCAGGTCCAGGAAGCCGTTCAGCCGGCCCCGCTCCTCCCAGCCGCTCAGCGAGGAGTACGCGAAGGAGGCGTCGGACAGTTTCGAGACCCTGGAGACGTGCAGCCGGGTCGCCGAGGACAGGCTCCGGCCGGTGAAGGCGCCGTGGCCCTTCGCGGCCCACCAGCGGCGGCCCAGCGCGGGCGCGGAGACCACGCCGACGACCGGCTGGTAGCCGCCCTCGGCCGCCTCCGTCAGGGAGATCAGGGTCGCCCAGACGGGCACCCCGCGGACGTAGTTCTTGGTGCCGTCGATCGGGTCGACGACCCAGCGGCGGGGACCGGTGCCCTCGACGCCGTACTCCTCGCCGAGGATCGCGTCGCGCGGGCGGGCGCGCTGCAACTGGCCGCGGATCAGCTCCTCGGCGGCCTTGTCGGCCTCGCTCACCGGGGTCATGTCCGGCTTGGTCTCGACCTTGAGGTCGAGAGCCTTGAAGCGGTCCATGGTGGCGGCGTCCGCCGCGTCCGCGAGTACATGGGCGAGGCGCAGGTCATCGAGGTAGTCCGGCATGCGACGAACGCTATCTGCCGGGACGGGCGCGGGGCTACCAGGGGATGCCCGAGGATCTCGGGGGCCGTCGTGGGGACGGCGCTCAGCGGTCGGGGTGAGCAGCGTGAGGTGATCGGACGGGGGACTCCGGTGCGCCCGCGCGTGTTGGCCGAAGGGCGCCCCCCCCGGTGCCTTCGCGAACCCTTGACAGTGGATTCGTCCGCGTCAAACCTGGGCGCAGAGTCGCTCGCCCCAGGGAGGCGATGATGCCTGCAGCCCGGGAATCCCTTCTGGACGCCGCGTACGCCGCGCTGACGCGCCGGCCGTGGACCGCCGTCCGGATGGTCGACGTGGCCGCGGCGGCCGGGGTGTCCCGCCAGACGCTGTACAACGAGTTCGGCAGCAAGGAAGGCCTGGCCAGAGCGCTGGTGCGCAGGGAGGCCGACGGGTATCTCGCGGGCGTCGAGCGGGCTCTGGGCAGCCATACCGGGATGCCGGAGCGCCTGACGGCGACGGCCGAGTGGACGGCGGTGGCGGCCCGGGAGAGCGTGCTGGTACGGGCGATGCTCACGGGGTGCTGGAGCGAGCGGTTGCCGGTGCCGACACTCTCCGCGGTGCCGTCGTCGTCCGGGGTGCCGGCGCAGCGGCGGGCGGACGGGCCGCTGCCGTCACCCGGGGAGTTCGTGCGGATCGTGCGGGACCGGGCGGTGGCGGTGCTGGCCGGGCCGGCGGCAGGGCAGGGAGACCGGGAGCTGGCGCGGTCGTGCGAGCTCGTCGTCCGGCTCGCGTTGTCGTGCGTGGCCGCACCGCCCGGGGACGGTGGGGTGGCGGAGCTGGTGCGGGGGGTGCTCGTGCGGCAGGCGGTGTAACCGGGCACCGGCACGGCCCGCGCCCCCTGCCGGGCGTTTCAGTGCGCGGAGCCCGACAGCTGGAGGCCGATGACGCCCGCGATCACCAGGCTGATCGAGACGATCTTCAGAACGGAGACCAGGTCGCCCAGGAAGACCATGCCGTAGATGGCCGTGCCCGCCGCGCCGATGCCCGTCCAGACCGCGTACGCCGGGCCCACGTCCAGCTTCTTCAGGGAGAGGGTCAGCAGGCCGAAGCTGCCCAGGGCGAAGGACGCGAAGGCGATCGTCGGCCACAGCCGGGTGAAACCGTGGGAGAGCTTGAGGCACACGGCGAAGCCGGTCTCCAGGATTCCGGCGACGATCACCAGCAGCCACGCCATGTGCTGTCCTCCCGTACGTCCGGCTCGGTGCGATTATGCACTTACCGAACTCGGGTCAGGACAAACACCCCGGTGGTCAGTCGCCCTCCGTGCGCTCCCGCGTGGCCAGCAGGCGGCGCAGCGAGTAGAGGCGGGCGGGGTCCGCGTGGCCCTCGGTCACCCACTCGTCCAGCGCGCAGTCCGGCTCGTCGTGACTGCACGCGCGCGGGCAGTTGACCGTGCCGGGCTCCAGATCGGGGAACGCGTGGATCACCCGGGACGGGTCGACGTGCGCAAGACCGAAGGACCGGACGCCCGGGGTGTCGATGACCCAGCCCCCGTCGTCGGCCAGGGGCAGCGCCAGCGCGGACGTCGTGGTGTGACGGCCGCGGCCCGTCACCGCGTTCACATGTCCCGTCGTACGCCGGCGGTCCACCGGGACCAGCGCGTTGACCAGGGTCGTCTTGCCGACGCCCGAATGCCCGACGAACGCCGTGATCTTGCCGTCGAGGTGTTCCTGGACGCGCTGTGCCGCGCCCCCCGTCTCCAGTTCCTCGCGGCTCGTGACCACGTACGGGATCTCCAGGTCGCCGTACAGCTCCAGGAGCTTGTCCGGCGGGGCCAGGTCCGACTTGGTCATGACCAGCAGGGGGGTGAGACCGCCGTCGTAGGCCGCGACCAGGCAGCGGTCGATGAGCCGGGGGCGGGGCTCCGGGTCGGCCAGGGCGGTGACGATCGCCAGCTGGTCGGCGTTGGCGACGACCACCCGCTCGAACGGGTCGTCGTCGTCGGCGGTACGGCGCAGCACGGAGGAGCGGTCCTCGATGCGCACGATCCGGGCCAGCGTGTCCTTCCTGCCGGACAGATCGCCGACCAGCGCCACCCGGTCGCCGACCACCGCGGCCTTGCGGCCCAGCTCACGGGCCTTCATCGCCAGGATCGTACGGTCCTCGACCAGGCAGGTCAGCCGGCCCCGGTCGACGGTGAGGACCATGCCCTCGGCCGCGTCCTCGTGCTTGGGACGGATGTTGGTCCGCGGCCGGTTGCCCTTGCGGTTGGGACGGGAGCGGATGTCGTCCTCGTCGGTGTGCTTGCCGTAGCGGCGCATGGTCGTACGCCCCTACGCCCCACCGCTCCCGAGCATCCCGGCCCACAGGTCGGGGAAGTCCGGCAGGGTCTTCGCGGTCGTCGCCACGTTCTCGATCTCCACGCCGGCCACGGCCAGGCCGATGATCGCACCGGCGGTGGCCATGCGGTGGTCCTCGTAGGTGTGGAAGGTCCCGCCGTGCAGCGGGCGCGGCCGGATGTGCAGGCCGTCGGCGGTCTCGGTGACGTCGCCGCCCAGCTCGTTGATCTCCTTGGTGAGCGCCGCCAGCCGGTCCGTCTCGTGCATCCGGAGGTGGGCGACCCCGCGCAGCGTGGACGGGGAGTCCGCGAGGGCGGCGACCGCCGCGATGCCGGGGGTGAGCTCGCCGACGTCGCCCAGGTCGACGTCGATGCCGTGGATCCGGCCCGAGCCGGTGAACTCCAGGCCGTACTCGGTCAGTTCGCAGGAACCACCCATCTCGGTGAAGATCTCCCGCAGCCGGTCACCCGGCTGGGTCGTCCGGGACGGCCAGTCCGGGATCAGCACCCTGCCGCCCGTCACCAGGGCGGCGGCCAGGAACGGCTGGGCGTTGGAGAGGTCCGGCTCGACGGTCAGGTCACGGCCGAGCAGGGCGCCCGGCGTGACCCGCCAGACGTTCGGCTCGCCACCCGACTCCGGGGTGTCCACCTGGGCGCCGACCGCGCGCAGCATGTCGACGGTCATCCGGATGTGGGGGAGGGAGGGCAGGCTCGCACCGGTGTGGCGGACCTCCACGCCCTGGTTGAAACACGGGCCCGAGAGCAGCAGGGCCGACACGAACTGGGAGGAGGACGAGGCGTCGACCGACACCGGACCACCGTCCAGGGCGCCGCTGCCGTGCACGGTCAGCGGGAGCGCGCCACGGCCGTCGTCGTCGATCCGGGCGCCGAGGGCGCGCAGGGCGTCGATCACGCCGTGCAGGGGACGCTCGTAGGAACGCGGGTCGCCGTCGAAGCGGATGTCGCCGGTGGCGAGGGTGGCGACGGGCGGCAGGAAGCGCATCACCGTGCCCGCGTTGCCGACGTCGACGGTGGCGGGGCCGCGCAGCCCCGCGGGGATCACGCGCCAGGCCTCACCGGAGCCGTCCGGGCCCACGCCCTCCTCGATGCCGACGCCCATCGCGCGCAGCGCGCCGGCCATCAGCAGGGTGTCGCGGGACCGGAGCGGGCGGCGCAGCCAGCCGGGTTCGGAGGCGAGGGCGGCCAGGACGAGGGCGCGGTTGGTGACCGACTTGGACCCGGGCACGTGAACCGTCGCGTCGACGGCTCCGCGCGCGTGGGGGGCGGGCCAGAGGGCGGTTGGTGCGGTGGGGTTTGCGGCCATGGGCTCACTTTAGTGTGCGGCCGCCCGTGGAGCCCTCGGGTGCGGCGCCGCGGAGGCCTGTCATATGTGCAGCAGCCACCTGCCGCCGCCGATCAGTGAACACAGCGACACCGTGTGGAACAGGAACAGCCAGACGGCCGCCGGGAGATGGGTGAGGCGGGACAGCTGGTCCGCGTCCGAGTCGCCCGCCCCGCCCCGGGAGCGCTTCGACTGGAGTTCGAACGCCGGACGCACGCCCCCGAGGAGCAGGAACCACACCACCGCGTACGCGAACGCCGCCTGCACCTGGGGGCCCGCCAGCCAGGACACCAGCAGGAAGGTGCCGCCGGTCAGGAACACCGTGAGGACGCCGTAGGCGTTGCGGATCATCACCAGCATGACGAGGAGCAGGGCCGTGGCGGCCCAGAGGAGCAGCGTGATGCGGCCGGCGCCCAGCAGGGCCGCCCCGCCCAGCCCCAGGAGCGGCGGCGCGGTGTAGCCCGCGGCCGCCGTGAGGATCATGCCGATGCCGTGCGGCTTGCCCCGGCTGAGCGTGAGTCCGCTGGTGTCGGAGTGCAGTCTGATGCCGGTGAGCTGGCGGCCGGTGAGCAGGGCGACCAGGCCGTGACCGCCCTCGTGGGCGATGGTGACGGCGTTGCGGGATATCCGCCACAGGGTGTGCGGGACGACCACCGCGAGCGCGGCGACCAGGGTCGCGAGCACCACCCACAGGTCGGGGTCGGACTGGGTGCCCGTCAGACGGTCCCAGAGGTCGGGCAGCGCGAGGGCGGCGGTGCTCTCCATGGTCGGGTGGTTACTCCCTACGGGCAGGTGAAGTCTGGCAGTGTTGCACGTATGTGCGGACGGTATGCATCCAGTCGTGGGCCCGAGGATCTCGCAGGAATCTTTGAAGTGGAGAAGTGGGAGCCCGAGGAGACCCTGGAGCCCGACTACAACGTGGCGCCGACCAAGGAGGTCTACGCCGTCCTCGACCGTCCGTTGAAAGACGCCGACGACCGCCGCCCGGTTCGGCAGCTGCGCAGGCTCAAGTGGGGGCTCGTGCCGTCCTGGGCCAAGTCCCCCGAGGGCGCCGCCCGGATGATCAACGCGCGGGCCGAGACCGTGCACGAGAAGCCGTCGTACCGCCGTGCCTTCGCCGCCCGCCGCTGCATCGTGCCCGCCGACGGCTACTACGAGTGGGTCACCGCCAGGGAGGAGCGCGACCTGGAGGTCGAGGGGAAGAAGAAGCGGCCGCGCAAGCAGCCGTACTTCGTGCTCCCGGCCGACGGGTCCGTGTTCGCCATGGCGGGGCTGTACGAGTTCTGGCGCGACCGGACGCTGCCCGACGACCATCCGCTGGCCTGGTGGGCGACGTGCTCGGTGATCACGACGGAGGCGGAGACCGCGCCGCTCGCGGTGGCCCCGGCGGAAGGTCCCCGGACGCTGGCGGACATCCACCCCCGGATGCCGCTGATGCTGACCCCGGACCGGTGGGACGCCTGGCTCGACCCGGCGCGCACCGACGTCGACGACCTGCGGTCGCTGCTGGCCCCGCCGCCGGAGGGCCTGATGCGGGCCTACCCGGTCGCCACGGCCGTCAGCAACGTGCGCAACAACGGACCGGAACTGCTGAAGGAACTGGCGGGCCCCGAAGAGGGCACCCTCTTCTAGCCTCCTGTTCCAGCCTCCTGCCTTCTAGCCTTCTGCCGTGACCACATCGAAGATCGTCGCTACGGAGGCGGGGGACGCCCGTCTCACCTGGTACGAGGCGGAGCGGGCGCGGCTCGTGCTCGCCGTCAGCCACGGGGCCGGCGGTGGCATCGAGGCCCGGGACCTGCGGGCGATCGCCGCCGCGCTCCCGGCGCACGGCGTGACCGTGGCGCTGGTCGAGCAGCCCTGGCGGGTCGCCGGCCGGAAGGTCGCGCCCGCGCCGAAGACGCTCGACACGGGCTGGCGGGGCGTGTGGCCCGCGCTCGCGGCGCCCGGGCTGCCGGTGGTCTCCGGCGGCCGCAGCGCGGGCGCCCGGGTCGCCTGCCGTACGGCCACGGAGCTGGGCGCGGCCGGAGTCCTCGCCCTGAGCTTCCCGCTGCACCCGCCGGGCCGGCCGGAGAAGTCACGCGCCGCGGAACTGCTGGGGGCCGGGGTGCCCACGCTCGTCGTCCAGGGCGGGAACGACCCGTTCGGCAAGCCGGCCGAGTTCCCCGAGGGGGACTACGAACTGGTCGAGGTGCCGGGCGCCGATCATGGCTTCGCGGTGCCCAAACGGGCGGACATCGGGCAGGACAGGGCGGTGACCATCATCACGGACGCGGTCGCCGCATGGATCCCGGCCCTCGGGTGACGGCCGGGAATGTTGCGTGACGGACCACTGTTGTGCGGACAGAAGTGCTGGGACACCAGCGCCGACGCCGAAGGAGAGGAAGTCCGCCGCATGGGTTCGACCATCTGCCCGAGCCGTGAGCGCAGCGCTGACCTGGACTGGACGGTGCTGCACGCGGCCAAGACCGCTCCTATTCGAGCGGCGGCAGGCACGGGTCGTGTTCTATCCTCCGAGTCGAGTGGGATCGGTTTTGGTCCTGCCCGGGAACTTGAGGAGGTGGGTCCGGTCACCGGTACCGACGCAGGGACCGACAACGGCCAGGCGGAGCTGCCCGAGGGCCGGGGCGTGGGCGCGGAGTCGACCGCGGAGCGCACCGCGCGCTTCGAACGGGACGCGCTCGAATTCCTCGACCAGATGTATTCCGCCGCGCTGCGCATGACGCGCAACCCGGCCGACGCCGAGGACCTGGTGCAGGAGACCTACGCCAAGGCGTACGCGTCCTTCCACCAGTTCCGTGAGGGCACCAACCTCAAGGCGTGGCTGTACCGCATTCTCACCAACACGTTCATCAACTCGTACCGCAAGAAGCAGCGCGAACCCCAGCGCTCCGCGGCCGAGGAGATCGAGGACTGGCAGCTCGCCCGTGCCGAGTCGCACATGTCGACGGGCTTGCGCTCCGCGGAGTCGCAGGCGCTCGACCACCTGCCCGACTCGGACGTGAAGGAAGCGCTGCAGGCGATCCCCGAGGAATTCCGCATCGCCGTCTATCTCGCCGACGTCGAGGGCTTTGCGTACAAGGAGATCGCCGACATCATGGGGACACCCATCGGTACGGTGATGTCCCGGCTGCACCGGGGCCGCCGTCAACTGCGCGGCATGCTGGAGGACTACGCGCGTGAGCGCGGGCTCGTCCCGGCGGGCGCCGGAGAGTCGAACGAAGCGAAAGGCTCGGGCTCATGAGCTGCGGAGAGCCGCACGAGACGGACTGCAGTGAGGTACTCGATCATCTCTACGAGTTCCTCGACAGTGAGATGCCGGACGTCGATCGCGTCAAGTTCAAGCAGCACTTCGACGAGTGCTCGCCGTGCCTGGAGAAGTACGGGCTGGAGCAGGCCGTGAAGAAGCTGGTCAAGCGGTGCTGCGGGCACGACGACGTGCCGAGCGACCTGCGGGCCAAGGTGCTGGGGCGGCTGGACCTGATCCGTTCGGGCCAGACCGTCCCGGAGAGCGACGTGACGGTCGCCCCCGCCACCCCTCAGGAGAGCTGAGCGTTCTCCGCGGGTGGTCTGTCACCCGAATGTGCTAATCCTCCGGTCATGACCTCCCGTACCCTCCGGCCGTCGCCCTAGGCTCCGAAGCCTGGACGGGCACGGTCGGGGAGGGGCGTGATGGGGACACCCTGCTGGGCTGTCGTCCTGCTGGCCGTGCTGTACGCGGCCTGCGAACGCGTCGTACGACAGCGGCTCGGCGGGACCTTCTACCCCGTGCTGCTCGCCGGAGCCTTCCTGCTGCCCCCACCGGCCGCCGCCCTCGTGCCGCTGCCCGGGGCGCTGCTCTCGCCGGCCGCGCACCGGCCGCAGGCGCTGCGCCGGATCTGGCGGGCCGCCGAACTGGCGCTCGCCGTGTGGGCCGCCGGGCTGGTGCACCGGGCGCTGGGCGGCGGGGACACGGTGGCGGGCTCCGACTTCCCGTACGCGCTGCTGCCGTGCGCCGCGGCGGTCCTGGCGTTCTGCGGGGTGCTCGCGCTCCTCGACGGCGGGTTCCGCGCGCTCGCGGAAAGGGTTCCCGCCCGCCGGGCGTGGCACGGCCTGTTCCCCCGCTCCCTCGCGCCGATCGGGGTGCACGGGCTCGCCGGGCTGATGATGGCCGTGCTGTGGCGCAGCCCCTACGGCCCGGTCGCCGCGCTGCTCGTGCTGCTGCCGATGTGCGTCTCCTGGTGGGTGTTCGCCCAGTACGACCGGGAGCGGGCCGCCCATCAGGCCACCATCCGCGCGCTCGTGCAGGCCGTCGACATCAAGGACGGGTACACCCGCGGGCACAGCGAGCGGGTCGGCCAGGCCTCCGTGATGATCGCCCGCGAACTGGGCATGCCGGAGGAGCGGGTGGAGGTGCTGCGCTTCGCCGGGATCCTGCACGACGTCGGGAAGCTCGGCGTCCCCACGCGGCTGCTCCGCAAGGACGGACCGCTGACGCCTCAGGAGCGGCGGATCATCGAGCTCCACCCCGAGTACGGTCACGAGATGGTGCGCGGCATCTCCTTCCTGGGCGAGGCCCGCGCGGCGATCCTGCACCACCACGAGCGCATCGACGGCAGCGGCTACCCCTACGGGCTGGCGGGCGGGCAGATCCCCGAGTGCGCGCGGGTGGTGGCGGTGGCCGACGCGTTCGACGCGATGACCTCCACCCGGTCCTACAGCCGGGCCCGGCCGGTACCGGCCGCGGTGGCGGAGTTGCGGCGGTGCGCCGGCCGCCACTTCGACGCACGGGTGGTCGACGCCCTGACCCGGGCGCTGGCCAGGGACGGCTGGCATCCCACGGTGACCGCCGGCCCGCTCCCGCCCGAGCTCCCCCTTCCCACCCCACCGAGCACCGACCGCCAGGAAGCCGGGCGGCCCACCTCATGAATCCCACCGACCCGTCCCCCACCCCACCACCCGACGCCCCGGCCGGCCACCGCGACCGGACCCCGGACCGTGACCCCGTGGCGCCGCCCAGTGGCGTTGCACCCGGACGGCGGGGGGCGACCGTCGACCGCGCCGCCGTCGCGGCGCCGCGCGACGCGCAGGCCGGGCCGTGTGATCGGACCTCCGGCCACGTCCCCGTCACCTCGGCGCCCGGGGGATCGGCCGGGTGGGGTGGGCAGGTCGCGGAGTGGGGGCCCGGCGGGCGGTCGAAGCGGTGCGTCTGCGTGGCGGGGCTCCGGTCCGGCGCCGTGCTGTGGTCCTTCCGGTCGGCCGCGCTGGCGCTCGGGCTCGGCTGTGTGGCCGGCACGCTGTGGGAGGGGCTCGACGACCGTGTCGCCGCCCTCGCCTTCGGCCTGCTCGTCGTCGTCGGGGAGGCGGCCCGCCGGTCCGGCGCCGACGTACGGGAGGCCGCGCCCCTCGGGGCGGCCGGCGGGCTCGCCTACGCGCTGCTCGGCGCCCACGACGGCGCCCTCCAGGCCGTCGCCGTCGTGGGCGCGGCCGCGCTGCTCGGCAACGTGCCGCACATCGCCAGCGGCCGCCACCCCACCCCCGACCACCTCACCCGGCGCGTCCTCACCGTCGGCTTCGCCGCCGTCTGCTTCCAACCCCTCGACACCAGGGGCGCGTTGGAGCAGTGGGGCGGACCGGCGTACGCCCTGCTGCTGGTCGCGCTGCTCGTGCTCACCGCCCTGTGCGACGCCGTGCTCGCCGCCGCGCAGGCTCACTCCCGCACGCGGTGGCCGTTCGGTCCGCTGCTGCGGGACGAACTGCGCGGCCTGCTCGGCATCGGGTCCGCCGTCTGCGCCACCGGCGCGGTGATGGCGCTCGCCGTGGCGGTCGTGGGGCTGTGGGCGCTGCCCGTCTTCTGCCTGCCCCTGCTTCTCACCCAGCTGTCCCTGCGCCGCTACGAGGCCGTCCGGGCCACCTACCGGCAGACCATCGCCTCCCTCGCCCGCGCGACCGAGATCGCGGGGTACACCCCGGCCGGGCACGCCCGCCGGGTCGCCGCGCTCAGCCAGGCCGTCGGGCGGGACCTGGGGCTGTCCCGAGCGGAGCTCACCGTGCTGGAGTACGCGGCCCTGATGCACGACATCGGCCAGCTGAGTCTCGTCGACCCGGTCCCGGCCGGGGCCACCGCCGTGCTGCCGGCGGCGGAGCAGCGGCGGATAGCCCTGCTCGGCGGAGCGGTCGTCCGGCAGACCGGGGTGGCCGCGGCCGTCGCCGTGGTCGTGGAGCGGCAGGCCGACCCCTACCGGGAGCAGCCGCTCGCGGCGCGGATCGTGCGGGTCGTCAACGCGTACGAGGAGAAGTCCCGGGATTCCGGGGCCGGCGGGCAGCTGACCGCGCTGGAGGAGTTACGCCTGGCCACCGCGGGGGACTACGCTCCCGAGGTCGTGGAAGCCCTGGCCCGCGTGCTCGCCCGAGACTGTCTGACCCTGCGCGCGGCTGGGTAACCCATGGGTAATGAGCGGCTCTCCCGTCGTACGTGGTTGGATGCGAGGGAGAGGGTGATGTCCGGGGGCACAAGCCAGCCCACTGTGCGGAACTGGAACTGGCAGGCGGGAATCGTGAGGATCTTCGGCAAGGGACGGCACCGGCCCTCCGCCTCCTGGCGGCAGGCCACCGACCGGGCGTTCACGCTGATCGGCGACGGCCGGTACGAGGACGCGGGCGAGCTACTGACACGCGCCGCCGACCTGGAACCCTGGCTGTCCGAGTCCTGGTTCAACCTCGCCCTGCTGCACAAGTTCCGGCACGACTGGGAACAGGCCCGGGCGGCCGGCCTGCGGGCGGTGGCGCTGCTGGACCGCGAGACCGGGGCACCGGACTGGTGGAACGTGGGCATCGCGGCGACCGCGCTGCAGGACTGGCCGCTGGCGCGGCGGGCCTGGCAGGCGTACGGGCTGCGGGTGCCGGGAGGCGCCACCGCGTCCGGTGAGCCGTCCGGGATGGACCTGGGCAGCGCCGCGGTACGGCTGTCCCCGGAAGGGGAGGCCGAGGTGGTGTGGGGGCGGCGCCTCGACCCCGCCCGGATCGAGGTGCAGTCCATTCCGCTTCCCTCGTCCGGGCGGCGCTGGGGCGAGGTCGTCCTGCACGACGGGGTGCCGCACGGGGAACGGACCACGGCGACGGGGCATGCGTACCCCGTGTTCGACGAGATCGAGCTGTGGGCGCCGTCACCGGTGCCGACGTGGGTGGTGCTGCTGGAGGCGGCGACGGAGGCGGACCGGGACGCGCTGGAGCAGCTGGCGGGGGACGCCGGGTTCGCGGCGGAGGACTGGTCCTCTTCCGTGCGGCTGCTGTGCCGGATGTGCTCCGAGTCGCGGATGCCGTCGGACGAGGGCGACGGGGTGCACCTCGATCCCCACGACCACAGTGAGCCGGGGCATCCCGGGCCGCTGGGGCACCGGACGGACGGGCAGTTGTGGGTGCCGGAGCGGGAGTGCGGGGTGGCCGCGCCGGCCGCGCTGGTGAGGGGGCTGCTGGACGGGTGGGTCGCGGACAGCCCTGATTCGAGGGACTGGCGGGATCTGGAAGAGGTCTGCTGAGCATGGTGCTCCGGCTGCGGGCCGGACGTGGCTGGTCGCGCCCCCGCGGCGGAGCCGCATGTCGGACACGGTCCCGCGCCCCTGACGGGCGCGTCCACGTACCCTGTATCAGCAACATCTCCCCCCCCGTATTACCTAGGGAAGGCTTACGTCGGTCATGGCGCAGCAGGACACCGATCAGCAGCACGTGGGCGTGCTCCCGGTGGACGACGACGGGTTCGTCGTCGACACCGAGGGGACCGAGGAGCGCGAGAACGCCTGGCGTGCGCGGGGGACCTCGCGGCCCATCACCGTCGTCGGGAACCCGGTGCTGCACAAGGAGTGCAAGGACGTCACCGAGTTCGGCGAGGAGCTGGACCAGCTGGTCGCCGACATGTTCGCGAGCCAGCGGACCGCCGAGGGCGTGGGTCTCGCCGCCAACCAGATCGGCGTCGACCTGAAGGTCTTCGTCTACGACTGCCAGGACGACGAGGGCGTCCGGCACGTCGGCGTGGTGTGCAACCCGAAGCTCGTCGACCTCCCGGCCGAGAAGCGCCGGCTCGACGACAGCAACGAGGGCTGCCTGTCGGTGCCCACCGCGTACGCGCCGCTCGCCCGGCCCGACTACGCCGAGGTCACCGGGCAGGACGAGAAGGGCAACCCGATCAAGGTGCGTGGCACCGGCTACTTCGCACGGTGTTTGCAGCACGAGACCGACCACCTGTACGGATACCTGTACATCGACCGGCTCTCCAAGCGGGAGCGCAAGGACGCGCTGCGGCAGATGGCCGAGAACGAGCCACGCTACCCCGTGGTCGCCAACGACTGAGACCGCAGGTGTGGTGGTGACGCCTGGTCGGGACTGTTCCGACCAGGCGTTCGTCATGTCCGGTCGGACTCGCTCGGCCATCCTTCGCAGCTTCGATCCTTTGTGCGTGCCTAGCGAACCCTATTCAGTCACACAAGGGGAGATTCTCGGCACTGGGGGGTAGTGAGTGAAGCAAATCCGTTCCCAGAGCGGTCAGTTGTGGTGCTGAATGGAAGTGCGGGGATACGCAACGGCGCACGCCTGGCACAACGGGAGGGGCGTGCGCTCCTGGTTCGGCTGAGAGGGGTTTGTTCGTGCACGCTTTCCCACGCAGCACCACATCGACGCCGACGGTGGTCGCGGTTCCACCCCAACTCGCCCTCCCGGTGATCGAGGCCGAGTTTCCCCGGCAACTGCATCCGTATTGGCCGCGGCTCCAGGAGAAGACCCGCCTCTGGCTGCTGGAAAAACGGCTGATGCCGGCGGACAAGGTGCAGGAATATGCCGACGGCCTTTGCTACACCGACCTCATGGCGGGGTACTACCTGGGCGCGTCCGAGGAGGTCATCCAGGCGATATGCGACTACAGCGCCTGGTTCTTCGTCTGGGACGACCGGCACGACCGTGACGTGGTGCACGGCCGGTCGCACGACTGGCGGCGGCTGCGGTTCCGGCTGCACGCGGCCCTCGACGCCCCACTGCACCATCTGCACCACCCGGACACCCTGGTCGCGGGGTTCGCGGACAGCGTCGCGCGGCTCTACTCGTTTCTGCCCACCACCTGGAACGAGCGGTTCGCCCGGCACTTCCACGACGTGATCGAGGCCTACCACCGCGAGTTCCGCAACCGCACCACGGGTCACGTTCCCGGGGTCGAGGAATACCTCGCGCTACGGCGTCTCACCTTCGCCCACTGGATATGGACGGACCTGCTGGAGCCGAGTGCGGGTCTCGAACTCCCGGATGCCGTGCGCAAAAACCCGGCGTACCGCCGGCCGGCGCTGCTGAGCCAGGAATTCGCCGCCTGGTACAACGACCTCTGCTCGCTGCCGAAGGAGATGGCGGGCGAGGAGGTGCACAATCTGGGAATCAGCCTTGTCACCCATGAGGGAATGACTCTGGAGCAGGCGATCGAAGAAGTCAGGCGACGCGTAGAGGAATGCGTTCGCGAATTCCTGGCCGCCGAGCGGGACGCACTTCGGTTCGCCGCACAGCTCGACGACGGCACCGTCCACGGAAAGGAGCTCGGTGCCGCGGTACTGGCCTGCGTCGCCAATATGCGGAACTGGTTCAGCTCCGTCTACTGGTTCCACCACGAGTCCGGCCGTTACACGGTCGACAGCTGGGACGACCGGTCCACGCCCCCGTACGTCAACAACGAAGCGGCAGGTGAGAAATGACCGTCGAGTCCGTGCAGCCCGCGGCCCCCGGGGCCCCGGAAGCGAGTGAACTGCGTGAACCGCCCCTGGCAGGCGGCGGTGTGCCGTTGCTCGGGCACGGCTGGAAGCTGGCCCGCGACCCGCTGGCCTTCATGTCGCGGCTGCGCGAGCACGGCGACATGGTGCGCCTCAGGCTGGGTCCCAAGGAGGTGTACGCCGTCACCACCCCGGCGCTCACCGGCGCCTTGGCCCTCAGCCCCGACTTCATCATCGCCGGGCCCCTGTGGGAGTCCCTGGAGGGACTGCTCGGCAAGGAGGGCGTGGCCACCGCCAACGGACCTCGCCACCGGCGCCAGCGGCGCACGATCCAGCCCGCGTTCAACCTCGCCGCGATCCCGCACTACGGGCCGGTCATGGAGGAGGAGGCGCACGCCCTGACCGAGCGCTGGCGGCCCGGCGACACCGTCGACTGCACCTCGGAGTCGTTCCGGGTCGCCGTCCGCATCGCCGCCCGCTGCCTGCTGCGCGGCGAGTACATGGACGAGTGCGCCGAGCGCCTCAGCGTCGACCTCGCGAGCGTCTTCCGCGGTATGTACCGGAGGATGGTCGTTCCGCTCGGCCCGCTGTACCGGTTGCCGCTGCCTGCCAACCGGGAATTCAACCGGGCCCTGGCCGATTTGCATCTCCTCGTCGACGAGATCGTCACCGAGCGCCGGGCATCTGGTCAAAAGCCGGACGATTTGCTGACGGCATTGCTCGAAGCGAAGGACGAGAATGGCGAGCCCATCGGGGAACAGGAGATCCACGACCAGGTCGTCGCGATACTCACCCCCGGAAGTGAAACGGTCGCCTCCACGATCATGTGGCTGCTCCAGGCGCTCGCCGAACACCCGGAACACGCCGAGAAGGTCCGGGCCGAGGTGCAATCCGTGACGGGCGGTCAACCGGTCGGTTTTGCGCATGTCCGCGCGCTCACCCACACCAACAATGTCGTCGTCGAGGCCATGCGTTTGCGGCCCGCCGTATGGATATTGACGCGGCGGGCCACGACCGACACCGAGCTGGGCGGCTATCGCATTCCGGCCGGGGCCGACATCGTCTACAGCCCCTACGCCGTCCAGCGCGATCCGCACTCGTACCCGGCGCACCTCGACTTCGACCCGGACCGCTGGCTGCCGGAGCGGGCCAAGGAGGTGCCGAAGTACGCCATGAGCCCCTTCAGCGTCGGCAACCGCAAGTGCCCGAGCGACCACTTCTCCATGGCCCAACTGACGCTGATCACAGCGGCGTTGTGCGCGAAGTACCGCTTCGAACAGGTCCCCGGGTCGGACGACGCCACCCGGGTGGGCATCACCCTGCGTCCGCAGCGCCTGCTGCTCACACCGGTGCCCTGGTGACCCGCCGGCTCCCGGTGGCTCCTGATACCGGCGCGCCCTCGGGCGGGCGCCGGTATCGGGCGGCGGCCTCGGGGCCCCGGAAGGCGCGCCGGTAGGCGTTGGGGGTGGTGCCCAGGGACTTCACGAACTGGTGGCGCAGCGCGGCCGCGGTACCGAAGCCGGTGCGGCTCGCGATGGCGTCCATCGTCTCGTCCGTGCCTTCCAGCAACTCCTGTGCCAGCAGCACGCGTTGCCGCAGGATCCACCGGTAGGGCGTGGTGCCGGTCTCCTGCTGGAAGCGCCGGGCGAAGGTCCGCGGGGCCATCAGGGCGCGGGCGGCGAGCTGTTCGACGGTGACCTCCTCGTCGAGGTGCTCCGTCATCCAGGCCAGCACCCCGCCGACCGTGTCGCACGGGCCCTGCGGCAGCGGGCGCTCGATGAACTGGGCCTGGCCACCGTCCCGGTGCGGCGGTACCACCATCCGCCGGGCGATCTTCCCGGCGATCTCGGGGCCCTGCTCCTTGCGGACGAGGTGCAGACAGGCGTCGATGCCGGCGGCCGTGCCCGCCGAGGTGATCACCGGATCCTCGTCGACGTACAGCACGTCCGGCTCGACCCGGGTGCGCGGATACCGGCGGCCCAGCAGCTCCGCGTGCCGCCAGTGCACGGCGCACCGGCGCCCGTCCAGCAGCCCGGCGGCGCCCAGCACGAAGGCACCCGAGCAGACGCTGAGCACCCTGGCACCCCGGTCCACCGCCCGGCGCAGCGCGTCGAGCAGTTCGGGCGGGTAGTCCCGGGTGACGTTGGTGTCGGAGGCCGGGACCGCGATCAGATCGGCCTCCTCCAGCCGGTCCAGGCCGTACGGCGTGCTGACGGTGAGACCGGGGACATGGGTGCCGAGCGCCGGGCCCTCGGCCGAGACCACCGCGAAGTCGTACACCGGCAGTCCCTCGTCGGAGCGGTCGAGGCCGAAGACCTCGCAGACCACCCCGAGTTCGAAGGGATGCACGCCGTCCAGGAGCACCGCCGCCACGTTCCTCAGCATGCTGCCAGTGTGCCGCGCCGCTGGCAGTAATTCGAGGGTGCCTGGCAGTGCTGCCACTCACGGTAAGGAGTATCCGGCGCGACAGTGGTGTCCATGAACGGAAACCAGATCGAAGGTCTCGTCGGAATGCTCCTGGTCCTCGGCATCCTGGTCCTCATGGCCCTCCCGTCCGTGCTCGGCGTCCTGCGCGACAGGCGCGTCGACCGGCAGATCAGGGAGGCCCACGAGGACCGCGGGGCGCGGCGGCCTCAGAAGTCCTCGTCCAGGTCGACGGTGCCCTCCACCGCCACCTGGTACGCGGACGGACGCCGCTCGAAGAAGTTCGTCAGCTCCTGAACGCCCTGCAGCTCCATGAAGGAGAACGGGTTCTCCGAACCGTACACCGGGGCGAAGCCGAGGCGGCCGAGGCGCTGGTCGGCGACGCACTCCAGGTACTGGCGCATCGAGTCGGTGTTCATGCCCGGCAGGCCGTCACCGCACAGGTCACGCGCGAACTGCAGCTCCGCCTCGACGGCCTCCCGCAGCATGTCGGTGACCTGCTGCCGCAGTTCGTCGTCGAAGAGCTCCGGCTCCTCCTTGCGGACGGTGTCGACCACGTCGAACGCGAAGCTCATGTGCATCGTCTCGTCGCGGAACACCCAGTTGGTGCCCGTGGCGAGACCGTGCAGCAGACCCCGGCTGCGGAACCAGTAGACGTACGCGAAGGCGCCGTAGAAGAACAGGCCCTCGATGCACGCGGCGAAGCAGATCAGGTTGAGCAGGAAGCGCCGGCGGTCGGCCTGGGACTCCAGCCGGTCCAGGTTCTCCACCGAGTCCATCCACTTGAAGCAGAACTCCGCCTTCTCCCGGATCGAGGGGATGTTCTCGACCGCCGCGAAGGCCGCCGCGCGGTCCTCCGGGTCGGGCAGGTAGGTGTCGAGGAGCGTCAGGTAGAACTGGACGTGCACGGCCTCCTCGAACAGCTGCCGGCTCAGGTAGAGCCGCGCCTCGGGGGAGTTGATGTGCTTGTAGAGCGTCAGCACCAGGTTGTTCGCCACGATCGAGTCGCCGGTCGCGAAGAAGGCGACCAGCCGGCCGATGAGGTGCTGCTCGGACGGGCTGAGCTTCGCGAGGTCGGCGACGTCCGAGTGGAGGTCGACCTCCTCCACCGTCCAGGTGTTCTTGATGGCGTCCCGGTAGCGCTCGTAGAAGTCCGGGTAGCGCATCGGGCGGAGCGTGAGCTCGAAGCCGGGGTCGAGAAGGTTCTTGCTGGACATCACTGGCAGGCCTCGCAGGACTCGGGGTTTTCCAGGGAGCAGGCGACGGCGTCTTCGGGGGCCGCCTGCTGGACGGGCACGGCGGCCCGGGCGGCGCGGGCGATCCGGGTCGCCGGGCGCGAACGCAGGTAGTACGTCGTCTTCAGCCCGGACTTCCAGGCGTAGGCGTACATCGAGGAGAGCTTGCCGATGGTCGGCGTCTCCAGGAACAGGTTCAGGGACTGGGCCTGGTCCAGGTACGGGGTGCGGGCGGCGGCCATGTCGATCAGGCCGCGCTGCGGGATCTCCCACGCCGTGCGGTACAGGCGTCGCACCTCCTCGGGGATCCAGGCGAAGTCCTGTACCGAGCCGTTCGCCTCGCGCAGCGCCTCCCGGGTCCGGGCGTCCCAGACACCCAGGTCCTTCAGCTCCCGCACCAGGTACGAGTTGACCTGGAGGAACTCACCGGACAGCGTCTCGCGCTTGAACAGGTTCGAGACCTGCGGCTCGATGCACTCGTAGACCCCCGCGATCGAGGCGATGGTCGCGGTGGGCGCGATGGCCAGGAGCAGGCTGTTGCGCATCCCGGTCTCGGCGATCCGCGCGCGCAGCGCCGCCCAGCGCTCCGGCCAGGTGAACTCGACGCCGTAGTGGTCGGGGTGCAGCACGCCCCGCGCGGTGCGGGTCTTCTCCCAGGCGGGCAGCGGTCCGTTGCGCTCGGCCAGGTCGGCGGAGGCCTCGTACGCGGCGAGCATGATCCGCTCGGCGATCCGGGTGGAGAGGGCCTTGGCCTCGGGGGAGTCGAAGGGCAGCCGCAGCTTGAAGAAGACGTCCTGGAGACCCATGGCGCCCAGGCCCACCGGCCGCCACCGGGCGTTGGACCGGCCCGCCTGCTCTGTCGGGTAGAAGTTGATGTCGACGACGCGGTCCAGGAAGGTCACCGCGGTGCGGACCGTCCCGTCCAGCCGTTCCCAGTCGATGTCACCGGTCGCCGGGTCGACGAACGCCCCGAGGTTGACGGAGCCCAGGTTGCAGACCGCCGTCTCGCCGTCGTCCGTGACCTCCAGGATCTCCGTGCAGAGGTTGGAGGAGTGCACGACGTGGCCGGGGGTCGCCGTCTGGTTGGCGGTGCGGTTGGCCGCGTCCTTGAACGTCATCCAGCCGTTGCCGGTCTGCGCGAGGGTGCGCATCATCCGGCCGTACAGGTCACGGGCCGGGATGGTCCGCTGCGCGAGTCCGGCGGCCTCGGCCCTGCGGTAGGCGGCGTCGAACTCCGCGCCCCACAGGTCCACCAGCTCCGGCACGTCGGCGGGGGAGAACAGGGACCACGGCTCGTCGGCGTTCACCCGGCGCATGAACTCGTCCGGGACCCAGTGCGCGAGGTTGAGGTTGTGCGTGCGGCGGGCGTCCTCACCGGTGTTGTCCCGCAGCTCCAGGAACTCCTCGATGTCGGAGTGCCAGGTCTCCAGGTAGACCGCGGCCGCACC
The DNA here is from genome assembly GCF_055562175.1 of Streptomyces sp. NPDC020958. Lineage (NCBI taxonomy): Bacteria > Bacillati > Actinomycetota > Actinomycetes > Kitasatosporales > Streptomycetaceae > Streptomyces > Streptomyces sp. NPDC020958. The sequence continues at coordinate 589,832 of NZ_JBVHFU010000002.1, read as the reverse complement.
CTTGCGCCGGCCGCCCTGGTTCACGGCGGCGACCGAGGCGTCCAGGGTCTTCAGGAACGGCACGATGCCGTTGGAGTGCCCGTTGGTGCCGCGGATCAGCGAACCGCGGCTGCGGATCCGGGAGTACGACAGCCCGATGCCACCGGCGTGCTTGGAGAGCCGGGCGACCTGGTGGTAGCGGTCGTAGATGGAGTCCAGCTCGTCCTTCGGGGAGTCGAGGAGGTAGCAGGACGACATCTGGGGGTGCCGGGTGCCGGAGTTGAAGAGGGTGGGGGAGGACGGGAGGTAGTCGAGGCGGCTCATGAGCCCGTAGAGCGCGGCGACCTCGTCCAGGGCGCGGGAGGTGTTGTCCTCGGCCAGTCCCGCGGCGACCCGGAGCATGAAGTGCTGGGGGGTCTCGATGACCTTGCGCGTGATCGGGTGCCGGAGCAGGTAGCGGCTGTGCAGGGTGCGCAGGCCGAAGTAGCCGAAGCGGTCGTCGGCGGCGGGGTCGACCAGTGCGTCCAGGCGCGCCGCGTGCAGCCGCGCGAACTCCGCGGTGCGGTCGGCGATGAGGCCCTCGCGGTGCCCCACCGCGACGGACTCGGTGAAGGACGTCACGCCCTGCGAGGCGGCCTCGGCCCGGATGGAGACGGTGAGCAGGCGGGCCGCCAGCCGCGAGTAGGCGGGGTCCTCGGAGATCAGACCGGCGGCGGCCTCGGTGGCCAGCTCGCGCAACTCCGACTCGTCGGCCCGCGCGGACCGGCCGCGCAGCGCGGCGGCGGCGACCCGGCCGGGGTCGGTGTCCGGGAGGTCGGCGGTCAGCTCGGTCAGGATCCGCAGCAGGGCCGTTCCGGGACCGTCGGTCTCCGGGACGGTCGTGGTCGCTGAAGCCGGTTCGGCTGGCGCGATGGTCACGTGGGGCTCTCCCTCGCTCGGCACGGGGCCTGGCGGAGGGCAGCGGGCAGCGCGAGCGCGCGCGGGCGCGCCTCGGAGACCCTGGCCCACTCCACGAGGCCCGGACGTCGAAACGCCCTGACCGGGTTGGCCGGGCGTGCTGTCGGCAGGTCCTCGGACTGACTCTCGTACGCGGATGCGCACAAGTACACCGTTGCGGGACAGTTCCGGATTCGCACCGGATTCCCCTGCGGCGACAGCGAGCATGAGCATACATCTAGTGCCGGGTCGTCACGGCACCCCCAGATGTTGTGTCGCGCCGGTGTCAGAGCGTCAACTCGTAGGTGAGGAGAGTGACGTCGTCCAGGTGCGGCACGGGATTCCAGTCCCGGTCCGGTGTCCGGACGAAGCTGAGGCGTTCGTAGAGCCGGTGGGCGGTGTGCATGCTCCGCTGGCTCGACAGGACGACGGCCACGCAGCCCTCCGTGACCCGCGCCCGCTCCAGGCACGCGCGCACGAGGGCCTCGCCGGCTCCCTGGCCGCGGGCTTCGTGCGCGACCGCGAGGGCCCTGATCTCGGCCTCGCCGGGGCGGGCGAGGTCGGCGACCGGGCCTGGCCCGGGGACGAAGGTGACGCCGCCGAGGAGGCGGTCGCCCCGCACGGCGACGAGCACCTCCGCGGCCGCGGCCCGGCCGGCCACGTCCTTCAGCACGGGCAGGTACTCGTCGTTCTCCCCGTAGTCGAGGAGACCGTCCAGGAGGTAGGCCCGGGCGGTGAGGTCGCCGAGGGGTTCGTGTTCGGTGGGAAGCGCTTGCCGGATGACGATGTCCATGCGGGGGAGTATGGACGACAGCGGGCCGCCGAAGTGGTGCCGTCGGCGGCCCGCCGTGGGTGTACGGGGTGTTCGCGCGGCGTCCTAGTGGGCGCTTCCCGCGACGGCCGGGGGGAGTTCGACTTCCACGCCCGGGTCGCCCGCGTCCGCCGTGTAGTCCTCCGCCTTCGTCTCGTCGATGCCCTCCGGGGCCTTCAGGGCCCGCAGGGCGAAGGTCAGGACCACCGTGACCACCACGTTCAGCACGAACGCCGTGAGGCCGATGTAACCGATCTCGCCGATGCCCGGGATCTCCTTGGCCGAGCCGCCGAAGTGCTTCTGGGTGGGGGAGGCGACGCCGTACGCCGCGGCCGTGCCGTAGACCATGCCGACCGCCCAGCCCGCGAGCAGGGCCCAGCGGTGGAACCAGCGGGTGAACAGGCCGCCCACCAACGCCGGGAAGGTCTGCAGGATCCAGATGCCGCCCAGCAGCTGGAAGTTGATGGCGACCGTCTTGTCCATGGTGAGGACGAAGACCAGCGCGCCCACCTTCACCAGCAGGGACACCAGCTTGGAGACCTGGGCCTCCTGCTTCGGTGTGGCGTCCGGCTTGATGAAGTCCCGGTAGATGTTGCGGGTGAACAGGTTCGCGGCCGCGATGGACATGATGGCCGCCGGGACCAGGGCGCCGATGCCGATCGCCGCGAAGGCCACCCCCGCGAACCAGTCCGGGAACACGTTCTCGAACAGCTGCGGGATCGCCAGCTGGCCGTTGGTGACCTTGACACCGGCCGCGACGGCCATGAAGCCGAGCAGCGCCAGCAGGCCCAGCATCAGGGAGTACAGCGGCAGGATCGTGGTGTTGCGGCGGATCACGTCACGGCTCTTGGAGGAGAGCGTCGCGGTGATCGAGTGCGGGTACATGAACAGGGCGAGCGCGGAGCCCAACGCCAGCGTGGCGTAGGTCCATTGGCTCGCCTCCGGCGGTGCCAGCGCGCCGCGCGGCTTGCCGGTCGCCGGGTTGGTCTGGGCGAACGCGTGGGCCGCCTTGGCGAAGATGTCGTCGAAGCCGCCCAGCTTGATCGGGATGTAGATGATCGCCACCGCGATGACGAGGTAGATCAGCCCGTCCTTCACGAACGCGATGAGCGCGGGGGCGCGCAGGCCGGAGGAGTAGGTGTAGGCCGCCAGCACGCCGAAGGCGATGAGCAACGGCAGGTCCTTGACGAACCAGTTGGTGCCGTCGCTGCCGCCGACGCCCATCACGTCGAGCACCGCCTGGATGCCGACGAGCTGCAGCGCGATGTACGGCATCGTCGCCAGGATGCCGGTCAGCGCGACGGCCAGCGAGAGGCCCTTGGAGCCGAAGCGGCCGCGCACGAAGTCCGAGGTCGTCACGTAACCGTGCTTGTGGGAGACCGACCACAGGCGCGGCAGGAACGTGAAGATCAGCGGGTAGACCAGGATCGTGTACGGCACGGCGAAGAAGCCGGCCGCGCCCGCCGCGTAGACCGCCGCGGGTACGGCGACGAAGGTGTACGCCGTGTAGAGGTCGCCGCCCAGCAGGAACCAGGTGACCCAGGTCCCGAACGACCGGCCGCCCAGGCCCCATTCGTCGAGGCTGTGCTCGTTCTCGGCCTTGCGCCAGCGCGCGGCCAGGAATCCCATGACCGTGACGGCCAGGAAGAAGAAGACGAAGACGCCGAGCGCGACGCCGTTCACACCGTCCTTCACCGCTGCGCACCCCCGCTCGGGTGACCGGCCCTGCGGGCACGCTGGTCACGCTGCCACAGCTGGTACGCCGTCATGGTGAGCGCGGTGGAGACCAGCACCCACAGCATCTGGTACCAGTAGAAGAACGGGATCCCGATGAACGTCGGGTCTGTCCTGGCGTAGGAGCCCACCCACAACATCGCCACGAAGGGCGCGACGAGACAGACGGCGATGACCACGCGTACAGGTGTCACCACCGGCTGCCTCACTTCAGGTACATCCGACATTCCGCGGCTCCGTCCCCTCACCGTTCGCCTGTGTAATGCGCAGGCAATCTAGGTCACGGCGTCACCGGAGCGGAAGTAGCCGTCCGGCCTCTCGGTATGTCGATTCCGTGAAGGGTCGTGCCGGTCAGTCCTGCGGGCGCTTGAGGCGGGCCACGAACTTGTAGCGGTCGCCGCGGTAGACCGACCGCACCCACTCCACCGGCTGGCCCTCGCGGTCCAGGGAGTGCCGGGAGAGCATCAGCATCGGCAGGCCGACGTCGGTGCCGAGCAGGCCTGCCTCGCGCGGGGTCGCCAGCGAGGTCTCGATGGTCTCCTCGGCCTCCGCGAGACGGACGTCGTACACCTCGGCGAGGGCGGTGTACAGGGACGTGTACTTGACGAGGGAGCGGCGCAGGGCCGGGAAGCGCTTCGCGCTCAGGTGCGTGGTCTCGATCGCCATCGGCTCGCCGTTGGCCATGCGCAGCCGCTCGATGCGCAGCACCCGGCCGCCCGCGCTTATGTCGAGCAGGCCGGCCAGCCGGTCGTCGGCCGTGATGTAGCCGATGTCCAGCAGCTGCGAGGTCGGTTCCAGACCCTGGGCGCGCATGTCCTCGGTGTACGAGGTGAGCTGGAGCGCCTGGGAGACCTTCGGCTTGGCGACGAAGGTGCCCTTGCCCTGGATGCGTTCGAGACGGCCCTCGACGACCAGCTCCTGGAGGGCCTGGCGGACGGTGGTGCGGGAGGTGTCGAACTCGGCGGCCAGGGTGCGCTCGGGCGGCACCGGGGTGCCGGGTGCCTGGGTCTCGGTGATGTCGAGGAGGTGCTTCTTCAGGCGGTAGTACTTGGGCACGCGCGCGGTACGGACGGCTGTCCCGCTCTCGTTCTCCGCACTGCTGACGTCGGTGCTCATGCTCCGCCTTCCCGGCTCCTGATGCGGCTCGCCTCGTGGCACGGCAGCGTACCGGGATTCGCCCTGCACGCTGCGTGATCCCCTCTGTATACCGTCGCGGGCTCTTCTGGTCTAGTCCACCACCCGAGTGGTCTACCGGAATTGTCTCGTCCGCGCCGCGGGTTTTCGAGGGCTTCTTACTTAAAGGTTCTTGCATATGTAGGTCGCATAACGGCTGGTGGGAGCCCATTCGGCCACCCTTGACAGGCCTGGTGGTCTGGGCCAAGCTTCCCGCACTGGTCTACACCATTGGTCCAGGTCCCGGCCCAACGCTCGCGCGGGGAGGCAGGGGGGTTTGTGGCATCCCTGAGGAGGGTGGCGTGAAGCGCAAGCTGATAGCCGCGATGGGTATCGCGGGCATGGTCTTCTCCGTAGCGGCGTGTGGCAGTGACAACAAGGGCGACAACAAGTCCCAGGGCTCGGACGCCAAGGAACTGACCGTCTGGCTCACGGTGGACGCGCAGAACAACTGGCCGGAGCTGGTGAAGGCCGCCGACGCCGCCGTACAGAAGAAGCACCCCGGCATCAAGATCAAGCACGAGTACTACGGCTGGCCCGACAAGAACACCAAGCTGGACGCCGTCCTCGCCACGGACAAGGCCCCCGACGTGGTCGAGATGGGCAACACCGAGATGCTCGGCTACATGGTCAAGGGCGCCTTCGCCCCCGTCGACACCGCCCAGTTCAGCAACTCCGGCCAGTGGCTGGACGGCCTCAAGGCCTCGGTGACCTACGACGGCAAGACCTACGGCGTGCCCTACTACGCCGGTGGCCGCGTCGCCAACTGGCGCAAGGACATCGCCGCCTCGGCCGGCGTCAAGACCACCCCGAAGACCTACACCGAGCTGACCGCCGACCTGGACAAGATCCAGAAGAAGGAGGGCGACAAGTTCAGCGCCTGGTACCAGCCCACCCGCGACTGGTACGCGGCCATGTCCTTCGTCTACGACGCGGGCGGCTCCATCGCCGTGCAGTCCGGCGGCCAGTGGAAGGGCAACCTCTCCTCCCCGGAGTCCCTCAAGGGTCTCGGCGAGTTCAAGAACGTCATCGACAAGTACATGCACGGTGACAAGACCAAGGACGAGTCCGACCGGTACATCGTCTACGGCCAGGGCAAGTCGGCGATGATCTTCGGCGCGGCCTGGGAGGGCGCCACCGCGGCCGACCCGAAGAACGACAAGACCGGCGGCAAGCTGAAGAACAACCTCGTCAACTTCGTGATGCCAGGCCCGTCCGGCAAGAACATGCCGGTCTTCCTGGGCGGCTCCGACCTCGCCATCCCGGTGAAGTCCAAGGCCCAGGGCGTCGCCGCCGAGTGGATCAACGCGTTCACCGGTCCCGCCGGCCAGAAGGGCCTGATGGCCAAGGGCAACCTGCCCAACAACAAGACCGACCTCGCGACGCTGAAGAACGACCCGGCGACCGCGGTGCCCGCCGAGGCGGCCGCGTCCAACTGGTTCGTGCCGATGGCGCCGGGCTGGGGGCAGGTCGAGAAGGCCCAGGTCCTGCAGAACATGCTGCAGAACATCGGGACCGGCAAGCAGTCGGTGGAGGCCGCCGCCAAGGCCGCGGACGCCGCGATCGACAAGGTCATCAACACCAAGTAGTCGGACTGCGGCCGGGCCTGGGCGACGGGGGCAGGTCCGGCCCGACAGGTGACACCAGGAAGTGCCGCGACGGGTCGACGGGTCGGTGCCGGTGCGTTGTGGCTGGTCGCGCAGTTCCCCGCGCCCCTGTGGGGCGCGTTGCTGCGGGCCTCTCTCGAAACTGCTTGAGGAGCGCGCGATGAGTGCGGCTGATACGACCACCCCTGCCACAGTGCCGCAGCGGCGGCAGGCGCCACCGCCCAGTACCCCGGTCAGACCCCGCGCGAACCGGCGTTCCGGCGGGCCCGCCGTCCCCTGGCTGCTGCTGGCGCCCAGTCTCGCCATTCTCGCGCTCGTCCTCGGCTACCCCTTCTACCGGCTGGTCACCCTCTCCTTCCAGGAGTTCGGGCAGTCCCAGCTGTGGGGGTTCAAGCCCGCCGAGTGGGTCGGGTTCGGGAACTTCTCCCAGGTCCTCGGCGACACCGAGTTCTGGCAGGTCGTGCTGCGCACGATCGTCTTCGCGGTCGGCTGCGTGGTCTTCACCATGGTCGTCGGCATGCTCATCGCCCTGCTGCTGCAGAAGGTCTCCGGCTGGGTGAAGACCCTGGTCAACATCGTGCTCGTGGCCAGCTGGGGCATGCCGGTCATCGTCGCCACCACGCTCTTCAAGTGGCTCTTCGACTCGGACTACGGCATCCTCAACGCCCTGCTCAGCAAGCTCCCGGGCGTGCAGATGATCGGCCACAACTGGTTCGCCAGCGGCCCCCAGGGACTGGCCGTGCTCATGCTGCTGGTCGTCTGGGGCGCGGTCCCCTTCGTGGTCATCACGCTGAGCGCCGGCCTCACCCAGGTCCCCAAGGAACTCGAGGAGGCGGCCCGCCTGGACGGCGCCGGCGCCTGGGGCGTCTTCCGCTACGTCACCCTGCCCGTCCTCAAACCGATCATCGTGATGCTCACGACGCTCTCGGTCATCTGGGACATGGGCGTCTTCCCGCAGGTGTTCGTGATGCGCGGCGGCCACCCCGAACCCGAGTTCCAGCTGCTGACGACCTACTCCTACGACCGCGCCTTCGTGGTCAACGACTACGGACAGGGCTCCGCGATCGCCCTGCTCACCGTGCTCCTCCTGCTCGGTGTCGTCGCCGTGTACATGCGCCAGATGCTGAAGATCGGAGAGGTCGAATGAGCACCGTCGCCACCCCCCGCAAGGGGACCCGCTGGGGCTGGAACATCCTCGGCCTCCTCGTCTTCGTCACCGCCGGCTTCCCCGTCTACTGGATGCTCAACACGGCGTTCAAGCCCGCGAAGGACGCCATCGACCCGGACCCGAGCCTGCTGCCCACCGGCATCACCCTGGCCAACTTCCGCCGCGCACTGGACATCGCCGACTTCTGGGGACCGGTGGGCCGCAGCCTCGTCGTCTCGCTCTCCGTCGTCGCGATCGGCATGGTCATCGGCCTGCTCGCCGCCCTCGCGATCTCCCGGTTCGCCTTCCGCGGCCGCAAGATCGTGATCGTCGGCATCCTCGCGGTCCAGATGGTCCCGCTGGTCGCCATGATCATCCCGGTCTTCCTGCTCCTCAACGACCTGGACCAGTACGACAAGCTCAGCGGCCTGATCATCACCTACCTGACCTTCATCCTGCCGTTCACGGTGTGGACCCTGCGCGGCTTCATCGTCAACATCCCGAAGGAGCTGGAGGAGGCCGCCATGGTCGACGGCTGCTCCCGCACCGGCGCCTTCATCCGCGTGGTCTTCCCCCTCCTCGCCCCCGGCATGGTCGCCACCTCGGTCTACGCCTTCATCCAGGCCTGGAACGAGTACCTGTACGCCCTGATGCTGCTCAGCCAGGAGCACCAGACCGCGACCGTGTGGCTCGCCAACTTCACCACCAAGCACGGCACCGAATACGCCCCGATGATGGCCGGCTCCACCATGATGGCCGTGCCGATCGTCGTCCTCTTCCTCCTCGTCCAGCGCAAGATGGCCGCGGGTCTCACCGCGGGCGCCGTGAAGGGATAACCCCATCCGATGACGACATTCGCCAGCGGTACGGCCGCGTCCAACGCGAAGGACGGCGTCACGCGCGACGCGCTGACCGTCCTGCAGCCCGGCTTCACCGGCACCGCCGCCCCCGACTGGCTGCTGCGCCGGCTCGGTGAGGGCCTCGCCTCCGTGGGCCTGTTCGGCCGCAACATCGAGTCGGCCGAACAGCTCGCCGCGCTCACCGCCCGGTTGCGGGCCGAACGGGACGACGTCCTGGTGGCCGTCGACGAGGAGGCCGGTGACGTCACCCGCCTGGAGGTGCGCACCGGCTCCTCCTTCCCCGGCAACCACGCCCTCGGCGCCGTCGACGACCCGGAGCTGACCCGCCAGGTCGCCCTCGAACTGGGCCGCCGCCTGGCCGCCTGCGGGGTGAACCTCGACTGGGCACCGTCCGCCGACGTCAACTCCGACCCGGCCAACCCCGTGATCGGCGTCCGCTCCTTCGGCGCCGACCAGGACCTGGTCGCCCGCCACACGGCCGCCTACGTCACCGGCCTCCAGGCGGCCGGGGTCGCGGCCTGCACCAAGCACTTCCCGGGCCACGGCGACACCGCCGTCGACTCCCACCACGCCATGCCCCGCATCGACGCGGCCGCCGACGTCCTCGACGCCCGCGAACTGGTCCCGTTCCGCGCGGCCATCGCGGCCGGCACCCGTGCCGTGATGAGCGCGCACATCCTGGTCCCCGCGCTGGACCCGGCCCGCCCGGCGACGCTGTCCCGCACCATCCTCACCGACCTGCTGCGCGGCGAACTCGGCTATGAGGGCCTGATCGTCACCGACGGCATGGAGATGCAGGCCATCTCCGCGACCTACGGCATCGAACACGGCAGCGTCCTGGCCATCGCCGCGGGCGCCGACGCGATCTGCGTGGGCGGCGGCCTCTCGGACGAGGCGACGGTGCGCAGGCTGCGTGACGCCCTGGTCGCCGCGGTCCGCTCCGGGGAACTGCCGGAGGAACGCCTGGCCGACGCGGCGCGGCGGGTACGGGCCCTGGCCCGCTGGACGGCGACGACGAAACCGGCGCCCGCGGACCCCGCGCTCACCGACATCGGCTTGGTGGCGGCCCGGCGCGCGCTGCATGTGACGCGCGTCGACTCCGGCGCCCCGCTGACCGCGGCCCCCTTCGTCGCCTCCTTCGCCCCGGTGGCGAACATCGCGGTGGGCACGGAGACCCCCTGGGGCGTGGGCGCCGAACTGACCCGGCTGCTGCCCGGCACCGAGACCGGCGCCTTCACCGGCGAGGACGCGGGCGAGCAGGCCCTGGCAGCGGCGGGGGACCGCCGGATCGTCGCCGTGGTCCGCGACGAACACCGCCACCCGTGGATGGGCCGCGCCCTGGACGTCCTGCTCAGGACCCGCCCGGACACGATCGTGGTGGAAATGGGCGTCCCCCAGGCTCCCCCGAGGGGCGCCCTCCACATCGCCACCCACGGAGCGGCAAGAGTGTGCGGCACCGCAGCGGCAGAGGCGATGGCACCCCGTTAGCTGGAGCGCCCCGTCAGGGGCGCGGGGCTGTATCGATGTGCGGCTCCGCCGCGTGGCGCGACCAGCCCCCACGCCCGCGTACGTGACGCACGACCGTTAGATCCCCTGCCACGACGGCTTGTTGTCAAAGGTGTACCGGAAGTAGTCCGCGTGCTTCAGCTTGGACGCGGCGCCCTCGTCGACCACAACCGTCGCATGCGGATGCAGCTGCAGCGCCGACGCGGGACACACCGCGGCCAGCGGCCCCTCCACGGTCGCCGCGACCGCGTCGGCCTTGCCCTCTCCGACGGCGAGCAGCACCAGGTGCCGTGCCTCCAGGATCGTCCCGATGCCCTGGGTGATCACGTGGTGCGGCACCTGCTCGACGTCCCCGTCGAAGAACCGGGCGTTGTCGAAGCGGGTCTGCTCGGTGAGCGTCTTGATCCGGGTGCGGGAGGCCAGCGAGGAGCACGGCTCGTTGAACCCGATGTGCCCGTCGGTGCCGATCCCGAGCAGCTGCAGGTCCACGCCACCGGCCTGCGCCAGCGCCGCGTCGTACGCCGCGCAGGCGGCCCGCACGTCGGCGGCGGTGCCGTCGGGTCCCAGGAACGCCTCCATCGGGATCCCCAGCGGCTCCAGCACCTCGCGCCGCAGCACCGAGCGGTACGACTCCGGATGCTCGGCCGGCAGCCCCACGTACTCGTCGAGCTGGGCTATCCGCGCCCGGGACGTGTCGACCGCACCGGCCCGCACCTTCGCCGTGAGGGCCTGGTAGACGGGCAGCGGCGTCGAGCCGGTGGCCACCCCGAGCAACGCGTCGGGCTTGCGCCGCAGCAACTGCGCCATGGCCTCGGCGATCAGCTCGCCACCCGCCGCGGCGTCCGGAACGATGACAACTTCCACGCTGGCCTGCCGTTCTGAAGGGGTCTTGAGGGTCTCCACGGCTCTGTGGTTTAGACCAATCTAATGGGACTAATCTTACAGAACCAGCCCCTGTCGGCGCGGGTCGGGCGCCGACGGGAAAACTTGTCCCGGCCATCCGTCCCCACGACCGACTCCGGCGGGCTAGGCTGCGATCGGATCAACTGTGAACAGTCTCCAACGCATGGACACACAGGGTGGTCTAGTCCACAATTGCGTACGAGGGCTGGACGTGCGGCGCGTCGACGCGGCCGTACCACACAGCCACACCGCTTCCGTCCTCCCCGCACAGGAGGACGGACCGAGGAACCGGCGCTCTCTGCCCTGACTGCCCCGGGTCCTCACCTTCGGCCGACCGGGACCGCACACCCCACGGCCGTTGCTGCTCCGGGCTGCGGTGCCGGGAGGGTTGAGGGTCCCTCTCAGGCGCCGCGGCCCGCGGGTGTTTTTAGGCCACGAACAGACCGGCGGGTACGCTCGCAGACGTGCCCTCCATGAACGAACTGGTCCGCCAGCACACCGCCCTCGGCGACTCCGACCTCGAGTGGCTCCATCTGCTGGTCTCGGAGTGGCAGCTGCTCTCCGACCTCTCCTTCGCCGACCTGGTCCTCTGGGTCCCCACCCGGGACGGCACCCGTTACGTCTCGGTGGCGCAGATGCGCCCCAACACCGGCCCCACCTCCTACCAGGACGACATGGTCGGCCACTTGGTCCCGCGCGGACGGCGGCCCATGCTGGACATCGCCCTGGACGAGGGGCGCATCGTCCGCGAGGGCGACCCGGAGTGGCGTGAAGAGGTCCCTGTACGGGTCGAGTCCATCCCGGTACGGCGCGAGGGCCGGGTGCTCGGGGTGATCGCCCGCAACACCAACCTGCTGACCGTGCGCACCCCGAGCCGCCTGGAGCTGACCTACCTCCAGAGCGCCTCGGACCTGGCGCAGATGATCGCTGCCGGATCGTTTCCCTTCGCCAACCAGCAGGTCGACATGGACGCCTCCCCGCGCGTCGGCGACGGCCTGATCCGGGTGGACGCGGACGGGGTCGTCCAGTACGCCTCTCCGAACGCGCTCTCCGCATACCACCGCCTCGGCCTCGCCGCCGACCTGCTCGGCCACCACCTGGGCCAGACCACGGCGGAACTCGCCCCGACCAAGGGACCGGTGGACGAGGCGCTCGCCAAGGTCGCCAGCGGCTGGGCGCCGCGCGAGTTCGAGATCGAGTCCGACGACGGGGTGATCCAGTTCCGGGCGATCCCGCTCAAGCCCAAGGGCACCCGCATCGGTTCGCTGGTGCTGCTCCGGGACGTCACCGAACTGCGGCGCCGAGAACGGGAACTGATCACCAAGGACGCCACCATCCGGGAGATCCACCACCGGGTGAAGAACAACCTCCAGACGGTCGCCGCCCTGCTGCGCCTCCAGGCCCGGCGCATCGAGTCGGAGCGCGGCCGGGAGGCCCTGGAGGAGGCCGTGCGGCGAGTCGGCTCGATCGCCATCGTCCATGAGACGCTGTCTCAGAACCTGGACGAGCGGGTCGAGTTCGACGAGATCGCCGACCGGGTGCTGGCGATGGTCGCCGAGATCTCGCCGGGCAAGGTCACCGGCCGCCGCACCGGCCGCTTCGGAATACTCGACGCCGAGGTCGCCACCCCGCTGTCGATGGTTCTCACCGAAATCCTGCAGAACGCCCTGGAACACGGCTTCCGCGAGGGCGACACCGGCACGGTCGAGGTGACGGCGGTACGCGGCGGCACCACCAAGGAGGCCCGTCTGCTGGTCACCGTCCAGGACGACGGCGTCGGCCTGCCCGAGGGCTTCGACCCGCACCGCTCGGGCAACCTCGGTCTGCAGATCGTACGCACGCTGGTGGAGGGCGAGTTGGGCGGCACCTTCGACATGGTGCCGGCGCCGGAGCGGGGGACCCGGGTGATCCTGGACGTGCCCGTGCGGGCGCAGAAGTAGGCCGGTTCGGGGTGGACAGCAAAGAGCCCCGGACCTGGTGGATCCGGGGCTGTTCGCTCGTTGCTGCTCTTGAGCGCATCGGGGGTACTGCGCGCTGCGGCTCGGGGGCGGGAGATGCGTACTCGCTGTACGCGCCGCCAAGCTCAGGCTAGCGGGGTGGGTAGGATCAGGCGGAGGCCTGACGAGCCCGGTTGCGGGCGGCACGGCGCTTCATCGCGCGACGCTCGTCCTCGCTGAGACCACCCCAGACGCCGGAGTCCTGGCCGGACTCGAGCGCCCACTGCAGACACTGGTCCATCACAGGACAGCGACGGCAGACGGCCTTGGCTTCCTCGATCTGCAGCAGCGCAGGACCAGTGTTGCCGATGGGGAAGAAGAGCTCGGGGTCTTCCTCGCGGCAAACGGCGTTGTGACGCCAGTCCATGGCTGCTACCTCTCCTTGGTATTACATGCACGTTGCTTGTGAATGTGAACGCTTTCACGAATCCCTCAACAAGTGAAGGGCCGACCGCCAGGTTCCCTGGCAGGGGTCCTGTGAGTTGAAGGGGGATTCCGGTGATCAGGGACGCCGGTGTTGCGGGCCGTCCCGACCGCCACGTAGAGCCTCGCAAACCTCAGCGGCGGATACAACCCCTTCCGGAAAGTTTTTTTTGATTCCTCGGTGTCGACTGGGTCACAGCCGTACTTCCATGGGGTGGACCCTGGCCTAAACGTTCGAGTGAAAGGACTTTGGCCCGTTCCGCTCACACAATCACACGCAGTGCGCGGCGTACGCCTGTGAACGTCACGCTCGTACGCAGTCCTAGGTGGTCGCCGTCCATCTGAAGGGGGAGGGGGACCTTCGAATGCAAGGTGAACTGGTCCAGGTCGTGCAGCGACACCGCATGCCTGCCATGGGGTCCGCGCTCGGGGGACGAAGTGAGCAACTGTGTGCCATACCGGGCGGCCGCGGCCGACGACAGGCGGGTGAGGCCGAGGACGTCGATGCCTTTATCGAACGAGGCCTTAGGCGACGTGTACATCGGGCGATTGCCGAGATACGTCCAGGGCGAGGTGTTCGAGACTATGGCCACGACCAGATCCTTGACAGGGTCGGTCCCGGGCCTTTCCAGCGTGATCGGGCCATGCCGGCGGTGCTGCTCACCGAGGAACTGGCGGATCACCTGCCGTACGTACAGCGCGTGCGTCGACTTCTTGCCGCGTTCGCGCTGCTGCTCGACCCGGCCGACCACGCCGGCGTCGAAACCCAGCCCCGCGTTGAAGGTGAACCAGCGGGCCGGGACCGCCTCGTCCTCGGTGCCCGGGGTGCCGGCGGCCAGTCCCAGGCCGACAAGGCGCTCGCGCTTCTCGCGGAGCGCGTCCAGCAGGTCGCCGGTGGCCTCGACCGGATCGTTGGGCAGACCCAGGGCGCGGGCGAAGACGTTGGTGGAGCCGCCGGGAACCACGGCGAGACCGGGCAGCCGGTCCGGGTCGGGGCCGCCGTGCAGCAGGCCGTTGACCACCTCGTTGACCGTGCCGTCGCCGCCGAGCGCCACGACGAGGTCGATGTCGTCGCTGTCCGCCGCCTGCCGGGCCAGGTCGCGGGCGTGACCGCGGTACTCGGTGGTGACCGCCTCCAGCTTCACCTCGCTCGCCAGCGCGTGGATCAGGACATCGCGCCTACGTGCGCTTGTGGTGGTTGCTGCCGGATTGACCACGAGAAGTGCACGCATGGATTGCAGCGTACCTACTGGAAAGTACCGGGCCCAGACCGAGTTGAGGATCGGGTAAGAGAAAGGCGCGTGAGCCTCGACACTCGGGCCTGTCCGGGCCGCGGGCTACCCTTCTGGGGTGAGCGATGCGTCTACGGCCGTGAAGGCCGACGGAACCGAAGGCCCCCGTCCGCGGCGGCTGACGTACGCCGCTGCGCTGGCCGGGCTCGAAGGGCTCGCGCTGGTGGCCGGCGGGGTGTGGATGCTCGTGCTCGGGGTAACCGGCTCACCGGACGACCGGGGCCAGGCGGTCACCGGTGGTGTCACCGTGATCGTGCTGGCGCTGCTGCCGTTGCTCGCCGCGCGCGGGCTGCTGCTGCGCAAGAGCTGGAGCCGGGGCCCGGCGGTGATCACGCAGATCATGGCGCTGCCGGTGGCCTACAACCTGCTGCAGGCCGACAGCGTGGCGATTCCGGTGGGGATCGCCCTGGCCGTGGTGGCCGTGGCCGCCCTGGTGCTGCTGGTGAACTCCGCCACCACCCAGGCCCTCGGCATCAAGGGGCCCGGGCGCAGTAGCTGAGCCGGGTGCCACGCGGGTGGCGCGGCCTACTCCTCCACCAGCAGCTTCTCCCGCAGCTGGGCCAGGGTTCGCGCCAGCAGCCGGGAGACATGCATCTGGGAGATGCCGACCTCCTGGGCGATCTGTGACTGGGTCATGTTGCCGAAGAAGCGGAGGAGAAGGATCCGCTTCTCCCGCGGCGGGAGGTCTTCCAGGAGGGGCTTGAGCGACTCCCGGTACTCGACGCCCTCCAGGGCTTCGTCCTCCGCGCCGAGGGTGTCGGCCACCGCCGGGGACTCGTCGTCGGTGTCGGGGACGTCCAGGGACAGGGTGGAGTAGGCGTTGGCCGACTCCAGGCCCTCCAGGACCTCCTCCTCCGAGATCGCCAGCTTCTCGGCCAGCTCGTGGACCGTGGGGGAGCGGCCGTGCTGCTGGGACAGCTCCGCCGTGGCGGTCGTGAGCGCGAGGCGCAGCTCCTGGAGACGGCGTGGTACCCGGACCGCCCAGCCCTTGTCGCGGAAGTGGCGCTTGATCTCGCCGACCACGGTCGGGGTGGCGTACGTGGAGAACTCCACGCCCCGGTCCGGGTCGAACCGGTCGACCGACTTGATCAGACCGATGGTGGCGACCTGGGTGAGGTCGTCCAGCGGCTCGCCGCGGTTGCGGAACCGGCGCGCCAGGTGCTCCACGAGCGGCAGGTGCATCCGGACCAGCTGGTTGCGCAGCTCCGCGTACTCGGCGCTGCCCTCCTTGAGCGCGCGCAGCTCGACGAACTTGGCGCGCGCACCGCTGCGGTCCTGAGGTTCGTGCCGGGATGCCTGCACCACCTCCGCGGCCAGCGCCTCGTCGTCGGCGTTTCGCTCGTGCTCGCTCATCGTCCCGCCCGTCGCCCTTCCGCGAGCCTTCGCCCCGGTCCGGTCCGGGGTCGCGACCCCGTTCCGCCCTTCCGGGGGCGCGCTCTGCACGGCACCCTCCGGACCGGGCCGCGCGGAGGGGTCCTCCGGATGCGGCCTGGCCTGTTCAGGGATGCCGTCGATGCCGTCAGCCATGCGGCGGGAACCGGCCTCGGGGCCTTCGCCCCCTGCCGACAGCCCCCGTGTGCCGCGCTCTTCGTCCCGCACCGGCCCGTCCCCGTTCCTCACGCCGGCCCGGGTCCCGCGCCGCGCTGTTTGTAGAGGCTGATCGACACGGTCTTGTCCTCGTCGACGGCCGACGAGACCTTGCCCGCCAGGGCCGAGAGCACGGTCCAGGCGAAAGTGTCGCGCGAAGGGGCGTGCCCGTCCGTGGTCGGGGCGGAGACCGTGACCTCCAGCGAGTCGTCGACGAGGCGGAAGACACAGCTGAGCACCGAGCCGGGAACGGCCTGCTGGAGCAGGATCGCGCAGGCCTCGTCCACCGCGATGCGCAGGTCCTCGATCTCGTCCAGGGTGAAGTCCAAGCGGGCGGCGAGACCGGCCGTGGCCGTGCGCAGCACCGACAGGTAGGCACCCGCAGCCGGCAGCCGGACTTCCACGAAGTCCTGGGTCGCGGGCTCGCCTGCGATCTGGGACACCCTCACCTCCATGGTGGTACAAGCTTCTCGGGGCCGAGGGTCGCCCCCCGGGGTAACGCACTACGTGGTTCAGCGGTGACGCTACCGCGCTCCGAACTTTTCTGTCCCCGGGACCCCGACCCCTGGCGTCACTCACAGTAAACCTGCGGATACGCTCCGTGTCTAGGGGTCCGCCTTGCCCAATTGGGAAGAGCGCGCGCCGGGTTGACGTACCCCGGCGTCGAACCGTCGAACCGTCGCCACGGCCGTGTTCAGCGGCCGTAGTGCAGTGTCACACGAGGACGTGGTCGACGAAGCACCAGCGCCAGTCCTCACCGGGCTCGAACGTCCGCATCACCGGGTGGCCGGAGGTCTCGTGGTGTCCCGTCGCGTGTCTTCCCGGTGACGAGTCGCAGCACGCCACGTGGCCACAGGTCAGACAGATCCGCAGCTGGACCGGGTGCCAGCCCTTCGCGAGACACTCGGGACAGGTCTCGTTCAGGGGGTCGGGTTCAGGGTGCGGCAGCGCGCCGGCATGCGTGCACTGTTTCATGATTGCCAGATTACGACGGGCGTGCGGGTGGCCGCGCGGAAAATGAGGGTGGGCGAGGATCATGGACGTGATGCCACTGCTGTTGCTGGTGGCGGGGAGCACGGTGATCGCGGCGGCCGCCCGGCGGACTCCCGTGCCCGCACCGCTGCTCCTGGTCGCGGTCGGTCTGGCGGTGTCGTACGTCCCCGGCGTGCCGGACTACACCCTCGACCCGGAGGTCGTCCTCCCGCTGCTGCTGCCCCCGCTCCTGTACACCTCGGCGTCCGACAGCTCCTACCTCGATCTGCGGGCCCAGATGAGACCGGTCGCGCTGCTCTCGGTCGGATACGTCCTCTTCGCCACCGTCGTGGTCGGCTGGGCGGTGTACCTGCTCGTGCCCGGCATGCCGCTGCCCGCGGCGCTCGTGCTGGGCGCGGTGGTGGCCCCGCCGGACGCGGTGGCGGCGACCGCGGTGGCCCGCCGGGTGGGGCTCCCGTCCCGCATCACGACGATCCTCCAGGGCGAGTCCCTGCTCAACGACGCCACCGCGATCACGGCGTACAAGGTCGCCCTCGGCGCCGCCGTCGGCGCGGGCGCGACCTGGGCCGGGGGCATCGAGGAGTTCCTGCTCGCGGCGGTCGGCGGCGTCGGCGTCGGCCTGCTCCTCATGGCGCCGCTGCACTGGCTGCGCACCCGTCTGAAGGAGCCGCTGCTCCAGAACACGCTCTCGCTGCTCATCCCCTTCGTGGCCTACGGCGTCGCGGAGCAGCTGCACGCCTCCGGTGTCCTCGCCGTCGTGGTGGTCGCCCTCTACCTCGGCCACCGCGCGTGGGAGGTCGACTTCGCCACCCGCCTCCAGGAGGAGGCGGTCTGGAAGATGGTCGCGTTCATCCTCGAATCGGCGGTCTTCGCGCTGATCGGCCTGCAACTCCCGATCGTCCTGCGGGGCCTCGGCCAGTACGAGGGCGCCGAGGCCGTCTGGTACGCCGTGGTCGTCTTCCTGGTCGTCGTGGCCGCCCGCTTCGCCTGGTGCTACCCGGCGACCTTCCTGCCTCGGATGTTCTCCGCGCGGATCAGGGAACGCGAGTCCAACCCCACCTGGAAGGGGGCGATGGTGACGTCCTGGGCCGGGATGCGCGGGGTGGTCTCGCTCGCCATCGCCTTCTCGATCCCTGACACCGTGCACGGCGGCGGTGCCTTCCCGCACCGCAACCTGGTCCTCTTCCTGACCTTCACCACCGTGATCGGCACCCTGGTGGTGCAGGGGCTGACCCTGCCGCCGCTGATCCGTCGGCTGCGCTTCCCCGGCCGCGACCCGCAGGCCGAGACCCTCGCCGAGGCCAACGCCCAGGCGCAGGCCTCCCGCGCGGCCGAGGCCCGCCTCGACGAACTGCTCACCGACGACCGCAACCAGCTGCCGCCCCCGCTCGCCGACCGTCTCCGCATCGTCCTGGAGCGCCGCCGCAACGCCGTCTGGGAGCGCCTCGGCCAGACCAACCCCGTCACCGGCGAGACGGTCGACGACACCTACCGCCGCCTCTCCCGCGAGATGATCGGCTCCGAACGCGACGTGTTCGTCCGCCTCCGCGACCACCGCTACATCGACGACGAGATGCTGCGCACCCTGCTGCGCCGGCTGGACCTGGAGGAGGCGGCGGTCTACCGGGAGGCGGGCTGAGCCGCCGCGGGCGCCCCGCCCGGCGGCGGTGCCGGTCACGCCGTGACGACCGCCGCCACCCGGGTCCCCCGCGCGAACGCCCCTTCCGCCGCCAGCGCGACGAGCCCGAACAGCAACTTGGCCACGTACAGCCGCTCGACCCGCATCCCGTGCCTGGCCTCGAAGTCGGTCGCGAAGGACTCGAGTTCGGGTGTGGTGCGCCCGTACCCCCCGCAGTGGAACCGCTCGTCCAGCGACCAGTCGCCCGAGCGCGACCCGAACGCCGCCACCTGCAGCCGTGCCGTCTCCCCGCCGAGGAAACCGCCCTTGAGCACCGGCACGCCCAACGCCCGCTGCCCGGCGCCGAGGCCCGCGGCCAGCCCGGCCAGCGTGCCGCCGGTGCCGCAGGCGACCGCGACCACGTCGGCCCGCCCCCGCAGCTCCTCGCCGAGGGCGCGGCAGCCTCGTACCGCCGCCGCGTTGCTGCCGCCCTCCGGTACGACGTACGCGGTCTCCGCCTCCGCCGCCCGCAGCAGACCGGCCAGCACCTCCGGCTCGGCCTTCCGTCGATACGTCGACCTGTCGACGAAGTGCAGCCGCATGCCGTCGGCCGCGCACCGTGCGAGGGAGGGGTTCAGAGGCCGGTCGGCCAGTTCACCGCCGCGCACCACCCCCACCGTCGGGAAGCCGAGCAGGCGGCCCGCGGCGGCCGTCGCCCGCAGGTGGTTGGAGTACGCACCGCCGAAGGTGACGATCGGCCGGCCGGCCGCCGCCTCGACGTTCGGGACCAGCTTGCGCCACTTGTTGCCGACCAGGGCCGGGTGGATCAGGTCGTCCCGCTTGAGGAGCAGCCGGACGCCGTGCCGGGCGAAACGGTCGTCGGCCACCTCCTCGAGAGGGGACGGCAGCCGCGGCTTGAGTATGTCGGCGCTGGTCACGTCGTCATTGTCGCCCGGACGCCCGGCAGGGTGGCCGCCGGGGGCCGCGGCGCGGGGCTGCTCGCGCGGTCACTTCAGACGGTCCCGCACCCGCTCGCGCAGCCAGGCCATCGAGAAGCCGCGCGGATCCACCTTGCCCGGCTGCCACTCGGCGTGCCCGATCACCGACCGCTCCGACCACCCGTGCCGCCGGCACACCGCCGCGGCCACCTTCTCGACCGCCTCCAGCTGGGCCTGGGGCCAGGGGTCCTCGCCGTCGCCGAGGTTCTCGCACTCGAAGCCGTAGAAGTGCCGGTTGCCGTCGGTGTTCGCCTCCCGGTCCAGGGGGAGGGCCTTCTCGGCGATCACGGCGCGCAGTACGTCGTCGTCGCCGAGTCCGGCGTGGTTGGCGCGGCCGTGGCCGACCAGGTGGACCGTGCCGTCCTTGGTGACGACACCGTGGCACAGCGGGCCGGGCAGGTCGGGGCGGCCGTCGCGGCAGAGCCGGACGGTGCGCTCGGCGCCGGCGGTCGCCGAGTGGTGGATCATCACGCCGTGGACGGGACCCCAGGGGCCCTTGTGGTTGCGGTTGTGCTCCTGCCAGTCGCCGACCTCGACGACCTCGACGCCCTCGTCGCGCAACGCGTCGAGGAAAGCACCCGCGGACAGGGGTGGGGCCAAGACCGCCTCCTGGGTCTTCATGGGGGTGTGGGGTGAAACTCCGACTATTTCTACAGAAGTCGGGCTTTCCGGGGTAGGTGCTCCGGACTTGTTCGGATCGCGTGCGATTCGATCCGGACAAGTCGGCATATCGCGGGGTGCTCGGAGGGGCGAAGCATCGGCATGCCCAGTTGTCCGATGATCTATTCCCGCTCTTTCGGGTAATGGCACGGGCACATTCAGTGATGACAGGGTGGCCGATGAGACCGATGCGTGGGCAGTTCGGCGTCCGCGCAGGTATGGGAGGGCATTTCCTTATGTCGGTAGGCGAAGAGGTCCGCACGGATCAGGGCAAGCCGCAGCAGTCTCTGGACACGGCGGCAGCGCGGAACCTGGCCACCACGACCAAGTCCGCGCCACAGATGCAGGAGATCAGCTCTCGCTGGCTGCTGCGGTCACTGCCCTGGGTCGATGTGCAGGGCGGCACGTACCGGGTGAACCGACGGCTCACCTACACGGTCGGGGACGGCCGTATCACCTTCCTGAAGACCGGCGACCGTGTCGAGGTCATCCCGGCGGAGCTGGGCGAACTGCCCATCCTGCGGGCGTACGAGGACCAGGGGGTGCTGGGGGAGCTGGCCCAGCGGTGCCGGCAGCGGGACTTCGGCCCGGGCGAGGTCATCGCCTCGTTCGGCAGCCAGGCGGACGAGGTGTACCTGCTCGCCCACGGCCGCGTGGAGAAGGTGGGCACCGGCCCCTACGGCGACGACGCGGTGCTCGGCGTCCTCGCCGACGGCGCGTACTTCGGCGAGCAGGGGCTGATCGACCCGGACGCCATCTGGGAGTACACCGCCCGCGCGGACACGGCCTGCACCGTGCTGATCCTGTCCCGGCAGGATTTCGAGCAGGTCACCGAGCGGGCCGACTCGCTGCGCGAGCACCTTCAGCACCTGCGCACGATCCCCGAGCAGCGCACCAACAAGTACGGCGAGAAGGAGGTCGCCCTCGCGGCGGGCCACAGCGGCGAACCCGACATCCCGCACACCTTCGTGGACTACGAGGCCCGGCCGCGGGAGTACGAACTGAGCATCGCCCAGACGGTGCTGCGTATCCACACCCGGGTGGCCGACCTCTACAACCAGCCGATGAACCAGACCGAGCACCAGTTGCGGCTCACCGTCGAGGCGTTGAAGGAGCGCCAGGAGCACGAACTCATCAACAACCCGGAATTCGGCCTGCTCAGCAACTGCCAGTACGACCAGCGGCTGCAGCCCCACGACGGCGTGCCCAGCCCGGACGACATGGACGAACTGCTCAGCCGCCGCCGGGGCACCAAGCTCTTCCTCGCCCACCCGCGCGCCATCTCGGCCTTCGGGCGTGAGCTCAACAAGCGCGGACTGGTCCCGGAGACCGTCGAGATCGGCGGCAACCGCATCCCCACCTGGCGCGGGGTCCCGATCTACCCGTGCAACAAGATCCCGGTCACCGAGACCCGGACCACCTCGATCATCGCCATGCGTACGGGCGAGTCCGAGCAGGGCGTCATCGGGCTGCGGCAGTCCGGGATCCCCGACGAGATCGAGCCGAGCCTGTCGGTCCGCTTCATGGGCATCAACGAGCAGGCCGTCATCAACTACCTGGTCACCGCCTACTACTCGGCGGCGGTCCTGGTCCCGGACGCCCTCGGTGTGCTGGAGAACGTCGAGATCGGTCGGTGGAGGTGACGTTTCCGCACGTGGTGGCCGTGTCCCCGCCCTCCGGGGCGGGTACACCCTCTGGGTACGTGCCGAGCCGGGGCGAAGACGCCACCGCACGCGCACCCCGTGAGAGGGAGGCCATGCCCGAGTTCGTGACGGAAAGGCAGCAGGGGCCCACGGCGGTTCCGCCGACCGGCCCCGAGGCGCTCGACGGGGCCGAGGCGACGGCCATAATGGAGCGCGCCAGGGCGTCCGTCGACCCCGAACTGCGGTCGGCCGTCGACTCGTTGCCCGTTTCGATGCGGCGGATCGCGCGCTACCACTTCGGCTGGGAGCACGTGGACGGCACCTCGGCCACGGGCAACGCGGGCAAGGCCATCCGGCCCGCGCTGGTCCTCGCCGCCGCCGAAGCGCTCGGCGGCCCGCGGGCCCGTGCGGCCGCCGTCGGGGCGGCGGCCGCCGTGGAGCTGGTCCACAACTTCACGCTGCTGCACGACGACGTCATGGACCGGGACACCTCCCGCAGGCACCGGCCCACCGTCTGGACCGTGTTCGGCGACACCGACGCGATCCTCGCCGGGGACGCCCTCCACGCCGTGGCCCTGAGGCTGCTCGCGCAGGATCCGCACCCCGCGTCCGGGGCGGCCGCCGCCCGTCTGGCGCAGTGCGTGCTCGAACTGTGCGCCGGACAGCACGCGGACACCGCGATGGAGGACCGGGCACCCGACGAGGTCACCCTCGACGAGGTGCTCGGCATGGCCGAGGCCAAGACCGGGGCGCTGCTCGGCTGCGCCTGCGCCGTGGGCGCGCTGTACGCGGGGGCCGGAGAGGCGGAGGTCACCGCGCTGGACGGGTTCGGCCGCCAGGCCGGCCTCGCCTTCCAGCTGATCGACGACATCATCGGGATATGGGGTGATCCACAGCGCACCGGCAAGCCGGCCGGTGCCGACCTGGCGGCCCGCAAGAAGTCCCTGCCGGTCGTCGCGGCCCTCACCTCCGGCAGTCCGGCCGCCGGTGAACTCGCCGAGCTGTACGCCCAGCCGCCTGCGCGGACGGACGCGGACGAGATCACGCGTATCGCACGGGCCGTGGAGCGGGCGGGCGGCCGGGACTGGGCGCAGGCCGAGGCGGCCGACCGGATGGCCCGCGCGATGCAGGAACTCGCGCGTGCCGTGCCCGACCCCGAGCCGGCCGGCGGCCTGCTCGCGCTCGCCGAGTTCGTGACCCGGCGCAGCAGATGAAGACCCCGGAGTCCCCGGGCCCGTGCGGCTCCTGACCCCGCGCGGACACCTGGGGACTCCGGCCCGACGGGTCCCGCACATCCCCACGGCGTGCGGGGCCCGCCGACTTGCGCACCGACCGCCGAGCGCCGTACCCGGCCCCCGCCTACGCTGGGCACATGGACGGCCGGGAGCAGGTCTGTCCCGTCTGCGGGCAGGCCGTGGAGAGTGTCGTGCGGCGGCACAAGACGCTGGGCGCGTGGGTGCCGGTCTGGGGTCCCGGGGCCTGCCGCAATCCCGAATGCGCCGAGTACGCGGGCACACCCCCCGCGCGGGAGCGGTCCCCTTCGCGGTACCCGCCGTCCCGGTCCGGGCGTCCGCACTCCGCATCACCGCACTCCTCACCACCGGACGCCCTACCGGAGTCAGCCCCACCGGAGTCGGCGTCGTGAGGGTGGGCGTCGTAGCGTGAGCGTATGACCGGACTGCCCGACATCCTGCACATCACCGAACGCTCCCTGTGGGAGGAGGCCCGCGCGCGCGGCACCTTCGAGAACTCCACCCGCGGCCGCACCCTCCAGGAAGAGGGCTTCATCCACTGCTCCACCGAGGACCAGCTCCCGCGGGTGGCGGCCTTCCTGTACGGCTCCTACGACGGCCCGGACGAACTGGTGGTGCTGGCCGTGGACCCGGCGCGGGTCGGCGTCCCCGTGCGGTGGGAGGCGGTGGAACCGGGCGGGGAGGAGTTCCCGCACGTGTACGGTCCGATCCCGGTCACGGCCGTGGTGGAGGTGCGGCCCTGGGCGTGACGGCCCCGGATGCGACGGTCGGCAGTCCGCCGGTCTCGGGGTCCCGGCCGGTCAGGCAGTAGACGCCGCCCGCCGGGTCCCGCAGCACCGTCCAGTGCCGCCCGTCGGCCACGTGCACGGCACCGAGTTCCTCGTGCCGGGCCCGGGTCGCCGCGATGTCGGCGCAGGCCAGGTCGAGGTGGGCGGCGGCGGGCCGTTCGCCGTCCAGCCGCTGGAGCAGGATCCGCAACGGCAGCCCGGCCGGCGGCCTGAGCACCCGGAACTCCGGCAGCGAGCCGGTCAGCGACTCCCAGCCGGTCAGCTCCGCCCAGAACGCGGCCTCGGTCTCGTACCAGGACGGCGGGATGTCGAGGCTGACCTGGTCGAGCCGGCTCCCCGCCACCACCGGTGGCCGTACCGACTCGCCGTGCCAGGGCACCGCGCACCACAACTGCCCGGCGGGCGACCGCAGTACGGCCCACCCCTCGTGCTCGGCGACCTGCTCGGCGCCGAGGTCCAGGGCCCGGCGCACCAGACCCGGCACGTCCGGCGAGCAGAGGTCCAGGTGGGCGCCGCCGGGGCCGGTGGCCACCTGCTGGACCTTGACGCAGGCGTCCGCGCCGGGGGCCGGCAACAGGGTGGTGAACTCGTCGTCACCGCCGCGCGGCGCCGACAGCCGGGTGTCCGTGACCGCCGCCCAGAAGGCCTGGGCGGCGGGGAGGCGCTCGGCGGGGCGGTCGACGAAGGCGTAGGTCCAGCGGATGGTCATGGACGGGATCGTAGAGGGCCCTACTTCTCGCGGCGCTCCGTGAAGCGCAGCAGGTTGCCCGCCGGGTCGCGGAACGCGCAGTCCCGTACCCCCCAGTGCTGGTCCGTCGGCTCCTGGATCACGTCACCGCCGTACTCCCGGACCCGCTCGTACAGCGCGTCGCAGTCGCTGGTGGAGAAGATCACCCCGCGCAGCATGCCCTTGGCGAGCAGTTCGGCCATGGCCTGCCGGTCGGCGGGGGAGGCGTCGGGGTTGGCGCCGGGCGGCTCCAGCACGATCTCCACGCCCGGCTGCTGCGGCGAGCCGACGGTCACCCACCGCATCCCCTCGAACTCCACGTCGTTGTGGACCTCCAGGCCGAGGACGTCACGGTAGAAGGCCAGCGCCTTGTCGTGGTCGTCGACGGCGATGAAACACTGCGCGAGTTTGACGTTCATGGGGTCAGGCTAGGCGCACCCCAGGCAGGGCGCCGGGTCAGCTCATGGCCCACACGTAGGGGTCGTGGGCGGGGCCCGGGGCCGGTGGAGCGCCGGTGGCCCCGGTGTCGGGAGCCGGCCGCGGGACGTGCCGGGGGTCGGTCCGGTGGGCCGCGAGGACGTCCATGAGCACGGTGTCCGCGGTGGACAGCAGGGCGAGCAGGAGGTGGAAGGGCTCCACGGTCCGATGGCCCAGCCGGTCGGCCTCCTGTGACGCCCCCGCGAGCAGGGCGCTGGTCCCGCCGCTCAGCGGCAGGTGGTCGCCCGGCTCCACGGTGCCCCTGCCGAGGGCGTCGATCACCCCGGCGCGCAGGTCCTCGGCGGCCGCGCCCAGCACCCGTACGGCCTCCGGCTCGTCGGTGTCGAGCAGCGCCAGCAGGACGTGTCCCGGTTCCACGTACCAGTGCCGCAGCCGCCGTGCCCGGTCGGCCGCGGCGCCGACGACGTCCCGCGCCCGCTCACCGAACCTCTCGTACCCCACCGTCCACCTCCGCCAGGTCCGCCAGGTCGGTCCGCGCCCTGCGGGTGTGCGGATGGTCCGACCCCAGCACCCGCTCCCGTACCGAGACGACCTCCCGGAGCAGCGCCCGGGCCTCCTCGCGGGCACCGCTCATCGACAGGTTGCGGGCCAGCAGGTGCCGGGTGCGCAGGGTGTGCGGATGGTCCGCGCCGAGGACCCGTCCCCGGTCGGCGAGCAGCGCCCGGAGCAGCTCCGCCGCCTCCTCGCGGTGCCCCGCCTCGCCGAGGTTGACGGCGAGGAACTGGCGGGTGCGCAGGGTGTCCTCGTGGTCCGGGCCGAGCAGGCGCAGCTGGTCGGTGAGGAGCCCGCGCAGCAACTCGGCCGCCTGGGCCGGGCTGCCCGCGCCGCCCAGGCTGTGCGCGTGGGACTGACGGCCGCGCAGGGTGTCGGGGTGGTCGGCGCCCAGGATCCGGGTCTGTTCCTCGACGGTTCTCCGGAGCTGCCCGGCCGCCCCCGCCCAGTCCCCGGCCTTGCCCCGCTCGACGGCGCGCGCGTGCCGTCCGCGCAGTTCGGGGCCCGCGGTCGCGGCGAACGCGCGGTTCACGCCGAGGGCGAGGGAGTGCGCGGTGCCGGCGCTGCGGTTGAGCGGGGTGGGCAGGCCCTCGGCGGACATGACGGCCCGCAGCCGGCGGTAGAGGTCGTCGATCGTGAGCAGCTCGGGTCCGCCGGGGACCCCCTCGCGCAGCAGTCGTATCAACCGTCCGGAGAACGCCGTGTGTTCCTCGTCGGGGAGGGCGAGGGCGACCTGGTCGCGCGGGGCGGAGGTGAGGACGTAGGTGCCGGCCACCTCCAGCCCCTCGATCCGTCCGGCCTCGCCGCTCCCGGCGAGCGAGTCGCCGACGGCCCGGCCGGAGAAGCAGCAGTCGAGGACGACGACCTTGGCGGCGGCGGGGGAGTCGAGGACGGCGTCGCGGAGCTTGTCGTACTCCAGGGAGTTGAACTCGGGGGCCGCCCAGCGGCTGTCGGGGAGTGCCAGGTACAGGGTGTGGCGGCGGCCCGCGACCAGGCCGTGGCCGGCGTAGAAGACCAGCAGCAGGTCCTCGGCCCCGGCGACGGCCGAGCGCAGCCGGTCGCCGACCGTACGCAGGTCGCCCTCGTCGAGCAGCACCGTGCAGTTGCTCTCGGGGACGAGCCCCCGGTCGGGGTCGGTGAGCAGGTCGCGGAGGTCGGTGACGGTCCTGGCCACGGCCGGCAGATCGGGCAGGGCCGGGTCGGAGTGACGGCTCGCGCCGATCAGGACGATCCGGGACCGCCGACGGTCGGGAAGCCGCATGTCATGCCCGCGGATCCTGCTGGCCGTCCAGGACCTGCCGCAGCAGCTCCGCCAGTTCCTCGCTGTCGACGCGCCGGGCGTCGATCTCGATCGCGGGGCCGTCCTCGCGCCTGATGGCCAGCTTCACGTCGCTGCGACGCGGCTGGGTGATCCAGGCCCGCAGGCAGGAGGCGAGCACGGTCAGCGGGCCGCCCGCGCCCAGCAGCACGGACACCGTGTCCAGGGGGACGCCCAGGTGTCCCTCGGCCGGGGCGCCCCCGGTCAGCCGGACCCGGCCGGCCAGCGTCGGCTCGCCCCTGAGCCAGTCGGTCAGGGACTCGGCGTCCGGGACCGGATCGGGACTCAGGACGGAGATCAGTGCGGTTGCCACGGTTCCCCCGGGTGCTCTACGACCTTGACGGGCAACAGAGTTGACGACGACCGCCAGTGTACGGCGGGGGAGCGGGCCCGCACCGGGCCTGTGGACGAACCCCGGTCAGTACGGCCGTCGGCGCGGGCGGGTGAACGTACGGGCCACGCAGGACGGGATCACCGTGCTCTCCTCGTGGTCCCGCGCCCGGTACGCGCTCGGCGTCTCCCCGACCAGTTCGGTGAAGCGCGAGCTGAAGGACCCGAGGGACGTGCAGCCGACCGCCATGCACACCTCCGTCACGGTCAGGTCGCCGCGGCGCAGCAGCGCCTTGGCCCGCTCGACCCGACGGGTCATGAGGTAGCTGTACGGCGTCTCCCCGAAGGCCTTGCGGAAGCTGCGCTGGAAGTGGCCGGGCGACATGACGGCGGTGCGGGCCAGTTCGGCCATGTCGAGCGGCTCGGCGAACTCGCGGTCCATGCGGTCGCGCGCCCGGCGCAGCCGCCGCAGGTCTTCCAGGGTCATCGCACCCGCCTCGGGTCCTTCGAAGCCGTCGCCGCCGTCGCCTCAGCATGGCACGCACATCCTCCACACGGACCGAATTTGTTCTTGGACGATCGTTTCCCTCCAGTTCTCGCGCAATTGGTCGGGGCTTGTTTGCATATAGAAATGGACCACATCACGTTCCTCGTAGCGGTCGTGATCGTCACCGCTCTTGCGTTCGACTTCACCAACGGCTTCCACGACACGGCGAACGCGATGGCCACGTCCATCGCCACCGGCGCACTCAAGCCGAAGACCGCGGTTCTGATCAGCGGTGTCCTCAACCTGGTCGGGGCGTTCCTGTCCACGGAGGTCGCGAAGACGATCTCCGGCGGCATCGTGAACGACGCCAAGGTGACTCCCGCCATGGTCTTCGCGGGGCTGGTGGGGGCGATCCTGTGGAATCTGCTGACCTGGCTGCTGGGGCTGCCGTCCAGTTCCTCGCACGCCCTGTTCGGCGGCCTGATCGGCGCGGTGGCGGTCGGCGCCGGCACCGGGGCCGTGAACTTCGACAAGGTGGTCGAGAAGATCATCATCCCCGCCTTCGCCTCCCCCGTCGTGGCCGGTGTCGCCGCGCTGATCGCGACGTACTGCGCCTACAAACTCACCGCCCGCGGCCGCGCGGCCTCCGTGACCAAGGGCTTCCGGCTCGGGCAGATCGGTTCGGCCTCCCTGGTCTCGCTCGCGCACGGCACCAACGACGCCCAGAAGACCATGGGCATCATCACCCTGACCCTGATCTCCGTCGGCGCGCTGCCGGACGGCGCGGGACCACCGGTCTGGGTGATCACCACCGCCGGTCTCGCCATCGGTCTGGGCACCTACATCGGCGGCTGGCGGATCATCCGCACCATGGGCAAGGGCCTGACCGAGATCCAGTCCCCGCAGGGCTTCGCGGCGGAGACCGCCTCCACGGCCGTCATCCTGACCTCCGCCCACATGGGCTTCGCCCTGTCCACCACCCAGGTCGCCTCCGGCTCCATCCTCGGCGCGGGCCTCGGCCGGCGGCTGGCGGAGGTCCGCTGGGGCGTCGCGGGCCGCATGGTGGCCGCCTGGGTGATCACACTGCCCTGCGCCGCGCTGGTCGGCGGCATCTCCGCGTTCGCGGTCAAGCACGGCGGCAACTTCGGCACGGTCGTGGTCGCACTGGTCGGCACGGCGCTCGCGGTGGGCATCGTCATGCTGTCGCGCCGCAACCCGATCGACGCCAAGAACGTCAACGACGGACACGAGGTCGCCCTCCGCACCGCGGCGCCGTCCAAGGTCGGCACCGCCGCCTGAGTCAGGGAGTTCCCATGAGTATCGACTGGACCGCACTCGGCCAGGTCACCGCGGTGAGCATCGGAGTTACCTTCGCAGTAGTGGTCGTTTTCGCCCTCGGTGTCCTCGGCCTCGCCCGCTACGAGGGGGCCAGGGAACAGGGCGGCACCAGCACCGCGGGCGCCGCCCAGGCGGGGCTGTGCTTCCTCGCCTGCGCGGCGGTGGTGGCGTACGGCATCTACCTGATCGTGCCGCAGTTCCACTGACCCCCATCGTCTCGAACCGCTGAGGAGGACTGGATGACGGCGCCGGACCTGCTGTCCGACCTGGCCGACCTGAAGGTCGACTACAGCGACCCGGACGACCCCGTACTCATCCGCCCGGACGGATCCCCGATCGAGACCTGGCGGGAGAACTACCCGTACGCGCGGCGCATGGAGCGCAAGGAGTACGAGTGGCACAAGCGGCTCCAGCAGATCGAGCTGCTGAAGCTGCAGGGCTGGATCAAGGAGACGGGGCGCCGGATCGTCATCGTCTTCGAGGGCCGGGACGCGGCCGGCAAGGGCGGCACCATCAAGCGCTTCACGGAGCACCTGAACCCCCGTGGTGCGCGCGTGGTGGCTCTGGAGAAGCCCACGGAGCGCGAGAGCGGCCAGTGGTACTTCCAGCGCTACGTCGAACACCTGCCCACCGCCGGCGAGATCGTGATGTTCGACCGCTCCTGGTACAACCGGGCCGGTGTCGAGCGGGTCATGGGCTTCTGCTCCGACGACCAGTACCGGCGCTTCATGCGCCAGGCGCCGCTGTTCGAGCGGATGCTGGTGGACGACGGGGTGGACCTGGTGAAGTTCTGGTTCTCGGTCTCGCAGAGCGAGCAGCGGACCCGCTTCACCATCCGCCAGGTCGACCCGGTACGGCAGTGGAAGCTCAGCCCTATGGACCTGGCCTCCCTGGATCGATGGGACGACTACACGGCCGCCAAGGTCGCCATGTTCCGTGAGACGGACACGGAGTACGCGCCCTGGACCGTGGTCAAGAGCAACGACAAGAAACGGGCTCGGGTCGAGGCCATGCGCAGCGTGCTGGCCCGCTTCGACTACGCCGACAAGGACGAGGAGGTCGTCGGCAGCCCCGACCCCCGGATAGTGGGCGCGGCGGCCGGCCTCCTGGAGGCCGGCGAGGACGACCGGGACGACCAGGACGGCGTGCACTAGGGGTTGTCCGGCGGATCAGGTCGCAGGAAAGCAAGGGTGACTCGTCGGCCGAGGTGAGCGGGGTCTGGGGCGTCCGGCTGCACGGCGGAGGAGCCGTGGCCGATCAGCCGCTGCCGCGGCGGGCGACGCGGTGGGGGCACCTCCCGGCCGGAGGCTGGGGGACGTCGGGGACCGACGACAACGCCGCTGGGGGTCCCCCACGCCTTTGGGGCAGTGGGGGAGGGCGTGCCGGACCCCGCGTCTGCGGCGTGATCCGCCGGACAGCCCCTAGCACCGGAACGCAGGGGGCCGGCCGGGATGCGGCCGGCCCTTTCGCAGGGCGGAACGGGGTGGACACGCCCCGGTGAGACCGCCGAGGATCGGCCGCATGATCCGTGCCGCCACCGAGGACGACGTCGCCGCGATCCGCGCGATGATCCGTGAACTCGCCGACTACGAACGGGCCGCAGAACAGGCCCGCGCCACCGAGGAGCAGCTCCGCGAGGCGCTGTTCGGCCCCCACCCCGCGGCCCACGCGCTGATCGCCGAGGACGACACCACCGGTGCGGTGGTGGGCTACGCCCTGTGGTTCCCGCGCTTCTCCACCTGGACCGGCACCCGCGGCATGCACCTGGAGGACCTGTACGTACGACCGCACGCGCGCGGCGGCGGCCACGGCAGGGCCCTGCTCGCCGCCCTCGCCGGGCTCTGCCTGCGCAGCGGTTTCGAGCGCTTCGAGTGGTGGGTGCTGGACTGGAACGACCCGGCGATCGGCTTCTACAAGTCGCTCGGCGCCGACTTCCTGGACGAGTGGCGCATCTGCCGCCTGACCGGCGAGGGGCTCAGCGCGCTGGCGTCCGTCGCGGACACCGCGTAGCGGGCGCCCCGCGGCCGGGGGGACAAGACCGCACCCGGACCCCCGGCACGCCGTGGGCGGCGGGCCGACGGGCCGGGTGCGGCAGGACCAGACCTTCGCAACCGAAAAGGCGCGGGGTCAGGCCTTCTTGGTCTCCCAGAAGATCTTGTCGATCTGGGCGATGTAGTCCAGGGCCTTCTGGCCGGTGGCCGGGTCCGTGGAGGCCTTGGCCGCGGAGAGGGCCTTCAGGGTGTCGTTCACGAGCTGGTGCAGCTCGGGGTACTTCTCGAAGTGCGGGGGCTTGAAGTAGTCGCTCCACAGCACCGAGACGTGGTGCTTGGCGAGCTCGGCACGCTGTTCCTTGATGAAGGTGGCGCGTGCCTGGAAGTGCGGGTCGTCGTTGGCGGCCATCTTCTCCTGCACGGCCTTCACCGACTCCGCCTCGATGCGGGCCTGGGCCGGGTCGTACACGCCACAGGGCAGGTCGCAGTGCGCGCTGACCTTGACCTTGGGGGCAAACAGGCGGGAAAGCATGGAGCATTCCTTCCTCGTGATCGTCTTCTCAGGTGGGACATTACTCCCTGGGCAGCGTGATTTCGCGAGTGCCCCCATGGGCTTAGGACAAAAGTCCAGGGTCAGACTGAGACTGGTGGAGGAACGGACCGGGGAGGTGCCGGGGATGCCGGAGCTGTCGCAGGAGACCGAGCGGGGGAGGGGTGCCGCGCCCTTCGGGCTGGCCGAGGTGACCGGCCCGTCGATGGTCCCCACGCTGTACCAGGGGGACCAGCTCCTGGTGCGGTACGGGGCCCGGGTACGGGCCGGTGACGTCGTCGTCCTGCGTCACCCCTTCCAGCAGGACCTGCTGGTCGTCAAGCGCGCCGTGGAACTGCGCGAGGGCGGCTGGTGGGTGCTCGGGGACAACGCGTACGCGGGCGGGGACAGCACGGACTACGGGACCGTGCCGGAGGAGCTGATCCTCGGCCGGGTGCTGTTCCGCTGGCGGCCGCTGCGGCCCGGTCAGCGCTCGCCGCTGGCGCTGCTGCGCTGGGCGCTCTCGGCCGCGAGGCCGGTGCTGTCGTCGGACCGTTCGGGCCGTTCCGCCTCCTGGCGTTTGCGGGCCCGGTAGGCGGCCACGTTGGCGCGGGTCGCGCAGCGGTCCGAGCAGTAGCGCCGGGAGCGGTTGGTGGACGTGTCGAGGTAGGCGTTGCGGCACGGCGCCGCCTCGCACAGGCCGAGGCGGTCGACGCCGTACTCGGTGAGGTGGAAGGCCAGGCCCATCGCCGCGATCGCCGCGTAGCCGGCGGTGGCGTTGGAGGGGTGGTCGGCCAGGTGCATGTGCCACAGCGGGCGGCCGTCCTCGTCCCGGTGGTCGTGCCCGGAGATCTGCGGGCTGACCGGGAACTCCAGCAGCAGTGAGTTGAGCAGGTCGACCGCGAGGGTCTCCTCGCCCTTGTCGGCCGCCTCGAAGATCGCGCGCAGCCGGGTCCGTACCGAGCGGAAGCGCGTGAGGTCGGCGTCGGTGGCGCGTCGGGCGGCCTGCTGCTGGTTGCCGCCGAAGAGGTCACGGACGGCCTCGACCGACGTCAGGGCGTCCTTGCCCCGGCCCGGCTCCTCACTGTTGACGAGCCGGACGGCGTAATCCGAGTAATAGGCCAGTTCCACTTGTAGTCCTTACGAGGGCGCTCTATGGTCGGTGGTGCGGTCGGGTAATGGCCGGTCGTGCTTCCAGGGTATTACGGGACGTGGACGGTGGAGGGTTGCCATGAGCGACATCAGCGACAGCAACGACGTCACGACGGCCGAGGCCGGAACCGGGGCCGACTGGGGAGCCTGGCAGGACAGCTGGGACCGGCAGCAGGAGTGGTACATGCCGGACCGCGAGGAACGGTTCCGGATCATGCTCGACATGGTCGAGGCGCTCGTCGGCACCGCGCCCCGCGTCCTCGACCTGGCCTGCGGCACCGGCAGCATCACCGCCCGGCTGCTGGCCCGCCTCCCCGACGCGGTGAGCACCGGGGTCGACCTCGACCCGGCCCTGCTGGCCATCGCCGAGGGCACCTTCGCGGGCGACGACCGGGTCACGTTCGTCACCGCCGACCTCAAGGACCCGCAGTGGGTCACGCGGCTGCCGTACGACTCGTACGACGCCGTGCTGACCGCCACGGCCCTGCACTGGCTGCACACCGAACCCCTCGCGGCCCTCTACGGTCAGGTCGCGGGACTCGTCCGCGACGGCGGTGTCTTCATGAACGCGGACCACATGATCGACGACAGCACGCCCCGGATCAACGCGGCGGATCGGGCGAGGCGGCACCTGCGCATGGAACAGGCCAGGGCGGCGGGGGCGCTGGACTGGGCCGAGTGGTGGCAACTGGCCGCGCAGGACCCGGTACTGGCCGGGCCGACCGCGCGGCGGTTCGAGATCTACGGCGAGCACGCCGACGGCGACACGCCCTCGGCGCAGTGGCACGCGCGCGTGCTGCGCGAGAAGGGGTTCGGGGAGGCCAGGCCGGTGTGGTGCTCGCCCTCGGACACGCTGCTGCTGGCCCTCAAGTAGCGGCGGCGGCGACCCGAAGGGGCGGTACGGGGATCCCGTACCGCCCCTTCGGCGTCGTACCGCTACAGCACCTTCGACAGGAACGACTTCGTCCGGTCGTGCTGGGGGTTGGTCAGGACGTCGCGCGGGTGGCCCGACTCGACCACCACGCCGTCGTCCATGAAGACCAGGCTGTCGCCCACCTCGCGGGCGAAGCCCATCTCGTGGGTGACGACGATCATCGTCATGCCGTCCTCGGCCAGGTCCCGCATCACGTCCAGGACCTCGCCGACCAGCTCCGGGTCGAGCGCCGAGGTCGGCTCGTCGAACAGCATCAGCTTCGGCTGCATGGCGAGCGCGCGGGCGATCGCGACCCGCTGCTGCTGGCCACCGGAGAGCTGCGCCGGGTAGTGCCCGGTGCGGTCGCCGAGGCCGACCCGGTCGAGCAGGCGCTGGGCGCGTTCCCGGGCCACGGCCTTGGACTCGCCCTTGACCTGGACCGGCGCCTCCATGACGTTCTCCAGGGCCGTCATGTGCGGGAAGAGGTTGAAGCGCTGGAAGACCATGCCGATCTCCCGCCGCTGCGCCGCGACCTCCTTCTCCTTCAGCTCGTAGAGCTTGTCGCCGTGCTGGCGGTAGCCGACCAGCTGGCCGTCGACGTACAGCCGGCCGGCGCTGATCTTCTCCAGATGGTTGATGCACCTCAGGAACGTGCTCTTGCCGGAACCGGACGGACCGATCAGGCAGAAGACCTCACGCGGCAGCACCTCCAGGTCGATGCCCTTGAGGATGTGCGCGAGCCCGAACGACTTGTGCACCCCCTCCGCCTTGACCATCGGGGCGCCGCTGCTCGGCGGGGTGATGTCCTTGGCGAGAGAGCTCATCGGGCCACCTCCGGGCGACGCAGCGAAGTCCACTGGGACAGGTTCTTCCGCAGGCGCTGCAACGGGGTCGGCGGGAGACTGCGCGAGGAGCCGCGGGCGTAACGGCGCTCGATGTAGTACTGCACGATGCTGAAGACCGTGGTCAGCATCAGATACCAGATGGACGCCACGAAGTACATCTCGACCACCGCCAGCGAGGTGCTGGAGATGTCCGTGGCCCGTTTGATCAGCTCGTTGAACTGGACCACGTACGCCAGCGACGAGGTCTTCAGCATGTTGATGAACTCGTTGCCGGTCGGCGGCACGATCACCCGCATGGCCTGCGGCAGGATCACCCGGCGCAGCGTCTGCCCGCGAGTCATGCCCAGGGCGTGCGAGGCCTCCGTCTGGCCCTCGTCGACGGACTGGATGCCGGCCCGGACGATCTCCGACATGTAGGCGGCCTCGTTCAGCCCGAGGCCCAGCAGCGCCGCCAGGAACGGCGTCATGACCTGGTTCATCTCGTCCTTGTAGAACCCCAGGTTCAGGATGGGGAACACGAGTGCGATGTTGTACCAGAGCAGCAGCTGGACCAGGACCGGCGTGCCCCGGAAGAACCAGACGTAGAACCAGGCCACCGTGCTGGTGACAGGGTTCGACGACATCCGCATGATCGCCAGGATCACGCCCAGGACCAGACCGAGCACCATGGCGAGCACCGAGATGTACAGGGTGTGCCAGGCGCCCGACAGGATCGTCCCGTCGGTGAGGTAGTCCGGGACGATGCCGTAGTTGATGTTCGCGTTGGAGAACGCGACGCCGATCAGCACCAGGATGGCGATGACCACCGCGGCGGCCACCCAGCGGCCGTAGTGGCGTACCGGGATCGCCTTGATCTGCTCCGGCGGCACCGAGGGCGCCGGAGTCTTGTCGACCGTGTCAGTCACAGTGACAGCCCTTCATAGACCTTGTCGGCCCTCAGTCGTGCCCGAGGCCGTTCAGGAGCCGCCGTTGACCTTGCCCTCGGTGACCGCGCCCTGGGTGACGTTCCACTTGGCAAGGATCTTCTGGTAGTCGCCGTTCTTGATGATGGCGTTCACCGCGGCCTGCAGCGCGTCGCGCAGCTGGGTGTTCTCCTTGCTGACCGCGATGCCGTACGGGCCGGCCTCGATCTGGTCGCCGACGACCTCGAAGTCCTTGCCGCCGCCGGAGGTCTTGGCGTTGTAGGCGGCGACCGGGAAGTCGTTCAGGTCGGCGACGGAGGCGCCCTGCTTCAGGCGGAGCAACGCCTCGGGGTCGGTGTCGAAGGTCTGCAGGTCGATGGCCTTCTTGCCGTCCTTCGTACACTTCGTGCTCTGCGCCTTGGCGATGCCCTCGGACGTGGTGCCCTTCTGCAGGGCCACGACCTTGCCGCAGAGGTCGTCCAGGGACTTGATGCCCTTCGGGTTGCCCTTCTGGACCAGGATCGAGGTACCGGCGGTGAAGTAGTCGACGAAGTCGACGCCGTTGCCGACCTTCTTGCCGTTGTCGGAGTCGATGCCGTTCTGGCGGTCCTTGGTGTCGTTCATCGCGGACATGATCACGTTGAAGCGCTTGGCCTGGAGACCCACGATGAGCTGGTCGAACTTGCCGTTCTGGAACTGGAACTGCACGCCCAGCTGCTTGCCGAGCGCGTCCGCGATGTCCGGGTCGACACCGACGGCCTTGCCGTTCTGCATGTACTCGACCGGCGGGTAGGCGATGTCGGAGCCGACCTTGATCACACCGGCCTTGCGGATGTCCGCGGGCAGCTTGCCCGCCAGCGGGGCCGAGGAGCCCACCGAGGAGGACGAGCCGTTGTCGCTGCTCTTGTCCGTGTGGTCGCCGCAGCCGGTGAGCAGCAGAGTGCCTGCGACCGCGATCGCACCGAACGCTGCGGTCCTGGAGCGCGCGACGGTGATACGACGGGTGGAGCGTGCGGTCATGGTGGGTTCCTCCGGCGGTGATTTGAACAAGCCGATATACCGATGTGTCTGATATGTCGATAAGCCGATGGGTCGACGGAAACACACACCTTCGGGTGTCGCGACCTCGTGGGTTTACGGCATCCTGCCATTGGGATTGCTCCATGCAGGTGTGCGACGATGTCAAAATCGGATAACGGGTGAACCCCGAACCGCATCAGGCTGCATCTCTGTGGCCCTCACCCTCGCGCATCTGCGGGATTTCGACGCTCCGACCGGAAGATCTTCGGTTCATCTCCGGTTCATCTCACGCTGCGGTCGGGCGCCATCTCGCGGCCGTCCGGCCGCTCATCTGTCGACTGTCTACGACATCCGTGATGTGACCTTGCACCTATTCGACTCGTCGCGGGTGCCGCCCGTCCGGTAAGAAGGGTCATTACACCCCTCATCCGGGGCTCAGGGCGCGTGTGCGGCGCGCCCGTCGCGCAGGTGCTCGTACGTGCCACCTCGTACGTATCAGTGATCGGGCTCTGCGCGGTGCCCGCCCACCCCCTCACCGGGAGTGGCCGACCCTCAAACCATGCATACCTAAGGGGTAAGACAAGTGGCAGCGGAGATCGTCAATCCTCGCAGCGACAGCACGGCGGACCAGGACGGCGGGGCCGAGCCCCTCGATTCCTTCGATCCGGCGTTCGCGCTGCACCGCGGCGGCAAGATGGCTGTGCAGGCCACCGTGCCGCTCCGTGACAAGGACGACCTTTCCCTCGCGTACACGCCCGGAGTCGCGCGCGTGTGCACCGCGATCGCGGAACAGCCCGAGCTGGTCAACGACTACACCTGGAAGTCGTCCGTCGTCGCCGTCGTCACCGACGGCACGGCCGTGCTCGGCCTCGGTGACATCGGTCCCGAGGCCTCCCTCCCCGTGATGGAGGGCAAGGCGATCCTCTTCAAGCAGTTCGGCGGCGTGGACGCGGTCCCGATCGCCCTCGACTGCACGGGCGTCGACGAGATCGTGGAGACCGTCGTCCGGCTGGCCCCCTCCTTCGGCGGGGTCAACCTGGAGGACATCTCGGCACCGCGGTGCTTCGAGATCGAGCGCCGGCTCCAGGAGCGGCTGGACATCCCGGTCTTCCACGACGACCAGCACGGCACGGCCGTGGTCACGCTGGCGGCGCTGCGGAACGCGGCCCGGCTCAGCCGCCGGGAGATCGGGCAGCTGCGGGCGGTGATCTCGGGCGCCGGCGCGGCCGGGGTCGCCATCGCCAAGATGCTGGTCGAGGCCGGGATCGGCGACGTCGCCCTCGCCGACCGCAAGGGCATCATCTCGGCCGACCGCGACGACCTCACCGACGTCAAGCGCCAGGTCGCCGGGTTCACCAACAAGGCCGGGCTCAAGGGCACCCTCGAGGACGCGCTGGCGGGCGCGGACGTCTTCATCGGCGTCTCCGGCGGCACGGTCCCCGAGGAGGCCGTCGCCTCCATGGCGGAGGGCTCCTTCGTCTTCGCCATGGCCAACCCGAACCCCGAGGTCCACCCCGACGTCGCCCACAAGTACGCGGCGGTCGTGGCCACCGGACGGTCGGACTTCCCGAACCAGATCAACAACGTGCTGGCGTTCCCCGGGATCTTCGCCGGTGCCCTCCAGGTGCGGGCCTCCCGGATCACCGAGGGGATGAAGATCGCGGCGGCGGAGGCGCTGGCGGCGGTGGTCGGCGACGATCTGGCCGCCGACTACGTCATTCCGTCTCCCTTCGACGAGCGCGTCGCACCCGCGGTGACCGCGGCGGTGGCGGCTGCTGCGCGGGCCGAGGGGGTTGCGCGCCGCTGACCTGGCGCCGAATGGCCCCGTTCTTCTTGAGCGGGGCCATTTCTTTGCCCATCCGCCCACCCGATCGGGTGTCCACAAGGTGACCGTTGTGCTGGGGCTGCCGCCCCCGGACCCTCGCGCCGGGGTCGGCAGGGGCCGCCGACGGCTGGGGGTGCCCCAGCGCCCCTGACCGGGCGCAAGAGGGGATGTGTCACACGGGCCCCCGGTTTCGCCTGCGGGCGCAGGAACCTATCGTCGGGCTTATGTTCGCCGTCTACGCCGCCCGAATCGACCGCGACCAGCCGCTCTCCGGCCTTGAGTTGGGGGACCGTCCCGCCCCGACCGCCCGGCCCGGCTGGAGTACCGTCGATGTGCGGGCCGCCTCCCTCAACCACCACGACCTCTGGTCCCTGCGCGGCGTCGGTCTCCCGGAGGACCGGCTGCCGATGATCCTCGGCTGCGACGCCGCGGGCGTCGACCAGGACGGCAACGAGGTCGTCCTGCACTCCGTGATCGGGCAGAGCGGTCACGGGGTCGGCCCGAACGAGCCCCGGTCCATCCTCACCGAGCGCTACCAGGGCACCTTCGCCGAACAGGTCACCGTGCCCACCTGGAACATCCTGCCCAAGCCCAGGGAGCTGTCCTTCGCGGAGGCCGCGTGCCTGCCGACCGCCTGGCTGACGGCGTACCGGATGCTCTTCACCAACGCCGGCGTGCGGCCCGGCGACTCCGTGCTGGTGCAGGGCGCCGGCGGTGGTGTCGCCACCGCCGCCATCGTCCTCGGCAGGGCCGCCGGACTGCGGGTCTTCGCCACCAGCCGCGACGAGGCCAAGCGTAAGCGGGCCCTGGAGCTCGGTGCCGTCGAGGCGGTGGAGCCGGGCGCCCGGCTGCCGCAGCGGGTGGACGCCGTCATCGAGACCGTCGGCGCCGCCACCTGGTCCCACTCGGTGAAGTCGCTGCGCCCCGGTGGCACCCTCGTCATCTCCGGCGCCACCAGCGGCGACCGCCCCTCGCACGCCGAGCTCACCCGGATCTTCTTCCTGGAACTGAAGGTCGTCGGCTCGACCATGGGCACCAAGGACGAACTGGAGGACCTGCTGGCCTTCTGCGCCACCACCGGTGTGCGCCCCGTCGTCGACGAACTGCTGCCGCTCGACCGTGCCCGCGAGGGCTTCGAACGGCTGGCCTCCGGAGACGTGTTCGGGAAGATCGTCCTCACGAACCAGTGAACGGCGGCCGCACCGGCTCCTCCGTCAGCGCTTCGGGGTGCGCAGCAGCGCCCCGATGCGTGCCGCCGCCGTCGACAGCTGGCCGCGGGCGTCGCGGAGCTGTTCGGGGGTGACGCCGTGGTCGCGGGCCGCGTCCCGGATGTCGTCGCGGAAGCGGTCCAGGAGCCGGTCGAGGTCACGGGCCGGGTCGCCGGTGTCGGTCTCGTCGCCGTGCGCCCACGCCGGGACGTACTCCGCGGGGAAGTCCTCCGGGGTCTCCGAGTACTCCGGCGACGGCGACGGTGCCTGGGCCGGCTTGCGCAGGTCCGGTCCCGTCCCCGGCTCCTGCTCGGGGCGGCCGAAACCGAAGTCCTTGCCGAACCCCTTGCCGTAGTCCTTCCCGAAGTCCCCGAACTCCTTGACGAGTTCGCTCAGTCCCTCGCGGACGCCCGTCGGCCAGTCACCGCGCGCGAAGTGGTCCTGGACGTGCTCCTGCACTCTGCGGGCGA
Source organism: Streptomyces sp. NPDC020958 (assembly GCF_055562175.1). Classification (NCBI taxonomy): domain Bacteria; kingdom Bacillati; phylum Actinomycetota; class Actinomycetes; order Kitasatosporales; family Streptomycetaceae; genus Streptomyces; species Streptomyces sp. NPDC020958. Next base: position 549,879 of record NZ_JBVHFU010000002.1, on the reverse strand, counting down.
TGCGCTGCATCTCCTCCTGGGCCTGGGCGCGGGCGTGCGCCTGGGCCTCCTGGGCCTGCCGGCGGGCCCGCTGGGCCTCGTCACGGGCCCGGCGGCTCTCGTCCTTCGCGCGGCGTGCCTGCTCCTTCCACTCCTGCTTGACGCGGCGCATCTCCTCCTTCGCGGCCCGCCACGACTCCTTGTCCCCCAGGTCGGTGTGCTCACCGGCGCTCGTGCCGCCGCTGCCGCGCCGGGCCTCGGAGGCGGCCGCGCGCACCTCGCGGCGCAGGTCACCGGCCGCGCCGCGCACATCGGCCCGTATCTCGGCGGCCAACTCGGCCACCGACTCGCGGATCTCCAGCTCCAGGTCGGCCAACTCGCCGCTTCGGTCCGCCAGTTCCGCCCGGCCGGCGTCCGTGATGGCGTACACCTTGCGGCCGCCCTCGGTGGTGTGGGTGACCAGGCCCTCCGCCTCCAGCTTGGCCAGGCGGGGGTACACGGTGCCGGCCGACGGGGCGTACAGGCCCTGGAAGCGCTCCTCCAGCAGCCGGATCACCTCGTAGCCGTGGCGCGGAGCCTCGTCCAGCAGCTTGAGCAGGTAGAGGCGGAGGCGGCCGTGGGCGAAGACGGGAGGCATGTCAGAGCACCTTCTTGTCGGTCGTGCCGTCGGTCGCGCCGTCAGTCGTGCCGTCGGCCGGGGTGGAGGGGGCGGCCGGGGTCGGTTCCGTGGGGGACGTGGCCTCCCATGCCGACTTCTCGTCCTCGTCCTCCTTGGGCGGGCGGCGCAGCAGGGCGATGGAGCCGGAGACCGTGGTGGCGCGGAGCTTGCCGTTGCCCGCGCCGAGACGGCCGGTGATCTTGTGGGCGCCCCACTGGCCGTGCACCCGCAGGCCGTCGAAGGCGTTGGAGATCGTGCCGCTCGCGGTGTTGGCCTCCACCTCGGCGTCGGCCGGGTGCGGCAGCCGGATGGCGATCTCGCCGGAGACGCTGGTCAGTCTGACGTCGGTCGGGCCGTCCGGATCCAGGTCGATGATCATGGAGCCGCTCACCGAGTCGGCGCGTACGGCGGAGCCGGACCCCTCGACCACGGTCAGGTCGCCGGAGACGGAGTTGAACCGCAGGTCGCCGGTGACCGCCTGGGCCTCCAGATTGCCTGAGACGGTGTCCGCGCGGACCTCGCCGGAGAGGCCGACCAGGGTGGTGTCGCCGGTGACGCCCTTCACCACCGAGGTGCCGTTGATCCCCGACACGACCGCGGCGGCTCCGACCACGCCCACCTCCACGTGGGTGTCCACCGGGACGGTCAGCGAGACGACCGCGCTGCGCCGCCAGCCCTTGCGGTCGAGCCACTTGAGGAAGCCCTTCCAGGGCAGGTCCTCGTAGGCCACGGTGAGTGTGCCGTCCTGGTGCGTGACGATCAGGGGCGGACCCTCGATCTCGGAGATCTCCAGTCGGGCGGAACCCTCGTCCGTGCCCACGACGTTGACCGTTCCGTTGACGATACGGACGTGCAGATCGCTCACGGGGGTGTCGAAGGTGAGCTTCCTGGGTTCAGCGACGGACCACTCGGACATGGTGCGGACCTCCCTCGGGCCGGGCATGCGGCTGGACGTGGACGTGGACGCGGCTGCCGGGATGGCGGTTCGCGCCATATCGCGTCTTCCATAAACACGATATATCGCGGCCGCGTGAAGTCAAGGCGCTCTTTCGTGTGAGGGGCCAGTCGTGGAGTTGACGGCGGGCGAGATGTGCGAGATGTGCCATGTGCGCGATATGTGCGAGGGTGTAGACGGCACAACGGGCGATGTGGGGACGAAGCGCTTAGCGTGAGGGCATGCCGATGGACCGGTCCGGCGTGGCGTGGGGTGAGGTGTGCGTGGGGCTGCCGACCGTGATCTGGGGTGCGCGGCGGCGCAGTGTGCCGTGGATCGCGGCGGGGGTGCTGCTGGTGGTGCACGGGGTGCTGGAGCTGTCGTACGCGACGTTGCTGCCCCGGGACTGACCGACCCGGGGCGCTTCACCCTCGTCCTGCTCCTCGTCCTACTCCTCGTCCTCGTCGTCCAGGCGGGCCAGCCAGGTCGCCAGGCGTTCCACCGGGACCTCGAAGTCGGGATTCAGGTCGACGAACGTGCGGAGTTGTTCCGCGAGCCACTCGAAGGTGACCTCTTCCTCGCCGCGCCGCTTCTCCAGTTCCTCGATGCCTCGGTCGGTGAAGTACATGGGTCGCTCTCCTGCATGCCTGTGTGGATGCCCGGTGATGGGCGCCTACCAGCCTAGGCGGAGGGTGAAGGCGTGCCGCCGGCGAAGGGTAGGGCTCCCCTTCCGGGGGAAGGACTCTTTCCCCGTGGGATGGGAACGGCGGTGTCTTCCCGTGCGGAGAGGGCGGGAAACCACGAACGGTACGGCGTAGGGAGCACACGGGGCTCGGGGACACGGGGGAGCGGGGGAGCGGTATGGAGCAGGACGTCACGCGGATCGCGCGGGTGCGGTTGCCGGACGGCACACCCGTGTGGGCGCGGATCTCGGGGGCCGCGGAACTGGAGGTGCCGTCGGGGGAGTTGTCGTTCACGGACACCGGGCTGACCGAACGGGTGGAGGCGAGTGTCGAGAGCCTCGGCGCGCTGGTCAACGGGGTCGCGCGGTCGCTCGCCGAGCCGCTGCGCGCCGTGCGGCCCGACGAGGTGAGCGTCGAGTTCGGGATCGAGCTGACCGCGAAGGCCGGGAAGGTGGTGGGACTGCTCGCGGACGGGGAGGCGAAGGCCGCCATCACCGTGACCCTCACCTGGAAGGGAGACGGCCCACCTGATCCGGGAGGTCGGCCGGGTGGTGGGTCGGCTGGTCCGGGGGGTCGGTCTGGTGGTGGTTCGGTGGGGCCGGAAGGGCGGCCCGGTGGGGGGCCGGCCGGTCCGGAGGGGGCGTCCGGCGCCGGTCCGGGGGGTCAGGACGTGCGGGCCTGTGGTGGTCCGGTAGGGCCGGATACGCGGGCCTGTGGTGGTCCGGTAGGGCCGGATACGCGGGCCTGTGGTGGTCCGGCAGGGCCGGATACGCGGGCCTGTGGTGGTCCGGTAGGAACCGGCGGGCGGGACGGTGACGGAACGGCGGAGCCTGATGTCGGGGCCGGTGAACCGGCCCGTGGCCGCTCATGGCCCCGCGCGGGCGCGTCCCGTGGCGCCTTGGTGCACGGGGGCGGCCAGGCGGCCGGTCCGGGAGACGCGGCATGACGGACGGGTACGACGGGGGCGCATCCGGCGGCTGGGATCCGGCCCACCATGCGCTGCGTGAACTTGTCACGGCCGCCACCGTGCGCATCCACCGCACGGGCGTCGGGTATGCCCCGGAGGAGTCGGGGGCGTTCCTCGGCAGCGGCTTCTTCGTCGCACCCAACTGGGTGCTGACCTGCGCTCATGTGATCCACGGCGGAGAGGGGGGCGAGGTCACCGTGATCTATCAGACCGGCCCCTACGACGAGCCGCGCGCCGTACCCGGCAAGGTCGCGGCAACCCTCCCGGAGCAGGTCCAGGGCCCCGTCCAGGGCAGCTGGCCCGCCCCCGACCTGGCCCTGGTCCGGTTGCGCGAGCCGGTGGACCACGCGTGCGTGTACCTCTCCGAGCGGCCGATGCCGCACTACACCGAGGGCCGGGTCTTCTACGCGGGCTGGGCCCCCTTCCAGGGCCGCCCGCAGCCCCTCGACGGCTTCCTGACCGTGCACGGCACCATCGGCGGCTGGTCGGCGGGCGCCCAGATGCGCCTGGGCGCGAACGAGCTGCCGCTCGGCGTCTCCGGCGGTCCCGTGATCGACCCGGTGCGCGGCGAGGTCGTCGGCGTACTGAAGTCGCGCTCGGACCACGGGCCGGGCGGCACGTCGATCGGCATCGAACGGCTGCGCACCCTCCCGGTGGCGGCGCCGAACGCCCGGCCGCACGACCTGTACCGGCACGGCCTGCGTCACCACGACCCCTACCAGCACGACCTCTACCAGGCCGTCTGCCACGCCCACGACCGCCACCACCGCGACCGGCAGCAGCCCAGTGACTCGGGGCGCCCCACCTGGACCGACCTCCAGGCCGAACTCGGCGCGCGTCCGGGCCGCACGCTCAGCCCGCACGAGCGGGTCGAACTGCTCGGCCGGCTCGCCGACCTGCCGCCACCGGACAGCACCCGGGGACTGCTCGACATCCTCCACTCGCTGCCCGGCTTCCGGCTGCCGACCTTCTCGCCCGCACCGCGCGGCTGGCGCGACGGCCTCGGCGCGCTGTACGAGAACGTGCGCCACGACGGCGCGCTCCGGCTGGTCACCGAGTACGCGATGCGCGTGATGACCGCCGAGCGTCCCGTCACGCCCTTCGTGCTCGCCGCCGAACAGGCCCTGTGGGAGTGGATCAGGCAGGCCGCGACCCGCCTGGACAGCGACTACCGCAGCGAACTCGCCCGCAGGCGCGCCCAGCACCTCGGTGACCGGCCGCGCGTAAGCCCGGGCCGCGACCGCGCCGGCCACCGGGCCGGGGAGGCGGCGGCCGAGGCGGCCCTGGCGCACCGGACCGGCGACCTGGTGACGCACCCTGCCGGGAGCCTGCTCGGTGAGGAAGCCCCGTCGTACCGGCCGGGGGAAGCGCCGGGCGAAGAGGTACCGGCGCACCGGAGCGGAGGCCTGACGGCCGCGGAGGGGCGGGCGCATCCCCGTGACATCGGGCTCGACCAGTCCGTCCTGCTCGAAGTGGAGCACCTCGCCTGGAACCGCGACCGTTGCGACTGGTCGGTCGCGGTACTCCGGCCGGACGGCGAGGTGACCCGGCTGGACGACGGGCAGGGCGCCCCGCTGGCCGACCTCGCCGCGCAGGTCGCCGGGCCGCTCGCCGAGGCCTTCCGGCGCTGCGACGAACCCGACCGGCCCGTCCCGCTGCACGCGGCCCTGCCGCACCTCCTGCTCGACCTGCCGGTGGACGAGTGGCGGCTGCGGCCGGGCGCGGAGCCGCTCGGCGCCGAGCGGCCGGTAGTGGTCCGCTGCAAGGACCGCGACCAACTGCCCGGCGAGGACGGCTGGTACGACGACGAAGTTCAGGGCGGCGAACTCCGGAGCGGCGAACTCGACGGCGGCGAACTCCAGGGCGGTGCACTGCACGGCGCCGGGGCCGGGTTCCCCGGCGTCGACGAGGCCGCCGACCGACGGGCCCGCTGGCACCCCGCGCACCCGGCGGGCGAGCGGTCCGTGACCCGGGCCAGGGCCGAGATACTCGACTGTGACGACGCGGTGCGCCGGCCGGTGTCGGAGGTCGCGGTGCTGCGCGGCCTGGCGCCGGGCACCGTCCCGGTGCTGTGCCGCCAGGGCGACCTGCGCTACCCGGACGACGCCACCGCCCTCGGCCGGATCGTCCGGGCCGGGTACGGGGTGGTGCTGTGGCGGCGCTGGAGCCGCCGTACCGACTCCGTGTGCGGGGAGTTCCACCGGGGCGCCCGGATGACCGTCGACGACGCGGACGGCGCCTGGGCGCTGCCCGACCTGGTGCACGGCCTGCGCAAACAGGTGCGCGAGGGGCTCACGGAGGCGTTCTGGGCCAAGGACATCGCTCTCCTGTACGACGATCCGCACCGCCCCCTGCCCGGTGCGGGGGACCTGCTGGAGGCGCCGTGAACTCGCGCGCCCGGTGTGAGGCCCTTACGGGCTGTGCTGATGGTCGATAACGTGAAGCACGTTCGACGGCTGCCGTGGGTACGGGACGGACGAGTGACGACGAGGACCGGACATGACCGAATCCAGTGAGTGGCTCATCTACCGAGGCGCCGGGGAACCCCACGACGGCATGAACAGGCTGCCCCCGCCGCCCCCTTGGCGGGACTTCTCCGGCCGGGACGCGGCGGACGGCGGCGACGGCTCGCGGGACCGCAGGCTCGGTGCGCACCGGCACCTGGCCGAGCTGCACCGGCCCGGCGCCGAGGAACTGGAGATGATCAACGCGGCGCTCTACCTGCGCCGTCCGCTGCTCGTCACCGGAAGCCCGGGGGCGGGCAAGAGCACGCTCGCGCACTCCGTCGCCTACGAACTGGGCCTGGGGGACGTGCTGCGCTGGTCCATCGTCAGCCGCTCCGCGCTGCGCGACGGCCTCTACCACTACGACGCCATCGCCCGGCTCCAGGACGTCCAGATCGCCGCGCAGGGCGGGTACGGCGCGGCGGGCGGCACCCCGGGTGCCGTCGAGGCGATCGGGAGCTACATCCGCCTCGGTCCGCTGGGCACGGCCCTGCTCCCCTCCGACACGCCTCGCGTGCTGCTGATCGACGAACTCGACAAGAGCGACATCGACCTGCCCAACGACCTCCTGAACGTGCTGGAGGAAGGGGAGTTCGAGATACCCGAGCTCCAGCGGATCGCCGACCGGCTGCCGGACGGCGAGGCGGAGGTGCTCACCGCCGACGGCACCAAGGTGCGGGTCCGGGACGGCCGGGTGCGCTGCCGCGCCTTCCCCTTCGTGGTCCTGACCAGCAACGGCGAACGGGACTTCCCGGCGCCGCTGATGCGTCGCTGCATCCACCTCCAGCTGGACCGCCCCGACCACAACCGGCTCGCCACGTTCGTCCGCGCCCACCTCGGCGACGAGGCGGCACGCGCGGGCGACGACCTGATCAACCGGTTCCTCGAGCGCTCCCGCAGTGAGCTGCTCGCCACCGACCAGCTGCTGAACGCGATCTATCTCACCGACGCGGCCGCCCCGCCCAGCCGTGACCGCCTCGCCGACCTGCTCATCCAGCGACTCGACCGCCCGAGGTGAGCCGCTGATGCCGGACGCAGCACCGCGAAACGGCCCCGTCCCACCCGACCCGGACCACGCCCCACCCGCCCCTGGCCACGACTCACCCGCCCCCGGCCATGACTCACCCGCCCCTGGCCAAGCTCCGCCCGCCCCTGGCCACGGCTCACCCGGCCCGGACCGTGGCGGGTTCGCCCCCGGCCGGACTGCTCCCGCCCAGGGCCGCGCGTCCTCCGTCCCGGACGAAGTCCCGGCCGGGGCGGGGCGGGTCAGGGAGGACGGCTCGGGGCAGGTCCCGGTCGAGCCGGGGCGTGACCTCGGGGGCGACGGTGATCCGTTGGTCGAGTTCGTGCGGCGGTTGCGGGAGGTCGGGCTCGACCCGGATGCCGAGGGGCTGAGTGATGCCCTGTGGCTGGCCCGGTACGCGCGGTCCGGGACCGGGGCGGCGGACGGTGCGCCGGATTCCGGTGCCCGGCCGGGACCGGCCGTGGGGGCCGTCGTACCGCCGAAGGCACCGCCTGGGGACGTGCCGTCCTCGAAGGGCGGGGACCGGCCGGTGCGACCGCCGTCGGCCGTCGTCGGGGAGGGCGGGGCCGAGCGCCGGGCGGCCCTGTACCCGGTGCCGCAGCAGCACGGCGCCCCGCGCGGCGCGGCCGTGGGGCGGATCGCCGGGCTGCCGGTCGGCGTGCCGGCGGCGCCCGCGCTGCCCGCCCCACTCGAACTCCAGCGCGCTTTGCGGCCGTTGCAGGCCTACCGCAGTGCCGCTCCGCCGTTGCGCACCGAACTGGACGAGACGGGGACCGCCGAACAGAGCGCCCGCGCGGGCGGCCTGATCCTGCCCGTGTACCGCGCGGTGACCCGGGGCGACGCCCGGCTCCAACTGGTTCTGGAGGCCTCCCCGTCGATGCGGGTCTGGGACCGCATGTTCGCCGAACTGGTCCAGGTCTTCAGTCAGTTGGGTGCCTTCGCCGACATCCAGATCAGCCATCTGCACACCGGCCCCGACGGCGAGGCCACGGTCGGCCGCAGCGCCGACGCGCACGCCGCCCCGCTGCACACCGCCGACCGCCTCAGCGACCCGACGGGCCGCCGTATCACCGTCCTGGTCAGCGACTGCGCCGGCCCGCTGTGGCGCAGCGGCCGCGCCCACCGGCTGCTGCACCACCTGTCCCGGCAGGCCCCGGTCGCCGTGCTCCAGCCGCTGCCGCAGCGGATGTGGAGCCGCACCCGGCTCCCGGTCACCTACGGGGAGCTGAGCCGTGGCGAGACGCTGGGCGGCGCCACCGCGCTGCGGGTGCGCACCCCGGCCGGGAGCGCCGCGAGCGGTCCACGGGGTGCCGTACCCGTGCCGGTGCTGCCGCCCGAGCCGGTGGCGCTCGGGGCATGGGCGAGGCTCCTCGCCGGGATCGGCGCCGGGCCGGTGGCGGGCGCGGTCGGCTGGGTGCGCGCGGACCAGCCGCCCGCCCCCTCGACCCGCCCCGGGCGCGCCCTGTCGGCGATCGAGCGGGTCAGCAGGTTCCGGTCGACGGCCTCCCCGAGCGCCGGCCGCCTCGCCGTCTACCTGGCCGCGGCCCCGCTCTGCCTCCCGGTGATGCAGCTCGTCCAGCGCACCATGCTGCCGGACTCCGGCCCCTCCGAACTCGCCGAGGTGCTGCTCGGCGGCCTGGTCACCCGCGCCCGCGAGGACCACGGCCCGGACGGCACCCAGTGGTACGAGACGGAGCCCGAGGTGCAGGAGGCGCTGCTGTCCACCCTCGGCCGCGACGAGGCGCTGCTCGTGCTCAAGCACTGCTCCGAGTACATCGAGCAGCGCTTCGGCAAGGGCGGCCCCAACTTCCCGGCCCTCGCCCTCGCCCAGCTCGGCGACGGCGGCTCCGGGCGCCCGTACCCCCCGCCGGGCACCGGCTACCCGGCCCGCAACGGCGACCACGGGGACGCCACCCTGGTCCCGCAGCCCTTCGCGGAGGTCGCCGCCCGGGTGCTGGAACGCTTCATGCCGCTGCCCGAGCAGTTCCGTCTCTTCGGTGGCCGCGACACCGCCGTGCGACCGGGAGAACGCCCCACGCACCAGGCCGTCGGCCGGGCCCGCGCGCTGCTCGTCCGGTTCGACACCGAGGGCATGGTGCAGGACCTCATCGACGCCGTGCAGCTGCTGCGCGGCGCCACCGAGCACGAGGAACCGCCGGGGGCGGACCCGCAGCTGTGGGCTCAGTACGCCGTCTGCACCCTGCGGCTGTGGGAGGTGCAGGGCGGCGCCGACCTGCTGCGCGAGGCCGAGGAGGCCGCGGAGCGGGCCGTGGCGCATCCGCACGCGCGCCGCGAACGCGCGGTCCTGGCCCGGGTGCTGGGGGCCGCCGCCACCGACCGCAGGCGCCGCGGCGACCGGGCCGGCGCCCTCGACCTGCTGCGCCGCGCCGACCGGGAGTACGCGGTGGCCTGCGGCGCCCCCGACCTCGACCAGCAGGAGGCGCTGCGGCTGACGCTGGAACGGGTCGGTGCGCTGGAGGCGCAGTGGCGGCTCGGTGGGGACAGCGCGCTGCTCCAGGGCGCGGTCGGCATGCTGGAGGCGTTCGCCGACGCCTGGCCGGACCGCAGGCGCCGGCCGCCCGAACTGCCGCTGGCCCACGGCCGGGTCCTGCTGCGCCTGTCCGACGCCACCTCCGACCCCGAACAGGCCCGCGGCTATGCCGAACAGGCCTCCCGTTCGCTGCGCGACGCCCTGGAGTCCGCCCCGGGGGCCCCGGACCGGGTCCGGGTGCGGCTGGACCTGGTGGACGCCCTGCTGCGCGCGGGCGGCGCCCTCGACGAGGCCCAGGACCGGGTCGACGAGAGCCTCGCGGTCACCCGCAGGCGCGGTCAGCGGGCCGCGCTGCACCTGCGGGCCGGGCGGATCCGGGTCGCCCGCCACGCCGAGACCGGCGACCCGCGTGAACTCCGGCAGGCGGCGGACGCGTTCGCGAGCGCGGCGGCGGACATGCCGCGGGACGACCCCGGCTACTCCCAGGTCCTGGCCGAGTGGGGCGAGGCCCTGCTGCGCCGGGCGGCCGCGGAGGGCGGCGACCGGGCGTGGGCGCCGTTGTCCCAGGCGATCCGGGTCCTGCGGGACTGCCGCCGGGAGACCCCGGCCGGCCACCGCGACACCGGTCACCGGCTGCTGCTGTTGGGCCGCGCCCTGATCCTGCGCTACCGGCAGCGCGGTGACCGCGTGGACCTGCGGGAGGCGGAGCACCTCTTCGGGCTGGCGGCGCACGCGGCGGCCGCCGCGGACGATCCGCTGCTGGCCGCCCGCTGCCGGCTCGACCTGGGACAGACGCAGTACGAGGCCTACCGCAGCCTCGGCCGCCCGGCCCGGCTCGACGAGGCCGTGGACGCGTTCCGGCTCGCCGCCGAGTCGGCCCGGGAGGCGGAGGCCGCGGCCCGTACCGAGCGGGGCCGTCAGGAAGCGGTGGTGCTGGGGGCTCAGGCCCACCACTGGCGGGGTATGTCCTACGAGGCGGCCGCGCGCCCACGGGCCGCCCGCGAGGCCTACCGCGCCGCCCGCACGGAGTGGGCACGGCTGCCCGAGGGCACGCTGGCCACGGGTGAACCGACCGCACGGGACACGGCGGAGCGACTTGCGGCGCTGGAATGAGTGCGGGCCGACTGAGAGGAACGGGGAGATGACGGACGAGCCGTTGCCAGAGCTGCTGGATCTGGACCTGGAGGAGCTGAGAACCGTTCAGCACCCGGTTCTCAGCCAGGTTCTGGAGGAGTTGCGTGAACGGGCGGGGCGGCCGAGCGAGATGCTCTGGGGCTTCAACAACGCGTTCTAGGAAGGGCGCGGTGACGGTACGGACCGAGCAGCCGGCCGATTCGGCCGTCTCGCCGGTCTAATCGGACAAGCGTCGACGCTGCGCGTTTGTGGTCGGCGGCTCGGTGGGAAGGCGATGCCGTACATGTGCGGCGTTTGCGTGCTCGTGCTGGATGAGTGGGGTCGTGGAGCGTGGGGGTGACCGACGTGTCTGGAGACGCTGCGGCCGGTCGCGGGCCGGGGGGTACGCGTGGCGGCGCCGGGCCCTCTCCGTTCCGGCAGTTCATAGTCAAGGTGCACGGTCGCTGCAACCTGGCCTGTCGCTACTGCTACCTGTACGAGGGCCCCGACCACACCTGGAGCGGACGCCCGATGGCGGCCTCGGCAGCGGTTCTGGACCGCACGGCGGACCGGATCGCCGAACACGCGCGCACTCACGGGCTGACGGCCGTCTCGCTCGTCCTGCACGGCGGTGAGCCCCTGCTGGCCGGTGTCGACACGCTGGTCCGATTCACCGATCTCGTACGCGACCGCGTTCCTGCCGGATGCACGGTTTATGTCACCGTCCAGACCAACGGCACCCTGCTCACCGAGAAACGGACGGCGCTCCTGTCCCGGCACGGCATACGGGTCGGCATCAGCCTGGACGGCGGGCTCGCCGCGCACAACAGCCGCCGCGTCGACCATGCGGGACGCCCCTCCTGGCCCGCCGCCTCGCGCGGGGCGCGTCTGCTCGCGGAGCGTTTCCCGGACGCGTATGCCGGAATCCTCACGGTCGTCGACCCCGCCCTCGACCCGGTGGAGACGTACGAGTCCCTGCTCGTCCTCCGGCCGCCGGCCCTCGACCTGCTCCTGCCCCACGGCAACTGGTCCGTGCCGCCGCCCCGCCTGGAGGCCACACGCTACGGCGACTGGCTCTGCGCGGTCTTCGATCGCTGGTGGCGGTCCAGCCACCGGGAAGTGCGGGTACGGCTGTTCGAGGAGTGCATCGCGCTGCTGCTGGGCCAGCCGGCCGCCACCGAGTCGCTGGGGCTCGCGCCTTTCGACGCGGTCGTCGTGGAGACGGACGGGTCCATCGAACAGGTCGACTCACTGAAGTCCGCGTACGACGGCGCCGCCGCGACCGGTCTGGACGTGTTCCGGCACGGTTTCGACGACGCCCTGCTGCATCCCGGGGTGGCGGCTCGGCAGGGGGGCGTGGCGGCGCTCTCGGCGCAGTGCCGGGCGTGTTCCCTGCTCGACGTCTGTGGCGGCGGCCACTACGCCCACCGCTACCGGGCCGGATACGGCTTCGCGAATCCCTCCGTGTACTGCCTCGACCTGCAGCGTTTCATCCGGCACGTGAGGAGTCGGCTCGCCGGGACCGTGGACACGGCCCCTGTGGCCGTCCAGGTGGCGTCCACCGAGGAGAGGCCTGAGTCCATGTTGTTTCCTGCGCTTTCGGCCCGGTCCCTGGCCGCACTGGGGCGCACCGAAGGTGATCCGGACACGCTCGCGACTCTGGTACGGGACCAGGACACCCGGCGTCTGCTGATGCTGCGCGCCTTGCTCGACGCGGTCGAGGGCGCGGACGCGGCGGTGCTTCCGGCAGGGGCGCGTGGCCGGACGAGGGAGGACTGGCACCTGCTGGCGGAAGCCGACCGGGTGATCTCGGCCGGGGATGAGGGAAACCCGTTGCCCTCCTATGCGACGACTCCCGCGCGTGCCCGTCTCCTCCATCCCATGGTCGGTCCCTGGGTCCGTCAGTGCCTGCGCCATCTCGAGTCGGAAGCCGGACGGCCGACCGAGCGGCGCGTCCGCGAACTCGGCCGTGACCTCTCCTACCTCGGTGCGCTCGCCGTCGCGGCCGCCGCCCGCGCGGGGATCGCCTTCACCGTACGGCTGACGGCCCGGGACGGTGTGCTCACCCTGCCTTCGCTCGGCGCGTTCTACACGGCCGAGCCCGGGGACGCCGTGGTCGACGTCGTCTGTGCGGACGGCCGCATGACGCTGCGCCAGAAGGGGTCCGTGAACGTCACGGTCCACGTGGAGGAGGGGATCGGCGCCTGGTCCGCGGCGCCGGCCTGGACGCCCGCATACGCCTTGCCCGGCCTGCTGGCGGAGAGCCCGTCCATGCCGCTGGACGATCTGGATCCGTACCGCACGGTGCACGGCGGACCACGGCATCACGACCTGAGCGGTCCGACGGTGCTCGACGAGGAGGGGCGCAAACGGTGGCTGCAGGCTTGGTCGGGGACCGCTGCCGCGCTGCGACTGGGTGGTGAGCACCGCGTGGCCGAAGCCGTTGCGCTGCTGCGCTGCCTGATCCCGCTCGCCGAACCACCTCGGCCCGGCCCGGACGCCCGGCGAACGGGCAGTTGCAGCGGAACGCGCCGTGAGGCATTCGGAGCGCTGCTGAGCAGCACACCCCCCACGTCGGAGACGTTCGCCGCGACCCTCGTGCACGAACTCCAGCACGCGAAACTCTCCGTGCTCAGCGACATGCTGGTGCTGCACCACGCCGGGCCGCAGGAACGCTATTTCGCGCCCTGGCGCCCGGACTCACGACCGTACGACGGCCTGTTGCAGGGCGTGTACTCGCACCTCGCCCTGGCCGACTTCTTCCAGCGCTACGCGCTCCGGACCGAGCGTCCGGCACATCGTCAGAGGGCCTGGGAACAGCACGCGCACTACCGTGCCCAGGTCGCGGCGGCGCTGCCCGCGCTGGTGGGTTCCTCCGACCTCACCGCGCAGGGGCGCCAGTTCGTCGACCATCTCGTCGCCACGCACGAGCGGATGGCCGAGTTTCCCGCGCCCAGGGGACACACGGTGCGAGCCGAGGCGTACGTGAAGGCAGCGCGAGACCTGTGGACGCGGCGGCATGGCTCCGTGATCGACAGGCACTAGCGGGACGACGGTTTCCGGTGGTTCATTGGGGGGAGATCACTGCATGTACGGAGCTCGAACACCGGCCGGGCCGACGCCGCGGGACGCCGTCACCATCAGCTTTGCGGAGTTCGACGGGGCCTGGGCGGCATGGATCGGCGACCGGTTGGAGCGACGCGGCCTGCGTGTGGTCCACGCGCCGTGGGACTGTCCTGCGGAGGTCACTCCCCGGGAACTGCTGCGCGGACTGAAGCGCGCGCAGGGCCGCGTCCTGATCGTCGTCAGCGAGCGGTACTTCCAGCTCGGTCCGCACACGCACGAGGAGTGGAACGTGGCCCTACGGGAGATCGTGGCGCCTGAGGCCGCCCACTTCGCGGCCGTGTCCGTCACGACGGCTCCCGTGCCTGCGGCCACGGCGATGCTCGCCCCTGCCGGGCTGACCGGGCTCGGCTCCGACGAAGCCGAGCGGCTGCTGCTCGACCGGCTCGGCCTGTCCGCCGGACCCCCTGAACCCGTTGCGGACCGGTGGCACGGGCCGCGGTTCCCGCACGCGGCAGCGGAGGTATGGGGCGGAGTGCCCCGTCGCAACACCCGGTTCACCGGCCGCGACGCCCTGCTGAACACCGTCCACCAGAGGTTCCGAGCCTCCGGGCCGGGTGCGGGTGCGGTGACCCTCTGTGGCATGTCGGGGGTGGGCAAGACCCAGCTGGCCGCCGAGTACGCGTACCGATTCGGCTCCGAGTACGACGTGGTGTGGTGGGTCAGCGCGGACAAGCGGATCACCTGCCGCAGCCGCCTCGCCGAACTCGCACCGGCCCTGGGCCTGTCCACCGGCGACGGCTACGGTGAACGGCTGCGTGCCGTGCGCGACTCGCTCCGGCGAGGCGATCCGTACGGGCTCTGGCTGCTGATCCTGGACGGCGCTGACGAGCCCGACCAGATCTGGGACCTGGTGCCGACCGGTACCGGCCATGTGCTGATCACCTCCCAGAACCCCGAGTGGCGGGAGCACGACAGCGAACTGCTGGAAGTGGGGGTCTACCAACGGAACGAGTCCGTTGCCTTCATCCGGCGGCGCGTCACGCGGCTTGCCGAGGTCGAGGCCGACCGACTCGCCGAAGCACTGGAGGATCTGCCGCTGTTGCTGGACCAGACGGCCGGTTGGCTGGACGACTCGGACCTGTCGGTCCAGGCCTACGTCGAGCTGCTGGAGGACGGCATCGAGAACGATGTCGTCAAGGTCTCGGCGGACTTTCCCGTCGCGTTCCAGACGGCGTGGTCGATCCTGTTGAACAAGCTTCGCGACACGGTCCCCGAATCCGTGGTCCTGCTCAGGCTGTGCACGTTCTTCGCGCCGGGTCTGGTGCCCGTCCGGCTGCTCAGGGAGATGTCCCGCGAAGGACTGCCCGAACGGGTGGCGGGGTTGCTCGGCGACCCGCTCCTGTGGAACAAGGCGATCGATCAACTGCGCCAGTACTCGGTGGTCCGTCCGGAATCCCACGGCACGGCGCCCGGCGACCACACCTCGTCCGGGGAGTTCCTGTACCTGCACCGCATGGTGCACCAGATCGTTCACCAGGACATGCCGGACGACGACCGTCGAGAATTCATCGAGGTCGTACGGCGGGCCCTGGCCGAGGCGGAGTCCCGCGACCCGATGGAGCCGCGGTCGTGGCCCGGCTATGCCGGGATCGTTCCGCACCTCGACCACGCGGGCGTGCTCGGCAGCACCGACCCCCGGGTTCAGCAACTCGTCCTCAACTGCCTGCGCTACCTGTACCTGTCCGGTGAGTACGAGGCGGGCATCAGGCTCGGCGAGCGGGCGATGGAGACGTGGCGGTCGTTGCTCGGCGAGACGCACCCGAGGATCTGGGAACTCGTCCACCACCACGCCAACCTGCTGCGCGAGGCGGGCCAGTACGCCCGGACAGAAGCCATCACGCGGGCTGCCGTCGACCACCTGAGGGACGAACACGGCCCGCATACGCTGGAGCACCTGAGCGCGGCCAGCGGCCTCGCCGCGACCCTGCGCGCCCTGGGCCGTTACGACGAGGCGCTGCTGATCTCCCAGTGGATCCTCCTTGACTACCAGGAGCTTCTCGGCCGGCGGGACCCGCGCACCCTCGACGCCCAGAACAACG
Organism: Streptomyces sp. NPDC020958; assembly: GCF_055562175.1. Lineage (NCBI taxonomy): Bacteria > Bacillati > Actinomycetota > Actinomycetes > Kitasatosporales > Streptomycetaceae > Streptomyces > Streptomyces sp. NPDC020958. Next base: position 534,361 of record NZ_JBVHFU010000002.1, on the reverse strand, counting down.
TCGCCGAGTCGCTACGACTGCTGGGCCGGTACGAGGAGTCCCTCGAGTTGAACGGACGTACGTTGCAGGCACGCCGTGAGCGACTGCCGGCCCGCCACCAGAGGACGCTGTACTCCGAGTTCGTCTACGCGACCGACCTGCGACTGCTGGGCCGGTACGCAGAGGCCGAATCGCTTCAGGAGGAGAACGTGCGTGCGCAGCGCGTCGTCATCGGTCCGGACCATCCGCGGACCCTCGAAGCCGAGTACAACCTCGCGTTGTGCCGTTACCGTGGTGGCGACCGTCACGGGGCGGAGACACTGCTGGCCCATGTGTTGGAGCGATCCGAGCGGGTGCTGGGCGAGGCCGACCCGCTGACCCTGCGATTCGCGGCCGGCGCCGCTTGCCTCGCCCGGGAGCACGGTGACATCGACCGGGCCAGGGAGCTGAGCGAGGCGGTCCTCGTCCGCTATGAGGCGATGCTCGGCGGCAGCCATCCGTACGTCGTCGGGTGTCGCGCCAACCACGCGCTCGTCCTGTGGGCTCTCGGCGAACGCGAGGCCGCGCACGACCTGGTCGAGCGCGCACTGACCGACATGACCGCCGCGGTCGGCGAGCAGCACCCGTGGACCCTGGGCTGTGCCCTCAACGCCTCCGCACTGCGACACCTCATCGGTGACCTGGAGGGCGCCGCCGCGCTGAGCGGGCGTACCGTCGAACTGGCCACCGGGACCCTCGGCCCCACTCATCCGCTCACCCTGGCGGCCCGGGCACACAACCATCCGTACTGGGACTTCGAGCCCCAGATCATCTAAGGGCCCGGTTCGCCCCGGTGGGCGTCGGCCGGCACGTGGAGCCGCCCCTGCAAAGGTTGTTGGCGCCATGTCAGCTCGGTAGGGAATCGCGCTGAAATGACGACTTCTCAGGCTCCGCTGCGCAAAGATCGACAGGCTGAGGTATTCGGTTCCGAGGTCGCCCGACTCCCCAGAGCCGCACCGAGGTTCTAGGATTTTATGTCTACGCGTGGAGGCCGTCGCATGTCTGAAACTCGTACGCCGGTCAGGCCGACCGGAAGGGGGGCCGCGAGGCAGACCGTCACGATCAGCTTCGCCGGGTTCAACCGGGCCTGGGCGGCGTGGATCGGGGACAGGCTGGAGCGGCGCGGGGTCCGGGTCGTCTACGTGCGCTGGGACTCCCCGGCCGAGGAGACCCTGGTGGACCTGCTGCGCGGGCTCTCGCTCGCCGAGGGCCGCGTCCTGATCCTGGTCAGTGAGCGGTACTTCCAGCTCGGCCCCCGGACCTTCGAGGAGTGGAACGCGGCGCTGCGCGAGGTGGTCGCGCCGGACCCCGCCAAGTTCGCCGCGGTGTCCGTCACCAGTACCCAGGTGCCCGCCGCCATCGCCGTACTGGCGCCGGTCGACCTCACCAACATGGGCGCCGACGAGGCGGAACGCCGCCTGCTGGACCGGCTCGACCTGCCCAGCGAGGCCCGCCCGTCGGCGGAGGGCGCCCGCGGCCCGCGCTTCCCGGCCGCGATGCCGGAGGTCTGGGGCGGGGTACCGCGCCGCAACACGCGTTTCACGGGCCGGGAACCGGTGCTGAACGAGGCGTACCACCTCCTCCAGGGCAGCGAACCGGGCGCGGGCGTGATCACGCTGCACGGCATGCCGGGGGTGGGCAAGACCCAGCTGGCCGCCGAGTACGTCTACCGCTTCGGCTCCGAGTACGACGTGGTGTGGTGGGTCAACGCGGAGAGCAGGGTCACCTACCGCCGCGTCCTCGCGGAACTCTCCACCAAACTCGGCCTCGCCACGGGCGACGAGTACGGCGAACGCCTGCGCGCGGTCCGCGACGCGCTGCGCCGGGGCAGCCCGTACTCCCGCTGGCTGCTGATCCTGGACGGCGCCGACGAGCCCGAACAGATCTGGGACCTGGTCCCCACCGGCCCCGGCCACGTGATCATCACTTCCCGCAACCCGGAGTGGGGCGAGCACAACAGCAAGCTGCTGGAGGTGAACGTCTACGACCGTGACGAGTCGGTCGCCTTCGTCAGGCGCCGCGCGCCGAGGCTGACGGAGCAGGAGGCCGACCAGCTCGCCGAGGCTCTGGAGGACCTGCCCCTGCTGCTGGACCAGACGGCGGGCTGGCTCAACGACTCGGACCTCTCCGTCGAGGACTACATCGCCCTGCTGGAGGACGGCGTCGACCCGGACGTCGTCAAGGTGTCGGCGGACTTCCCGCTGGCCTTCCAGACCGCGTGGGCGATACTGCTGAACAAGCTCCGCGAGACCGTTCCCGAGTCGGTCGACCTGCTGCGCCTGTGCACCTTCTTCGCGCCGGGCTTCATCCCGGTGCGCCTGTTGCGGGAGATGTCCACCGAAGACCTGCCGGAGCAGCTGACCAGGCTGTTCGACGACCCGCTGCTGTGGAACAAGGCGATCAACCAGCTGCGGCAGTACTCGGTGGTCCGGCTGGAGTCCCACGAGGCCGGCTCGGAGGAGATCCCCTCTCCCGGTGAAGCGGTGTACCTCCACCGGATGGTCCACCAGATCGTCGGCAAGGACATGCCGGAGGCGAGTCGGCGGGAGTTCATCGACGTGGTGCGCCGCGCGCTGGCCGAGGCCGACCCCGGCCGCCCGACCGACACCCGCAACTGGGAGGCGTACGCGGAACTCGTACCCCACCTGAAGTACGCCGACGTCCTCAACAGCACGGACCGCAAGGTGCAGAACCTGGTTCTCAACTGCCTGCGGTACATGTGGTGGGCGGGGGAGTACACCTCGGGCTGGAAACTCGGCAGGCGGACCGTGAACGCCTGGCGCGAGCTGCTGGGCGAGTCGGACACGCGGGTGTGGGAGGCCACGCACCACTACGCCAACCTGCTGCGGTCGGCAGGCCGGTTCGAGGACACCGAGGCGATCGACCGGGAAGCCATGGAGCACCTGCGCCGGGGTGGCGAGCGGTCCCTGGAGTACCTCCGGGCGGCCAACGGGCTGGGGGCCGACCTCCGTGAACTGGCCCGCTACGAGGAGGCCCTCGAACTGGACGACTGGCTGTACCCGGCCTACCGGGAACTCCTCGGCGAGCAGGACTCCCGGACCCTCAACGCCTTGAACAACAAGGGGTACACGCTGCGGCTCATGGGCCGCTACGAGGAGGCCATGGAGGCCGACCGGCAGACCCTGGAGACCCGCCGCCTGGTGCTGACGGGCCGCCACCTCATGACCCTGTTCTCCGAGGTGTCCTACTCCATCGACCTCAGGCTGCTGGGCCGCTACGCGGAGGCCGAGTCCAACAACCTGCGGACCGTCCGCGAGTACAGCCACGTCGGCGGCCTGGGCAGTCCGGACGCACTGCGGGCCCAGCTCAACCTGGCGCTCTGCCAGTTGCGGACCGGGGACCGCACCTCGGCCGGGGCGCTCCTCACCCAGGTGCTGGACGGGTACGAGCGGAAACTCGGCGAGAACCACCTGCGCACCCTGTCCGCCGCCGTCAGCCACAGCTGTTTCAACCGTGAGCACGGCGACATCGACCTGGCCCGCGAGACCAGTGAGTCCATCCTGGCCCGCTACGAGCAACTCCTCGCGGAGGGGCACCCGTTCACCGTCGGTGCCCGGGCGAACCAGGCGCTGGTCCTGCGCAACGTCGGCGAACGCGAGGCCGCCCACGTCCTGATCGAGCAGGCGCTGGCCGGCATGACCGGTGCCGTCGGCGAGTACCACCCGTACACGCTCGGCTGTGCCATCAACGCCTCCGCGCTGCGCAACCTCATCGGGGAGACGGAGTCCGCCGCGGAGCTGAGCAGGACCACCGTGGCCCGGGCCACCGAGACCCTCGGCCGTACTCACCCCCTCACGCTCTCCGCCCGCGTCGCCTACGCGGCCGACCTGCGCGGTCTGCGCTCCCGGCAGCAGGCCGAGAAGGTCGAGCAGGAGGCGCTGTCCGACCTGGAGGCCACCCTGGGCAGGCAGCACGTCCACACCATCTCCGCCCGCGCCCGCAACCGCCCGTACTGGGACTTCGAACCCCAGGCGAGCTGACGCCCGGACGCCGAAGGGCCCGGCCCCCGTGACGGGGACCGGGCCCTTCGTGGTGCGTTGCCGGAGGCCTACGCCTGCCGGAGGCTCACGCCTCGAACACCTCGCGGACCAGCTGCTCCTGCTCCGCCTGGTGCCGCTTCGCGGAACCGACGGCCGGGGAGGAGCTGTGCGGGCGGGAGATGCGGCGCAGGCGCTCGCCGGCCGGGACGTCCGCGCCGACCGCCAGGTCCAGGTGGTCGATCAGGTTGAGGGCGATGAACGGCCAGGCACCCTGGTTCGCCGGCTCCTCCTGGACCCACAGGTACTTCGCGGCGTTCGGGTACTTGTTGACCTCGGCCTGGAGCTCGGCACCCGGCAGCGGGTACAGGCGCTCCAGCCGGATGATCGCCGTGTCCGTGACACCGCGCTTCTCCCGCTCGGCCTCCAGGTCGTAGTAGACCTTGCCGGTGCAGAAGACGACCTTGCGGACCGCGTTCGCGTCCACCGAGGCGTCGCCGATGACCGGGCGGAACTGCCCGCTCGTGAACTCCTCCGCCTTCGAGGCCGCCGCCTTGAGGCGCAGCATCGACTTCGGGGTGAAGACGACCAGCGGCTTGTGGTGCGGGTTGTGCACCTGCCACCGCAGGAGGTGGAAGTAGTTCGACGGGAGGGTCGGCATCGCGACCGTCATGTTGTTCTGGGCGCAGAGCTGCAGGAAGCGCTCGATACGGGCCGAGGAGTGGTCCGGGCCCTGGCCCTCGTAGCCGTGCGGGAGCAGCAGGGTGACGCCGGACGTCTGGCCCCACTTCTGCTCGGCGGCCGAGATGTACTCGTCGATGACCGACTGCGCGCCGTTGGTGAAGTCGCCGAACTGCGCCTCCCACATCACCAGCGCGTCCGGACGGGCCAGCGAGTAGCCGTACTCGAAGCCCATCACCGCGTACTCGGAGAGCAGCGAGTTGTAGACGTTGTAGCGCGCCTGGTCCTCGGAGAGGTAGAGCAGCGGGGTGTAGTCGAGACCCGTCTCGCGGTCGATCAGGACCGCGTGGCGCTGGCCGAAGGTGCCGCGCTGCGAGTCCTGGCCGGACAGGCGCACCGGGGTGCCCTCCATCAGCAGCGAGCCGATGGCCAGGGTCTCGCCCATGCCCCAGTCGATCGTGCCGTCCTCGATCATCGCCGCCCGGCGCTGCAGCTGGGGCAGCAGACGCGGGTGGACGGTGAAGTGGTCCGGGATGTTGACCTGGGACTCGGCGATCCGCTTCACGACCTCAGCGGAGATCGCGGTCGGCACGGCGACCGGGAAGCCGTCCTGCGGCTCCTGGACGGCACCGGCGGGCGGCTGCGAGGTGGCCTCGCGGACCTCCGTGAAGACCTTCTCCAGCTGGCCCTGGTAGTCCTGGAGGGCCTGCTCGGCCTCTTCCAGGGTGATGTCGCCGCGACCGATCAGGGACTCGGTGTACAGCTTGCGCACCGAGCGCTTCTTGTCGATCAGGTCGTACATCAGCGGCTGGGTGAAGGCCGGGTTGTCCGACTCGTTGTGACCGCGGCGGCGGTAGCAGATGAGGTCGATCACCACGTCCTTGTTGAACGCCTGGCGGAACTCGAAGGCGAGCCGCGCGACGCGGACCACGGCCTCGGGGTCGTCGCCGTTCACGTGGAAGATCGGGGCCTCGATCATGCGCGCCACGTCGGTGGCGTACATGGAGGAGCGCGAGGACTCCGGGGCCGCGGTGAAGCCGACCTGGTTGTTGATGACGATGTGGACCGTGCCGCCGGTGCGGTAGCCGCGCAGCTGCGACATGTTCAGGGTCTCGGCCACCACGCCCTGCCCCGCGAAGGCCGCGTCGCCGTGCAGCGCGACCGGCAGGACCGTGAAGTCCGTGCCGCCCTTGTTGATGATGTCCTGCTTGGCGCGGGCGATGCCCTCGATGACCGGGTCGACCGTCTCCAGGTGGGAGGGGTTCGCGGCCAGCGAGACCGTGATCTGCTCGCCGTCCAGGCCGGTGAAGGTGCCCTGGGCGCCCAGGTGGTACTTCACGTCGCCGGAGCCGTGCATCGACTTCGGGTCGAGGTTGCCCTCGAACTCGCGGAAGATCTGCGCGTACGACTTGCCGACGATGTTGGCGAGGACGTTCAGGCGGCCGCGGTGCGCCATGCCGATGACGACCTCGTCGAGGCGGGACTCGGCGGCCGAGTCCAGGACCGCGTCGAGCAGCGGGATGACCGACTCGCCGCCCTCCAGGGAGAAGCGCTTCTGGCCGACGTACTTCGTCTGCAGGAAGGTCTCGAACGCCTCCGCGGCGTTCAGGCGGCGCAGGATCCGCAGCTGCTCCTCGCGCTCCATCTTGGAGTGCGGGCGCTCCACGCGGTCCTGGATCCACTTGCGCTGCTTCGGGTCCTGGATGTGCATGAACTCGATGCCCGTGGTGCGGCAGTACGAGTCGCGCAGCACACCGAGGATGTCGCGCAGCTTCATCATCGACTTGCCGGCGAAGCCGCCGACCGCGAAGTCGCGCTCCAGGTCCCACAGGGTGAGGCCGTGCTCGGTGATGTCCAGGTCGGGGTGCTTGCGCTGCTTGTACTCCAGCGGGTCGGTGTCGGCCATGACGTGGCCGCGGACCCGGTAGGAGTGGATCAGCTCGAAGACGCGGGCGGCCTTGGTGACGTCGTCGTCGTGCGAGGCGTCGATGTCCCGCAGCCAGCGGACCGGCTCGTAGGGGATGCGCAGGGCCTCGAAGATGTCGTCGTAGAAGCCGTTCTCGCCGAGGAGGAGGTTCGCGACCTGGCGCAGGAACTCGCCGGAGGCGGCGCCCTGGATGACCCGGTGGTCGTAGGTCGACGTGAGCGTCATGACCTTCGAGACGCCGAGCTTGTTCAGGGTGTCCTGGGAGGTGCCCTGGAACTCCGCGGGGTAGTCCATGGAGCCGACGCCCATGATGACCGACTGGCCGGGCATCAGGCGCGGGACCGAGTGGACGGTGCCGAGGCCGCCGGGGTTGGTCAGGGAGACCGTGACGCCGGTGAAGTCGTCCATCGTGAGCTTGTTGTCGCGGGCGCGGCGGACGATGTCCTCGTAGGCCTGCCAGAACTCGAAGAAGTTCAGCGTCTCGGCCTTCTTGATGGCCGCGACGACGAGCTGGCGGTCGCCGTTGGGCTTCACCAGGTCGATGGCGAGGCCCAGGTTGACGTGGGCCGGCTTGACCAGGGTCGGCTTGCCGTCCTTCTCGCCGAACGACCAGTTCATCGACGGCATGGCCTTGATGGCCTGCACCATCGCGAAGCCGATCAGGTGCGTGAAGGAGATCTTCCCGCCCCGGGCGCGCTTCAGGTGGTTGTTGATGACGATCCGGTTGTCGAAGAGCAGCTTCACCGGGACCGCGCGGACCGAGGTGGCCGTCGGCAGCTCCAGCGAGGCGTTCATGTTCTTCGCGACGGCCGCGGCGGGGCCACGCAGGGTGACCAGTTCGGGACCCTCGGGCGCGTCGGCGGCGGGCGCGGCCTTCGCGGCGGCCGGCTTGGCGGCGGGGGCGGCGGGCTTCGCGGGCGCCGGAGCCGCGGCCGCGGCGGGTGCGGCGGCCTTGGGTGCCGCGGGAGCGGCCGGCGCGGCAGGAGCCGCGGCCGCGGGCGCCTGGGCGGCGGGAGCGGGCTGCGTGGGCGCCGGGGCGGCCGCAGCCGCCGGCTGGGCCGGCGCCGGTGTCGTGGTGCCCGCGGCCCCCGCGGCCGCGGTACCCGCCGGAGCCGGGGCGGCGGGCGCTCCTGGCTTGTAGTCGGCGAAGAAGTCCCACCAGGCTCGGTCTACCGAATTCGGGTCCTGGAGGTACTGCTGATAGATCTCGTCGACGAGCCACTCGTTCGGTCCGAACGCGGCCGCGGGGTTCTTGCCCGCTTGGTCTGCGTCGGTCGAGATGCTCGAGTTACTGGGGGACTGTGGCGACACGGCGGCAACCGCCCTCTTCCGCTTCACAAGGTTATGGACAGCGGGAATAAAGGCTACGCCTCCCTGGCCGGGAAGGTCAGGCTGAGCAAGGTCATCGTCGCGTAAGTCACACCGGAAAACTTGTTTCAGGGCTTGAAATGGCGGGAAACAAGCATGGTTCCGCTACGACCGGGCTCAACCGGGCATGGCTCGGCCAGGCCGGGGCCGCCTCGTTCCCGACGGTCGCACGGACCACAGGTGGATCTTGAGACTCCGGTGCGCACTTTACGTCAACTTGGCACGGATCAAAGCCCCGGAAGTGTGACGATGATCCTGCAGCCACGCTCGGATTCGGCCACGCGGATCCCGCCGCCGTGCAGATCCACCGCCCAGCGGGCGATCGCGAGCCCCAGCCCCGTACCGCCGTCGCTGCCCGGTCCGTGCGGCCGCCGGACGGCGCCCCGGTTGAAGCGCTCGAAGACGCGGTGCCACTCCGAGCGCGGAATGCCGGGGCCCTCGTCGAGGACCTCCAGCTCCAGCGACTCCGGCTGCGGCCCGCGCCGCGCCCGCACGGTCACCCGGCCGTGCGGCGGGCTGTGCTTGACCGCGTTGTCGATGAGGTTCGCCACGACCTGGTGGATGCGCTCCGGGTCGGCGTGCGCGGTCAGCTCCGGCGGCGACACGTCCAGGTGCAGGTGCACGTCGGTACGGGTGTGACTGCCGGAGTTCGAGGCCAGCCCGCGCGCCCCGGCGACCATGTTGGCCTCCTTGAGCACCCCCGACAGGTACGGCCACACCTCGAAGCGGCGCTGCCGCAGCGGTACGACGCCGTTGTCGAGGCGGGAGAGGTCCAGCAGGGTCTCCACGAGGCGGCCCAGGCGCTCGGTCTGCTTCAGGGCCGTGCGCATGGTCTCGGTGTCCGGCTCGGCGATCCCGTCCACGACGTTCTCCAGGACGGCCCGCAGGCCCGCGATGGGCGTGCGCAGCTCGTGCGAGACGTTCGCGACCAGTTCCTTGCGCTGGCGGTCCTGGGCCTCCAGCTCGTCGGCCATGACGTTGATCGTCTCGGCCAGGTCGCCCAGCTCGTCCCGCCGGTTCTCGCGTACCCGGCGCGTGTAGTCGCCCTGCGAGATCGACCGGGCCACCGTGTTCATGTCGTCCAGCGGCGCGGTGAGCGAGTGCGCCACGAACTGGGTTATCAGCAGCGTGGCGATCATCGAGAAGACCGTGATGAAGCGGAGCTCCGTCTTGGTGGACACCGCGATCATCGACAGGCCCGTGGTGATCAGCACCGAGACGACGACCAGCGCGCCCAGCTTGGTCTTGATCGAGAACGGGCGTACCCCGCCCCAGGGCTGTTCCCCGGGGCCCGAGGGACCTCCTGATCCCCCGTGGCCTCTTGGCCCGGCCGGCCCGCCGCTCATGGCGTCGGGGTCTCCAGCGCGTACCCCACACCGTGCACGGTGCGGATCCGCTCGGCGCCGATCTTCCGGCGCAGCGCCTTGATGTGGCTGTCGACCGTACGGGTGCCCGAGGCGTCCGCCCAGTCCCACACCTCGGCGAGCAGCTGCTCACGGGAGAGCACCGCGCGCGGGGTGTTGGCCAGGCACACCAGCAGGTCGAACTCGGTCGGCGTGAGGTGCACGTCCTCGCTGCGCACCCGCACCCGGCGCTGCGCGTGGTCGATCTCCAGTTCGCCGAGGCGCAGGATGCCGGAGCGGGGCGTGGAGGCGGCGATGGCCGCCCGCTCCACCCGCCGCAGCAGCACGTGCACGCGCGCCGCCAGCTCCCGCATGGAGAACGGCTTGGTCATGTAGTCGTCGGCGCCGACCCCGAGGCCGACCAGCATGTCGGTCTCGTCGTCCCGCGCGGTGAGCATCAGCACCGGCACCGGCCGGGCGGCCTGCACCCGGCGGCAGACCTCCAGACCGTCGAAGCCGGGCAGCATGATGTCGAGGATCAGCAGGTCTGGCTGCCAGGCCTCGGCCGTGTCGACGGCGGCCGGGCCGTCGCCCGCGGTTTGCACGAGGAATCCCTCGGCGCGCAGGCGGGCCGCGATGGCGTCGACGATCGTCTGGTCGTCCTCGACGACCAGAACACGGCGCTGGGCGCCCTGAGTCGCCGTCGCCGTGCCGTTGTGGGAGGTGTGTGTCTGCTCCATCGCCCGCCCCTGTGTGCTTTCCGGAACCAGTGGGGTGATCCCATGACTGCGATTGACGCTTGAATGATCCGCGTCAGGGATGCACATTACGGGGACAGGTGGCGCACTCGCTATCCAGGGCGGACGGCAAGGTGGACGACGTCCGGAACGCCCCGGGCAACCAGGATCTCTTCGGTACGCACCTGCGTGAACCCGGCATTCCGCAAGGTTTCTTCGAATTCCGCCGAGGGCTGCGCCGACCAGACGGCGAGTACCCCGCCCGGTCTCAACACCCTTGCGCAGCTTGCCAGTCCGACCGGTGAGTAAAGGCCCTCGTTGGCCATGTCGACGGTCCAGCCGGGTCCGTTGTCGATGTCCAGGCACAGCGCGTCGAACGTGTCGCATGTCTCATTGACGTACGCCACCAGATCGTCCTCGACGATCACCGTGCGCGGATCGGCGAAGGCGTCCGCGGAGAGTGCGGACAGCGGGCCGGCGCGGTGCCAGCCGACGACCGCGGGCTCCCGCTCCACCACGGTGATCCGCCCCCAGTACGGGTCCCGCGCGGCGTGCGCCAGCGAGAACCCGACGCCCAGGCCGCCGATCAGCACCGCCGGCGCCGCCCGCCCGTCCAGGGCCGCCCGGGCGGCGTCCACCAGCAGCCGCTCCGAGCGGCCGTCGGAGGTGTCCATCAGGAAGCAGCCGTTGGCGATGATCTGCAGCAGCTCGCCGTGCCGGCGCAGCACCACCTCGCCGTAGGGACCGTCGCGCCGGTCCAGGACCACGGGACGGTCGTCGTACGCGGAGGCTGCGGTGCTCATGGCCGACATCCTGCCCCAACAGGGCTTTGCGGCCATGCGAATTACGGGTGCCGGTCGGTCGCACGGGGATCACTCGTTCGAGGGGCGGCACGGCGCTTCGCGCCCGCCGGGGGCCGGATGCGGCTCGTAGGGTTCCTCCTGGCCCCTCATGGTTCTTCAGAAAATCCTGAGAATCGTTCGCCGCGTGGCCTCGGTCATAGACAGCGGCTCGCGGGACGGCGAAGGGTGGGGTGAAACGGAAGGAGCCCCTCACCGTGGAACGGACCGCGTGGGCCGCGTCGACGCCCCCGCACGAGCCCCTTCCGGCTGCCTCGCCCCAGCCCCTCGTGGCTGTCTTGCCCGAACCGCTGCCGGGCACCGAGGTCGCCGTCCTGCTGGACGGTGTGCCACGGCAGCGCGGACCGGCCGCCGAGGTGCTGCCACCGGTGCCGCGGCCCGCCGCCGTCCCGCTGCGCCTGCTGCCCACCCCCACCGGCACGCCCGTCACCTTCGGCTACACGGCGATCCTCGCCCTCACCTCGCTGTTCGCGAGTCACGTCGGCTCCGGTCCGATGCACGCGATCTACCAGGACTCCAGCACCGACGTGGCGCATCTGCTGCGCACCCCGGTCTTCGTCCTGCTGGCGAGCGCGCTGTGGATCGCGGGCGGGCTGCTGTCGCCGTACGCCCTCGCCTTCGTGCTCGCGCTCACCGCGCTGGAACGGCGGATCGGGGGCGCCCGCGCGATCCTCGTCTTCCTCACCGGCCACGTGCTGGCCACCCTCGGCACCGAGGTGCCGGTCGGCCTCGCGGTGCTGGTCGGCCACCTCCCCGACACCTCCCTGCACCGCCTCGACTATGGCATCAGCTTCGGCGTCGCCGCGAGCCTCGGCGCGCTCTGCGGGCTGCTCGGCCCCTGGCTGCGCTGGCCGCTGCTCGCCCTGGTCGCCTTCAGCCTGCTGTCCGACCTCATCGACTTCGATGACCCGATGACCAACTGGGGCCACCTGCTGGCGCTGGCCATCGGCACGGCACTGTGGCCGACGGTACGGCGCTGGCAGCGGGAGGGAACGAGCACCGGCCCCGCCACCGTCACCGTCCCGGTCTGAGGCGCGGCGGACCGCCGCGAGGTTCCTGGCCGGCTCCGTCCCCCGTCGCGCACGACGCCGGGCGCCGCGCGCTGCCGGTCCGTCGGCGGTTTCGGGGCTTTCCCCGGTGCGTGTCGCGGTCGTGCGGCGGCGTCGTGGATGCCCGCGCCGTTCCCCCGCCCCCGACGGGGCGCTTCAGCGGGCCGGAGTCCAGATGTAGGGGGTCGTTGTCGTCACGGCTCTGAAGCCCAGGCGTGCCAGGATCGGGGCGCTGTCCGGTGACGCCTCCACCAGGACGTAGGCCGTCCCTCTGGCCGTCGCCCGGGCCGCCCGCAGGGACACCAGGGCGCGGTAGACGCCCTTGCCGCGCCAGGGGGCCAGCGTCGAGCCGCCCTGCAGCATGGCGAAGTCCGTGTCCGGCCGGAAGGTGACCCAGGCCGCCGAGACGATCTCCCCGGCCACCTCGGCGACGTAGATCTCGGTGCCGTCCGGGTCCGCCGCCAGCAGGCCCCTCAGATGGTCGGCGACCCAGGCCAGGTCCTGGTCCCACACCTGCGTCTCCAGGGCGGCGACCCGGTCCAGGTCCGCGTCGTCGGTGACCGGGCGGAGCGTCACCCCGGCGGGCGGCGCGGAGGACGCCTCGGCCGGTTCCCCGACCGGCGCGATCACCACCGTCTCCGTGGGCTCGGGCACGAAGCCCGCCGCCCGCAGCCGGTCCGTGAGATCGGCCGGGGTGTCGTAGCCGTACACCTTCCACTCCACCGACTCCCCGCGCGCCGCGAAGAAGTCCCGCTGCCGGACGATCAGCGCGTCCAGCTCGGGGCCGGGCAGTGCGCCCCAGTCGCGGGGGCCGGTCACGAAGCCCCGGGGCCGGCCCACCACCCGGAGCACCGGGCCGTCGTGTGCGTACGTGATGCCCGGCGCCGGGGTGGGCCGGACGGCGCGCATCTGGCTGTCGTAGGCGGTGAGCAGGGCCGCCGTGCTGTCGGTGTCCGTCACCGGCCGACCGTACGGGGAATGCACCCGTGCCGATCAACCGTTTTTCCGGCCGTGCGACCGGCTCCGGCCGGGTCAGCACGTGATCGCCCAGAGCGAACATATGCACGGGAACATTTCCGGGTGCCCGAGCATTGAGTCTCCATAGCTCAAGTTCACTGCCGAAGGGGAGATCATGGCTTCGACGTCCGCATCACTCACCCTCCCTGTGCTGCCGCTCGACGGCGAAGTCGTGCTGCCCGGGATGGTGGTCCCGCTGGACCTCAAGGACCCCGACGTCCGTGCCGCCGTGGAAGCGGCGCAGGCCGCCGCCCGTACCGAACCCGGCAAGCCCAGGGTGCTGCTGGTGCCGCGGATCGACGGCTCCTACCCGGGCACGGGTGTGCTCGGCACCGTGGAGCAGGTCGGCCGGCTCGCCGACGGTGACCCGGGCGCGCTGATCCGCGGCCGCCACCGGGTCCGCATCGGCGCCGGCACCACCGGCCCGGGTGCCGCCCTGTGGGTGGAGGGCACCCGCGTCGACGAGAACGTCCCGGACCCGGTGCCCGGTCATGTCACCGAACTGGTCAAGGAGTACAAGGCCCTCGCCACCGCCTGGCTGCGCAAGCGCGGCGCCTGGCAGGTCGTGGACCGGGTGCAGGCCATCGACGACGTCTCCGCGCTCGCCGACAACTCCGGTTACTCGCCCTTCCTGACCACCGAGCAGAAGATCGAACTCCTGGAGACGGTCGACGCCGTCGCCCGGCTCAAGCTCGCCACCCAGCAGCTGCGCGACCACCTGGCCGAGCAGGACGTGGCCGAGACCATCGCCAAGGACGTCCAGGAGGGCGTCGACAAGCAGCAGCGCGAGTTCCTGCTCCGCCGTCAGCTGGAGGCCGTCCGCAAGGAACTGCGCGAGCTGAACGGCGACTCCGCCAAGGAGGGCGAGGAGTCCGACGACTACCGCGCCCGCGTGGAGGCCGCCGACCTGCCGGAGAAGGTCCGCGAGGCCGCCCTCAAGGAGGTCGACAAGCTGGAGCGGTCCAGCGACCAGTCCCCCGAGGGGTCGTGGATCCGCACCTGGCTGGACACCGTCCTCGAACTGCCGTGGAACGAAAGGACCGAGGACCAGTACGACATCCAGGGCGCCAAGGCGGTCCTGGACGCCGAGCACGCCGGTCTGGAGGACGTGAAGGAGCGGATCACCGAGTACCTGGCGGTGCGCAAGCGCCGCAGCGACCGGGGGCTCGGGGTCATCGGCGGGCGCCGTGGCGGTGCCGTGCTGGCGCTCGTGGGCCCGCCCGGCGTGGGCAAGACCTCGCTCGGTGAATCGGTCGCGCACGCCATGGGCCGCAAGTTCGTCCGCGTCGCCCTCGGCGGTGTGCGGGACGAGGCCGAGATCCGCGGTCACCGGCGGACGTACGTCGGCGCCCTGCCCGGCCGGATCGTGCGGGCGATCAAGGAGGCCGGTTCGATGAACCCGGTCGTCCTGCTCGACGAGATCGACAAGGTCGGCTCCGACTTCCGGGGCGACCCGGCGGCGGCGCTGCTGGAGGTCCTCGACCCGGCACAGAACCACACCTTCCGCGACCACTACCTGGAGGTCGAACTCGACCTGTCCGACGTGGTCTTCCTGGCCACCGCCAACGTCCTGGAGGCCATCCCGGAGGCCCTGCTCGACCGTATGGAGCTGGTCCGCCTGGACGGCTACACCGAGGACGAGAAGGTCGTCATCGCCCGTGACCACCTGCTGCCGCGCCAGCTGGAGCGGGCGGGGCTCGCCGCGGACGAGGTGACCCTGGCCGAGAGCGCGCTGCGCAAGCTCGCCGGCGAGTACACGCGGGAGGCGGGCGTGCGCACCCTGGAGCGGTCGATCGCCCGGCTGCTGCGCAAGGTCGCGGCCCAGCACGAACTGGGCGACCGGGAGCTGCCGTTCACGATCACGGACGCGGACCTGCGCGCCCTGATCGGCCGGCCGCACCACGTGCCCGAGTCCGCCCAGGACCCGGCCGAGCGGCGGACCGCGGTCCCCGGCGTGGCCACCGGTCTCGCGGTCACCGGAGCGGGCGGCGACGTCCTCTTCGTGGAGGCCTCGCTGGCCGACCCGGAGACGGGCGCGGCGGGCCTGACCCT
The DNA here is from genome assembly GCF_055562175.1 of Streptomyces sp. NPDC020958. Taxonomy (NCBI): domain Bacteria; kingdom Bacillati; phylum Actinomycetota; class Actinomycetes; order Kitasatosporales; family Streptomycetaceae; genus Streptomyces; species Streptomyces sp. NPDC020958. The sequence continues at coordinate 519,311 of NZ_JBVHFU010000002.1, read as the reverse complement.
CACCGGCCAGCTGGGTGACGTGATGAAGGAGAGCGCGCAGATCGCCCTGTCCTTCCTGCGCTCGCACGGCGCCGAACTGGAGCTCCCGGTGGGCGACCTGAAGGACCGGGGGGTGCACATCCACTTCCCGGCGGGCGCCGTCCCCAAGGACGGTCCGAGCGCGGGCGTCACGATGACCACGGCGCTGGCGTCGCTGCTCTCCGGGCGGCTGGTCCGCACGGACGTGGCGATGACCGGCGAGGTCTCGCTGACCGGCCGGGTGCTGCCCATCGGCGGGGTGAAGCAGAAGCTGCTCGCCGCGCACCGCGCCGGGGTGACGACCGTCATCATCCCGAAGCGCAACGAGGCCGACCTGGACGACGTCCCCGCCGAGGTGCTGGACAAGCTCGACGTCCACGCCGTGACCGACGTCCGGCAGGTTCTGGAACTGGCGCTCGCGCCCGCCACCAGCGGGGCGACGTCGGAGGTACCGGCAGCGGCGTGACAGACGCTGCCGGAGGCCCGAGGGCCCGGATCCCCACGAGGGACCCGGGCCCTCGCCCGGTACCCGGCCGTTCGCCGGTGTCGCCGGTCAGCCGTTGGCGAGCGCGACCACGCTGTCCAGGGTCCCGTTGAACTTGTCGTGGTCCCCGACCGTCGGACCGGTCGACGTGTACTGCCACATCGTGTACGACGACCAGCCGGCCGGCAGTGTGCCCACCTCCGAGGCGTACCGGGCGACCCAGAGCGGGTTGGCGGAGGCGAACCCGGCGTAGTTGCCGGTGCAGTCGGACCACCAGCTCGTCGCCGTGTAGATGACGGCGTTGCGGCCCGTGCGCGCCTTGTACCGGTTCAGGAAGTCGGTGATCCAGCCGACCATCCCGCTCGCGGACTTGCCATAGCACGCGTCGCCGTACGGGTTCCACTCGATGTCGAGGACGCCGGGCAGGGTCCGGCCGTCCTTCGACCAGCCGCCGCCGTGGTCGACGAAGTAGTCGGCCTGGGCGGCGCCGCCCGTGGTGTCCGGGGTCGCGAAGTGGTAGGCGCCGCGGATCATGCCGACGTCGTAGGAGCCGTTGTACTGCTGGGCGAAGGACGGGTTCGTGTAGTACGTGCCTTCCGTCGCCTTGCTGTACGCCCATCGGACCCCGCTGCCCAGCAGCGTCGACCAGGCGACGTCGCCCTGGTAGCTGGCGACGTCGACACCCTCGGTCTGGGTGGCGAGGCCGGTTCTGGGCGTGCCGTTCTGGCCGTCGTGGGCCAGCACGCCCGTGCCCATGTAGGCCGAGCCGCGGGCGGGCACGGCCGGGTCGGCGTGGACGGGGGCGGGGGAGAGCACCGCGCACAGCAGGGCGGCGAGCGTGGTGAGCAGGGCGGGGGCGGGTCTGAGCAGGGGCATGCCATGCCTCCGTGGGGTGAGGGAGATCCCAGGTATGCCAGAGCCGACCGGTACGACCGGCGCGACACGAGGGACCACGAGCCGAGGTCACACGGGTCGACCACCGGCGCCCGCGCGCCCGCGCCGGTTCCGGCGGGGCGGCGGAAGAGGGGGTCCGGAGGCTCCCGCTGGTGTACGCCTGCGAAATACTTGGTGAGCGGGGCGACGACCGGGTGCGACCCGGACTTTCCGTGATGCTTTCAGTGATGCGAAACCGATCAGGGGTGCTGACGTGCACGAGGACGACAAGGGCGAGGGGCGCCGCCCTGCCACCGAGCCGACGCCGGCGCCGCCGACCGGCGCGGACCAGGAGTTCCTGGCCCTGGAGCGCGAGTTGACGGTGCTGCTGCGGCGCGCCCGCGCCAACCAGGGCGAGATGGCCCGGGAGGTCCACCCCGACCTGGAGTCCGCCGCCTACGGGCTGCTGGTCCGGCTCGACGAGAGCGGCGGCCGGCGCGCCACCGAACTCGCCGCCTACATCGGCGTCGGCAAGGCCACCATGTCCCGCCAGCTGCGCGCCCTGGAGGAGCTCGGCCTGATCGCCCGGGAACCCGACCCGGCCGACGGACGGGCCTGGCTGGTCGCCCTCACGGAGGAGGGCCGGCGCCGGGTCGGCCGGGTCCGCGAGGCCCGCCGTGGCCGCTACGTCCGCCAGCTCGCCCACTGGCCGCGTTCCGAGGTCGCCGAACTGGCCCGTCTGCTGCACGAGTTGAACGGCGTCATGGAGAAGTAGCCGGCACCCCCCGTCGGGCGGACCTCACAGCTCGACGTACACCACCGTCGCGTCGTCGTGCGTCTTGCTCCGCCCCAGGAACACCCGCTCCTCGCGGTCGGCCGCCTCCAGCTCGCGCACCCGCTCCACCAGGGCCCGCGCGCCCTCCTTGCGCACGAGGTCGAACAGGGCCGTCCAGTCGCCCTCGCGGAACGTCTCCGTCCAGCGGGTCGCCCCGTCCGTGAGCGCGACCAGGGCGGCGACCTCGGAGCGCGGCACGGTCCCGGTGACCGCGCGGGCGGCGACCGCCGGGTCGGCGGCGGCCGTGAAGAAGCCGCCCTCCTTGTTGCGGACCGTGGCGTCGGCGATCGCGGCCGAGGCGAGGGAGGCGCGGGGGACCCGGTCCAGGCGGTCGTCCAGGACCGGGGTGAGCGCCCCGCCGGGGGAGCGCAGGAGCAGTGCGGAGTCGGACAGGACGAGGTACTCGACGGCGTCCTCGGACCACCGGGTCACGACGACCGTCGCCTGGGGCGTACGCGGGTGAGAAAGGTCACAGGTGCCCTCGTGTCCGGCGGCCGTACGGCGGATGGCCTCGCCGAGGATCTCCCGCAGCGTCAGATCTCTTCGCGAAACGGTCAGTTCGGTCAGCGCCCCGCCCAGCAGCGCCGTGAACCAGGGGACCGAATGCAGACACCCGGCGCCGTCCCGCGGCGGCGTGACACCGTCCAGGACGACCACGCAACCCCCCTGTCCGGAGGCAGGAAGGCAGACCCCGGCGAAGTCCTCGTTGGGGCGGTCCGCGGCGCCGGGTTCCGACATCACCTCAGTACGCATTCAGCCAGTCTGCACGACCCCTTCACAGGCTTCACCAGAGGCTGGCAACAACCCGGGAAACGGCACGGTCTCGCAGGTCAGCCGCCTGTTTTGGGCTGGAATGGCGCACTCCGGGAAGGCGTGTCGGCGAATCCTGCCAAAGCCTGCCCTCCGCGTCCAACCGGCCAGCCGGAAAGGGCCCCTGCACAGTCCACCGGAACTTGCCCGCCAACTCTCCTCCGATGTTCACTCCTTCGGGTGGCGGGTCGAATGATGCGAGACCACCGCCCGCCGGCGCTGGGAGGGTCGGGGACCGACATATCGGTGCACATGGAGAAGAGCACGCACCACTTGGCACCGAATTGCCGGGATGATGACGGGGTGCCACCCGGCCCCTTGGGTACACGAGTTCAGGAATGCGAGCACCGGTGCAGAAGACGCGGCCTCGGCGCACAGGCAAGAAGACGGCCTCCGAAGCGGGCGCCGTCGTCCCCGTCGGCTCCGGCCGCCGCAAGCACGTCCGGACCCGGCTGATCGTGGCCGTGGCCGTGGTGGCCGCCGCCATCGCCGGAGCGGGCGCGCCCGCCCTGCTGACCGCCTCCGGGCAGCTGAGCGACTCCCAGGAACTGGTGACCCTCGCCGGCCGCACCCAGGACGCGCTGGCGCTCGCCAACTCCCTCGCCGACGAGCGCGACGAGGTCACCACCTACATCGCCGCGGGCCGCGCCAAGTCCAAGGCGCCCTCCGAGGACCGCAGCGCCCGCGTCGACCGCCAGGTCGAGGACCTGCGCGCGGACACCGACACCCCCGGCTGGCTGCGCACCGACCTCGACGGCATCGCCGCCGTCCGGCGCGCCGCGCTCACCGGCAAGAGCACCGCCCTGCAGACGCACGACGCGTACTCGCGGACGATCACCGAGCTGCACCGGCTCGCCGAGCAACTGGCCGAACAGACCCCGGCCAGGGCCGGCTCCGGCGCCCACGCGTTCGCCGAGCTCGACTCCGCCGTCCAGCAGTCCGCCGCCGCCCGCGGCCTGCTCCTGGCCGCCCTCAGCATCCCGAGCAGCACCCAGACCACGATCAGCCCGCTCACCGGGCTGCCGGTCACCAGCACCACCACCTCCGCAGCCGACAAGAAGCAGCGCGACGCCCTCTCCGCCGCCGCCCAGCAGGCCAGGCTGCGCGCGGACGCGGCCCTCGCCGACTTCCGCGACACCGCGCCCGCGGCGGCGGTCGAGTCCTACGACTCCACGGTCACCGGCAACGACGTCAACGCCGCCGACAGGTACCTGGCCGCCCTCACCGACCAGCCGACCCTCTCCGACGCCGACCTCGCCACCAGCTCCAAGAAGCTCGACGCGGCGCTGTCCGCGCGGGTCGAGCTGATGCGGGGCGTGGAGTCCGCCCTCTACGACCACCGCACCAAGGACCTCGCGAAGCTCCGCGACGACGACGTCACCGCGCTGGAGATCCGCGTCGCGGTGGTCGGCGCCCTGATGCTGGTGGCCGTCGGCATCGCCACGGCCATGGCCCGCAGCCTCACCCGCCCGCTGTCCGTGCTGCGCCGCGGCTCGGCGCGGCTCGCCGAGGCGGAGGACCCGCGCACCCAGGAACCGGTGCGGTTCACCGGCCGCAACGACGAGTTCGCCCAGGTCGTCCGCTCCGTCAACGCCCTGCACGCGCACGGCGTCGAGCTCTACGAGCGCATCGCCACCCTGGAGACCGACCGCAAGCACCTGGTCGGCCAGCGCCAGAAGATGGCCGACGCCCGCGAGGAGCTGCGCGCCGAACTGGCCGACTCCGCCACCCAGCTGGAGCGGCTGCGCACCAGCATCGGCGGCACCTTCGTCAACCTCGCGCTGCGCACCCTCGGCCTGGTGGAGCGCCAGCTCGCCGTCATCGAGGGGCTGGAGGAGCGCGAGCACGACCCGGAGCGCCTCGCGACCCTCTTCAAGCTCGACCACTTCGCCACCGTGATGCGCCGCCACAGCGAGAACCTCCTGGTCCTCGCCGGTACCGAGCACGTCCAGCAGCACGCCGGGTCGATCCCGCTGGTCGACGTCGTCCGGGCGGCGGTCAGCGAGATCGAGCGCTACGAGCGGGTCCGTATCGCCGCGCTGCCGCCCCACGCGCACGTGGCCGGTTTCGCCGCCGACGACCTCTCCCACCTCCTCGCCGAGCTGATGGAGAACGCCACCGCGTCCTCCCCGCCCGACGTCCCCGTGGAGATCTCCGGCTGGCTCCTGGAGAGCGGCGAGGTCATGCTCTCCGTGCAGGACGAGGGGATCGGCATGGCGGCCGACCGCATGGTCCGCCTCAACAGCCGCCTCGCCGAGTTCGACCCGGAGTCGCCGTACGACCAGGAGGGCGAGGACGGTCTCGGCCTCGGCCTCTACGTGGTGGCCCGGCTGGCCCACCGGCACGGCGTCCGCGTGCAGCTGCGCGAGCAGAAGCAGGGCGGGGTGGCGGCGGTCGTCGTCCTGCCCCAGCCCCTGCTGGCGGCGCCCCCCGCGGCGACGGTCCCGGCCCCCCCGGCCACCGCGACCGGCACCTTCTCGCTGCCCGGCGCGGACGCGGAGGCCAACTCCAACGTCCTGCACGGCCGCGCCACGTCCGGCGACCCGCTGGTGACGCTGGCGGAGCACGCGGTGGCCGCCCACGAGGCCGACGAGGACCCCGCACACGAGCAGGCGGCTCCGCCGGAGACGCCCGCCGAAACGACGATGGAACTCCTCCTCCCGGACCTCGCACCGACGGAGCCCGCCCCCCGGCCCACCGCCCCCGACGACCAGCCGGGGACCGTGTCCGCAGGGGAACAGCCCCGGGCCGCCGCGCCCGGCGACCGGTCCGGCTCCGTTCCTCCGGGGGACGCCTTCGGGTCTGCCCCGGCCGGGGAGCGGCCGCGGGTCGACGCATCCGAGGAGCGGTCGCGAGGCGCGTCGGCGGCGGAGCAGCCCCGCCCCGACGGGTCCGGCGACCGGTCCGACGCCTTCCCTCCGGCGGACCGCTCCGGGCCCGTCGAGGGCGGCCCCCGTGCCGCCGAGGCCTGGGGCCAGTCGCGCGGCGTGTCCGTGGGAGAGCAGTCCCGGACCGACGTGCCCGGCGACCAGCCCCATGCATACCCTCCGGCGGCCCGTCCCGGGCTGACCGAAGCCGGGGAGCAGCCCCGGGCCGCCGAGGCCTGGGGGCACGTGGGGGAGCAGTCGCCGGCCGGTGCGCCCGGAGGGCGGCCTGGGGCCGTTCCTACGGGGGAGCACTCCGGGTCCGGGCCGGCCGGGGACCAGGTGCGCGCCGTGCCTTCGGCGGGGCTGCCCTGGGGAGCCGGGGGTGAGGGGCGGGCGCATCCCGCGGACGCGGAGGTCCGGAACCGGCCGTCGACCGCGGCCGGTGACGGTGAGCGCGCGCCGGGGGCGCCCGGGTCCGGCGACGGCACCCGCACGGGTGCGAGCGCCTTCGGGGGAACCGAGGAGCACGCCCGCCCGCTGCCCGCACCCGGCGACGGCGGTGACGCCCTCGCCGACGCCGAGGACCCCGTCACCAGCAAGGGGCTCCCCAAGCGCACGCCCAAGATCACCGCGCCCGCTCCGCCGCCCCGCCAGCGCGGCACCGGCGTGGACGCCGAGGCCCTCCGCCGCAGGCTCGGCGGCTTCCGCCGCGGCGCCGACGCGGGACGGCGCGACGTCGAGGCGGAGATCGCCGAACAGACCGGCCAGAACCAGGTACCGAGCAACGCACCGGCCGGACGCGCAACAGGCGTATCCGAAGAAGCCACGGGGGGCACAGTCGAGGAGGCAAGCAGTTGACCGCGCCCAGTACCTTCGGACTGAGCAGTGAGGCACGCAACCTGCACTGGCTGCTGAGCAACCTCGTCGAGGAGGTGCCAGGTATCCAGTCGGTCGCCGTGGTCTCCTCGGACGGCCTCCTCCTGCTCTCCTCGGACACCAGCCGGAACGAGGCGGCCCGCGAGGCGCAGAGCGAGAAGCGCACCGGCCCGCGCGGCTCAGCCGCCGACCTCGCCACCATCGTCTCCGGCATCGGCAGCCTCACCGTCGGCGCCGCGAAGCTGATGGACTTCGGCCCGGTCAAGCACACGATGGTCGCGATGGACGAGGGCAGCCTCTTCGTGATGTCCATCAGCGACGGCTCGCTGCTCGGCGTGCACGGCAGCGCGGAGTGCGACATGAGCGTCGTCGCCTATCACATGGCCCTGTTCGTCGGCCGCGCCGGTCACGTCCTGACCCCCGAACTCCGCAGCGAGCTACGGAAATCGCTGGAGAACGACGCGCCGAGGAGCGGCCGATGAGCAGCGCGCCGAAGAACCACAGGCAGAACCTCCCGGTCCGCGGCGGCGACCGCAAGCCCGCCCGCGTCCGCCCCTACTCGCTCACCGGCGGCCGTACCCGCTTCGGCCACGTCCTGCTCGTGGAGACGTTCGTGGCCGCGCTCGAGGCCCCCGAGGAGCGCAAGGAACTGACGAATGGTTCCCTCAACACCCGGGTGATGCCGGAGTTGCAGGCCATCGTCGAGCTGTGCCGCCGTATGCGTACGGTGGCCGAGATCGCCGCGCTGCTGAGGATGCCGCTCGGCGTGGTCCGGGTCCTGCTCAGTGACCTCGCGGACCAGGGAAAGATCCGTGTGTACGGAACCGGAACCGGTCACGGCGTCGGCCGCCCGGACCGCGCTCTGCTGGAAAGGGTGCTGAGTGGACTACGCCGTCTCTGACGCCGTCGGCGTCAACCCGCTCCTCGACGGCGAGGAGGACGTGCGGTCGTGGCAGACGGACCGCAGCCGGGCCCCGATCGCGACGAAGATAGTCGTGGCGGGCGGTTTCGGTGTCGGCAAGACCACGCTGGTCACCGCCGTCTCGGAGATCACGCCCCTGCAGACCGAGGCGCTGATGACCGAGGCGAGCGAGGAGACCGACGACCTCACCGCCACGCCCGGCAAGCTCACCACCACCGTGGCCATGGACTTCGGCCGCATCACGCTCGACGACGACCTGGTGCTCTACCTGTTCGGCACGCCGGGCCAGCAGCGGTTCTGGTTCATGTGGGACGACCTGGTGCGGGGTGCGATCGGTGCCGTCGTCCTCGCGGACACCCGGCGGCTGAAGGACTGCTTCCCGGCCCTCGACTACTTCGAGAGCTGCGGGCTGCCGTACGTCGTCGCGGTCAACCACTTTGACGGCAGCGAGCGCTTCGAACCCGAGGACGTGCGCGAGGCATTGACGATTCCGCCGCGCATACCTGTAATGATCATGGATGCCCGCCGTCGTGTCCCGGTGATCGAGACCTTGTTGTCCCTGGTCGCCCACGCGCTGGACGAAACACCCGAGTAGGAGAACGGTCCCCGTATGCGGAAGATACTCGTCGTGGGGGCCGGTCAGTCCGGTCTCCAGCTCGCCCTCGGCCTCCAGTCGCACGGCTACGAGGTCACCCTGATGTCGAACCGGACCTCGGACGAGATCCGCTCCGGCCGGGTCATGTCGACGCAGTGCATGTTCCACACGGCACTGCAGCACGAACGCGACCTCCAGCTGAACTTCTGGGAGTCCCAGGCCCCGAAGATCGAAGGACTCGGCGTCTCGGTCGCGGCCCCCGGCTCCTGGGGTGAGGGCCCCGCGGCCCGCGCGATCGACTGGGTGGGCCGGCTCGACGGGTACGCGCAGTCGGTCGACCAGCGGGTGAAGATGGCCGGCTGGATGGAGACGTTCGCGCAGCGCGGCGGCCAGCTGGTCATCCACGGCGCGGCCGTCGGCGACCTCGACTACTTCTCCCGCGCCTACGACCTCGTCCTGGTCTCGGCCGGCAAGGGCGAGCTGGTGTCCATGTTCGGCCGCGACGCCGCCCGCTCCCCGTACACGGAGCCGCAGCGGGCCCTCGCCGTCGCCTACGTCCACGGCCTCGGCCCGCGTCCCGAGCACCCGGACTTCCACGCGGTCCGCTGCAACCTGGTCCCCGGTGTCGGCGAACTCTTCGTCATGCCCACCCTGACCACCTCGGGACCCGCCGACATCCTCTTCTGGGAGGGCATACCCGGCGGCCCGCTGGACGTGTTCAACGGCGTCAAGGACCCCTCGGAGCACCTCTCCCTGACCCTGGAACTCATGGAGCGGTACACGCCCTGGGAGTACGCGCGGGCCGGCAAGGTCGAACTGACCGACGCCGGCGGCACCCTCGCCGGCCGCTACGCCCCGACCGTCCGCAACCCGATCGGCCGGCTCCCCGGCGGCGGCCTGGTGCTGGGCGTCGCGGACGTCGTCGTGGCCAACGACCCGATCACCGGCCAGGGCTCCAACTCGGCCGCCAAGTGCGCCGCCTCCTACCTCGCCTCGATCCTCGAACACGGCGAGAAGGAGTTCGACGAGACCTGGATGCAGGCGACCTTCGACCGCTACTGGGACACGGCCCAGCACGTCACCAAGTGGACGAACGCGATGCTGGCGCCGCCGCCGGAGCACATCCTCAACCTGATCGGCGCCGCGGGCCAGCTCCAGCCGGTCGCGGACCGCTTCGCGAACGCCTTCAACGACCCCGCCGACTTCGAGAACTTCTTCTACGAGCCGCAGAAGACGGAGGCGTACCTGGCCTCGGTGACCGCGGGCGCCTGACCGGTTTCGGCCGCGGGTGCGTGGTGGTTGCTCGCGCAGTTCCCCGCGCCCCCGAAGGGGCGCACTGCAGCGCCGCTTCTTTTAGGGGCGCGAGGAACTGCGCGACCAGCCACGACGGCGCCGCAGTCGGTCGACGACCCGCAGCGCCCCCCGGCCGACCGCATACGCTGATCGCATGACCCCGCAGGCCCCCACCCCCGCCTACCGCAGGCTGTCCGTCGAGGAGCGGCGCAGCCAGCTGCTCGACGCGGCCCTCTCCCTCTTCGCGCACCGCGTGCCCGAGGACGTCTCGCTGGACGACGTGGCGGAGGCGGCCGGGGTCTCCCGTCCGCTGGTGTACCGGTACTTCCCGGGCGGCAAGCAGCAGCTCTACGAGGCCGCGCTCAGGTCCGCGGCCGAGGAGCTGGAGCACTGCTTCGACGAACCCCGCGAGGGGCTCCTGCTGCCCCGGCTGTCCCGGGCCCTCGACCGCTACCTGACCTTCGTCGACCAGCACGACGCGGGTTTCAGCGCCCTGCTCCAGGGCGGCAGCGTGGTGGAGACCTCGCGGACGACGGCGATCGTGGACGGCGTACGACGGGCCGCCGCGCAGCACATTCTCAGCCACCTCGGCGTCGCCGATCCCGGCCCCCGGCTCCGGATGACCGTCCGGATGTGGATCACCGCGGTCGAGGCGGCCTCCCTGATCTGGCTGGACGAGGAGAAGCAGCCGCCCGTCGAGGAGCTGCGGGACTGGCTGGTCGACCAGTTCGCCGCCGTGCTGAGCGTGACCGCGCGCCGCGACCCGCAGACGGCCGCCCTCGTCGACGCGCTCGCGGCGGATGGCTGAAACTGGTGCCGTGAAGAGTCAGGACACCCCCTTCGAGGGCGGCCCCATGGACGGGCGGGTGCTCCCCGTGCTGCTCGGCATGACCGGCCACCCCCCGAAGACGTACCGCATCCCGGTCCCGGACCCGGCCGGCGGCCCGCCCACCGTCCTGGTCTACCGCCGCGTCCCCCGCGGCGCCAGCAAACGCCTGGGCCTGACCCAGGGCTGGAAGTACGCGTACGACCCGACGGGCAAGGGCGGCGGCACCGGCGGTGGCAGGCCGAAGTGGCCGTGGAGCAAGCCGGCCGACACCGACGGGTGACATCGTTGCGCCGAACCGCGCACACGTACCGTACAAACCGGCCATACATGTCTGATTATCACCGATGCGGCACGGAGGGACCGTCCCGCATCGGAGGTGATGACGTGTCAGGAGGGTTTCTGCGCCTGGTCTGTACGGCCGCGGTGACGGCCCAGGCCGTCCTCGTGCCGGTACCCGCGCTCGCCGCGCCCGACCCGCAGCGTCCGGTGGCCGAGCTGCTGACGGACCTGCAGCGGCTGTACCGGGGGACCGAACAGGCCACCGAGGCCTACAACGCGGCCGAGGAACGGCTGCAGCGCCAGCGCGCCGAGGTGACCCGCCTGGACGACGAGCTGGCCAGGGCCAGGCGCTCGCTGGGCACCAGCAGGACCGACGCGGGCCGGCTGGCCCGGGAGCAGTACCAGAACACCACGGGCATCTCCCCGTACCTCCGGCTGCTCCTCGCCCGCGACCCGCAGCACGCCCTCGACGAGGGCCATCTCATCGGCCGGCTGGCGCGTCAGCGGGCCGAGGCGGTGGGGCGCCTCGCGGACGACGAGCGGAAGCAGGCCGACCTGGCCCGCAAGGCCCGCAAGGCGCTCGACACCCAGCTCACCCTCGCCGAGGGCCAGAAGAAGCAGCGCGACGAGGTACGGGCCCGGCTGTCCGACGTGGAACGCGTGCTGGCGGCCCTCACCCCCGCCCAGCTCACCGCCGTCGCCGACCTGGAGCGGACGGACACCGCCGCCGCCCAGCGCGACCTGACCGCCTCCGGGGCCCTGAGCGCCACCACGCCCCCGCCGTCCCTGCTGGGCGACCGCGCGGTGCGCTACGCGGTGCGGCAGCTGGGCAAGCCGTACCAGTGGGGTGCGGCGGGCCCGACGGCGTACGACTGCTCGGGCCTCACCTCACAGGCCTGGAGCCACGCGGGCACCCGCATCCCGCGCACCAGCCAGGAACAGTGGGCACACCTGCCGCACGTCCCCCTGAACCGCCTTCGCCCCGGCGACCTCGTCGTCTACTTCCCCGAGGCCAGCCACGTGGCCCTCTACCTGGGCGACGGCAAGGTGGTCCAGGCCCCCCGCCCCGGCGCCAGGATCAAGATCTCCCCGATCGCCGCCAACCCCATCCTGGGCGCGGTACGCCCGGACCCGAAGGCCGGCTCCCTGGCGCGCTACACGCCCCCGACGATCCCGAAGGCGGCGGAGGAGGGCTCGGACGACAGCTTCGGAACCTCGCGGCCGACGGCTCTGACACCCACCCAGGGGCGCGAGGAACTGCGCGACGAGCCCCCACTCACCCGCACCTGATTCTCAACCCAACAGCCCCGAGCTCTTCCACAACCGCCGTCCCGCCCCCCGCAGCACCCCGATGTCGTCCAGGAAGTCGGTCAACCGCTTCGCCCCCGTCTGCATGACCTCCCGCCGATGCCCACTGGCCCGCACCTGCGCCACCGCCTCCCGCCGGTCCAGCCCCACGTTCGTGTACACCTCGGGATTGACGAACGCCACCGAGAACACCCGGGCGAACTCCCCCGAGGTCACCCGGGTGAACTCCTGTGACCAGCGCGGAGCGGTCACCATCTGCCGCCGCAGTTCCTCACGGGCGTACCGCACGTGCCGGGCCTCCTCGACCACATGGATCCGCGTGACCCCCCGGACCAGCGTCTGCACCCGCTCGTCGGGGAAGGTCAGCCGCTGCATCCAGTCCAGCACCTCCTCGCCCAGCAGGGTCGCGGTGAACGACCCCGGCGTGGTCGAGATCGTCTTGAACAGGCGCCCCAGGTTCTGGTGGGCCCGGCTCACCGGGTACCAGGGCGCGTCGCCGCGCTCGATCAGCCGGGCGAACATCTTCGAGTGCCGGCACTCGTCCTCGATCTCGGTCAGCGCGTACCGCACGTGCGCGGACGTCGCCGCCTTGTCGTAGACGTGCCGGACCAGCAGCTGCATCAGGATCAGCTCGAACCAGATGCCGAGCGAGGCCAGCGCGGCGGCCTCGTGCTGCGACAGCAGGATCCGCTGCTCCTCGCTCATCCGCTTCCACATCGGCGTGTCGTACAGCGACACCAGCTCCGGCGGCCAGAACCACTTGCCGTCCTCGAAGGGCGCGTCCCAGTCCAGCTCCTTGTCCGGGTCGAAGGAGTGCTTCGCGGAGGAGACGAGCAGCCGTTCGGCCACCTGCTCGCGGTCCTTGAGCAGGCCGAGCGCGTCCCGCAGTCCGTCGACCGCGTCGGCTTCCGTCAGGGTCGTCATGGCTCCCTCACCTCGTTACCCGGGGGTACGTCGTCGTCCGGTCTTATGAGACCGCGTGTCAGCAAGGCGGTCAATCCCCTGCGCACGACTTGTTGACAACGGATCTACCTCAACCTCGCCCCGCCGGATCGGAGCCTCAGAGCCCCAGCGCCGCCCGCATCACCGCCCTGGCGATCGGCGCCGCGTCCCCGCCCCCGCTGATCTCCCCGCGGTCGGCCGCCGCGTCCTCGACCACCACCGCCACCGCGACCTTCGGCTCCACGTCCGTGTCCGCCTGCGCCCAGGACACGAACCAGGCGTACGGCACCCCGGAGTTGCCCAGACCGTGCTGCGCGGTGCCGGTCTTGCCGCCGACCGTGGCCCCGCGGATCGCCGCGTTGCCGCCGGTGCCCTCCCGGACCACGTCGACCATGAGTTCCTTCATGCGGACGGCCGTCGAGGGGCTCATCACCTGCCGCACCGGCCCCGAACCGCCCGTGCCCACCGTCTCACCGGTCGGCCGCTCGGTCCGTTCCACGAGGTACGGCGGCCGGGCCATCCCTCCGTTCGCCACCGCCGCCGCGACCATCGCCATCTGCAGCGGGGTGGCCCGCGTGTTGTACTGCCCGATCGACGACAGCGCCAGCTGGGCCTTGTCCACGCGGGTGTCGAAGGTGCTGGTCGCGGTGGAGAACGGGATGCGCAACCGCGTGTCGTTGAAGCCGAACGCCTGCGCGACGGTCGTCATGTCGGCGACCCCCACGTCCACGCCCAGTTTCGCGAAGACCGTGTTGCACGACCACTCGAAGGCCTCCCGCAGCGAGGCGTCCCGGCAGCCGTCCCCCTCGTTGGTCAGCCGGGTCGTCGTGCCCGGCAGCCGGTAGGGGTCGGGGGAGTCGGTCGGCGCGTCCAGGTCGGTGACCACCCCGGCGTCCAGGGCGGCGGCCGCGGTGACCACCTTGAACGTCGAACCCGGCGGATAGGTCTGCCGTACCGCCCGGTTGAGCATCGGCTTCTCCGGGTCGTCGTTGAGCCGCGCCCAGGCCGAGGCGACCCGGCTGTCGTTGCCGGACAGTTCGGAGGGGTCGTAGGACGGGGTGGAGACCAGGGCGAGGATCCGGCCGGTCGCCGGTTCGATCGCGGCCACCGCGCCCTTGCGGGTGCCCAGGCCCCGGAAGGCGGCCTCCTGGGCGTACCGGTTCAGGGTGGTCACCACGTTCCCGCCGGGGGTCGGCACCCGGCTGCCGTCGTGCCACAGCGGGAACGGCGACAGCATCGGGTCGGTGCCCGCGAGCAGGTCGTCCTCGGCGTGCTCCAGGAACGTCGTGCCGTACAGCTGGGAGGCGAAGCCGGTGACCGGGGCGTACAACGGGCCCTGCGGATAGGTGCGTTCGTAGCGCAGCTGCTCCCGGCTGTCCCGGGAGCCGGTGACCGCCTCGCCGCCGACCAGGATGTTCCCGCGGGGCAGACCGTAACGGGCGATCGTGGCACGGCGGTTGGCCGGATTGCCGTCGTAGGAGCGGCCCTGTACGACCTGCACGCGGGCGGCGTTGACGAGCAGGGCGAACAGCAGCAGGGCGCACAGGGCCCGGGCCCGGCGGACGTACGCGGCGGTCCCCTGCTGCCGGCTCACGGGGCCACCCGGCCGTCGTAGTGCCTGCGGGCCGAGTCGCTCACCCGGATCAGCAGGGCGACGATCGCCCAGTTGGTGACCACCGAGGAGCCGCCCTGGGCGAGGAACGGCATCGCCATGCCGGTCAGCGGGATCAGCCCCGTCACCCCGCCCGCGATCACGAACACCTGGAGGGCGACGATCGAGGCGAGCCCGACCGCGAGGAGCCGGGCGAAGGGGTCGCGCAGGGCGAGCCCGGCCCGGTAGCCGCGTTCGACGAGCAGGCCGTAGAGGAGGAAGATCGCGGAGAGGCCGGCGAGGCCGAGTTCCTCGCCCGCCGTGGCCAGGATGAAGTCCGACTTGGCGGCGAAGCCGATGAGCACGGAGTGACCGAGGCCGAGCCCGGCCCCGAGCACCCCGCCGGCGGCGAACGCGAAGAGTGACTGGGCGAGTTGGTTCGGTCCCTGGCCCGCGTCGATCGAGGCGAAGGGATGCAGCCAGTCCTCGATGCGGCCGTGCACGTGCGGCTCGAGACGGCCGACGGCGACCGCGCCGAGCACGGCGAGCAGCAGGCCGACGGCGATCCAGCCGGTGCGTCCGGTGGCGACGTACAGCATGACGACGAAGAGGCCGAAGAAGAGCAGCGACGTGCCCAGGTCGCGTTCGAGGATCAGCACCCCGACGCTCACCAGCCAGATGGTGACGATCGGGCCGAGCACCCGCCCCGTCGGGAACTGCATGAACCACAGGCGGCGGCCCGCGTAGGCGAGCGCGCCCCGGTTGGCGGCGAGGTACGCGGCGAAGAACACCGCGAGCAGCACCTTCGCGAACTCGCTGGGCTGGAGCGAGAATCCGGCGATCCGAACCCAGATCCGGGCCCCGTTGACCGCCGGGAAGAAGATCGGGAGCAGCAGCAGGACGAGGGCGGCGGCCACGCAGACGTAGGCGTAGCGCTGGAGGACGCGGTGGTCGCGCAGCATCAGCACGACCATGATGAAGAAGCCGACGCCCAGGGTGGACCAGACGAGCTGGGCGGGGGCCGCGCGGTCGCCCGGGGTCTCCAGGTCCAGCCGGTAGATGAGGACCAGGCCGAGGCCGTTGAGCAGCACGCCGATCGGCAGCGGCAGCGGATCGGCGTACGGGGCGCGCATGCGTACGGCGAGATGGGCGACGAGCGCGAGGATCCCGAGGCCGGCTCCGTAACCGGCGGCGCCGGGCGGGACGGTGCCGGTCCTGGCCAGGCCGACCGCGCAGTAGCCGTACACGGAGAGCAGCACGGCCAGCACGATCAGGGCGAGTTCGACGCCCCGGCGCCGGGGGAGGCGTTCGGCGGGGGCGGCGGGCGCGCTCGCCGGGAGGGTGGTTCCGGCCTTGGTCATGCCCGGAACTTACCCAAATAGCGTGAGATGCGTGCTGTGGGGATCGGTGCCAGCGTGGCGCGGGGGCCGAGAGGTGGATTTCGGGTGCGGGCCCGTCGTGGCTGATCGCGCAGTTCCTCCCCCAGCCTCCGGCCGGGGGTGCCCCCAGCGCCCCTAAAAGCACGTCGGCTGGTCCCACCCCTCTTGGGGGCGCGGGGAACTGCGCGGGCGACCCCAGTACGGGACGCGGGTGCGGCCCCCGCTCGACCCCCTGGGGTTCCCCTTGCCCACCCGCAGCCGCGCCTCCCACCTTTCAGGCCCCTACGGGAGCGTCAGAGTCGCCACCGCGCCCCCGTCCACCGCGTTGGCGAACGACAGCCGCGCGCCCAGCACCTCCGCCTGCCCCACCGCGATCGTCAGCCCCAGCCCGTGCCCCTTGGAGCCGCCCTCCGTCCGGAACCGCTGGGGGCCGTGCGCCACCAGGTACTCGGGGAACCCGCCCCCGTGATCCCGCACGGTGACCTCCTTGCCCTCCACCGTCAGCACCACCGGCGCCCGCCCGTGCCGGTGCGCGTTGGCGACCAGGTTGCCCAGCACCCGTTCCAGCCGCCGCCGGTCGGTCTCCACCCACACGTCCCGGACCACCTTCACCTCGGTCTGCGTCCCGGACGCCTGCACCACCCGCTCGGCCAGCGCGCCCAGCGCCTCCGCGTCGGTCTCCAGCCGCTCCCGGCCCGTGTCGAGGCGGGAGATCTCCAGCAGGTCCTCGGTGAGCGTGCGCAGCGCAGCCACCCGGTCCCGCACCAGCTCCGTCGGCCGCCCCGGAGGCAGCAGTTCCGCCGCCGCGTGCAGTCCCGTCAGCGGGGTCCGCAGCTCGTGCGCCACGTCGGCCGTGAACCGCTGCTCGCTCAGCAGCTTGCTCTGCAACGACGCGGCCATGCCGTCCAGCGCGGCGGCGACCGCGGCCACCTCGTCCTGCGGCCGGGTCGGGTCCTTCGTCCGGGGGTCGTCCACCCGCGCGTCCAGGTCCCCGGCGCTGATCCGCCGGGCCACCTGCGCGGTGCCGTGCAGCCGCCGGGTCACCCGGGTCACCGCGAACGCGCCCACCAGCAGCGTGGCCCCGATGGCCAGGGCCGACGACCAGAGGATCGAACCGTCGAGCGCGGCGATGGTGCGGGCCTGCTGGGAGTAGTCGACGGCCACCGCCAGCACCCGGTGCCGGTCGGCCGGCCCCGCCGCCCACATGAGGGGGCGGCCCTCGTCCTTGGAGACCATCGTGCCGCGCTCCCCGGCCAGCGCGAGCGCCCGCAGCGGCGACGGCAGCCCCCGCGGATCGACCCTGGCCTCCGGCACCAGCGTGTCCCCGGACTCGAAGTCGCCGGTCGCCTCCGCCAGCCGGGACAGCGCCTGTTCGCGGGCCTGTGCCACGGTCTGGTCGGTCACCGACACGTGCACCAGCACACCGAGGAGCGCGGCCAGCGCACAGCACATCACCGTGATGAACGCGGCCGACTTCGCCGCGAGCGTCCCGGCCCAGCGGGGGAGCCTCATCAGGCACCCGCCGAGGCCGAGGCCGACGCCGAACCTGAGGCCGAAGTCGAAGCCGAAGCCGAAGCCGACGCCGTGGGCGCGGAGGGCGGGGTGGGGGCCGGTGCCGGTGTGCGGTGGTGGCGCCCCTTGCCCGTGCGCATGAACTCGTCCCTGGAGAACACCATCGCCTTGCGGTCCGGGTCCCACGCCCAGGTCGTGCGGTACTCGTACCCGGTGATCCCGGCCGGCGACCGTACGATCACCGCCCGTCCGGCCAGCTCGACGCCGATGATCGCGTCGTTGTCGTCGAGCACCTGCACCAGCCGGTGCTTCTCGACGGTGTACACGCGCAGCGCGGTCTGGTTCGTCGGATACAGCCGGAAGCCGAGCGTCAGCTCGTCCCGGCCGTCCCCGTTCAGGTCCCGGTAGTAGGGCTTCAGCAGCGGACAGTCGGCACCACCGCCGGCCGCCCCGCACGCCTTCATCCGGTTCACGGTCTCGTGGTACACCCCCTTGGACCCGTAGTCCGCCGGGTCGGAGGCGATCTCCGCGCGGACGACGGCCACCGGATCCACCGCGCGGATGTCGTCCCCGGGAACCGTGATCCCCTTCACGGTGTGCCTGCTGCCCTCGTCGTACGGCCAGGCCGGACTGGACGCCGGCCGCAGATCGGGCCAGAGCTTCGCGGGACTGACCGCGGTGGGCGTCGCCCCCGCCGCGCGCAGCCCGCCGGAGTCGCCGCAACCCGCCACCGTCGTCGCCAGCAGCGCGACGGCGGCCGCGACGACGGCGCTGCGAAGGGGGCGACGGCTCGGCACGCTGCTCCTGGCTCGGGTACGACGGGTGTCCGGGCCGGCGGATCGGGTGACGGCCCCGTACACCTTAGTCGTAG
Source organism: Streptomyces sp. NPDC020958 (assembly GCF_055562175.1). Classification (NCBI taxonomy): domain Bacteria; kingdom Bacillati; phylum Actinomycetota; class Actinomycetes; order Kitasatosporales; family Streptomycetaceae; genus Streptomyces; species Streptomyces sp. NPDC020958. The sequence continues at coordinate 501,027 of NZ_JBVHFU010000002.1, read as the reverse complement.
ATTCGTATGGAAGTCCGTTTTGCACCGGAGGGGCCGGTGCAGAGGAGAGGCTACTCGGCGAGTTCCTCAAGGAGACGGGCGGCGTCGGGACCTCGTACCGTTCCTCACGGATCCGCACCGGCGCCTCCCCGCCGCGTGCGCCAACCCCAGTCAAAGGCAGCGGGGTTCTTGCCCCTGGAGCACCCCGCCTGTTCCCATGGTCGAGGGGTGATGTCGCAATGAGCGGACTGCGCGTCGTGCCGGCCTGGCGCCACGGCCAGGAGCGGCTGTACGTCTGCCTCACGGACGGACGGAACATCGCCTGGTACGACCGTGAGGCGGGCCGGGTCAACCTCCTCGGCGAGGAGCACCTGGACGACGTACTGGAAGCCCTGCGGCCCTACCTGACCGGCCCGGTCACGGTCGGCCCGCCACCGGTGCCGACGCCCGCCGAACTGGCCCGGCTGACCCTGCACCCGGACGACGACCTGGCACCCAACCGCCCCGGCGAGGCGCTGCTGGTCGCGATCGACCGGGACCCCGGCCCGTCCCGCCGCCTGCGCCCCGACCCGCGCCGCCGCGCCCTGGCCGCGGAACAGGCCGTGGGCGACGCCCTGGACCGCCTGGACGGCGCCGGCTGGCATGCCCTGCACTCCGTGCCGCTGCCCGGCGGCGACCGCATCCACCACCTGCTGATCGGCCCCGGCGGCATCTTCTGCGTGCACGCGCTCCCCGCCCGTAAGCGGAAGGTGCTGGTGGCCGACCCGATGGTCACCCTGGGCCGCCGCGATCCGCAGCCGCTGCTCCGCCGGCTGCGGGCCGACGCGGACCGGGCCTCGTACGCCCTCACGGCCGAGGTCCGCCCGATCCTCGCCCTCACCGAACCGGCGGACGTGACGGTGCTCGCGCCGCCCCGCGAGGCCCGCATCCTGCGCGACCGCGACCTGCCGGACCTGGCCCGCCTGGGCGGGGTCCTCAAACCGGCGGACGTGGAGGCGCTGCACGCGATGGCACGGGACCGCAACACGTGGGGGAGGGTGTAGGACGCTCCGCGGGGCGACCGGGGGGGCTCATGGCATGGGGGCCGAGCGCGTCGCGTCCAGCAGGGGGGCCAGCAGGTCGCCGTGGTCCTGGACGCGGGGCGCGATGTCCTCGGGCCGGAACACCAGCTGCCCCGCCGCCCGGCACTCCGCGACCTCCTCCCAGGTCACCGGCGCCGACACCATCGGCTCCCGCCGCGCCCGCACCGTGTAGGGCGTGGCCGTCGTCTTGCGCCCCGCGTTCTGGCTCCAGTCCACGAACACCTTCCCCGGCCGCAGACTCCGCGTCATCCGGTGCACCACCAGCCGCGGCATCGCCCGCTCCGCCTCGACCGCCAGCCCCTTCGCGTACTCGCTGACCCGCTCGCTGCTCGCCCCCCGCACCCCCGCCAGCAGGTGCAGCCCCTTCGACCCGGCCGTCTTGGCGTACGCCTCGATCCCGTCCGCCGCCAGCCGCTCCCGGAGCCACAGTGCGACCTCGCAGCAGTGCACGACCGTGGCGGGCGGCCCGGGGTCCAGGTCGAAGACGATCCGGTCGGCTTCGTCGGGGCACTGCGCGACCCACTGGTGCGTGTGGAACTCGGTGACCAGGTTCGCCGCCCACATCAGGCTCGCGAGGTCCTGCACCAGCACCATCCGCGCCACGCCCTCCGACCGGTGCACCTCGGTCGTCGTCACCCACTCGGGCGTACCGGGCGGCACGTTCTTGGCGAAGAACACCTGGCCGTCGGGGCCGTCCGGGTACCGGAGGAACGACACCGGCCGGTCCCGCAGATGCGGCAGCAGCTCCCCGGCCGTCGTCGCGTAGTAGTGCAGCAGCTCGCCCTTGGTGAACCCGGTCGCCGGATAGAGCACCTTCTCCAGATTGCTCAGCGTGACCCTTCGTCCCTCCACCTCTGTGATCGGCGTCATACGATGACAATCTCACACAAACCGTACGTCCCGGACGGAGGGAAACCGCACGTGCGATCCATCTGGAACGGCGCGATCTCCTTCGGTCTCGTCAGCATCCCGATCAAACTGGTGAACGCCACCGAGAGCCACTCGATCTCCTTCCGTCAGGTCCACACCGAGGACAACGGCCGCATCCGCTACCGCAAGTTCTGCGAGCTGGAGGACCGTGAGGTGACCCAGTCGGAGATCGGCAAGGGATACGAGGACGCCGACGGCACCATCGTCCCGATCACCGACGACGACCTGTCCCACCTGCCCATCCCCACCGCCCGCACCATCGAGATCGTCGCCTTCGTGCCGGCCGACCGCATCGACCCGCTCCAGATGGACGCGGCGTACTACCTGGCCGCGAGCGGCGCCCCCGCGGCGAAGCCGTACACCCTCCTGCGGGAGGCCCTGAAACGCAGCCACAAGGTGGCCATCGCGAAGTACGCGCTGCGCGGCCGGGAACGCCTCGGCATGCTCCGGGTGGTCGGCGACGCCATCGCCATGCACGGCCTGCTCTGGCCGGACGAGGTCCGCGCCCCCGAGGGCGTCGCCCCCGACGTCGACGTCTCCGTCCGCGACAAGGAACTCGACCTGGCGGACGCCCTGATGGACACCCTCGGCGAGGTCGACCTGAAGGACCTGCACGACGAGTACCGGGAGGCCCTGGAGGAGGTCATCGCGGCGAAGGCGGCCGGCGAGACCCCGCCGGAGGCACCCGAGCCGGCCCAGGGCGGCAAGGTCCTGGACCTGATGGCGGCCTTGGAGAAGAGCGTCCGGGCGGCGAAGGAGTCGAGGGGCGAGTCGAAGGGTGAGTCGAGGGGCGAGGAGGCGGAGGTGACGCCGCTGACCGGCGAGAAGAAGTCCGCGTCGCGGGCGAAGAGGACGACGACGGCGGCCAAGAAGACGCCCGCGAAGAAGACCGCGAGCAAGTCGGCGGCCGGGAAGAAGACGGCGGCGAAGAAGACGACGGCGAAGGAGACCGCGAGCAAGTCGGCGGCGGCGAAGAAGACGACGGCGAAGAAGACCACCCGCAAACGCTCGGCGTGAGAGCGGGCGTGACCCTGGCCGCGCGCGCCCCGCCACGCGGCCGCAACGCGGCCGTCACGCGGCCTCTTGGGAGCGTCAGGCGGCTTTCTGGGAGGCGGCCGCGGCGGGGTGCAGGTCGTCGAGGGTGAGCCGGTGGGCCGGGGGATCCGGCAGCAGGGTCTCCTGGACGACGCGCAGTTCGGGGTCCACATGGAGCAGTTGGCCGGGACCGAGCGGGCGCCAGTCGGCGTTCTCGTCCAGACGCTCGCTGGCGACGACGACGGCGGGGTGGTCGGTGAGGTGCGCCGAGTGGACCCGCATGCGGCCGTGGCTGCCGCTCTGGTCGAGGTGCCGGCTGCCGTGCTGCCCGCCCGGCCTGCGCTCCAGGACGTAGAGGTCGTGGGTGTCCGGGTAGCGCAGCGCCCACAGCTCCTGCGGGGTGGTGAGGATCAGGTTCAGGGCGTAGACGGGCAGGTTCGCGGCGATCCAGCGGGTGGCCTGCCGGATGCCCTCGGTGACGTCACCGCCGTGGCGCCGGGTCTCCCTGGTGATCAGGGCGAAGTACCGCTCGGAGTCGGTGTCGCCCCGGACCAGCGAGCGGTCGTCGCCCAGGTGGGCGTCGAGGGCGTCGAGGCCCTCGATGACCCCGTTGTGCGCGAAGAGCCGTCCGTCCTGCTCGAAGGGGTGGGTGTTGCGCACGTCGAGGCTGCCGGTGGAGGCGAAGCGGATGTGGGCGACGAAGGTCGCCGACTCACGCTGCCGGGCCTCCTGCGCGAAGGCGCGGTCGCGGTAGGCGGCGATGGGCGCCTTGTCGACGTGCGGGGCGCCGTCCGGACCGAACCAGCCGAGCCCGGTGCCGTCGGGATCGCGGTGGCTCTGCCGACTGAGGCTGTCGGGCGCGTCGAGCAGCCAGAACGTGGCGTGCGCGCGGAGCGGGGCACTGCTGAGGCCGAAGAGACGGCACACGGAAGCCTCCTGGGGGCAGGCGGTTCATGACCCTTCGAAGACCGTAACGCCAAGGGGTAGGACGGCGCCAAGGTCGGCCCGGTGCCGACGTAGGCGTCACTGCACGTCCGACGAGGCGAACTGCACGAACCGCTCCAGCACCTCGCGCGCCTGCGTGGCGAGGGCGGCCAGCTCCGTCTTGTCGGCCGCCTTGTGCAGGGTGGAGGTCAGGGCGTACGCCTCCTGCGCGGTGTCGATCAACGGCCGCGCGCTCGCGATGAGCTGGACCCTGAACAAGGCGTGCAGGGCGACCCCGCGAAGGCGGTGGGCCTCGGACCGGGCTTCGGGGTACGTGGTGGCACCCCCCGGATCCGCCTCCCTGCGGTGCCAGCGGTCCTGCTGCGCGCGCCGGAACTCCGTCAGCGCCCCGGCGAAGTCGCTGTAGACGGCCATCCGGTCCGCCCGAAGCTGCTGCTGACTCACGAACAGCCGCTCACGCGCGGACGCGTTGCGCTGGAACGCGTACGTGACAGCGGAGCCCAGCAACGTGCCCACAATGGCGACCAACGCCGAGACGACACCATCCACGCGGCTATCAGATCACAAGACCATCACTCCGAAGGGGTGACGATCCCTCTGCACCCGCCGGGAACGGGGAAGTTGCAGGCGACGTCGTTCCGAGAGAGCTGGGAGTCACCCCGTGGTGGTGACGAGTTCGTCGAGTACCTGCTCCAGCAGGCTGTTGTCACCGAGAAAACTCTTCACCGAGGCGTCCTCATTGCGCTGAGGGTCCAACCCCGCCCAGTTCAGCTCGTATCCCGCGTCGGTGCTCAGCTGGGCCAGGAACGCCCGCTGGGCACGGCCGTTGCCCTCGCGGAACGGGTGGAGAACGTTCATGTCGCCGTACAGCTCGGTCAGTCGGATGACGAATTCCTGCCGGGGGAGACCCCGCAGACGACCGGCGGCAGGGGGCGTTCGGTGAGCAGGACGAGGCGAGCCCTGGTGATGTCAGCCTCCGCCGCCGCCAACAATTGATGGTCCGTGATGCCGAGTTTGTTGCGCAGCACGCCGTTGGACATGGCATACGGATCGTTCACCCTGCCCGCCGCTCCGAAGTTTGCTGGTGGCGGGCGATCGCGCGGGCGACAAGGGTGTCCGCGTCGAGGTCGCCCTTCACGTACGCCTCGGTGTCGCGGTCGGACGCCTCCGAGGCGTGGAGCCCCTCGGCCTCGATGGAGCCGGTGGCCGAGGCGACGGCCGCACGTCGTGCCGCTCGGCCGCTCAGCGCCTCGAAGGCCTCGACGGACAGGAGGACGCCCCGCGGCTTGCGGTGGGCGCCGATGAGGACCGGATCGGCATCCGCGCCGGACTCCGACAGGTCGGTCAGAATCCGTGACAGCCTCGCGCGCGTCACTGACTTCCGACGGGACGCTCCCCGGCGCCCACCGGCCTGCTCTCCGGCCGGCGTTCCGTTGAACCCCACGTGCTACTGGCACGGCCGTGCAGTGCGGACCTGCTGATCCTCTGTGCGGCGCGGCGCGGCGCGCTCACTCCGGGCCTTGATCCGACTTCGAGGGCGTTGGGCCGGCCAGGGCCTGCTGTCCCGTGCTCTGAGCGAAACCGATCAGCTCTTCGGGAGTCCAGCCGAGCCGACCGCTGCGAAGGTCGTCTGTGACGGCTCGGATCCAGTCCAGCTCCGCGGCGGTCATCGCGCGCAGATACTCCTCCTCGAGCCTGGTCACCCGCGGCAGGCCCTGGACCTTCGCCTGCTCCGTCAAGGACTTGTCGTGCGCGTCAAGGGTCTGCACGAGGGCCGCGGCGCGCTGTTCCAGCACATCGAGGGCCTCCTCCGGGGCCAGCATGAGGACGAAGGACAGCGCGGCGGGGAACTGAGGGAACTCCTGCTTCGGCGCGGCCAGCATCTCGTCGAGCCAGACGCGCATGGTCGAGCGCCCCGCGTCGGTCAGCTCGTACACCGTCCGCTCGGGGTACTGCTGGTCGCGGCCGGTCTCCCGGACCGTGACCAGGCCCGTTGCGAGCAGCCGGTCGATCGTTCGGTAGAGGCTCGCGCGCTGGCCGACATTGACGACCTCGTCCTTCCCCCACTGCTTGATCAATCTCTGGATGCCGTACGGGTGCAGCGGCTGGAAGTGCAACAGGGCCAGCACGGTCAGGGCCAGCGGGGAACTGCGGGGCGGGGTGCTCATGCGCGCATACTACCCACGTTGAAACTAGTTGACTTGATACTAGTTGCAGTGCAACTATCGGAGCGAAGTGAGCGGGACCCACGACCGGACGGAGACCACGAACATGACCACCACCAGCACTGAGACGCCCGCCGCCACCGAGCGCGTCCACGCCGACCACGCCACGACCAAGCGGCTGGGCAAGTGGACCCGTGCAGGACACATCCAGGTGCGTGCTCGTCGGGGCCTGGCCGTGCTCGACCTGCGCTCCCCGGACCTGCCTGACGACATCGAGCTGCGCCTGGAACTCCAACGCGCCACGCTCAAACTGCTGGTGCCGGAAGACGCCGTAGTCGAGCACTGGGACCTGCGTTGGACCGCTCGCGGCAAGGTCAAGGACGCGCAGGGCCGGACCGTCGGGGAACCGGTCCTCGCCGGGGCCCGCCGAATCCGTCTGACCGGTGCCGCAGCCGACAGCGAGGTCCGCGCGCACCGCGGCGGCATCGCGGTCCTGAGTGCCATGTGCTCCCGCGCCTACCTCCAGGACCTGCGCCTCGCCCACAGGACGGGCGGCCACCCGACCGTGGACGATCCGGCTCGCTCGCACGGCCACTGAAAATCCGACAGGACGGGGAAGGGCAGACGCATGACTGCGATCAAGACGGCGGCCGTGATAGGGGGCGGCATAGCCGGACCGGTGACGGCCCTCGCACTTCGCAGGGCGGGCATCGAGGCGACCGTCTACGAGGCTCACGAGAACACGGCGGACGGCCTCGGCGGCATGCTGATGGTCGCACCCAACGGGCTCAGCGCCCTGGAAGTCGTCGGTGTGGACCAGGGCTTGGCCGGTCAGCCGATCCATCGCATGGTGATGACCGACGGACGGGGCCGACGGCTGGGCGAGTTCGGCGGGCTGACGGGCCTACCGCCCAGCCAGGTGATGTGGCGCGCCGACCTGTACGGGGCGGTACGCGAGCGGGCCGCCGCGATGGGCGTACGGACCGTGTACGGCAAGCGCCTGGCCGGAGCCGAGGAGACTCCGGCGGGCGTCACCGCCGAGTTCACCGACGGGACCCGGGTGACCGCGGACGTGCTGGTCGGCGCGGACGGTATCCGGTCGGCGGTCCGGCGGCTGATCGACCCGGCAGCCCCCGGCCCGCGCTACACCGGCCTGCTCGGTTTCGGTGCGCATTCGAAGGCGCAGGTCCCACAGGCGCGGCCGGACACCATGTACTTCGCCTTCGGCAAGCACGCGTTTCTCGGCTACTGGCCGGTGCCCGGTGGAGGCACCGCCTGGTTCGGCAACCTGCCGTTCGACGGGCCGCTCAGCGCGGAGCAGGCCCGTGCGACGCCGTCGGCCGCATGGATGCGGATCCTGCGGGAGAAGTACACCGAGGACGTGCCCGGCCGGGATCTGCTCCGGGGCACCGGCGACGACGAACTCCTCACCTTCGGAGGGCTGGAGATCCTGCCCTCGGTGCCGAAGTGGCACCGCGGCCGGATGGTCCTGGTCGGCGACGCGGCCCACGCACCGTCCTCCAGCTCCGGACAGGGCGCGTCCCTCGCCGTGGAGAGCGCGGTGCAACTGGCGCGGTGTCTGCGGGACATCCCCGACGTGGGCACGGCGTTCGCGACGTACGAGCGGCTGAGGCGGGCGAGGGTGGAGAAGGTCGCCGCCCAGGCAGCGAAGACCAACAGCCAGAAGTCCATGGGGCCGGCCGCGACGAAGATCATGACCTTGCTGATGCCGCTGGCGACGCGGACGTTCCTGAGCCCGGAGAAGATGTTCGGCTGGACGCACCGGTACCGGATCGACTGGGACGCGCCCGTGGCGCCCGCCTGACGCGCGACGACGTCTGACAGCGGCCACCCGACTCGAGCGCCCGTGTCGTCGCGGGCACGGCACCCCGCGCCCCGCGCCCGCGCCCCGCGCCCGCACGGCCCGTACGCGGGTCGCCGCACATCGCTCGGTTCGCCGTCGTGCTCGACACCAAGCACCGCACTCGAGGATGCCGCAGTCAGGATCTACGACTGGGTCCGCAAGTCGTCTGAGAGGCCCGTCGGCCAAGGCCTTCCAGTGCCGGAACGCTTCCTCCGTGGCTTCGGGCCGGAATCGGGTCCGCTCAAGCCGACGCAGGGCAGCCGTGCAAGATCCTGAGAGGCGGTCAGTGAACGGGTACCGTCGATGCCTCGGCCGGCGGACAGGAATGCCGCCTCGCAGGGCTGACGGATGCCCGACTCATGCCGGGCTCTTGCCGAAGGCTTCGCGTCGTAGGAGCTGCCACAGGGTCGGGGCACCCTCGGGGGTCGTCACGGCTACTCGCCTGCCGCTCCACCGCCGGTCCCCGGCCTGCGCGAGGAGGCAGGCGGCGAGGTCGGCCCGGCTGGTGAAGACGCCGTCCGCGTGGTCTTCCTGGAGGCGGTAGTCGCTCACCTTCTCGGCGTCGAAAAGTCCGGAGGGACGCAGGACCGTCCAGTCGAGGTCGCTGTTCGCGAGGAGCGTCTCCATGGCGGCCATGTCGGCGTACGTCGTCCTGCCGATCGTTCGGGTGATCAGAGGCTGCAGCACCCGGTTGAGCACGATGCCGCCGTCCGCGTGCGGACGTGGGTCCAGGGCACTGGAGCTGACGGCGACGATTCGGGTGACACCGTGCAGGCGCATCGCGGTGACGATGTTCGCGACACCTGTGCTGTAGACGCTGATCGGGTCACGGCTGAAGGGCACGCCGAGCGTCGAGAGCACTGCGTTCGCACCGTGGACGGCCTTCACGACGTCGTCCTCGACGTGGACGTCGGCCGGGACCACGTCGAGATGCTCGTGGGCGAGCGGGAAGACGTCGGGTCGCCGGGTGACTGCGGTCACCCGGTGTCCGGCCTCCAGGGCCTGGCGGGTGAGCCGGCGGCCGGTCTTGCCGTTCGCACCGAAGACGACGAGCTTCATTCGGGTACCCCTGTCCTGTTGTTCTGTTGGGCGATGGTTCCGAGATGAAGTCGGATCAGCCGCCGTAGATGTGACGGTGCCGCTCGCGGCGCCTGCGGCCATCCGGCTCGCTCAACCTGAGGCGCAGGGACCGCCCCGGCTGCGCCGGTCACATCCGCGCACGTCAGGTGCCGCAGGCGCTCGGGGGCATGGCATCGAGCTGCAGCCCGGGAAGGGTTCGTCGCAGGGTCGAGGCCCCAAGCCGCGGAGCGACATTCGGCTCGGTCATCCTGAGGACGCCGTCGTCCCGTTCCTCAAGCCGGTTCGAGAAGTTCGCCACGGCGGATCGCCCGCCCGCACCACCGCCCCAGGGCCGTCCCGGTGGTCCTCATCAGCGGATCGTCAGGGTGGAGAGCTTGGCTGGGTCCAGGACCAGGTCGATCTCGGCGATGCGACCGGAGACGACGGTCATCCCTACGACAGCGACCACGCTCGACCGGGTCCTGGCGATGATGCCGGCGGCGCCGTTGACCAGGGCCGGCTCGCACAGCATGGCGAACCGAGAGCCGTGCGTGGCGGCGTGGGCCGCGACGTCGGCCGCGCCGGTCAGCAGCGCCGGTGCGAGCCAGGTGCGTGATCCGGTGTCGACGCGGAAGACCACGTCGGGGTCGAGCAGGGCGAGGAGTGCCTCGAAGTCGCCCGCCCGGGACGCGGCGAGGAACGCGTCCACGACCCGGCGCTGGGTGCGGAGGTCGGCGTCGGGCACGGCCGCGGTCCCGCGCAGCCGCCGCCTCGCGCGGCTGGCGAGTTGGCGCGCCGCCACCGGAGTACGGTCCACGATCGGGGCGATCTCGTCGAACGGGACGCCGAACATGTCGTGGAGCACGAACGAGAGCCGTTCGGCGGGCTCAAGGCTTTCCAGGACGACGAGCAGAGCAAGTCCGACCGAGTCGGCCAGCAGGCTCGCCTGCTCAGGGTCAACCGTCTCGTCGGTGGTGACGACGGGCTCGGGAAGCCATCCGGTGAGCTGCTCGCGTCGGGACTTCCTGGTACGCAGCATGTCGATGCACACCCGGCCGACCAGCGTGACCAGCCAGCCGTCGATGCTCTCGATGGCGCCGGCATCGGAGCGGGTCGTGCGGATCCATGCCTCCTGGAGGGCGTCGTCGGCGTCGGTGAGCGTGCCCAGCATCCGATACGCCACCGCCCTCAACCGTGGGCGGTGCAACTCGAACTGCTCGGCGAACCAGACCTTGTCGTCCCTCTGCATCCCGCTCTCCACTCCCGGCCACAGCCGTCCCGGCCGACGATGTCATGACAGATACGGCGAAGTGCCACCCCTCGGCTCCCGTACCCGCCGGTGAAGCACCCGGGCCGCCGGCGGCAGCATCGAGATCCGCGCACGCTCGTCGGCCAGGCGGGCGCGGCGCCTCCGGGCGTCGGCTCAGTTCTCGATGTCATCCTGCGAGATGTCAGGCATCGGTCCTCCTCGCCATTTCCTCTCCCCTCACGTACAGCCAGGCTCAGACACTTGGTCGGATCGAGTCACGAAAACGTGACACGGCGGAGTGCGTCTGCCTCAGCGGGTCTGCTGCAGTTGCGGGTGACGGTTGACCTGCCCCACCGCTCAGGTTGCAGTTCTGGTGGCTAACTGGCAGCCCTTCACGGAAGGTTGGCAGTCATGCCTCGTCCCTGTCCTCCGGAGTTCCGGGTGCGTGCCATCGCGCTGGTCCGCGCCGGCAAGCAGGCTGAACAGACGGCGGTGGAGCTCGGCATCCATCCCGTCACGTTGTCGAAGTGGTTGCGGCAGGACGACATCGACAACGGGCGGCGACCGGGAACGCCGTCGAGCGAGTCTGCTGAGTTGCGGGCCGCTCGCCGGCGGATCCATGAGCTGGAAACCGAGCTGGCGATCGTCCGGCAGACGGCGAAGTTCCTTGGCGAGGACAAGCCGGCCCCAAAAGACTCTGTCGAGGAACGCCTGGCACTCTAGGCACGGTCGTACGACCTGATGCGCGCGGCGACGACCGCGGCGATCGTGGCGGGCGGCGGGTGCGCCATGGATCTGGCCTGCACCGCCCAACGCCTCGCCCGTGAGGAGATGTTCCTGCTCGTGCAGGGTCAGACGGCCGAGGTGCGCCGGGCCCATCTGGACGCTCTGGCCGGGCCGTGGGCCGACTGAGCTGTTCACTGGACATTCAGTCGGTGGCCACTTTCTCCGGCGCCGGATGAGCAGAGTTATTCCATGGCGATCGCACAGTCAATCGACAAGAACCCCGCCGAGCTCAATGACGTCCCCGGCTGGTTCCCTCCGCTGGACCAGCTCCTGTTCACCTGGTTCCTGGAGCGGCAGGAAAAGGGCGGCCTCCGGGGCGATCTGGTGGAACTCGGCGTGTACATGGGCAGGAGCGCGATCCTGCTCGGGCGGCACCGGCAGGACGGCGAGGAGTTCACGGTCTGCGACCTCTTCGGCGGAGAGGCACCGGACGGGCCCAACCAGGCCGAGACGGCGAAGTCGTACTCCTCACTCACCCGGCAGGCCTTCGAACGCAACTACCTCTCCTTCCACGACACCCTGCCGCGGGTGCTGGAAGCCCCGTCCTCCGTGATCTCGGCGGAGGTGAAGCCGGGCACCTGCCGCTTCGTCCACATCGACGCCTCGCACCTGTACGAGCACGTCCGCGACGACATCGGGGCCGCCCGCGACCTGCTGCTGCCCGAGGGCGTCGTCGTGCTCGACGACTTCCGCTCCGAGCACACCCCCGGCGTCTCGGTCGCCACCTGGGAGGCCGTGCTCAATCGCGGGCTGCGCCCGATCTGCCTGAGCACCCAGAAGCTGTACGGCACGTGGGGCGATCCCGAGCCGGTGCAGGAGGAGTTGCTGGTGATGCTGGAGGAGCGGACGGACATCGGTCTGAGCGTGCAGGACGCCGCCGGGCACCGCCTGGTGCGCGCCCGCGCCAACAAGGGACTGCAGGCACCGCCCTTCCCGCACTCCCGGCACTACACACCGCCCGAGCCGCAGCAGCCGGCCGCCCCAGCCCCAGCCCCGGCCTCGGTGCCCGCTCCCCGCCGCCCGCGCTCCCGCGCCCGCCGCATAGGCGTGGACCTGATGCCCCCGATCCTCACCCGGACGGTGCGTCGGGTCCTGGCCAACCGCTCCCGGTAAGGCGCCTCAGCTCGCGAACGGCACCTGGGCCGGTGACACCGCCCGTGTCCTGGCCTGGTGTCGCCACAGGCACTGCCGCTTCTTCGTGTCCACGCTGATCACCGGCTCGCCGTCGGTGTGGTGCTGCTTGACCTGCTCATTGAGTGGCTTCACCTGCGGCAACGCCCCAAGATCCCGTCCACGCCTCGTCCACAGCCTCCGACATACGGCCGCTTTGGGCCGCATACGCCTGCACAAACGCGAAGACCCCGGCCTCAGCGTTTCCGCTGGTGACGGGGTCTTTGGGCACCTCATAAGGGGCCCCGGCGGGGGACTCGGAGCATGGGGCCGGGCGGCACCGCTTGTACGCGGCGGGCAGTTGGTCATTCAAACGGTGGTGCAGCTGAGCCGGTAGGCCGTGGGCACGCAGCCGCGGGTTCGCTTCCCTGGCGGGGCACAGGGACTGGGATGTTCAGAGGAAGGCGCTTGCCGGAGTGGGAACCAGCGACTCTGCCGGACCTCGCGGGTGGAGCCGCTGCCGCCGCAGCTGGTGGCCCTGTGGCGTGAGCACATCGCCACGTCCGGCACGGCCGACGACGGCGGCGAGGCGCTGTGAACCCAGGTCGTGACCGTGAGTGCGGCGCCATGGGCCAGCCGTGCCCCGCCTTCCCTGGTAGCCGAGCGGCTCCCTGTCCCGTATCGGCGTGGTCCGGTGCGTTCGTCGTCTCCCCTCGCTTGCCACGACGAGATGTGGCTTGCCCGGATGCCACGCACGCCCCACGGCCCGGGTGCTTCCTGATCGGTTCGTCGAAATTCCGGTCCGCGACCGCCCGTGTCGATGCCACGATGAGTGGGCGTCGTACCCGCACTTTTTGACCAGTCAGAGGGGGCGTCATGTTCCACAGCTCCGGCCGGCCGGACCTTCCTGCCGATCGCATATGGCTGGAGACCCTGCGGGAGTTCGGACGTCCGGTGGCTGTCCTCGCGTGGCCCGAGCCCGGATGGCGCCGCCTGGTGGGCCAGGGCGCGGTCGACGGCCTTCTCCAACGGCTCGACCTCGGGTATTACGAGGAGCAGACCATGCTGGTGCAGGTCACCACGCAGCGGCGCCTGCCTGAGCACGTCCGTGTGTTCTCAACCCTGGAGCCCGATGCGCTCCTGTATGAGTTCCTCTTCAACTCGTCGCCCCACGGACCGATCCGGCTGCCCAACGAACTGGCCACCGGAACAGGCCGACTGGTCGTGGACGGAACAGCGATCGAGGCGCAGCGGCTCACATGCGGCGAACACATCGCCACCCTCGCCGCGATCGGGGAGGAGGCAGTTGCGGTCATCAGCACCGCCGCACTCCACGATCAGGCCGTCCATCTGACCCTTGACACCACTGCCGTCCCCGTCTGAAAAGGAACACCGGCCGCCGGGAGCATTCCGGAGATCACCGACAACACCAGTTCCGTGAAGGCTGAGTGGCCAGGCCGACCATCAGTTCGGCCACGGCTGGGCGGTGAGCTCCGGCCACTCGTCCTTCCAGTACGTCGGCTTGGTCTCATACGCCCTCCCGCGGGGTCAGGGCCGGGGCCGCACGGCCAGTCCTTTGTCGGATCCCAGCCGGACGCCCAGACCGCATGCCGTCGCAGCGAGCCGTCGATCCCGGCCTCGGTGGACTCGTGCGGCGGGCATGGCACCCCGAACTCTTCTGCTCATCCCAAAGGTGCAGGCGGGCTTCGTTGTGGATCCGGCGGCGCTTGCCTGCGAGATCGGACAGGTAGGCCGCGGTGGACCGCCGATTGAGGGCCGTTGTCGTTACCTGTGTAGGCCGCGCATCAGCGCGGCGAGCCCGCCGAAGAACTCCTGGTCGGCTCCCACGTCGTGTGCGTGGTGTGCGGTCTCGGCCAGGCGCGGGAACTCGATCGGCGACAGAGCGGAGATGGCGACCGTACCTTCGCCCGCCAGAGGTCCCAGGTGCTCGAGCTGGATGGCTCCGATGACGTAACTCAGGAGGGCCCGCAGTGCGATGACGCGTCGCGCGCCGTCGAAGCCCGCCTCGGTGAGAACCGTGAGTACGGCCTCCGACCAGCGCAGCACCCCGCGGGACCGGTGCCGGTGGGTGATCGTCAGCGGCACGACGGCGGGATGGGCGCCGACGGTGTCGCGCAGGCGCCGCACCAGGGCTTCGATCCGCTCCTCCCACGGCGCGTCCGAGGGCGGCGGCTCGGTGTCGACGGTTCCGAGTACGGACTCGACGACCAGCCGTTCGAGTTCCTCGCGGTCGGCCACGTAGCGGTAGAGGCCCATCGTGCTCATGCGTAGTTCCTTGGCGACCGCACGCATGGACAGGCCGGCGACACCGTCGCGGTCCAGGACGGTCAGGGCGGACGAGGCGAGGTGGTCCGGGGTGAGTGAGCGGGGGCGAGGCATGACGGTTGACAGCGTACGGCATACGCCTACGCTGGTAGGCGTATGGCGTACGCCTAAAAGGAGAAGGGGGATCATGAAAACGACTCGCAGGAATACGCGGACAGGAACCTTAAGGCCCGGTGTCGTTGTCGGTGCCCATGACCTCACGGCCGTCTCCGGCGCCCAGATCGCCGTGCCCGACGGTGACCGGCTGACACATCTTCAGTTCCGGCGGTTCGCCGGCTGCCCGATCTGCAACCTGCACCTTCAATCGGTGGTGCGACGACACGCGGAGATCGCTCAAGCGGGAATCCGCGAGATCGTGGTCTTCCACTCGCCCGCGGAGGAACTGCGGAAGCACGTAACCGACCTCCCCTTCCCCGTCATAGCCGACCCCGCCAAGCGCCTGTACGCCGAGTTCGGGGTGGAGTCGTCGCCTCGCGCGTTGTTCAGCCTGCGGGCCTGGGCACCGACCACCGGGGCCATCCTGCGTAGCACGTGGACGATCCTCCGCGGGCGGGAGCGTCCGCCGTCCCGCAGGCCGCACGGCGGACGGCTCGGCCTTCCCGCCGACTTCCTGATCGCACCCGACGGCCGCATCCTCGCCGCCAAGTACGGCGAACACGCCTACGACCAGTGGTCGGTCGACCACTTGCTCGAACTGGCGACTCAAGCGACTCAAACATCACTGCCATCAGGACCTCGTCCCGAAGGAGCATCGTGAGCGACGATCCCTGGCCCACCCCGGCGAAGGAACTCGCCGAGTATCTGAGGTCGTACATCCAGGAGATGGGCCTGGGCAACGAGGACCCCGGCGTGGTCATCGACCGGTACCACACCCCGGACATCGAGTGGCACAACGACGGGATGTGCCTGGACCGGAACAGGTTGATCGCCCATGCCCGCCCTGCGCGGAAGAACGCGATCGCCCGCGACGTGGAGGTCCATGACGCCCTGGTGGCCGGCGACCGCGTCGCCGCCCGGTACACCTTGCACTCCACCGTGCGCAAAGGGCGTCGCTCGGGCGAGATCCACCTGTTCGGGGAGCCGGCTCCGGACGGACGGCTCCGTCGCGTCTACTCCACCAGCCGCCACATGCCAGATCAGGCCACCCAGGGGTAAAGCGTCCCGGGAGACCGTGCGGGCAATCCACGGGCGCGCCATCGGCGGTGCCGACCGACACACCGCGGGTGACCAGGAGGACGGGAAGAGCAACTGAGCAGGCTTGTCCCACCCCTCGATCAGAGGGGTGAGGAAGGGAATGTATCGGGTCCACGAGGGAATCCACCGGCTTGGTCTTCGACCGGTGGATTCCCGTTGATCCCCACGCGATGTTGATCTGCTCAGTGCGTCAGGTCCAGCACGACCGTGCAGTGCGGATCGTCCTCCGGCTCCTCGAAGAGCTCCCGCTCCCGCGAGCGGGAGAACACCTCCGCGATCACGGCCGGCCCTGCCTCCGAGAGTCGGACGTCACAGGCCACGACGTCGGGGTCTCCCTGATGGCGTACGTACAGCCGCATCCGGCCCTCGCGCAGGTACAGGAAGCCGACCAGCAGTGACTCGGCCTTCTCCCGCTCCTCATAGCCCGGAGCCGGGCAGTTCAGTGCGGTCAGCAGGCTGTACGCCCGGTCCTCCGGCAGCTCCTCCTCGGGCACGTCCTCCGCGAGCCTGATGAGCGGAGTATCGAGGACGTGGTCCACCTGGCCGCTGGAGTAGAAGCGCACCTCGCCCGCCTCGTGCCGCACGCGGCTGACGGCCTCCCACGGGAGCAGCACCTCGTCCTGCCGGAACAGCGGGATCTCGTAGATGGTGAGGAGATCGGTGACGGTCGCCTTCCGCCGGCCGAGCGCGATCCGCACGGCCGGCGTCCCGCCAGGGCCCGGGAGAACGCCGCGGACGCGCATCTTCTTCACGATCGGAGCCTGCGTGTAGAGGATCAAGTGGCCGGTCACGTCGGCCTGTGCCACGGCCACTTCCCACGGCGTCATTGCGGGTGTCTCCCTGTTCAGCGCTTGAACTTGGCGGCGGACTGGTTCATCAAGTTGGGGCACTTCCTCATGCCCTTGCAGTAGGCGGTGATGACGCCGATCATCTGCCCGCTTCCGGCGTCGTACCGGTTGCCCTGGGTACGGCGGGTGACCTGCGCCTTGACGATGATCTTCACCTGGGGGTGCGTACCGTCGAAGGCGTAACCCCAGTATTCCGGGCCCCCCTTGCCGTCGTTCTTGTCCGCCTTGCCGTTCAGGGGAGCGTTGACGATGCGGCAGGTGCGGATGTTGTGGTTGCTGGCGAAGTGCGCCCAGCCCAGTTCGCTGTTGCCGATACGGGTGGGTACGTTCCGCCCGTCCAGGTCCTTCTGGTGGCACTTCTTGGTCTTGTTCCAGAGAGGGGCATCGGCGTGCGCGGCTCCCGTCTGCCCCAAGGCCACGATGGCGGCCGAGAGGGTGACGAGCGACGCTTTCGCGATCCTTTGACGTGTTATGGCGGGCTTCCTCCGCATGCCATAAAGGAGGTCTCCGGCGGCCCACGGCCCTGTGAGGCTTTGCCGAGGCGAGCTGGTTCGACCCACCCATGGCAGGGCGGGAACAGCCGTCTTCGCAGAACAGGGCTGGCTTGAGGTGCCTCGCTGCTCCCAGGTAACGCCGCCATGGCGAGGCGTGGGCCCAGGCGCAGCCCGACGGACGCGCGGAGGCAGGTCTTCAGCCCGGTCGGCGGCGTGTCTGGCTGCCTGGTGCGAGTCGGTGTCCTGCCGCATCCGGGCCAGGGCGGGGCTGGTCGACTTCCGCGATCCTGCGGGCGCCATGTGGTGCAACCACGAAGGTGAGTGCCGGCCCCAGGGCGTGAACCTCGCGGAATGGCTGACGGGCACGCTGGCAGGAACCCTGACGGACGCTGGAAACTCCGCTGGAGAGCCAGCCCACTTCGTAGACCAGCCGCCTCACTGCCCTGAGACCGGTACTTCTCCTCGACGATTGCCGGACGTGAGCCCGCGATCTCTTCGTCCCGAATGAGGTTCGGTCAAGTTCAGCACCAGCCTCTTCGGCGTTTCTGCAGGTCGGGGCGTTTCGCTCGACGGGTCTCGCACGATCTCGGGAGGAGTCGGGGAGTGGGCCGGCTGCCAGACGGCTCTCAGCTCTGCTGATCTTTGACGGACTTCAGCCGCGCAGCGCGGTCAGCACGTCGGCCCGTGCCATGACCCTTTGTCCGTCGGCACGGAAGGCGTTTTCCCCGGCGCGGGATCCGGCGGAGCGGCTGCGCGTGATGGCGAACATCGCTGCCGCCAGCCGCCGGACGCCCACGATCAGCCCGGCGACGAAGAGTCCGCGGGCAGTGGAATCGCTGCTTGACGTGACCGGCTTGGTGCTCTCGGCGCTCTTCGAGGTCGCGGTCGGCGAGGAGACCGAGGGGCTGCCGCCTTCCTCCGCCCCCTTGGCGGTGAACTTGAGCAGGGGTGCCGGGTTGAGCAGGGGTGCAGGGTTCACCGCAACCCGTGCGCCGCCGCTGCCGCGAACACAGCCGTCACCCAGGTCCACAGCACCGCGAGCCCGACATGGCCTGCGGTGCGCAGGCGATGGCCGCGCCATGTCCGGGGTGAGAAGTAGGCGAACTCCATGATCCAGCGCAGGCCCCAGAACAGGGTCTGGCCACAGAGCAGGAACGTCGGCAGGGGTGCGCCGGTGAGCAGGGCCGGCGCGAAGGCCAGGGGAAGGGAGCCGAGAAGTGCGCAGGTCAATGCGATGAAGAACAGGTGCGCGTAAGAGACCTGGCGGGTGAGCAGGCTGCTGGCGCGCAGGTCGGCGGGCCACCCCAGTATCCGCGGGAGCGCGACGTGCACCAGTCCCATGAAGATCAGGGCTGCGCCGACCAGGCGCAACTGGACACTGAGACTGAGAAGTTGGGTCACTCTCGATCCTTGCTGAAGGCGAATGCCGCGATCAGGCCCGCGAAGCGGCGCTCGGCACTGGGTTCCAGCCCTGCGTGGGCGGCGAGCCGCAACCATTCCTGACGGGGCAGGAAGTGCCAGGCGCCGGGCCCGAACAGGGCTGTGTTGGCGGCATCTCGCAGGTGCTCGGCGACCAGCAGTGTGCCGCCGGGCCGCAGCAGCCGGGCGCATTCGGTGAACAGCCGCTCCCGGTCCTGTGCGCGGCGCAGTTCGTGCGCGGCGAAGACGAGCAGGACGGTGTCGGCCGAGTTCGCCGGGTGTGGCAGCGTCTCCGGGCGGCCCGGTGCGGCGTGGGCGGGGGGAGGCACCCGGCGTCGGGCGCGGCGCAGGGACCCCTCGCTCGTCAAGGCCGGGTCGTACAGGTCGAAGGCGGTGCGCTGGGCCTTCGGCCAGCGTGCGGCGAGTGGGGCGCTCACCTCGTCCAGGCCGGTGCTCACCACCACGTATGCCGACGGGATGCGAGGCAGTAGGTCCTCCAGCCAGTCGTACGTGTACAGGCCGGAGCGATCGTAGACGTGCCAGCTCGCCGCCGTGGCGGTGCACAGCAGAGTGAGTGCCGCGATCGATCCCGTCCGGGCGAGGGGGCGCAGCGCGCGAGGCAGACGTGGAGCAAGTAGGGCTGCAGCCGCCGCAGTCGCCGCACCCGCTGCGTACTGGGGCCAGTTGTAGGCGATGACGTCGCGGACGCCGGAGTGCCGCAGCGTCACCGTATCGCGCCGTTCTCGGTGCGGCGCACACCGCGGTGCCAGCCGTAGTCGACGCCCGCAACGTGGAAGGCGTTGGCGAGGACGGGGCGGGTTCCGGCGAGCGGGCCGTGATCGAAGAAGGTCAGCCGGCGCACATCGACACAGACCGGCTGCGGGTCCCACTGCGTACGGAATGCCTTGACCACGATCACGGAGCGGGTCTGGGGTTCGTACTCGAAGGTATAGGGCAGGGGGCCGGCGAAGCGGCGGGCGGCTCGGGCGTCGGCGAAGGGGCTGTGCGGGGGCAGCGGTGCCGGAGCGCTGTGCAGGTCGGCACGCACCAGCAGGTCGGCGTGCCCGTCGGCGCTGTCGACCCGGAATTCCAGGGTGCCGTCCTTGGCATGCGAACTGATGTGGGCAAGGCGGTAGTTGTAGTGAGTGAAGAGGTTGCCGCCGAGCCGCATCAACCGGGTATCGGTGTCGCTGCGCAGGATGCGCAGCCCTCGCATGGTGCGCCCGCCAGGGGTGCGGAAGCGGGTGAAGACGCGGTATCCGGTCAGCAGGAAGTCACGGCCCAGCCGCGCGGGCAGGAACGCCGGCCGCAGGGCACGGGTGTCGACCAGGGCGGCGGCCACGAAGCCGTACTCCTCGCCCTGCTCGCCGCGGGGGTACGTGTCAAGTTCCAGGCCCGGCGGCACCAGCCGGCGCAGCGCCTCGGCGGGCAGAGCGTAGGTCAGCACGAGCGAGTGCGCGAAATGCGTGCTCATCGCCATGGGATGACGTTGCACCAAGTGCCTCACGGGTCGATCCTCCTGTCCTCGGCGCCCGAGGGGTCTGCGCCCAGCCGCACGACGCGCACCACGCCCCACAGCGCCGATCGGTCCTGCGCCGCCCAGCCCGGTCCGGTCGCCGTGGGCTCGCGGAAGCTGCGCAGAACGACGATGCCGCCAGGACGCACGGCACGACGCACGGCGGCGCGCAGCCGGTCGGCGAAGGCGGGGCCAGGCCCGTCGAGCACGTTCGAGAGGGTCACCGCGTCGTAGCCGGCCCGCGGAGCCTGTTCCAGCGCGTCGACCACGTCGGCGTGGACGAGGCGGACGTCCGGCGCGAGCAGCGGCTGTGCCCCTGGAAGTTCGACCCCCGCGAGAAGCCGCCACATCCAGGGGTTACAGGCATTGGCGTGCCCGGCGACGGTCCGCCCCAGGCGTCGTCTGAGCACCTCGTCGAAGCGTGCCGGGACCTCTTGCGCGAACGAGGGGCGCAGCGCGACCGCAAGCGCGCCGCCCGGCCGCAGCGCGAGCGACATCAGCCGTCTCAGCCCCGGGCTGTCCAGGGCGGTGCGCCAATGCCGGGCCTGTTCGGCCGGATCGTCGAGGGCGAGGAAGGCGCGCAGTGCGGGCCCGCGCCAGGCCGGCAGCAGCGCGCCGGCCGCTCCACGACCCAGCCGCATCAGTGTCTCCGCGGAGCCTTCCGTGGTGGCTCTGCCGGCGAGCCGGTCACGTGCGTAGGCGAGTTGTACCGGGTTGACGTCGACGGCTGTCACGTCGTGACCGGCCTGCTGCAGGGCGGCGGCGGTGTCGCCCGCGGAGGCGATGCACAGCACCCGCGCCCCCGCGCCGGGCAGGACGCCGAGCTCGATACCGCAGTCCTCGTACATCCGCCCGAACAAGAGGCGGGGGCCGCCCGACCCGCTGATGATCCGGCCGCGTGCCCACGGTGTGCCGCTCACCGGACCGCCACTCCGAGTGAGGTCCGTTCCACCAGCCAGACCAGCGCTACAAAGGCCAGATTCTGGGTGAGCATCCGCCCCGGTTCCGCTATGTGATCCAGGCCGAACAGCAGCCCGCCCGCGTTGAACACCACCACGAGCACCGTCTGTACGACAGCGGCGGCCCGCGCCCACAGCCCGGAGAGCGCCCACAAACCGATGGCCGCCTCCGCGATCCCGATGACGATCAGCGCCGTCGTCACCGCCCAAGCCGGCAGATGGGGAACGTCCCCGAGAATGGCCCGCTGATCGTCCCGCCCCGGCCAGACCTTGCACCACAGGCCCTCGTAGAACCACACCAGAGCCACAGCCCAGCGCGCCAGCACCCCTTGCCACCCCGTCACTACGCTCCGGTCTCCCAGCCCTTCGGGTGGTGCCTCTGCGGCGGGCGGTACATCGGACGCACCGGCGCGAAGCGCGGCCGGAGAAGACCCGACCAGAAAGTCCATGGACACCACACCCGATCGCAGAATTGAACGCGTTCAAGAACAGTCTACTCATGTACGACCGTCGGAGAGGAGATGAGGGCCTGCTCGGCCCGGCGGCGTCGTTCAAGGAGCCGGTGCGGGAAGTAGCTGCCCTGCCGAACTTTGGGGACTGCCAGTTCGACGGTGCCGGCACGGGTGTCCCACTCGCGAGGGCGTTAGCCGTTGCGGTGGTTGACGCGTTCGTCGCTGACCTGCCCGTATGCGGCGTTGCAGAGGGCGTCTGCTTCCGCGGACCTGAGTGCGTCGGCGAAGGTATTGACCATCGCGCGCAGCAGATCGGGACTCGCCGCGGTGAGGTTGTCCTCGGCGAGGGCGTGCAGGGGCGGACTGTCAGGTGCGGTCATCGTGTTGATCTCCTTCGAGGCTTCGACACCTCGAAGATCAGCCGGTGGCCGTTCATCTGTGCGGGCCCCATCCCAACGCCGGAGCAAATCCCCGGATCAGGTAGAACCCGTACACCACTTCCCTGGACGTAACCCTCGGCTCGCCACCATTCTCAAGCAGTACCTCGATACCTTCGGTACTGCTGAGGGCGGGCGGCTGTTCACGAACGAGCGTGGGGGAGTGGTCGGCTCGTCGACGTGCTGTCGCGTTTGGCAGGAGGCTCTGACGCTGGCCGTTTCACCGGCCGCGGTCGAATCACCACTCGCTGCTCGGCCGTACGACCTCCGGCACTCGGCCCTCATTTCACCCGTTGCCGACAAGCGGGCAGGAAACAGCGTTGAGGTCCTGCTCGGCCGCTACGCGAAGTGCATCGACGGGCGGCAGGAGATCGCCAACCGGAAGATTGAAGATCTCCTGAGCGAGTACGAGTGAATCGGGTCGCTCGGCGAACAGCCCCCAGCCTTTACGGGTTGGGGGCTTCGTCGTGTACCGGCCGCGCTTTCCAAGCCGTCGGTTGCTGGATGCACCTTTCGCGTCACTTTCCCTCTCGCTGCTGCTTGGGCGCCCCAGGAGTCCCGTCCGATTCACCCTCTACGCGCGGCCGGACAGAGTGCCGACCCTCGCTACATGGGGGCTTCCAAGAAGTCGACGCGCAGGCTGGGCGAATCACGCCTGATGTGCCCGTACTGCGGTCTGCCACAGGAACGCGTGGCGACGATCGAACACGACTGGGTGCTGCTGGAGCCCGACATGGCTCCGCTCGCCCACCTGGTGCCGGCGGAGTACCGGTGGATCGAGACGTCCGACGGGCGAGTGGCGGTGTACGGCGTCTGTCCTGCCGAGCCGTTCCAGCGGTGCCGCATCGAGCATCGTCTTGCCTGTCCCGAGCAAACCCTGCCGGACCTGTGGCCGTGGCTGACGACTCTGCGAGGGGAGAACGCGCGGCAAGCCGAGCGGTTGAACGAGCCCGAGCCGCCCCGCCCTCCTGAGGAGTGGCCGGACGCCGGATAATGGGCTTCGGCTGAATCGGTGGGCTGACCTGGGGCGATGCTCCAAGATCCTTTCCGTAAATAGTCCACAGAGGCCGTCATAGCGCTGCCCAGCGCCGCACACGCAAGAGGACCCCGACCTCAGCGTTTCCGCTGGTGACGGGGTCTTTGGGCACCTTGTGAAGGGTGCCCCCGGCAAGGGGCCCAGAACATGGGAACAGAGCAACGCACAAGTGAAACGAGCCGAGCTGGCAATTGAGTCGATCGTCCAGCTGAAGCCATAGGCCTTACGAGCCCCAGCTCCGGGGCGCAGTCCCCGGAGCTAGCGGATGGTTCGGTGCGAACGCGGACGAAGTGGACCTACCGTTGCGATATTTGGGTTGCTGTCTCGTCGAACAGGGCCAACTGCTCCTGCTCGTCGTGCGGTTCCGGCTCCCGCTCCAGCCCCGGGGCTGCCCCGGCATCCGGTGAGGCATCGGCCGTGGCATCCGACGAGGGGCGCTCGTCCTCTGCGGCTCGGGTGGGCAGGACATACTCCTGCGCAAGACCGGCGAGATGCAGGGGCAGAGGCAGACTCAGCGCGTCTGGCAGATCGGGCGCCTGACGGAGCTGGTGCGCTGCGAGTGCCAGGGCCTCGGGAGAGTCGTCGTCCTCGGGATGACAGCCGAGTACTGTCAGCTCCACGAGACCCGGATTCCACGCGGCCTTGTCGGTGTCAACGGTCAGCTTCCCTTTCGTGTTCACTCGGGGGGCAAGCTTGTCGGCGGCCACCGACAGTTTGAAGGTCCGGGCCTTCGGGGTTGTGGACCAGAAGACGCGGGCCGTTTCCGGTGCGGCCGTAGGGGCTGTCCACAGATGGGCCGCGAGGCCGTTCGCCCCGTCTGGGTTTACGCCCCACCACTGCGCCGTTTCCCGCCCGCGTGACGTCCGTACCCGAACCAGCCGCAGATCCGGATCGAGGCGACGGGCGGGCGCGTGACCGTCACGGAACTTGTCGGCCACCACCTTGCTGTCCTGCAGCCAGGTCCAGTGCGAGCGCATGTTCTGGCCGTGGGCCAGCAACATCGTCGGCGTACCGCGCAGAGAGCGGCGCACCCTCTGCATCCACTCCTCGGTGGCTCGGCGCTGCTCGGCCATGTCCGCCCACCACGAAGGGTGGCGAGTGGCCGGAGTGCTGCCGTCGCGCGGGGCGGGCACTGTGCCTGCGGTCGGTACCTCCGCGCGCCTGGTCAGCCGCAGCAGCATCACCGGATACGGCACCCAGGCCCGGCCCTCTTCGTCCCAGCCCTCCACCCGGGCCAGGCCCTGCCCGGACGCCTCGGGTGTGACGAGTACCGCGACCGGCACATGCCCGGCCCAGCGCGTACGGCTGCGGCGGTTCTTGCGGACCATCCACACGGCCGCGTACCGCATACCCGAAGGGAGCCGCTCACCGAGACTGTGCTCGGGGTGGACCCGTACGCCGAGCTGCCGCAGACCGTCGTCCCACGCCTTGGCCGCGCGGAAGTCCTTGTTCTTCTCGCTGTTGTAGCCCTTGGCCTTCTTCGGCACCGCCATGAACTGGGTGAGCACACCGGCGTCCGCGCAGCCGAGCCGCACAGCGAACTTGGCGTCGTGGTCGGGGGAGGTGAAGTCCGCGACCCGGTCGATCTCCACCAGGGCGAGGGACGGAACGGAAGAGGGGGGGTCTTCCGCCGTGAAGGCCGCCATCTCCCGCCGCCGGGCGCCGAGCGCGGTGGTCACCGCTTCACGTGAGTGCGAGGACGCCTCGGGTAGCGCCAGGTCGTGGCCCAGCGAGCGGGTGAGCTTGCGGCAGTGCAGCCGCACCATGAGCTCCGGGGTCTGCCACTCCAGCACGACGGTGCCCTCGTAGGCGTCCGTCTCCTCCGGTGCCCCTCCGTCTCCCTTGAGGCCGAGATGGGCGATCAGCGCGGCCACTGCGGTGTCGCGCATTGCGGGTGTCTGCCAGAACAACCTGGTCTCCAGCAAGGGCAGTGCGCCGGGATCCGCGTCCGGGCTCAGGCAGCGCAGGGCGAAGGCGGCGCCCTTCCTGCGGGCCTCCGTCCGCTGCCGCTCCTCCATGGCCTTCTTCGTCGCATCCGACGGTTCCCGGCGCGGATTCGCGGGAGTGCTCCCGGACAGGCGCGTGTGCACCAGCGCGGGCGCCGGGCGCAGCTGAGCCGGCAGTGCCTCTTCGGCCCACTCGACGATCCGGGAGCGCTGGTCGGGCATCAGACCGGTGCCCACCTCGTGCGACCCCATCGCGGTGCTGTGGACGACGGCGGCCCGCATCCCGTCCTCCAGCCACTCGGCCGGGGCGGTGAGGATGGACGCGGCGTCGGGGAACGACTCGGTCAGGGACATGCTGCGCAGCATCCCGGCAGGCCCGCCGCCCACCCAGTCGTGGCCGCCCTTGTCCCACGCGAGCCGGGCCAGCGCGAAGCGTTCGCTCGCCGGGGCCCCGGGCAGCCACGGCACCCGGGGGCGCAGCAGGACCGTGGTCCTGCGGCCGTACGGCAGATAGAGCCGCCCGGACCTGGCGCCCACCCGGGTGGCGTAGCGCCGGATGTGGGTGTGCAGGTGGAAGCGGGGCAGCGGGTCGAACGGCACCGTCTGGAGCGTGATGTTCAGAACGACGGAGAACCACTCGGAGCCCCGGCTGCCCTCGTGCTTCAGCGCCTGTGAC
Organism: Streptomyces sp. NPDC020958; assembly: GCF_055562175.1. Classification (NCBI taxonomy): domain Bacteria; kingdom Bacillati; phylum Actinomycetota; class Actinomycetes; order Kitasatosporales; family Streptomycetaceae; genus Streptomyces; species Streptomyces sp. NPDC020958. The sequence continues at coordinate 475,500 of NZ_JBVHFU010000002.1, read as the reverse complement.
ACCAACTCGGCACCTTGGTCGCGGGGCCCGCGCGGCATGGCGCGGAAGCGCAGCCGGCCCGCCCCGTAGTCGTACGGTTCGAGCTGTTCGAGGAGCCGCCGGGCCAGCCAGTCCGTCGTCAGCTGGAACTGCCGGGGATCCGGGGCTGCCGTGCCACCGGCGGCGGGCGGGCAGCGTAGCAACTCCACCTCGACACCTTCCTGCCACTCGGGAGGGTCCTCGAAGAGCGCCTCGCGGGTCTCGCTCAGCAGAGAGCGGTACTCGCGCTCCGGACGCAGATCCTTCAACCAGGCTCCGACGAGAGCCCGGAAAGCCTCAGTCGGCAGCGGATCGGGGATGTCGTCCGGGGCGTACAGCCAGAAATCCGGGTTCTCGCCCCTGTACGCGGAGGGGCGAGGACGCACCAGTACGTCGGGTGCGAGCGTCTGGATCACCTGGTCCATACGGAAGGTGGGTACCGTCTCCAGCGGCTTGTCGCGGCCCGCGTTGCACAGCGCGAGCAGCGGACCGCGCCACTGCTCCGGAAAGGGCAGAGCGCGGTACCGCCCCGTCAGCGAGGCGTCATGTGAGGCGGGCAGCCAGGAGGCGGTGCGGATGGAGTCGTAGCGCTGAGCCATGAGGGTGTCTCGTTTCGTTCAGGAGGTGTGGTGGGTGATGTCCCGCAGCGCCGTGTAGAGCGGCGCGTACAGCAGGCGGGCAACCGCGGGATCACTCGGATCGGGGCAGTCGGGCGGGAGGGTGCCTTCGCCGAAGTACGGGGCGAGGACGTCCCGCAACCCGGTCAGGAGCCCGTCCTCCTGCGGCAGCGGGGAGGAAACGGCACCGGGCGAGAGCAGTTCGGCGGTGTGCGGGGCGAAGCGGGCGTCGACGAAGACCACACGGGCCGGCACACCACCGCGCACCAGTCGGCCGATGACCTGCCAGATCGTCACCAGCTGGTCCCAGGTGAACGACCGCTTCTCGTGGTCGGACAGCCGGGAGTAGATGTATCGGCGGGACAGCAGCCTGCGCCACTCGGCGCGTGCCACGTGCCGGAACGCGAGCCCCGCCTCGTCGAGGTGCGCGGCGGCGACCGCCAGCTTGCCGAACGTGCCCTGGGCCAGTCCGGGTTCGTCGCGGGCGAAGCGGGCGGCCCAGTCGTTGATCGCGAACACGGCTAGTGCCAGGTCGTCCGGGCGCGGATGCGGACGTGCCAGGAAGAGGGCCGTGCCGAAGGCGGCGTTGCGCTGGGCGTTGAGGATGTTGTGGCCGCGCTCGACCGCCATGAGCGGGGCCACGAGGAGTTCCGCGCCGCGGTCCTCGGCGAAGGCGGCCAGGTCGCCGCGACGCAGCGCGGTGGCGCGCTCGGTGCCCGCGGGCACCGGACCCGTCCCGCGTACCGCCTGGTCCAGGTCGGCGTCGTCGGAGGCCAGGACGCGGACGCGGCCGTGCCACCGATCCATGTCGTGCAGGACGTCCGCGACGGTGTTGGCCTCCTTGTAGCTGCCGACCAGCAGGATCGCCCGCCTTCGTCGGTCGTCGGCGATCTTTGCCAGTTCCTGTTCCAGGGGGCTCGGGGCACCGCCGCGGCCCGGGGAGCCGAGCCTGCTCGCCATTGCCCGCGCTGCCGCGGGCCTGGCCTTGGGCTCGGTGCCCGACAGGCTCATCGGGCGGCCCTCGTCGTCGTACAGGAAGTGGGTGGTGAAGACCGACTGGCTCACGGCTTCCAGCGAGCGCGGCGACGGCTTGAGCACGGCGTCTACCGGCGCCGGCACATGGGCGCGGGTGGAGGTCCCGGCCCAGCTCGTGCCGGACATCAACACCACGTGCGGTCCCCGGCGCCCGATGCCCGGGTCGGCTCCTACCTCGTGCAGTGAGAGCAGCAGTTCGCGGCCGACGCCGGCACAGCGGAAGAAGCGCAGGGTGCCGCTGTGCCGTCCGTCTGTATCGCGTTCCCGGTCGTCGGGCAAGTACTGGAAGCCCAGGACGTTACCCATGGGCGCCTCCGGGACCAGCGGGGCGTAGTCGAGGGGAGGACGACGGGAGAGCTCGTTGCCCGTCGAATCCAGGTGCAGGGCGGCCTCCACCTGCGGCCACAGGAAGACCAATCGGTCAAGACGGTGGTTCAGGGCACTCAGCAGGAGCATGAACTCCAGACGCCGGGCAGTGAGATCGAGCCAGGATTCGTCCTCCGCCCTCGCGGCGGCGGGGCTGTCGGCGAGCAGGGGACGCAGTACGGTCAGGACGCGGGCGCGGGTGTCCGACGAAGACAGCGTGGCCAGCAGATCCTGGGCCAGCCGCACCAGATCGTCCGTGGTGTTCCCGTAGGGCCCCAGGCCGCCCAGCGGGTCGTCACGGAACGCGTCGAAGTGGCCGGTCAGTTCCCGACGGCGGGCGTCGGAATCGGGCCCCGACGGATCGGGTTGCGGAACATCGTCCTCGTACGCCTCGAACAACTCCGCCTCATCGGCCACACCATCGGGGGCGCCCGGTGTGCGCTCCGGCCTGAACCAGTCGCCCAGCAGCTTCTCCTGGAGCGTCCAGGGGCTGAAGTACTCGATGTCGGCCCACTCGCGCAGTTCCCCGTCGGAGATCAGCAGCTTGTACAGCCGGTCCGTTGCGGCGTGCACCACGGTCAGAGAGGCGGACCAGCGCTCGATCTCCTGGTCGGTGAGCGGCAGCCGGCCCTGCCGGGACAACTCCTCGATACGGTGCGTCTGCACCTGGTCCAGCCAGGACTCGGGGCCGGGCGAGACCAGTGTCGCCGACGGGGCGAAGATCTCGTCGAGTTTCATCTGCACCGAGTCGGCCTCGTCGACGATGATGATGTCACTGCGCAGGCAGGCCAGTTCCAGGTGGCGCAGCCGTTCGTCGCCCAGATGCCGAGGCACGGCCGTCTGCACCAGGCTCGCCGGGTTGGCCACCCAGATCCGGGCGTCGACGAGTTCGCGGGCCGCGTGGTGGCGCGGGCAGGCGTACCAGAGGGGGCATCCGTGGGGGGTGCCTTTGACTTCAGGTGTGCGCGGCTGCGCGGCCCGATCCCTCTGGCCGGGGCGGTAGGGGTCCGGCAGTGGGATGGAGCCCGCCGGCTCGTTGCCGGTCTTCTCCGCTGGGCGCTTCTCCGGGTACAGCGAGGTGCAGGGGGCGTCGGCGAACCGCAGCGGCTGGGCCGCCTCGGTGCCGCGCAGGGCGTCCACCACGCAGACCGTGCTCAGGTCGTCGAAGCCCGGCGCGTCGTGGTCCAGCAGGTTGGCCCGGCCACGGGAGGCCTGCCTGCGGTGCAGCCGCTGCACATGCGTCTCACGCGTGGTGAGCCCCAGGACCGGAGTCGCGGCGAGCCCGACGTCGCGCAGCAGCGCACTGAGCCGCAGCTGCTCCGCCACATCGCCGACGACGAGCGTCGTCCGCAGTGCGGGCTCGTGCCGCGCACCCCATACGGCGATCAGCGTCATCAGTGTCGACTTGCCCGCGCCGACCATGCCCGCGAGATGCAGTAGCCCGTCCAGCCGCAGGTCACCGTCCTCGGAGAAGCCGAGCCCGTCCGCGTCCCTCGGCGCTATGTGGAGCTCGGAGAGCCGACTCTCCCAGTGTCCCGGGTGGTCGACCTCCTCCTCCCGCTCCACCCGGTCCATCCAGCGCGCGGTCTCCAGGAGGTCCGCCCTGGTCAGGGTGATCGGGGCGCCGCCCCCCGGACGCCCGGCCCCGGGGTTGTGGCCCGGTACCGGTTCGGGCCGCAGCCGTTCGGGCAGGGTGACCGAGACGGGGCGCCGCCGGTCGATGAAGGTGGCCCGCCCGGCGGGCGCGATCGGCAACTCCTTGCGGGCGATCGGGGGGAGTGCGGAGAGCGCAGCGTCGTACACAGCGATTCGGTCGGAGGCGGCGGCCGGTTCGCAGCGTCGTGCCGGGGCGTCGTCCGCGGGGACGGTGTAGGCGCGCAGCCGCTCGGGCAGGGCCGCATACGTTTCCAGGGCCTGCCACCAGGTACGACGCCGCCGCAACGTCCACAGCAGATGGCGGCCGGCGGCAAGCATCACCTCGTGCTCGGAGGTCACCGCGATACCGCGGGCCCGTGCGAAGGGATAGCCGCCGAAGAGCACATACGCCCCGCGGGCCGGTTCTTCCGGCGCGAGGCGCTCCAACAGCCGGAGCGCCAGTTCGACCTGGCAGAGCAGAGCGGGCTTCACCCCGGACAGTTCGGGGGGCACTTCGGCCCACAGTCGGGCGAGCTCCCTGCTGACCGGTTTGTGCCAGCTGTCGCGGTCACGCATCGTGGGCCTCCTGCCGTCCGCCGGACCGGCTTCCCCGCATGCGGGTCCGGGCGCGGGCGATCAGTTCGGTGTCGGTGAGCAGTGGCAGGTTCCGGGCCGCCGCGGGGCGGTTGCGCTCGTACGAGGTGACGTAGTTGGCCCGGTCGTCCACGCGGGCCTGGGGCACCACCCAGAACGCCTCGTCGTACGGGGGCTCGGGCGGAACGGGACGTGCGGCCCGGCCGAGGAAGGCGGGATGCGCCCAGTCCTTCACGTCGACCGCCCACACCCAGCCGTCGGGGAAGGTGACGTGCACGTCGTACGCGTCGTACGCGGGCCACATCCGCACCCGCAACCCGAGCGCCGACAGCCGCGCCTCCAGCTCCACTTCGGCCCGTCCCGGACCGGTGACGAACTGGCGCAGCGGCCGTTCGAGCTGGAGCAGCCCGCCGGCCTCCTCCTTGAGGATGCGGCGCCCCACCGGCGGCGGGCCGAGGCGGCGGCAGCGGTCCCGCTCGCACCACCAGCCGCCGCCGTGCAGCGGGGTCAGCAGGGTGAGGCAGCGGCCGCAGACCGCGTAGCCGTCACCACGAGGGTAGCTCTCCGGGACGGGCTGGTAGATACGCCGCAGCAGTTCTTTGACCGGGTCGAGGACGTGATCCATCGAGACCGCGAACTCCTCGGCCGCGGTGAGTACCGGCCGGGTGACCAGCAGCCGCCGGAACTCGGTGTACGCGTCCTCCTCGCCGTGTTCGCGGCACAGCCGCAGTGCGGCCCGGATGATTTCCCGGTCGCGCAGGGCGAGGGCGCTGTCCTGCGTCTGCTCCGCCCATTCGTGGCACAGCTCGGTCGGCCGTGAGGAGTCCGGGTCCAGCAGCAGGTCCCCGGGGCCCACGGCGTCGGCGGGAAGGTCGACCGGCCAGTCGGCCACGGGACGTTGCCGACACCATGACAGCAGGTCGGGGAGGCTCACCGGAGGCTCAGCGCCCCGCTCCAGACAGGCGAGCACGGTCCGGTCCAGGGCGCGCTGGACCTCGGGCGCATACGGCAGGGTGAAGGCTTCGAGTCCGGTCGCGGCGTCTAGCGCGGTCAGGGCCGAGGCCAATGTGCGCATCAGAGGGATGCCATGGTGGGCGGACCAGTCGACGGCGGGGTAGGGCAGGGCGTCGTCCAGGCTCTCGGGCACGGTGCTCACCCGGCCTTCAAGTGGGCGCGTCCGGCGGCGCAGTGCAGGAGCATCTCGCAGCCCGCGCAGTGGTCCCCCGTCGCCGGCGCGTACGTCTCGTCTACGGCCCAGGGACCCGCCAGCCCGGCGATGATCCGGCGTGCCTCGGCCTGGGTGTCGGGGTCGCCGGGGTCAATCTCCTCGCAGCCCGACCCGTCCCCGTACAGCAGTTCCAGTTCGATCAGTGACCGGCGTGGATCGCCACCGGGCACGTTCGCCGCCATCAGCAGAACCGCGAAGGGGAGTTGTGGATACGTCTCCATCAGCTCCCGCCCCTCCCAGGGACGCCGGGCGGCTGTCTTCGTCTCGTGCCAGATCCAGCCGCCGGAGCGGGTGTAGAGCAGATCGGGGTCGGCGATGAGGACCACGTCCAGCTCGGGGTCGTACGCCGTCAGACGCGGTTGTACCCGCACGGTCTCGCCGGGTGCCAGGCCGTCCAGCGGACAATCGAGCAAGTGCTGGGCGAGCATGGCGAGAGCGGTGGGCTGTTCGGTCTCGGGCAGCCCCGGAAAAGCGTCCGGCAGGGTGGCTCCGCGGCAGCCGCCCTGCTTGTGCCGTTCGTTGAGCCAGTCGTCGACCGCCCGCCCCCTGCGGACGGGCTCGCTCTCCGGTTCGCCGGACCGCAGGTGCAGCACCCGGGTGAGGTGGAACAGTGCCGGGCAGCGGGCATGGACCCGAAGATCGGTGGCCGAGACCGACCGGCGCTTGCGGGGACGCCGCGGTCCCGCCACCCCCAGCAGCCCGGCCGCCCGGGGCGGCTGGGAGCAGCCCGACAGGGCCTCGCACCGCTCGCACCCTGAACCGGGGTTGAGCCGGTCGTCCGCGACCACGCGGGCCAGCACGGGTTTGGCATGCCGCACGAACTCATGTGCCGTGCGGTCGGTGTCCCAGTCCGCGAGCACCCTGTGCTCACCGTCCCCGCAGCCGACGCCGATCACCCGGACCTGCCGTGGACGGGCTGTGATGCCCGCCGCGGGGCGGTGGACGTCACCGAAGGCGGCCCGTGAGGGAACGCCGTCGGCGGTGACGGCCGCCGCTTCGGCGATCTCGGCGGCGGGGCGGTCTTCCTTGACGGAGTTCACGGACAGCAGCCACAGTTCGCGCTCCGAAGCGTCGGCGGAAGCGTACCGCCGTCCCCAGGCGGTGCGTTCGTACCGCGTCGCTCCGCGGTCGTCCGGTGTGTCCCTCTGGGTGATGGCAGTCCACTGAGCGCGGACGGCGATCATTGCGGGGCGCCCGAGCGCGCGGCGGCCGGTTTCGGACAGCTCACGTGCCTTCAGGTAGTTGCGCACGGCCATTTCGGCCCAACTGGCATGCGCGGTGTGCCATTTCGTGCTGCCGTGGAGCCGCCGCAGTGCCGTCTCCGGATCCACCCCGTCGTACTCGATGAGGTCCAGGGTGCGCATGACGGGACCGAGTGCGAAGTCCTCGACGGGTTTGCGGCGCGGCCGTTCCGGCACCTGCCGGACGAACGGCCGTGCCCGCAGGGCGTTGCCCCGCGGGCAGTCCTGCGGATCCTCCCGCAGCAGCGGCAGCGAGGTGCGGATGAGTCCGGTGTTGCCATCGGTGCCGGGTGGGAGCGGATGGAGCGTCACGACGTTCCCCTCGCGACGGAGTTGGGAAAGGCGGTCACCCCAAGGAGAGCGTACGTCTGTGAACTAAGTCAAGGCGCTTTTTTGTTCTGCTCTTGTGAACCGTTATCGTGGGTGCGGCACAGTGCCGTGGTGAACCGGGGGTACGGGTGGAATCCGGCGAAGTCCTCGACGGCCGCTTCCGTATAGAAGAAGCGCTCGATCAAGGGGGCATGGGAAGCATCTGGACGGCGACGGAGACCGCCACGGAGCGGCTCGTCGCGGTCAAGGTGCTGCGCCTCGACGCTTACACGCAGGGCCGGTTCACGCCGGCTGAGCGCGCGCGGCGCCGCGTCGAACTGCTGAAGCGGTTCGAGCGCGAGGGAGCGGTCCTCGAAGAGCTGGACCACCCCGCCATCCCGCGTCTGCTGCATCGCGGCTACCGCCAGGAGGAGCCGTACCTCGTCATGGAGTACGTCGACGGGCCCAGCCTGCGCGAACTCCTCGACCTGCGCCGCCCGTTCCCCTTCGGCGCGGCCGTCGCGGTCGCCGTCCAGATCGCCGAGGCCCTCGGCCACGCCCACACCAATGGCGTGGTGCACCGGGACCTCAAGCCCGGCAACGTGGTGATCGCTGCCGAGGACGGAACGGCGAAGCTGCTCGACTTCGGCATCGCCCACCTGACCGACCCTGACGCCACGCGCTACACGGCGCTCGGTGCCACCCCCGGCAGCGCCGGTTACATGGCGCCGGAGCAGCTCCGCGGCCAGCAGGACGTCTCCGCCGCGGTGGACCTCTACGCGTTCGGCTGTGTGCTGTTCGAATTGCTCACCGGCGAGAAGCCATTCGAGGACAAGCCGGATCGGAACAAGGATGCACAGCACCTCGAAGACCTACCGCCCCGCGTCCGGGACATCAACCTCGGCATTCCCGAGGACCTCAACGATCTCGTGTGGGACCTGCTTGGCAAGACACCTGCCGACCGTCCGGCAAGTATCGGCGAAGCCCTCGCCGTACTGCGCGGATACCTGCCCGTACCCGGCGACCCCGGACCCGACCCGGAGTTGCACCCGGACCCCACGGCCTGGTACCGGCTGGGCGGAGCAGGCCTCGCCGTCGGGCATGCCGGGCCGATGGGGAAGGCGGACCCCGTCGGGCGTGCCGACCGCGTCCGCCGCGGGGGCTCCCGTCGTTCCGTGCGGCGACGCGGCCTCTGGCTGGGACGCAGGGAATTCGCGGACCTGATCGCCCTGGCCAGGGCGGAACTTGCGGCGACCGGACACGGTGCCGAATGCGAACGGCTTGCTTCGGTGCTCGCTCGCGCTGTGTCCGAGTGGGGGCTCCAGGAACCCGCTGTTACGGAAGCCCACCTGGTGTGCGGCGATGCCGCGCGCCTCGACGGCGGCACCGGCCGCGCCAAGGAGCTCTACGAGAAGGTGGTCGCGCTCGGCGACCGGCAGGAACCCCGCCACGGTGCACTGACGCTGGAGGCGCGGCTGGGCGTGGCGGAATGCCAGATCCCCGAGGGGGACCTGCGGACCGCGCTTGAGGAGTGGCGCCGGACCGCCTCGGAAACGCTGAATCTCACCTCGCCTCCGGCTCACTTGGTCGAACGGTGCCGTGAGGTCGCACTCGAACTGAGCGAGCGCGGCTTCGGAGCCGAGGTCTCTTCCCTGGTCCGCCGCCTGGCCGAGCTGTAGGGGCTTCCGGCAATTGCGGCTGGCCCGCTGACCAGTGGCGGCGGTGCCAGGTGCGGTGGCCCGGCTGGGGGACGGTGGCAGAACCGGGTACGGCGGTCAGGTGCGCGGCAACCGGCCGTGGGCCAACAGATCACCGAGCGAACGGACGAGTTCGCCTCCCACCTGGCGAATCCCCTGAAGTTCCCTCTCGAACGTCGTGATCCTCCGGTAGATCTCTCCGTACCGTCGTTGCTCCTCCAGGGAGAACCGGGGCACCCGCAGCCGCCGTACATCCACACGGGACGTGGTGGACGCGTGGGTGCCCGCCTGGCGGGCATTGTCGGGAGCCCGTAGGCAGCCCGCCAGGAACCAGGGATCGAGGACCGAAGGGTCCACGCGCAGAGCGCAGAGCTGCGGCCCGAGAACCGACGGAGCCTCAGTGTCCACATGGACGTCGAAGTCTCGCGCCAGCACCGACAGGACCACATCCTGCGAAGCGGTGACGGTCAGTGCACCGCTCTTCTCGCCGCGCGCCACCTCCGCCGCCGGGAGCCAGAGCTCAGGGCCCCCAGGTCGACGAAGACCGGTCAGCACCCGTGTCCCGTCCGCCGGAGGCACACCGCGCTCCACTTCCGCCTCGGGCAGCGTCTGCCCGCCACGGATCTCCAGGGCTCCGGCCCGTTCCAGCTCGGCGACGGTGATCAGCGGCGCGATGTCGCCGGCTTCGACCGGCTCCAGGGCCGACAGCGCGCCCGCGGCGTCATGGAGTTCACTCGCATGGGCGTCGAACAGGGTCCAGGACCGTCGCATGTCCACGAGGTCGGCGGTGTGGCTGCGTGGAATGTGCCGAGCCGGTGTGAGGTCCACCGCCTCGTCCAGCAGATCGATGACCGGAACCATCACGCTTCCCGGCCCGCCCGATCCCCGGAGGGCCTTCACCACCTGCTCCGTGATCCGCTTCCAGTCGACATTGCTGCCACCGGTTCCACCGCTCCCGCTCCCGGTGCCGCTCTGCCCGGCCACGGTGTCCACCAGGGTCACCTCGCCCGGGGAAGCCCCGGGTTCCCCGCCGGTACCCGCTGAGCGGAGCACCCACAGATGGAGGCCCACCCCGTACGGAGGTGCGGCGCCGGGTGGCAGGGCGATCACGGTCTGCAACACCCCGGCGCGCAGCAGGCCGGCCCGGATGCGCCGGCCGGCCCGCCGCGCCGCGACCGCGGGCGGCAGCACCACGACCCCGACCCCTTCCGGGGCCAGCGCGGCGGCGATGTGCTGGACCCACGCCAGTTCGGATTCTGTGCGCGACGGCTGGCCGTACACCCAGCGCGGGTCCGTCGCGAGTTCCGCGTGTCCCCAGTCCCGCTCGTTCGACGGCGGGTTGCAGAGGATCACGTCGGCCTGTACGTCCGCCTGAGCATCGGCGCGCAGGGTGTCGGCCGCTGTCACCGTGACCTCCGGCAGGGCCGACCCTGTGTATCCGGTGGCGGCCAGCCGTGCTCGCGTCAGGGAGGCGAGCACCGGGTCGCTGTCCTGCCCGCGTAGCTCGGCCAGTCCAGAGCCGTCCCATCGCCGTCCCGCCGCCAGAAGCAGGGACCCGGTGCCGCACGCGGGATCGAGAACGACCCGTATCTCCTCGTCATGGACCGCCGAAGCGATCTCCGTCATGAGGTCCGCGAGTGGTTGGGGTGTGACGGCGATCTGCCGTACGTGGGTGCGCAGCCACCGCTCCAGCAGGAAACCGAAGGTTTCGGCAGCACCTTTGGCCTCGGCCAGGCGCAGGGTTCGCTCCAGGAGTGCGGACTGCTGCTCGTCAAGACCGGACTGCCCCGCGTCGAGCACCGCCGAAGCGGCTTGACCACTGGCGTCCGGCTTGGCGGGCTCCCCGCACAACCGCAGACCCACCTCCGCGACGAGGAGCCCCATCGCATCCCGGTCGCCCAAGGCCTCGTACTCCGGCCACAGCCGTTCCAGTGGCCCCACGACAGCCTTCAGCTTGCCTTCCTGATGCAGCCATGCCTCGATCTCGGTGAGCGAGAACAGCGGGCTCGCATCCGTGCCCCCGACCGGTGCGGGGAAGGTCTCGTGGCGCCGCCGCCAGTTGCTGACCGCGGCACGCCCAACACCCGCGATCCGCGCGACCTCGGCGAGGGGCACGGAGACGGCGGCGGACTCTGCGGACTCGGGCATCGGACTCTCTCCGGGAGGGGCACAGACCTGCTGCGCGTGGGGTGCGCGGCCCACGCTACAGAAACTGAGCGCACGGAGCCATGCATGGCTTGACTGAGTTTATGGACGCAGTGGCGACAGTCGAAAACATCGCCCAGGACCTGAGCCCGACGAGAGGCTGGGCGCTGTCGAGCATCGGCACGACTGCTTGGTCTGGTGAGCCGGCTCGCAGAAGCAGTTGAGGCTTCCGCGAGACCTTCGCCGATAGCTCACCCGCAGCCGGAACAAGATGTGCGACTTGACTCCCGAAGTGACGTCACCGCTACTGATCGAGTCCAGGCAGAGCACACCCCTGCCGCGATGGTGGAATATGGGTCGCCTGGGACTCAGTGGGGGGAAAGACGCGCGTGCACGCTCAGGAGACCACGTTCAACGAACTCGTCCAGGGCGAGAAGCAGTACCAGGTGCCGCTCTACCAGCGCACCTACAGCTGGCAGCGGGAGGAGTTGCAGCAACTCTGGGCCGACGTACAGGAGTTGGTCGAGGAGCAGTTGGAAGGACGGCACCCCGCGGCGCACTTCCTCGGCTCCGTGGTGCTGGCACCCGGCCGGATCACCGCCGGCGGCATGCAGCGCTGGCTCGTCGTCGACGGGCAGCAACGGCTCACCACCCTCATGCTCGCCTTCACCGCGCTGCGTGACCGCCACCGGGAACACGGCGCGGAGCAGAAGGCCGAGCGCATCCACGACCTGGTGCTGGTCAACAAGTACCGCAGCGGCGATGACCACTACCGTCTCCTGCCGACGCAGGCGGACCGCGATGCCTTCACCGCCTGCGTCGAGAGCTCACCCAGGGCTGGTGGCCCCGGCAACGTGGGGGCCGCCTACCGGTTCTTCCTGGGCGCCCTCGCCGAGGGCGAGGAGAACGGCGGTGAGGCGTGGACGGACGCGGTGGAGACCGTGCTCAGCGGACTGCTGTCGATCGTGGAGATCACCGCGGCGGAGGGCGACAACGTCTACCGGATCTTCGAGTCGATCAACAACACCGGGGTCGGACTCAGCCAGAGCGACCTGCTGCGCAACTACCTCTTCATGTGCCTGCCGACCCGCGGTGAGTCGGTTTACCGCAGCCTCTGGTTGCCCATGCAGGAACGGCTGGGCCCCGCCAACCTCGAACTCCTCGTCTGGCTCGACCTGGTGGTGGCCGGCAACAGCCGGGCCAAGCAGAGCGAGATCTACCGCGACCAGAAGAAGCGCCTGGAACCCCTGAGTTCCGACGAGGCGGCCCTGGAGGCCGAGATCGCCTCCCTCGCACGGCGGGCGGAACGCCTGATGCGCATCCTGGAACCCGAGCGGGAGCCCGACCCGGACCTGCGCGAAGTGCTGGAGCGGCTGTCCCGGTGGGGCGGCCAGACCCACTACCCGCTTGCGCTCCACCTGCTCGATCGCGTGGACGACGGACAGGCCACACCCCACCAGGCCGCCCGGGCACTGGCGTACGCCGAGAGCTACATGGTGCGGCGCCTCTTCACCGGGTACTCCACTACGGGCAGCAACCGGGTGTTCATGGAGATGCCCAAGGAGATGGAGAAGGACGACGACCCGGCTGAGGCCGTACGAACCTTCCTGTCGAAGAACAAGACGGGCGCCCGTGTCTGGCCCGACGACGACGCCGTCCGCGAGGCCATCCGCACCCGGCCCTTCTACAAGGCGGGCCGCAGCAACCAGCGGTTCCAGGTGCTGCGCAGGCTGGAGGAGAGCTACGGAGCCAGCGAACCGGTCGACTACGCCAAGGCGCGTCTGACCGTCGAGCACGTGCTGCCGCAGAGCCCCGCCCACCAGTGGCTGGACCTGCTCGCCGAGGAGACCGAGGACGGACAGGGACCGGAGGAACTCCACGCCCTCCTGGTCCACACACTGGGCAACCTGACCCTCTCGGCGGACAACGCGAAGCTGTCGAACCACCCGTTCCGCCGCAAGCAGGAGATCCTGGACTTCAGCGCTCTGCGGATGAATCAGGAGATCGCCGGGCGGGAGCGGTGGGGGAAGGCGGAGATCCTCGACCGGGCCGCCGACCTGGCCGACCGGGCGGTGCGGCTGTGGCCCGGCCCCGTCGCGGGCACAGCCCCTGTGGACGACGAGTGGTCCGGCTGGAAGGAGCTGCGGGCCGCGCTCCTCGCCATGCCTGCCGGAACATGGACGACGTACGGCGATGTAGCGGCGCTCATCGGCACCCATGCCGTCCCGGTCGGCCAGCACCTGGCGTCCAAGGCGGGTCTGCACGGCGCCTACCGGGTGCTGACGGCGGACGGCCGCGTCTCGGCGGGCTTCAGGTGGCCGGACGGCCAGGAGTCGGGGGACGCGCGGACACGCCTGGAAGCCGAGGGCGTCCCCTTCGACGACTCGGGCCGGGCCCGTCGCTCCCACCGGCTGACCACCGCCGACCTGGCGGCGCTGCTCGGCAAGGACATCGCCGAGGAGGCCGAGCCGTCACCGCAGGCCGACGACGAGCAGCAGACGGCGGCCGGCCGCTTCGAGACGCAACTGCGCGAGAACCAGACCAAGGAGACCCTCGACGGCGTCCTGGGCGCCCTGCGCTTCTGGGAGCAGCAGGGTGGCCACCTTGCCTACGGCAGGGCGAGCGAGACCAGTTGCTTCCCCACGGTACGTTTCGGCAGCGAACCCGGTTCTCGCGCGCTATGGCCCCTGGCGATCTACCCGGTCTCCGGCACGGTCGAGGTCGTCTTCCAGTATCTGAAGCGGCGTCCCCCGTTCGACGACGAGCCGCTGCGGCGCGAGCTGATGACCCGGCTGAACGACATCGAGGGCATCGACCTGGCCGAGGCCAAACTCGACCTGCGCCCGTCCTTCGCGGTGGAGGTCTTCGCCGAGCACAGCGACGAGATCTGCGCGGTGCTGGAGTGGTTCGCGCACACGGTGGCCCTCGCCGAGGCCCGCCGTATGGCGGACGAGGATCCCGGCACCCTCTGATACTCGGCAGTGCCCAGGTGGCGGGTGGGGCGTTCGGAATCCGCGGCCCCACCCGCGTCGCGCCGCCCTTGCACGCAGCGCTTCCCGCGGGCGCCAGGGGGCGCTGCGGGCGTCAGGGGTGGGGGTTCGTTACCGGCGCCAGGAATGGGCTGGGAGCGCCGTGCCAGGATACGCGGAGCGCCTCGCGCGCCCGTGTGCAGGCCACGAACAGCAGGCTCAGCTCGCTGTTCATGTCCTCCTGGTGCTGCTGGGCGTCGACCTCGACGGCGGTGACGGCCGACTTCATCGGCACGGTTCCGTCGCTGACGCCTGCCACGGCGACGCAGCGGAACTCCAGCCCCTTCATCCGGTGCATGGTCCCGATCCGCACACCGGGGCCTCCGCGCCCGGAGCCGAGCACGCACGCCGCGATGCCGGCCCGCTCCAGAGCCTGTGCGATGTCCCGCCCCAGCTGGATGAAGCGCACCGCCACCCCGATGTCCTCAGCTTCCACTCCCGAGCCGGTCCAGTCCCGTACCCGGGCCACCAGCGCCTCGATCTCCTCGGGTTTGGTGGTGTAACCGGCCGTCGTGGGCCGCTCCCCGTTCATGGTGGAGCGGTACCCGGCCAGCGTCTCGTCCCCGCCGTCCATGTCGTCGGGCTCCTCGCCGGTCAACAGCGAGGAGGACCACGCCAGGATCTCCTGCGTCGTGCGGTAGTTGATCCGCAGCCGGTGCGACCGCCCGACGACCTGGATGCCGAGCGAGCGCAGCGACACCCGGTTCCCGTAGATCCGCTGGTAGGTGTCCCCGGCGAGGAACAGATCGTCTGGACCGGGGGGTACCAGGGCACGCAGGAACCGCCACTGCGCGGGGTGCAGATCCTGCGCCTCATCGACCACGACATGGCGGTACGGCCGCTCCTCCCGATCGTCCAGGATGCGTGCAGCCTCCGCGCACACCTGCAGGAACGTCCACTCGCCCGCCTCGCGCAACTGCTCCTCGAACGCGGAGACAGCCCGCCATACCTGAAGGCGCTTCAGGGGCGGGAGCGCGGTGCCGCGACCGGTGCGCGGCGCCTTCAGGTACTCCTCCGGGGCTGTCAGGGACTGCGCCAGGATGATCTGACGCCATTCCTGGTCGAGGAAGACGTCCGCGAAGTCGATCCCCAGCCGCCGCGCGATCCGCGCCCAGCGAGCGGTGATCTCCTTCTGGTCGAAGACCAGCTTCAGGGGTGTGCCGCCACGCTCCGCCCGGACGATCTCGTTGGCCAGTGCGTCGACATTGACCACCCGTATCCTCGCCCGGACGTCCTCCTCCTTGACCAGCAGCCCGAGACAGCGCTCCAACTCGGCGGCGAGATCCTTGGTGTACGTGGTGAGCAGGACGCACCCTTCGGGGGCGTCCGCGGGCAGTCGTCGCGCCAGGTGGTACGCCCGGTGCAGGGCGACCACGGTCTTCCCGGTGCCGGGCCCGCCAGTCACCCGCGCCGGGCCGGCGTAGCCCTCGTGGTACGCCACCCGGTACTGGCTCGGGTGCAGGAAGACCCGCCACGCGTCGAACGGGCGCTCCAGGATTCCCTGCAGTTCGACGGGGCCCGACACGAGCGTGACCCGGCCGCGTGAACGGGCCATCGCGGTCCCCAGCTCATCACCGTCGTCGGCTGAAGGAGCCTGCGCGGCCGTCCGGGCGTACGCCTGCACCAGTTCCCGGTCGATGGCCTCGGGCTTCATACCGGTCGCGAGCCCAAGCAGCACGTCGTACTGCTGCTCCGGCAGCACCTTGTGCAGAGCCTCCAGGTGATCCTCGTCGGGAATCAGCCGGATGATCGGCAGGATCTCCTCGTCCACGCCGAGGCTGCGCAGCACCTTGTCCGGGTACTCGGAGGCGGGGAACAGACGGGACGGTTCCTCGGCGGCCAGCGCCCGCAGCCCGGCCGTGGCCCGTTCCAGTGCCACGTCGTTGCGTATCTCGATGCCCTGGGTCGCCTCGTTCACCGACGCGCGGTGCTTGGCGGCCCAGTCGTTGGCCTTGTCGTGGGGGAGCACCTTCAGCAGCAGATAACTGCTACCCGACTCCGCCTTCAGAACCACGCCCCGCCAGAAGTCGGTGATGCGGATGGTCCGCAGCCGCGGATCCTTCTGGTGCGTGAGCTTCTCCAGATGCAGTCCCGCGTGTGTGGCTGATGCGAACTTCTCGAACACCTCGAAGACGCGTTTCTGGACGGGTTTCTCCAGCGCCGCGAACTCCAGCAGGAAGTCGCGGTGCATGCCCAGCGTCGCCATCCGTGCCCCTCCGCCTGCTCAGGCGTTCCCCTCCAGGAACTGCGAACACCTTACTGACCGGATCCGACCCAGGAGGCAGGTCCGTACGCGCTATGGGCAGAGGCAGGGTGATGCGCCGCCCAGCCGGCCCGGTGCGCGTCAGTTGACTCGACGGTTGCCGGGCGGAACCTCGCTCCGGTGCATCCCGACGACGACCGAGCCTGGCCCCCCGACGGACAGGCTCTCGCGTATCAGGTCGATGACGTAGTCCCAACTGGTTCCGCGCGTGCCGATCCACCCGTCCCTGAGCAATGTGGTGAAGGTGGTGTTGTTCAGATACCGGGGAACCGATTCCTCGACGATGCGTGTCCCGCTGGCCGGTCCAGCGGACTCGGGGCGCTGGAGCAGCTCCCGGAAATGCTCTCGCGTGAGGTACATGCCGGGTATGAGGGCTGCCGAATTCATCATGAAGGGAACGGTCCGGCACAGCTTGACCATGCTGGGCGTGTCAACCAGGCGTGGGTCTCCCGGAGTCCTCGAGTTCTGGTGGCCCGCCCGAGCCAGCTCGTCCCCGGCTCTACAGTCGTCGTCCACGGCTTCCATCCGCTTCAACTCCCGCTCACCGGTGCCGTCGTGCCAATAGACCCAGCTGCGTCCACTCTGGCGCATGCGCTTGTACTGGACCGTCGCCACGCTGCGAGCGTGTTCGTTCACGTAGATCATGTCGACGCCCATGACGGCCTCGGCGTTTGTCCGGTTGGCGTTGTACACGAACAACCGGTGGGGGGATTCGGAGTTGCGGCGGTAGATCCGCCAGCCGACGTGCACGGCGTCCTCGCCCTCCATGCCGGGGAAGCGCAGGTAGTCATGGACGATCTGCTGGTCCTCGATCTGCCGGAGAGCGGGCAGCCCTTCGAGGAAGGGGACGGAACGGGAACGGGGATCGTTCTCACCGAGCGGCGGCTGCCATGCTTCCAGCGGGTCGCGATCCGCGCCGAACGCCTCAAGGAGGGTGCCCACGGCGTCCTTCTCGAGGCTCAGCCGTTCTCCCACCTCCCCGGTCGGAGGGTTGGCTCCCAGGCTGTTCTCCAGGCCGTCCAGCGTCTCGTTGAGTTCTGGCCGCAGGCGCCGGACCGCGTTGAGCAAGTTGTCGCCCGCCGCAGGAGACATGCGGCCGTCGTCGCCGAGAAATCGGCGGCTGGCGCCCATGGCGCCCTCGAGATCAACGAGGGGCAGTGGCAAGTGGAGTGTCGTGAAGTCGCGCGTGAGCAGGGCTCGTTCGTATGTCCCCGACCGTCTGCCTGGGAAGACGCTGCCCACCCCGATGATCCTGCGCTGCTCATAGCGGGCGTGACGGTCCGTGAAGAAGGCGAGGCACCATACGCGCGGCTTTCTCCAGTCCTTGTGCGGGTACGCGAAGGTCCGCTCACCGCGGATCAGCCATGCTGGAGGTTTCTCGGGGAGCCGCTCCATCATCAGCGCAGTGCTGTGCACCAGAGCGACGGCGACCATCTGTGACCTCCTGGATCTTGTGGGACTGGAGGCCCATATTGTTGGACAGGTCCCCAGCCGCCACGACGAAGTAGCTGCCAATCGGTCATGTGAATGGCGATGATTCGACGGTGACGGCGCTGGCGGAGCCAGGTTCAGGAGGAAGATCGTGCACGCCATCGGCCAGGGCACCGTGCTCGGCGACCGCTATGCGTTGGATCGTCCCCTCGGACGCGGCAGCATGGGGCAGGTCTGGCAGGGA
Organism: Streptomyces sp. NPDC020958; assembly: GCF_055562175.1. Classification (NCBI taxonomy): domain Bacteria; kingdom Bacillati; phylum Actinomycetota; class Actinomycetes; order Kitasatosporales; family Streptomycetaceae; genus Streptomyces; species Streptomyces sp. NPDC020958. The sequence continues at coordinate 457,648 of NZ_JBVHFU010000002.1, read as the reverse complement.
CGCGACTTGCACCTGGAGCGCCCGATCGCCGTCAAGATCGTCGCCGCGGAACTTTTCGCCGAGGCGGAGGACCGCGACCGGGCGCGGCGCAGATTCGTACGGGAGGCGAAGGCCGCGGCGGCGCTCGACAGCGCCAACATCGCCACCGTCTACGACGCGGCCGTCGCCGGTGACACCCACTGGCTCGTGATGCAGCTCGTCGACGGGGCGACGCTCGGCACGCTCATTGACGAGGCCGAGGAAGAACGACTGGACGTGGCGTCCGCGGCGGCAGTCGCCGCCCAGATCTGCTCCGGCCTCGCCGCCGCGCACGCCGCCGGTCTCGTCCACCGCGACCTGAAGCCCGAGAACGTCATGATCCGTCGCGACGGCGTGGTGAAGATCCTGGACTTCGGGCTGGTGAAACTGATGGCGGACGACGGTCCGAAGCTGACCGCCACCGGTGAACAGCCCGGCAATCTCCGCTACGCGTCGCCCGAGCTGCTGTCGGGTGAAGCGGTGCTCGACGGGCGCAGTGACCTGTACAGCGTCGGCTGTCTGCTGCACCACATGCTCGCCGGAACGCCGCCGTTCCCCGGGGAACGGCCGATGGCCGTCCTGCGCGGGCATCTGCACGACGCGCCGCCCAGTCTCTCCGCGGTGGGCGTACCGGTACCGGAGGCGCTCCAGGAACTGCTCCTCGCCCTCCTGGCCAAGGACTGCGAGGACCGGCCTGCCTCGGCCGCCGAGGTGTACGGCGCGCTCGGACCGTGGCTGCCCACCGCCCGCCCGGGACCCGGCACCCTGCACGGCTTCGCCCCCGAGGACCCGCGCCGCCCGTTCGTGCTCCCGCAGGGTCCGTACCCGGTGTGACCGCCCGGTCACCGATCGCGTGAGAATATGCCGTACGGGCGACCGCGCGACTGGGTAGGGGGCCGAGTACGGCGTGACACGACGGATCAGAGGACACTACGAGCTGATCGACCGCCTGGGCCGCGGCGGTATGGGCGAGGTGTGGTCGGCCCGGGATCTACGGCTGGACCGGCCCGTCGCGGTCAAGTTCCTGGCGGCGGGCGGCCACGGCATCGACCTCGACCGCATGGAGCGGCGCTTCCAGCGCGAGGCCCGCCTCACCGCCCGGATCCGCCACGCAGGCGTGCCGGTCGTCCACGAGTCGGGTCGGCTCGACGGGGACGACGGCGACGGCCTGTACCTCGTCATGGAACTCGTGCGTGGCGACACACTCTCCCGGCTCCTCAAGCAGAACGGCCCCTTCCCGATCCACCTCGCCGCCGCGGTCGCCGCACAGACGGCCGACGCCCTGTCCCACGCCCACCGCATCGGCGTCGTCCACCGGGACCTGAAGCCGTCCAACCTGATGCTCACGCCGGACGGCACGGTGAAGGTGCTCGACTTCGGTATCGCGGCGGCCATGGAGCCGGACCCCGATGAACCCCGACTCACCCGCACCCAGGAAGTGCTGGGCACGCCCGGGTTCATCTCACCGGAACAGGCGGACGGCGGGAGGGCGACGGAGCGCAGCGACCTGTACGCCCTGGGCTGCGTGCTGTACGAGATTCTGGCGGCCCGCCCGCCCTTTACCGCTGGTACGGCCGTCGCACTCCTCTACCGGCACGCGTACGAGGAACCGCCCCCACTCGGTGATCTGCGCGGCGACATACCCGCGGACTTCGGCTCCCTCGTCATGCGGCTGCTGGCCAAGTCCCCCGACGACCGCCCCTCGGCCGAAGAGGTCCACAGCGCGGCACGCGCCTGGCTTGCCCGACGGCCCGACCGGGCCGTCCCCAGAAGCACGTCCGCCGCCCCCAGAGGCACGTCCGCCGGGCCGGACAACGCGGCAGCCACCGGATCCGGCGCCCTGCAGTCCGCTTCCGTCTCCGTGTCACCCCCCGCCGGCCGTGCCCCGTCCCGGCCGATCCCCGTCCCACGCCCGGCGCCCACGGGAGACCCGGCCCAGGCCGCTGCTGTGCCCCAGGAAATCCTCGACCAGGCCGCGCGGGGCGACCACGCGGGGGCCGCCGCCTCACTGGAGCGGCGACTGCGCGAGGCGGGCCGCCCGCTCGACGACGCCGAGTCCGTGGCAGCGCGGCTGACGCTGTGCGACCTGTTGCTGAAGGCCGAGGAGTTCATCCGCGCCTACGACGGCTATTCCGCCCTCGGTAGCGCCCTCGGTCGCAGCCGCCCCGCGACGGACCTGGACGTACTGGCCTGCCGGGCCGGCGCGGCCACGTGCCTGGCCGAGCTGGGGCGCACCACTGAGGCGCTGCACGAGTTCGAAGACCTCCTGCCAGTGCAGCGGAACGCCTTCGGCGCCGCCGACCGGGGTGTGTTCGACACCAGGTTCCGGATCGGCTCGCTCGTCGCCCGGACGGGAAGGCTGCGCGAGGCGCGTGACCAGCTCACAGCCCTGCAACAGGAGCAGGAGCGGATTCTTCCGGTCGACGACGAATGCCACGCGCGGACAGATAGCCTGATCGCCCGGCTGGACCGGATGCTATCCGAGCCCGGAAGTCGTGCGTGAACTGTGTTCACGCGATCACGGCTGATGCTAGCTTACTGCCGGGGACGGGGCGGAGGCCCCGTATTGCGTAGGGTTCTGGCCGTATGCCAGGTCAAGGGGAGGCGGATCACCGATGACGCAGACGGCTCACTGGGAGCGGGGTGCGGCGGCTCCTCAGGAGCGACTGCCCGGGGACGGTGAGCTCGTCGAGGTACGGGGCCAGAGCTGGGTCGTCGCCCGCGTGGAGCCCGCTCCGCCCTCCGACGGCGGCCGGACCGCCACTCTGGTCCACCTCCAGTCCGTCGCCGACGGTCGGTTCGGCGACACCCTCTCCGTCATCTGGGAGGTCGAGCCCGGCCGCCGCATCCTCGACCGTGGCTCCCTGCCCAACGCCTCGACCGGCCAGTACGACCCGCCGTCCCGCCTCGCCGCCTTCCTCGACGCCGTCCGCTGGTCGGCCGTCGCCTCCGCCGACGTCAAGACGCTCCAGGCGCCGTTTCGCTCCGGTGTCGCCGTCGAGCCGTACCAGCTAGAACCCGTCTCCCGAGCGGTCGGCGCTCCCCGCGTCAACCTCCTCCTCGCCGACGACGTCGGCCTCGGCAAAACCATCGAGGCCGGGCTCGTCGTCCAGGAGCTGCTGCTGCGCGGCCGCGCCCACCGCGTCATGGTGATCTGCCCGGCGGGCCTCACCCTGAAGTGGCGTGACGAGCTCGCCGAGAAGTTCGGCCTGGAGTTCACCATCGTCGACGCCGAGCACTGCGCCCGGCTGCGCCGCACCCACGGCACTGCCGCCAACCCGTTCCGCGTCCACCCGCTCACCATCGTGTCCTTGCCGTGGCTGCGCGGCACCAAGGCACAGCGTCTCCTCGACGAGGTCGTCCCACCTCGCCAGGAGACCAACGAGGACGGCACCGAACGCCGCTTCTTCGACCTCCTTGTCCTCGACGAGGCCCATCACGTGGCCCCTGCCGCGCCCAAGCAGGTGTACGCCGTCGACTCCCAGCAGACAAAGCTGATCCGGCGCCTCGTGCCCCACTTCGAGCACCGCCTCTTCCTCTCCGCGACCCCGCACAACGGCTACCCCGAGTCGTACACTGCGCTGCTGGAGCTCATCGACAACCAGAAGTTCGCCCGTGGAGTCGACCCCGACGAGCAGGCCCGCAAGGAAACCGTCGTCCGCCGCCTGAAGTCCACGATCACCAACCCCGACGGCTCCCCCCGCTTCCGCACCCGCCGCACTCGCGAACTCCCCGTCGAGTACACCGACACCGAGCGCGAGATCCACGGAGTGCTCAGCAGCTTCGCCGACCTGCGCCGCAAGCGCATGACCTCCAAGGCCCGCGGTGGCCGCCGCGCCGCCGACCTGGTCACCCTGCTGCTCAAGAAACGGCTGTTCTCCTCCCCGGCCGCCTTCCTGCACACCGTACAGGTCTACCTATCCCACCTGGACGACACCCGGACCCGCACCCGCTCGGCCGCCGCCGATGTCCCCGAGTGGCTGGAGGACTTCCCCGACCTCGTCGCCGAACTCGACGACCTGGGCCTGGCGGAGGCCGAGGACGACGCCCTCACCCGCTCCACCAGCCTCACCCCCCAGGAGGACGGCGAGGAACTCGCCCTGCTCCAGCGGATGGAGCGCTGGGCCCTCACCCACGAGGCCGCCGTCGACTCCAAGGCCGACGCGCTCATCTGCGAACTGAAGGCCATCTGCCGTCCCGACGGCCGTCTCTGGACCAACGAACGGGTCGTCGTCTTCACCGAGTACCGCGACACCCAGAAGTGGCTGTTCAACCTGCTCCAGCAGGAGGAGCTCACCGACGGCGGACGCGTCGCCGTCCTGCACGGCGGCCTCAGCACCGACGACCGCGAGAACATCCGTCTCGGCTTCCAGGCCCACCCGGCCACCGACGAGGGCAAGGTCCGCATCCTGCTGGCCACCGACGCCGCCAGCGAGGGCATCGACCTCCAGAACCACTGCCACCGCCTGTTCAACTACGACATCCCCTTCAACCCCAACAAGCTCGAACAGCGCATCGGCCGCATCGATCGCTGGGGCCAGAAGACCGACCCGGAGATCACCCACTTCATCGGCGCCGGCTGGGAGAAGGCCGCCGCCGGCTCCTACGAGGCCGACCTGGAGTTCCTCTCCCGCATCGCCCGCAAGATCGCCCGCACCGAGGCCGACTTGGGCTCCGTCAACGCCGTCATCGCCGACGCCGTACAGCGCCGCATGACCGGCGACACCACCCCCGTCGACATCGACAACGCCAAGCCCAAGCAGATCGCCGGCCGCCGCACCGGCGGCACCGTGGCCCCCGAGCAGAACGTCACCGCCCAGGCCAAGCGCCTCGCCGACCAGTACCGGGAGACTGTCGACACCCTCGGCCTCACCCCGGCCAACATCAAACGCGTCGTCGATACGGCCCTCGCCCTCGACCACCAGCAGCCCCTCACCCCGTACTACAACGAGGACCTGGACGGCCTCTGGACCGTCCCGCCACTCTCCGGCACCTGGGAACGCGCCACCCGCGGCCTCGCCCATAAGCTGCGCCCCGCCGAGCAGCGCCCCGTCACCTTCGACCCGCAGGTCGCCGCCCTCGGCCGCGACGACGTCGTGCTCACCCACCTCAAGCACCCGCTCGTCGCCCTCTCTACCCGCCTGCTCACCGCCGCCGTGTGGAACGCCGACACCGTCGGCCTGCACCGCGTCACCGCCGTCGTCACCGACGACCCCGCCGTCGAGACCGCCCTCGTCTCCGCCTACGCCCGCTACGTCCTCGTCGGCAACGACGGCACGCGCCTCCACGAGGAGATCCTCTACGCGGGCGGATGGTTCGGCGACACCGGCCGCTTCCGCCGCTGGGAGTCCGTACGCACCCAGGGCGCCGTCCTCGCCCGCGCCCTCACCGACGGTACCGAGGCTGCCCCCGACCTGCGCCGCGCCTACGCCGAGGCCTGGCCCCGGCTGGAGAAACCCCTCCACGACTCCCTCACAGCCCGCGCCCGCGAACGCGGCGCCAGCCTCGAATCCGCACTGGCGTCCCGCCGGACCGAGGAGGAGAACCGCATCCAGGCCACCCTGGACCGCTTCGAGGCCTCCCTGCGCGTCAAGCTCAAGGAGGAGGGCGACGACGCCAACGAGCAGATCGCCCTCTTCGGCACCCGCGAGGTCACCACCGCCGAACAGCGTCAGTACCGTGAGGACCGCGAACGCTGGCAGGCTCGCATCGAAGGACTGGGAGCCGAACGCGAACGCGAACTCGCCGCCATTGCGGCCCGCTACCGCGAACCGAGCTCCCACCTCTTCCCTGTCGCCGTCGTCTTCGTGATCCCCGCAAAGGAAGCCAGCCGATGAGCCGCCCCGCCGCCTCCTCCTTCCGTGGCTCGGCCCGCGTCTCCTCCCGCGGAGTCGCCGCCGCCAGGGCCAAGGCCCTCGACGGCCGGGGCCAGCACCAGGAATGGCTGGACCTCACCGAGGTATCCGGCCCCTTCCTCACCATGCCCGTCCTGCTCCAGGCCTGGCCCCAGCTCGACGCGATCGATAAGGACCAGCGCGCCCGGCTGCGCGCCCGCCACGCCGACTGGCAGGCCGACACCACCGCCGGCCGCGACGAGTGGATCGCCTACGTCCTGCGCGCCCTCCTGGAATGGGGCGACGCCCTCACCCTGCGCCAGGGCCACGACGATGACCTTTCCCTGGACCGCCTCACCCTCGATGTCCCTGAGCACAACGCCCGCGTCCGCCCCGACTTCGCCCTCACCGAGCCCGGCACCGACCTCGCCGCGGAACCGGACACCGACACTGCCGCCAAGCGCGTACGTCTGCTCGGCATCATCGCCCCCAGCGGTACCGCCCCCACCGCCCGCCCGAGTGGGGGCGACGACTGGGCGGCCAGCCCCGCCGACCGCCTCGCCCGACTCCTGCGCCACCACGACATCCCCCTTGGCCTGGTCACCGACGGCCGCTGGTGGTGCCTGGTCTGGGCCCCCGTCGGCGGCGTCACCACGACCGCCGTCTTCGACGCCATCGGCTGGAACGAGGCCGCCGAACGCAACGTCGTCCGCGCCTTCGTCGCCCTGCTGCGCCGCCGCCGCTTCTTCGAGTACGACGAGTCCGAGACGCTGGTTGGCCTGCTGAAGAAGAGCCTTGACGCCGGTGAGGAGGTCACCGAGGCGCTGGGCATCCAGGTCCGCCAGGCGGTCGAGCAGCTGGTGGATGCCATCGGCCGAGCCGACGCCCGCGCCATGCAACACGGCGCCCCCGGTCTACGCGCGAGCGGCGTCGAGGCGAGCGAGGTCTACCGGGGCGCGGTCGCGGTCATGATGCGCCTCGTCTTCCTCCTCTTCGCGGAAGAACGCGGTCTGCTCCCGGCCGACAACGAGGTCTACGCCCGCTCCTACTCCGCCCGCTTCCTCCGCGCTGAGCTGAAGGCCCGCGCGGATGCCGAGGGCGAGGCCTCATTGGAGTACACGACGGCCGCCTGGCACCGTCTGATTGCGCTGTTCCATGCCGTACACGGGGGAGTCCAGCATCCGGAGCTCGAACTCCCCGCGTACGACGGCTCGATCTTCGACCCGGACGCCTACCCCTGGCTGGAGAAGAGCTACCCGCTCCTGCCGATCGACGACCGCACCGTGCTGCACATGCTCCAGTCCGTGCAGGAGGTCCGCGTCGGCACGGGCAGGCAGAGGGAGACCCGCACGCTCAGCTTCCGTGCGCTGGGCGTCGAGCAGATCGGCTACGTGTACGAGGGCCTGCTCTCGTACGACGGTCAGCGCGCCGTCGAGACCATGGTCGGCCTCATCGGCCCGGACGGCGTGGAGCATGAAGTACCGCTGCGGGAACTGGAGTCCCTGGCGGTCTCGTCGAGGGACGTGAAGACCCTTGCAAAGAAGATCTACGAGGCGTGGAAGGACCCGAAGCCGCCGGCGAGCGCGACGAGGCTGGAGAAGCTGCTCGCCCCAGTGAAGGACGTTGCCGAGAGGGAGGAGGCCCGTCGCTTGCTGAACCACGTCTGCCGCGACGGCGGCCTGACGGAACGCCTGCTGCCGTTCTTCGGCATCATCCGCCGCGACCTGCGGGACCTGCCGGTGGTCATCCCGGCGGGGGCTCTGTTCGTGACGGAGTCCTCGCTCAGAAAGAACACGGGCACGCACTACACTCCGCGCCGGTTGGCGGAGGAGGTGATCCTGCACGCGCTGGAGCCGCTGGTGTACGAGCCGGGGCCGCTCCAGACGGCGGACAGGGACGCTTGGGTACCGAAGAAGGCGAAGCAGATCCTTGAGCTGAAGGTCGCAGACATCGCGATGGGGTCGGCGGCGTTCCTGGTGGCAGCTTGCCGGTACTTGGCGGACCGGCTGATCGAGGCGTGGGAGCGGGACGAGCGAGAGGATGCGGTCAAGTACCGCGCGGGCCGGGCTGTCGACGCGGTCACGGCGGCGGACGCGGAGTCCGACCCGGTGGTGATCGAGGCTCGGCGCCAGGTGATTGAGCACTGCCTGTACGGGGTGGACATCAACCCAATGGCCGTGGAGATGGCCAAGCTGTCGCTGTGGCTGGTGTCCATGGATCCGACTCGTCCATTCACGTTCCTGGATGACCGGTTGGTGACGGGGGACTCGCTGCTGGGGGTCACGTCGTTGGAGCAGCTGAAGGCTGTCCACTTGGATGTGGCGAAGGGCGACCTGCTTGGCGCCGAGGCGGACACCGAGAGTCTGGTCGCCGAAGTTATTGCCGAGCGGCACGCCATCACGGAGATAGAGGGTGATGGCATCGAGGCCCTGGGCAAAAAGCGGGAACATCTGCGCGCGGTGCGGGAGAAGACGGCGCGTTTGAGTTTGGTGGGTGACCTTATCGTTGGGGCAGCGCTAGCTACATGTGCTTCAGGGAGGGTGCCCTGGTATGAGGAGGGCGGTGAACGGGTCCGAAACCTGTTCCCGTCCGCGGCACGCCGGGCGCGGGAGGCTGCCCGGAGTCTCGCGGCGGACGACTCGATCGCAGTTGTGGAGGCGCGGGCCGAAGCGCGGGAGTGGCTGGCGAGCGAGCTGCCGGAGGGCAGCATGGGAAGGATGCCGCTGCACTGGCCTCTGGAATTTCCAGAGGTTTTTGTGGAGCGGGGCGGGTTCGATGCGGTCGTAGGGAATCCGCCGTTCCTGGGTGGGCAGAAGCTTACGGGTGCCATGGGGGAGGCATACCGGGAATATTTGGTGGAGTACCTGGCTGGCGGCAGGAGGGGAAGCGCGGATTTGGTGGCGTACTTCGAGCTGCGCGCACACCGTCTCCTAAATGAAAGGGGGCAGACGGGTCTGATCGCCACGAATACATTGGCGCAAGGAGATACCCGCGAGGTGGGATTGGCTCAGCTGGAAGCTGGTGGAGTCACCATTCGGAGGGCCCTAAAGAGTGCACCATGGCCTTCGCGATCCGCAGTACTTGAATACTGTGCTGTATGGACTAGTCGAGCGAATGTTGCGCAGGGAGCAGCTCTTTTTCTTGACGGCATGCTAGTCTCGAACGGAATTTCTACGTCCCTGAACCCGGCTACGCGCGAGGACTCGTGGGCGGAGCGACTAGAACGTAATGGCGGATTGTCATTCCAGGGCGTAATCGTCTTGGGGCTCGGCTTTACGCTGCCTGCCGCGCGGGCGCGTGCCTGGATTTCAGAGTATAAGAAGTATAGCGAGGTTGTATTTCCGTACATCAACGGTCAGGATCTAAATAGCAACCCCAGGCATGAAAGTGATCGCTGGGTTATCAATTTTCACGATTGGCCGGAATCTCAAGCCAAAGAATACCCATACGCTTTTGAGCAGGTTCTGCGAGAGGTTAAACCGGAGCGTCAGCGCCGCGGAGAAGGGGGAGGGTATGTTTTGCGTAACCCACTTCCTCAGCGCTACTGGCAGTATGCTGAAAAAAGGCCAGCGCTTATGGTCGCCCTCTCTCGACTTTCGCGGTGCATGGTTATTACTCGTCATACGCACACTGTGATGCCCGTGATGATGTCAACTGGCCAAATTTTTAGCGAGGCAACGGTTGTCTTTGCTTGCGATGACCTCGCCCTCCTCGGCGTGCTAAGTAGTGCCCCGCACTATTGGTGGGCGATTGATCGCGCTTCTACGATGAAGGGTGACCTTCGTTATACATCAACCGATGTCTTCGAAACGCTCGTACGGCCCTTGCTAACTGATCGTCTACGCAGCGCTGGTGCCCGCCTCGACCAGTACCGTCGCGAGTTTATGTCGCGTCGAAATATCGGCCTTACTGCTACCTATAATCTCGTTCACGACCCAGCTTTCCAGGACGGCGACATCGTCGAACTTCGCCACATTCATGAGGAGGTCGACAAGGCCACTCTTGAGGCTTACGGCTGGCATGATCTGCTAGATGAGGCGGGCCAGACCCCGCCTGCCGACCCCGCCCACGAGACCTGCCCCCTCAATCATGGCTTCCACGAGACCGACCAGGGCACCCGCTACACCATCGGTCTGCTCGCCCGCACCGAGATCATCGACCGCCTCCGCCAGCTGAACCACCAGGCATACGCCGACGAGGTCTACCTCGGCTTGCACAAGAAGCCCAAGAAGTACCCTGACATGCCGGAGCCTTCGGCAGAAGCTAAGCGGCAGCGAGCAGAACAGAGGAGCGCTGCCCCCACTGCCCGAGCCGCATTCGAGGACGGTGGGCTCTTCCCGCCTGACGATGCCCTCTTCTGACGTGATGCCCACAAGGTCGTGGCCACCGGCTGGGAGTCACGCGCATGCTGACCAGCAGTAGCCGGCCTGAGGATTACTCGAGACCCCGCAGTCCGACCGTTTATCGCCGGAGGCCAATCAGCCATGCCCTCGCCGTACGTTGACTATCGCCTCGTCCAGACCGCGGTAATCGGCGACAAGGATTCCAACCTTGCCATCATCCTCCCCATGGAGGCGGCAGAACTGGCCCTATGGCGCATGCGGAGCAGCTACGCCAAAAGTTGATCACGGTTACTCGTGCTCGTCGTACCGTGACCTGGGATGCTCTGATCAGCGGTGTAGCCAGCGACCTTGCAGCCCTTCCCTACAGCACGCGGTGAGAGATGCTCGCGCGGGTCGACGCCGAAACCGCGATGAACGCGCCGTTGCTATCGGCACTGGTGACGACCCCGGGAGGTGGGCTGGTGCCCTACTACCGCCAGGTCCTCAGGAAGCTGGGATTCGAGGTACCCAGAACAGACCTGGCGCTTGGGATGATTTTGGCCCGTGAGCAGGAACGCGCTTATGCGGCTTACGGCGATAACCCATCGCCGCTTGGCCACCCCGCCTCGTGCCGAGAGCCGGGGACCACAGTACGGGAGCAGGGGGTTGGCCAAGGCGCGCACTGAGCCGGGGTACCTGCCCGCAGCCCTGCTCAGGTGAAAGCGGCGTCAGATGTCGTTCCGGTGCGCGCGCCTCGCGTACGCAACGAACGCGGACCATTCGGCATGAGAGAAGCCGAGCACCGGTCCCTGCCGGGTCTTCGAGTCGCGGATGTTGACCGTGCCCGGAGCGGGGGCCACCTCGACACAGTCTCCTCCGTCAGAGCCGCTGTAGCTGCTCTTGAACCACCGTAGGGAACCCGAGTCGGCCGTGCTCTGCTTCGAGTTCATGCCTCTCCTGCCAGACGTTCGATGAGATCTGCGGACTCTCCGGCGTTCAGGGCCTGCGAGCGCAGCTTGCCATATCGTAGGCCGAAGGCACTGACCTTCCCAGGGTCGGTAACGACGACACCGACCCCCTGGGATTCGAAGTAGCCGACCTGCTGGTGCTCCAGGGTTTCGAGGAGAACCATCGGGCCGTTGAGTCCCGGATGGAAGCCCGCAGCCTCCGGCATGACCTGGATCTCGACATTGCGCTGCGCCCCCACCTGCAGCAGATGTTCAAGCTGTGCCCGCATCGAGCCCCTGCCCCAGACGGCGTTGCGCAGTACGGATTCGCCGATGATGAAGGAGAGGTCCACCGGCGGTGTCTTGCTGAGCAGTCGCTGCCTGCTGAGCCGGGCTTCGATGTGCTGCTCGATCATCTCGTCGGGCAGCGGTGGGCAGTGGGCCGTGAACAGCGCCCGTGCGTACTCCTCAGTCTGCAACAACCCGGGTACCAGGAGCGGATCGTACGAGAACCGACTCACCGCCTCCGCCTCGATCGACGCGAAGTCCTGGAAGAACTTGGGCAATTTGGCCCGGTCCACGTCCTCCTGTAGTTCCGCGAGCACCCCGCCCGTCGCGAGGACACGCTCGGCCGCCTCCGTGAACGCGGCCTTCGCCGGCCGGCGGCCCTGCTCGATGGAGGCCACCTGTTCGCAGGAGTAGCCGACGGCGTCGGCCAGTTCCTGCTGGGTCAACCCGTTCTTACTACGGAAGAGCTTGGCCAGCTTGCCGTAGCCGACCCAGATCGCCGGGTGGTCGTCGTCTCGTTCGTGTCGCCTTGTGCGGCTGTTGTTCGCCATGCGCGTCACGTCCCCACGTCTCGCCGTACCTTCGCTGACCAACGTGGCCGCCTGCCACCCGTCACGGGCCGTGACCCGTACCGATCCCTACCCAACTCGTACAGCGCTGCCGGGTACGACCATCCGCCCTGGTCAGCGTATGGGCGTGACGAGACGGTTACGGTGTGAAGTCAGAAACTCGTGCTTCAGCGTGCACACCCCAACCCCAGTTCCAGGCCCTGTCGTTCCGCGTACAGCTCAGCTCGTCCCGGCGAGGGGCCCGGCTCGCCCGGCTGCTTGCCGTGCAGCAACTCGACGACTGGGAGATCCCCCGCGACGGCCGCACGGCGTCAACTGTGGCGGCCGTCGTCGCTGAGTTCGCCGCCAACGCCGTCACGCACGGCCACACGCCCGGACGGGACTTCGCCCTGCGTCTAACGCTGACGCCGGAGTGGGTGCGTATCGAAGTGGCCGACACCCGGCCGGACAAGCTCCCGCCTGCACCCGGGAGGCTGCCCGAACGGCCGGATCCGGCGGCGGAGTCGGGGCGCGGCCTGCTCCTCGTGGAAGCCCTCGCCGACCGATGGGGCGCGGAGCCGCAGGGGCCTTACACCAAGGTGACCTGGGCCGAAGTCGATCGGCCGCCCAGCGACCACTGAGGGCTACGATCTGGCATCCCGGCAAGGGGAACTGCCTGCCGCGAGCGCGACGCTGGGTGATCTGCCACGGCTTCCCCGCAGCGGCAGTCCTCGGCATTCCTGCCCTCTCTGCGGGGCATGCCAGATATCGTTTCCCGCATGATGTATGGGGGGACCGAGCGAACCAACGTGTCGTTCGGCGCGGGCGTGGCGCCCTGGGCGCCAGCACCGCCCGTGACGCCGGATGCGACGCATGATGCGGTGATCGTGGTGCCGGGGATCATGGGCAGCGCTCTGCGCGACACCACGACAGGGCGGTTGGTGTGGGGGCTGCGTGATCTCAGGTGGGTGGGCGCGGCCTGGCGTCACGAGGACGGGATGCAGCCGCTGCACCTGGACGATGACGAACGATCCGGCCGGTACGGCCGGATCGAGGCCACCGAGTTGCTTCGCGCTCCAGTCTGGGCGCCGTTCCTGAAGGGCATCGAACCCTATGACGATCTTCTCGATGCCGTCCGTGAGGTAGCTCGTCCCAAGGCCGTACTTGAGTTTCCGTACGACTGGCGGCTCCCCGTCGCCGTCAACGGAGCGCGGCTGGCAGGAGCCGCTCACGAGCACCTGGCCCTGTGGCGCGCCAGTGAGGAGCACACTCGGGCACGTCGCTCGCATCCGGACGAGCGCGAGGCCCGTCTGGTGTTCGTCGCCCACTCCATGGGCGGCATGGTCACCCGGGCCGCCTTCGCCCACGCCGCCTCCCAAGGCAGCGATCTGGCCTCCCAGACCAGGGCCGTGGTCACCCTCGGTACGCCGTTCCTCGGCTCGGCCAAGGCGGCGGTCATCCTCAACGGCGACCGCTCCGGCCGGTTGCCCGCCCGGCTGCGGCGCCGGATGCAGGCCCTGTCCGCGACACTGCCGGGTGTACACGATCTGCTCCCAGACTACCGCTGCGTCGATGCGGGTCTCGATGTCCACCGCCTCAGCTCGGCCGACGTCGCAGCCCTGGGGGGAGACGCGGAACTGGCTCGCGAGGCCCAGGAGTTCCAGCAGCACATGCGGGAGAAGGGGCCCGAGCTGCCGCGCCACCGTGCTGTCGTCGGGGTCGCCCAGCCGACCGTACAGAGCCTGCGCCTAGACGGCGGTGTGGTGCACGAGCAGTACGTTTCGTTCGAGCGCAACGGCGACGGCGAGCTGGCACGGGATCGCAACGGCGTCCCTCTCCGCCGGGACCGTGCCGGGGACGGCACGGTCTACCGGGACGCCGCTTCTTTCGCCCCGGCCATGGGGGTGACCCCACTCCCGCTGCAGCACGGCGCACTGGCCAAGGACAGCGTCGCCATCACCTATGTTCGGGCCGTCCTCACCGAGCACGACCAAGACCTCGGCCCCGCACTGGGCGAGGGCGACATCGGTCTGGACGTCCCGGACTGTGTTGAAGCGGGCCGGTCCTGGCTGCTGCGTCTGCGGCCTGGCCCCGGTTCCGTCTTGGACACGTATGCCGGAATCACCTGCACCGTCCATGACGCCGAGACCGGCCTGCGGGTCGCCACCGGTCGGCTCGGCTGGCACGACGGCGACATCGGTGCCTGGATCACCCTTCCCGGACCGGGCCTCTACCGGGTCAGGACCAGTACCGGCGGCAACGCAGCCGTCACCCAGCTCGTCCTGGCGCTCGACCCCGACAACGACTGAACCGCTGCGCGTCATGACCATCTCCGACAGCACCGACGGAAGACCTCTGCAGTTCTTCCCGATCGATATAGGCGTCTATCTCCACCACCCCGGGCTTGAGACGGATCCCGAGATCAAAGGCATCGAGGCGTTACTGAAGCCGTTCGGTGCTCGGGCCGAACCCTGGCCGGTCTCCCCGGAGGACCGCGGGATCGCAGCTGTCACCGCCCGCCTGAAGGAATGGTCCACTCCCCAGAACATCGGCGACACCGTTCTCTACTGGGTCGGTCACGGCGTCAGCGACGGAGGGCCCACCGCGCTGCTGGCCCATGCCCACAGCCCCTGGCTGGTGATCCCCGACGGAATAGACCCACCCACTCTGCTGCGGCACATCAAGGCCCGGCAGGGCAGGAACGGCGCGGGCTGGGCCATCGTCATCATCGACGCCTGCGCCTCCGGGCGGTTCGTTGAACTGCTGACCAGCGAGGCCTATCGGGACGGGGATGTTCACAACTTCCTGCTGGTGGCGACCTCCAAGGACGGAAGCACCACACTCGGTGCGTTCCGCAGAGCTCTTGCCCTCGTCCTGACGGCGACCTTCCCGGCGCAGGCTGCTATCGACCTGTGCGATCTTGCCAACGAACTGAACCGTAACCTCCACGGCTGTCACGTCATAGCCAAGATGGACACGGGGCGCGCCTTGCTGACGCGCACGGTGCCGGCCTTCGCGGCCCATGCTCAGGCGGCACTGGATGTGGTGGCCGAGATCGATGCCGTCATCGCGTCCCTGACCGAGGACGAACGGCGTCACTTCGTGCCCAAGGCCAGTGGTGCCGAACTCGGTGAGCAGCACTGGTACTTCAAGGGCCGCGTGAAGGAGCGTCGTGACATTCTCTCCTGGCTCGACCGTGCCACAGAGGGCATGCTCGTCGTCACCGGAGCGGCAGGATCGGGGAAGTCCGCGCTGCTCGGGCATGTCCTGGTGCACTCCCGGCGCGAACTCTCCGACATCCTCATCCGCCGTCAGCAGCTCGATCCCCTTCCCCTTGGCAGTCCCCGCCCCTACGAAGCCTTCGATCTGGTCCTGCATCTGACCGGTGCGACACCCAGGGAGGTCGTGCTGCGGATCGCCGCGGCAGCCGGGCTCCCTGCCCCTCCCGAGGGGGCGATCGCCGAACAGTGCACGTGGCTGACCCAGCATTTCGGCAAGACGGACGAAGCCGTGGCGGCATGCGATGCCGAGGTGGGCGGTTCCCCGTTCACGATCCTGGCGGACGCGCTCGACGAGGCCCACCTGCCGCTGACGATCGCCGAGCGGATACTGAGCCCCCTGGCGGACCTCCCCGGCGTGCGGGTCGTGGTCGGCACCCGCGGCTCCACACTCGAAGGACCCGACCTGCCGGAGCCGGAAGACCGAGACATCATGGACGCTCTGGGAATCGACCGGGAACCGAACCGGACGGTCCTCCTCGTCGACCGTGACGCGCAGGCCATGACCCGCTACATCCAGCAACGCCTGGAGTTGGCGAGGATTCGGGGTGACCTTCAGGTGGAACCCTCACAGATCGACTACCTGGCGAAAGCTCTTGGAGCTCTTGACCAGCAATTCCTCTATGCCCGCCTCGCGGTGCACGAGATCATCGCCGACCCGGGGCTTGCCGAGAACCCCGAACCGCTGCGCGAAGACGACCACCGTCGACTCTTCGCCCGTGCCGTCGACCGGCTGGCCAAGCGGGCCCCCGCCAACCACGCCCTGTTGGAGGCGCTCGCTCTGGCCCAGGGACACGGCCTGCCCCTGACCGGAGGTGTGTGGGCCGGTGTCGCCACAGCCCTCGCCGACAGCCCCGGCCTGAAGGTCACCGATGCGGATATCGAGGAACTGAGAGGAACAGCGGCCCCCTACCTCATGCTCGACATGGAATTCGGGCAGAGCGTGTACCGACTGGCCCACCGAACCTTCGCCGAGCACTTCTCCCGGTCTGGTTCGCTGTCCTCCCACGACCCGCGGCATTCCCGTATCACCGAGCACCTGGCAGACATGCCGGACACACAGGCGGCGGACAGCCCACTCAATCCTTATCTCGCTGAGTACCTGTCTGCTCACGCGGGCCTCGCAGGACCCGACGGGTGGCGGATACTCGCGGACCGCCCGCACCTGCTCGACTCGCTCAATCCGGCCGCGGTCACCACCAGCATCATGCTCAGGGCCCTCGGTCGGTTTGAGGTGCCGCCCGAGCTGGCCGGCTTCCTCTCGGCGAGCGAACACCTCAGCACGGCTGATCCCCGGGACCGGCGAGGGCTGCGCGAGCTGGCCGGCATCCGCAGCACAGGGGAGTCCGTGGTGCCCCGCAGGGGTGGGATGTTCCACGACCCTTGTTCGGCATGGTCAGTCCGCTGGGGCCACCTCAGGCGCCACGCGATCCATCTGCCCCTGACGGCACACACCGGCCGGGTGCGGGCGGTGGCAGCCTTCGAGGGCTCCGGCGGGCGGGTGCAGCTGGCCACGGGGGGCGAGGACGGGGCGGTACGGATCTGGGATCCGGCAAAGGGGGAGGCGACAGGGGAGCCGTTGATCGGTCACGACGGCGCTGTCCACACGGTTGTGGCGTTCAGGGGAGCCAAGGGGCGTGTGCAACTGGCTACGGGTGGTGAGGATGGGACAGTGCGGATCTGGGATCCCGCCAAGAGGGAGGAGGCCAGGGAGCCGCTGGTCGGTCACAAGGCTTGGGTCTATTCGGTGGCGGCGTTCGACGGGCCCGACGGACAAGCGCTGTTGGCGTCGGGTGGTGAGGACGGGACAGTGCGCGTCTGGGACCCCGCTACTGGCGAGGAGTTGGCTAGAGGGGGCGAGATCGTGACCGTCCCGACCCGGGACCCAGACACCGGCAAGGAAGGGTCGGAGGACCTCGTCATTGGCCACACCGGACCGGTGTACTCAGTGGTGGCGCTTGAGGTGCTTGACGGGACCGAGGCCTCAGAGGCGCCCGAGGGCCAGGTGCTGTTGGCGACCGGGGGCGAGGACGGGACGGTGCGGCTTTGGGATCCAGCCATCTGCGAGGAGGTCTCAGAACCCCTTGACGGTCATGGTGACGCGGTTTATTCGCTGGTGGCTTTCGACGGGCCTGATGGACACGTGCTGTTGGCGTCGGGGGGTGAGGACGAGTCGGTACTGGTCTGGGACCCGGCCATGGGAGAAGTGAGGGCAGAACTGACCGGACACACCAGCCCCGTGTTCGCCATGGGTGCCTTCACCGGACCCGAGGCCTCGCCGCTGCTTGCGGTCGGCAGCGGAGACCACAGCGTGCGGCTGTGGGATCCGGCCAACAGTCGCCAGACCGAGGGGCGTCTGACCGGGCACAAGGAATGGGTAAGGGCTGTCGTGCCGGTCGCGTTGCCCGGTACGCGTGCACTGCTGGCCACCGGCAGCGACGACGGCACCTTGCGGATCTGGCCGTCATCTGGAGGGAGACCGGCGAACGCGCTGCTCCAGGGTGATCTGGGAGCCGTCTATGCGGTGACGGCCTTCGTCGGCGAGGAGGAGCAGAACTTGCTCGCCACCGTGGGCGAGGACTCGGTGACGCGCGTGTGGGATCCGGCCGACGGGGAGCCGGCCGGAGAGTTGCAGACCGATCGTGACGGAGCCGACCACGCCGTTGCGGTAGTCACCACCCGTAAAGGGGACCTTCTTTTCGCTGCGGGCGGTGAGGACGGGGTTGTGCGGCTGCGGGACTGGCAGACCGGTGCGATGGTCGGCGAGCTGGCTCATGTGGGCGCGGTCCGGGCGATGTCGGTGTTCACCGGGCTGGGTGGACAGACGCTTCTCGCCACAGCCGGAGAAGACGGGGTGGTGCGACTCTGGGACCCGCTGACTGAGACGAGGGTGGGCGAAGTGGAGACGGCTCACGCCGGAGGGGTGCGGGCGATGTCGGTGTTCACCGGGCTGGGTGGACAGACGCTCCTTGCCACGGTCGGCGCGGACGGGACGGTGGGGCTGAGAAACCTGATGAGTGGCCACGACCTGGGTGAGCCGTTCCGTCACTGCAGCGGAGTGACTGCGGTGGCGGCATACCCCCTCTCTGACGGGGAAGCCATGCTCGTCACAGGTGGTCATGACGAAGCCCTCCGGTTCTGGCACTGCGAGACGGGGGTCGAGACGCTGACGATCCCCCTGGGGCTTCACGTGCACGATGTCGACTTTGTCGATGGGGATCTGGCCCTGGCCACAGCGGAAGGCCTGTTGCAGGTGAGCCTCGAAGCGGCCTCTAACCTCGCTGGCAAGCTCTGAGTCGTGCTTCCCTCCGACCTGCTAGGACTGCCGTCCCGACGCGACCACGCAACAGGATCTGCTGTGCAGGGGCGTCATTTCGTGGTGACGAGCTCGTCGAGCATCTGCTCGAGCAGGCTGTTGTCACCGAGGAAGCTCTTCACCGAGGCGTCCTCGTTGCGCTGAGGATCCATGCCCGACCAGCTCAGGTCGTATCCCGCGTCGGCGCTGAGCTGAGCCAGGAACGCCCGCTGGGCCCGGCCGTTGCCCTCGCGGAACGGGTGCAGGACGTTCATGTCGCCGTACAGCTCGGCCAGTCGGATGACGAATTCCTGCCGGGGGAGATCCTGCAGATGACCGGAGGAGGCGAGACGGCCGAAGACCTCGCCGGCGTAGGTCACCAGGTTTCTCGCCGGGCAGAACGGCGTGCGCTTGGCGATGTTCACGGTGCGTAACTCGCCTGCCCACGGATAGATGTCACCGAAGATCCCGTCATGGAACGCCTGGAGATGGGCGAGGTCGTACGCGCCGGGTAGGGGGCGTTCGGTGAGCATGACGAGGCGGGCACGGGTGATGTCCGCCTCTGCTGCCTGGAGCAGCTGATGGTCGGTGATGCCGAGCTTGTTGCGCAGCATGCCGTTGGGCATGGCGTACGGATCGTTCACCCTGCCCGCCGCCGCGGAGCCTGTCGGTGGCGGGCGATCGCGCGGGCGACAAGGGTGTCCGCGTCGAGGTCGCCCTTTACGTACGCCTCGGTGTCGCGGTCGGAGGCCTCGGAGGCGCGGAGCCCCTCGGCCTCGATGGAGCCGGTGGCCGAGGCGACGGCCACACGTCGCGCCGCCCGGCCGCTCAGCGCCTCGAAGGCCTCGACGGACAGGAGGACGCCCTGCGGCTTGCGGTGGGCGCCGATCAGGATCGGGTCGGCATCCGCGCCTGACTCCGACAGGTCGGTCAGAATCCGCGACAGTCTCGCGCGCGCGTCGCTGACGGTCACGACCTCGGGGATCTCCATGCTGTCACCGCACCCAGATAGAGTCATGATTCTGTACAGATTCTAGTACGGATTCCGGTGGGGTGCGTGGGTGGGGCGGTGAGCGCGGCTTGCCACGCTCGCTGAATCTCGCAAAACTCATTGTGAACTAAGTCAATAGACATCATGCTGAAGTTACTCGCCATGTCACACCCGCGCGATAGCCTCACCCCATTGGCTCACCCCTGGCAGAAAGGGCCCGCCCATGCCGTCGTCCCCGCCCGCCGCCCCCGGCGTGCCGCATCCGCTGAACGAGGTGCCGCAGACCTTCCGCCCCGGGGACTCATACGACGTACGCGACGGGCTGGTGGAGTACATCCGTCGGGACCTCCTCGGCCCCTGGGACGGGGAGACGGAGGAACTGCCGCACCGGTCGGCGGGGCCGCGCGACCGGTATCTCGTGGGCATGCTCGGGCCCCGCCCGGACGGTGGCGACGACGCCCGCCGGATGGCCCGCATCGCAGCCCAGAGCAGCGACGACGAACCCGGCAGTGACGACGGGCAGGCCGCCGAGGGCGGTGAACTGCCCGAACGCCTCACCCCGCAGGCCGCCGGCCGTATCTGGGCCTCCTCCATGGGGTTGTCCTTTGTCGTCCCGGCGTCGATCGGCACCATCAGCGTCACCGCACGCTGGGGGCGGTACTCGCTGGCCGAAAGGATCATCGACACCAGCCCGAATCCGGTGCGCGTATGGGGGCGCGAGCCTGTCACGCACCATCCCATCGACATCCAGGTCACCCGGTTCGGAGACCAGCGCCGCGTCCTGGAGGGGGACGCGACGCAGGGCGTCCACCTCGACGTACAGGTTCGCGAGCGCCCGGCCGGAGCGGCGGGCGAAGACCTGCGCGTCGTCGAGGTCGCCCTCGTCAACCGGCTTCCCGAGAGCACCTCCGACCGCAGGGACACCCAGTGGCTGTTCCAGACCGGCCTTGAGGTCGCTGCGTTCCCCGACGACCGGGCGGCCGTCTTCCTGCCCATCGACGACCCGCTGGACCCCAGGTCGGTAGGCGCCTCCGAGGAAGCGGAGGAGCGGCGGCTGCGGCTCCTCTACCGCGACAGCCTCCGCTATGCCGTCGGCCGCAACGTCGCCGTCAAGGCCGACGTCCGGCACGGCGAGCGGCGGGCTCACCGGCTGGCCACCACCTGGCTGCCCGAGTACGACGTGCGCGCCACCACCGCCCCCAAGATCGACGAACAGCCGCTGCTGGCCGGGCTGGAGCTCGGCATGGACGAACTCGCCGCCCTCGCCGTGCCCGGACGCCGCCTGGAACTGAGCGCCGCCCTGGCCCCACTCGCCGACGGCTACAGCAACTGGCTCCAGACACAGCGGGAGAAGGCACGGACCCTCCCCGACGATCTGCGACAAGCGGCCGAGGCAGCCATCGACCAGGCCGAGGACGTGTGCCATCGCATCGCCTTCGGTATCGACGTCCTGTCCACCGACGACGACGCGCTCGAAGCGTTCCGGTTCGCCAACCGGGCGATGGCCCTCCAGCGGCGTAACACCGCCATCGCCGCCCGGCGTGCCGGGCACGAAGACGATCCCGCCTCCTACCGGTCGGCCCACCAGGAGGTGCACGTGCAGGGCAAGGAGGCGGCAGGCTGGCGGCCCTTCCAGCTCGCCTTCGTCCTGCTCAACCTGGCCTTGCTGAGCGCGCCCGGTCACCCGCACCGCGGTACCGGGCGCGAGGCCCTCGTAGACCTGTTGTTCTTTCCCACCGGCGGCGGCAAGACCGAGGCCTACCTGGGCCTGGCCGCGTACACCTTCGCCCTGCGCAGGCTCCAGGGCATCGTGGGCAGCGGTGCAGAGGCCCGGGACGGCAGCGCGGGCGTCGCCGTCCTCATGCGCTACACCCTGCGACTACTGACGGCCCAGCAGTTCCAGCGGGCCGCCGCCCTGGTCAGCGCCTGCGAGGTGCTGCGCCGTGAGGAGTACGCGCGCGACCGGCGCTGGGGCGGCACCCCGTTCCGTATCGGACTGTGGGTCGGAACCTCGGTGTCCCCGAACTGGTTCGGCGAGGCGCAGGAGCAGATCGCGGGAGCCCGTGAGAGCGCCAGCGACAAGCACGCACGGGTCATCCAGGTGCTCAGCTGCCCCTGGTGCGGGCAGGGCCTGACCGCCCACTCCAACATGGACTACGACGCCGACCGGCGCCGTGTGCTGCTGTACTGCCCGCGGGGCGAGGGTGAGGACCGCTGCCCCTTCTCCCGGCTCGGCTCACCCGGCGAGGGCATCCCCGTGCTCACCGTCGATGAGGAGATCTACCGCCTCGCCCCCGCCATGGTCATCGCCACCGTCGACAAGTTCGCCCAGCTGCCGTGGAACGGCTACGCCGGGCTACTCTTCGGCCGCGTCACCGAATGGTGCCCGCGCCACGGCTACCGCCACGACGACCTCGACGAGCGCACCGGCTGCCGAAGCCGCCACACCCGCAAGGGGGCGCTGGAGGGGGTGACGGCCCAGCCCGTCACCCGGCTGCGTCCCCCGGACCTGATCATCCAGGACGAGCTGCACCTGATCTCCGGTGCGCTCGGCACCACCGTCGGACTCTTTGAGGCCGCCGTCGACCAGCTGTGCAGCTGGACGTACACCGACGCGGGCGGCGTACGTCACGACGTCGGCCCGAAGATCGTCGCGTCCACGGCCACCACCAAGCGCGCCGCCGAACAGGTGCGCGGCGTCTTCGCCCGGCAGGTCGCCGTCTTCCCGCCGCAGGTCCTGGACGTGGGCGACACGTTCTTCTCCCGGCAGGTGGAACTCGCCCGGGATAACCCCGGCCGCCGCTACCTCGGGGTGTGCGCCCACGGCACCCGGCTCAAGGCAGCCGAGATCCGGGTCGCCGAGATCCTGCTGCTTGCCGGACAGGAGCAGTTCGACACCTACGGGGCCGCGGCCGACCCGTACATGACGCTCGTCGGTTACTTCAACGCCACCCGTGAACTCGCCGGCATGCGCCGCTACCTCGACGACGACATCGCCACCCGCGTCCGCGCCAACGGAGGCCGCAAGGGGCACGACACGATCGCGGACCGTATCCCCACCAAGTCCGGGATGCTCACCATCCAGGAACTCACCTCCCGTATCTCCTCCGCGGACATCAGCGCCACCCTCAAACGACTGGAGGTGCCCTTCGACCCCGAACGGGACACCACGGAGCGCCGCAAGGCCTTCGCCGCCGAATACGTGGCGGCCCGGCGGGACAAGCGAGAACCGCGGGCCCGCATGACGCCCGTGCAGGAGCGCGCGGTGGACGTGGTCCTGGCCACGTCCATGCTCCAGGTCGGCGTCGACGTCTCCCGCTTCGGCCTGATGCTCGTCGTCGGCCAGCCCAAGAACACCGCCGAGTACATCCAGGCGTCCTCCCGCGTCGGCCGTGACGCACGCCGCCCCGGCCTGGTCGTCACCCTCTACAACTGGTCCCGGCCGCGCGACCTGGCACACTTCGAGGACTTCGCGCACTACCACGCGACCTTCTACCGCCAGGTCGAGGCCCTGTCGGTCACACCGTTCACCCGCCGCGCACTCGACCGCGGCACCGCACCGACGTACATCGCGGCGCTGCGCCAGGCCGCGTACGACAACTCCCGCAACACCGACGCCCAGCACGTCGATCTTTACGGCGACCTCGCCCGGCAGGTCGAACAGCGGCTGCTGGAGCGGGCGGACCGCGTCGGCGGGCAGCGCGCGCAGGACTACCTCACCGAACGCATCGACGCCCTCAAGGACCGCTGGGAGGAACGCCGTGAGGCCGGCGGCATCCTGGGCTACCGCAAGGAGAAGAAGAAGGACACCCTGGTCACCGGACTCCTCCACCGCGCCGACGGCTCCCGCTGGGACGAACTCACGGTACCCATGTCCATGCGGGAGACCGAGAACGAACTCAACCTGCTGCTGCCCGGCGGCGGCAACTTCGTGGACCAGCCCACCAACGGCGGGCCCGCCTGGCACTTCGGTGCCCGGGGAGGCGAGGACACCGGCGTGGACGGAGGCGACGGCGGCGCTCCGGTCGACGCCGACGAGTACGGGGACGCCGCACCGGCGGCAGGAAAGGGACGACGATGAGCGGCAACTACTACCGGCGCGTGGGCGCCGCACGCCCCAGCCACCTCATGTACACGGCTGGCGTGGGCGCGCTCGTCGACCTGCCCAACTTCTCCGTCCTGGTCAAGGGCCTCGAATCCTGGAGCCACACCGGGCTCCTCCCCGACGACTACCTCATCGAGGAACCCCGGCTGCGCACCGCCGTCAACCGGGCCCTCCAGCTCTACGGCCGCGCACAGATCAGCGAACTGCGCTCCGCCCCCTGGATGGAGGGAGCGGACGGCGCCCCCAAGGACTGGGCCGCGCAGGGCGTCGGCGTGCCCGTCACCCCCTTCCCGCAGTGGCTGCGCTGCACCGCCTGCAACCTGCTCGCCCCCATAGACTCCGACGCCTTCACCTTCCTCAACAACAACCCGCGCACCCCGCACGAGGCGAAGTTCGTCCACAGCGACTGCAAGTTCGGCAGGCCCCTAGCCGTGACCGCCCGCTTCACCCTGGTCTGCACGAACGGGCACCTCGACGAGTTCCCGTACGCGATGTTCGTCCACCGCGGCAATCCGTGCGCGAAGAGCCCCCGGCCCCTGATGCGCATGAAGGACCACGGCGGCAACCAGGCGGCCAACGTCACCCTCGAATGCGTCGCCTGTGGGGAGCGCCGCAACATCCGCGACGCGATGGGGGAGCGGGGCCGCGCCGAACTGCCCGCCTGCCGCGGCCGCCACCCCCACCTGTCCGCCTTCGAGAGCGACGGCTGCGACCGTGAGGCCACCCTGATGGTGGCGGGCGCCTCCAACCAGTGGTTCCCGATGACGCTCAGTGCCCTCGCCCTGCCGCCGAGCAGGAACCAGGACCTCACCGAACTGGTCGAGGAACGCTGGGTGGAACTGAAGAACGTCACCTCACGTCCCGT
This sequence comes from Streptomyces sp. NPDC020958, assembly GCF_055562175.1. Classification (NCBI taxonomy): domain Bacteria; kingdom Bacillati; phylum Actinomycetota; class Actinomycetes; order Kitasatosporales; family Streptomycetaceae; genus Streptomyces; species Streptomyces sp. NPDC020958. The sequence goes on along the minus strand of NZ_JBVHFU010000002.1, from coordinate 433,157 downwards.
CTACGACGCGCTGTCCGCCATGCCGCAGTTCACCTATCTCAGGGAATACGACCCGGACGCGCTGATCGCCGCCATCGAGGCCCGCAGACAGGGCACCGCCGGACAACAGAGCCAGGACGCGGCGGCGGTGGCGGCCGACCTGCTCAGCCCTGAATGGGACGTCCTCGCCGCACCGCACGTACCCGACCCCACCGACGACTTCGCGATGGAGAGCGTCACCGTCCCCGCGGCGCTCGGCGAACTGTTCGCGGACGTCCGCCAAGTACAGCGGCTGCGGGAGGCTCGCGCGCTGGTTGGTTTTACTCGGCTCGACGCCCCCGACCCTGAATCGGAGGAGATCGCCACCCTCGTACGCCTCTCCCGCACCTCGCAGAACTGGGTGCCGGCCAGCGAGGTACGCGGCGAGGGCATCTTCCTGCGCGTGCGCGAGGACCTAATGGCCGAGTGGGAGGACCGGATGCAGAAGTCGCCGCAGATGGCGGCCCACCGGGAAGCCTTCGGCCGGTTTCGCAGCAACCGCAAATCGGACCGCATTACCGGCCCCTTCGACCCCATGCGCGGCTGGCCCGGTGAACGTTACATAGCCCTGCACACCCTCTCCCACATGGTGATCCGCACCATCGCCCTGGAATGCGGCTACAGCTCGGCGAGCCTCGGCGAACGCATCTACGCCGGAGACGAGGAGAAGACCCGCACCGGCATCCTCATCTACACCGCCGTTCCCGACTCCGAGGGCACCCTGGGAGGCCTCGTGTCTCTGACCGAGAACCCCCACTTCGAACGGATCGTGCGCAGGGCGCTGGAAGATGCCGCGCGCTGCTCCTCCGATCCGCTGTGCGCCGAACGGCTGCCGAAGGATCCAGCGGACTACCTGCATGGCGCGGCCTGCCACGTCTGCCTGTTCGTCTCTGAGACCACCTGCGAACGCGGCAACCGCTTCCTGGACCGCCGTTTCCTCGTCCCGCTGGGCGACGACACCGACCAGGTCCTCACCCCTGTGAATCTGCGGCCGTGAGCCGCCGGGATTTCGAAGCGGTGGCAGAGCAGGCGGTCGTCCTGCTCGGGCCGTCCCGTGCCAAGGACCTGGCTGGGGTCTTCGCCCGGGGCCGGGGACTTGAGCACGCGCTGCTTGTAGTCCAAGTCCCGGCCGCGGTCAATGCGATACGGAGCCTGTACGACGCGGCGGAACGGGACCGTGTTCCGTTCCCCGACGTCGCCGCCTACCTGCGCGGGTTCGTTGCCGGATGGTCCCGGCGCCACGGCGAGGCTGAAGTACGCACCGTCTGGAGCGGGCCCGCCACCCCTGGCGTGCCCGCCCGTGCCACTGCGAGGGTTCTCACAGACCTCGTCGGTCGCGCCGACTCAGAGCTGCTGGCCATGACGTACGCCGCCCGGCCCTACCCTCCGCTCCTGAGTGCCCTGCGAGATGCCGTGACGCGGGGCGTGGATGTCCACATCGTCGTGGAGACCCTTGAAGGCGCTGGCGGACTGCTCTCCGGGCCTGAACCGGCCGACGCCTTCACCTCGGTACGGGGCCTGAGACTGTGGCACTGGACACCCTCGGCACGCGAGCACCAACGTGCCCGCCAGCACGCCAAACTGGCCGTCGCCGACCGCCGCACTCTGCTGGTGGGCAGCGCTAACCTCACCGAGTCCGGGGTCAACAAAAACCTTGAAGCCGGCGTGCTTGTCACAGGCGGTACCGCTCCGAGAAGGGCCGCGGAACATATTCGGGAACTGCAGCGGCTGAGAGTCCTCAGGCCCTTGCATGAAATTAGCGAAAGCCGGTCCTGAGATACCTATCGCAGCGCTTTGGTTCGAATGGCGGTTGCCCTGTCGTTTCGGGGGTCGTATCCCCCGTCGTTTCTGTGTACGTCCTTGGATGCGACACCCCACGTAGGTGCCAGGATGCAGCTCAGGTGCACCGCGAGCCACTGCCGCGCGAGGGCGACTGTATATCGGTGCAGCAATGCATCCCGATCTACTGGTGAACGGCGCCCGCCTTCGAACTTCGAATCTGAAGATCATTCGCCGTAGCTTGCGCTGAGGCGCCGCCGCAGTTTCCCCGGGGCGCGGAAAATTGAGACCGTGCTGTTCCGGCGTTTACAGGTACCTGCTGACAGTCCAGCGTCTTTGGTTAGCGGACTGGGTGGACTCGGCGACTGTCGACTCGGCCTGTCCCGCCGGACCGGTGAAGCGAAGCGGTCTGACGCACGGCATGAGCCAGATCGGCGGCAACGAGAGATCGTGCCGATCGGTAGAAGATCAGCTCCGGACCACAGATCTCTGGCTTGGCGCGTAGGCGCCTGGATGCAGGCTGTAGCAGATTCAAAGCACGGCGGATTGGCGTCAGTGGCGAGAGAGGGTGTCCGCTGCACAGGCACATTGCTGCGGGCGGCGCCCGGCGCCCGGCACCCCCCATATGCCGGGTGCCACCGGGCCGCTGTTCGGGGGTTGTGGTGCCCCCGTGGGCCTATTAGCGGCGATCTGCCGGGGTGGGGTGTGCGCCATGTCGGTAGCAGGGCTCCGATCGAGGTCGAGTCCGATCGGTGGCCGATCTCAGCCTGGTGGAGTAGCGCACTCGATCGGTCGGCCCGGTTCGGTGCAGCGGCCGGGCCTCGAGGTCGTCTCAGAATTCCGAGCCTCTGCCGGAGCGGCAGGTTCAACGGGGACTCAACTTCAATCCGGCCGGGGCCGCGCTGTTTCTCTCCAGCACTTCCCGGGAATCGAACAAGGAAGATTTTGATCGCGATCCAGTGAAGCCGAGGGGCTGGAAGGTGGCTCGCCAGTGGCTCGCTTCCCCTTCTGCCTGCGAAGAGTTGCTCGTGATCGGCGCTCTGTCCAAAGTATCAAGAAGGGTGGATGTGGCTCTCTTTCATTCGAACAGCCGTTGAGATGGTGGCAATTGCGCCGCACGGGATCTCTATTAGGTGACGTCAGCATCGGAACCGGGCTGGGCCCGCAGTAGCCGGAGCAACCGTGAACCACCCCTCGCACCCTCAAATCGACACGCCGGACGGCGGTCTTGACGACACGGCCGAGGCGGAGCGTCCATGGACGGCGACCGTCAGCGTCACCCCGGGAAAGCCCTGCACAGCCCAGAGACCGCGGGCGGTCGTGGAGTACGTCACTGTCGACGGGGAGGACGCTCAAGCTCTGGCCCAGCGCCAAGGTGCCGCGATCTGCGAGGTGTTGGAGTGGCTGTACGGCCGCCACAGTGCCCCACCGGAAACCGGACAGGCCGAAGCCGGCCGCCCTGAGCCACCCCGCACATAACCAATGGGAGAGGGACGCCACATGCCCGCCACCCCACCTGCGCCCCGGTCGTCCTGGGCGCCTCCCGTACCTGGCCGCCCCTGGGCCACCGACGGCATCCCGGACGCCGCGGCGCTCCCGGTGACCGTCCCGGTGGCCTGGCTCGGCCGGACCTCTACGGAGGATGCCCAGGACCCGACGCTGTCGCTGCCCCGGCAACTGCGCAATGCCAGAGCTGCCCTACCGCCCGGCTGGGTCATCGTCGCCCACTTCTACGACGTCGAGTCCGGTCGCAAGGAACTGCACGAGCGGGGCAACTCCCTTGCCCACCAGAACTTCAAGATCCCTGTCCCGCGAGACGGCAGCGTTGCCGATCTCCTCCAAGAGGCCCAGTGTCCGGACCGCCGCTTCGCCGCCGTCATCTGCGAGTCGATCGAACGTGTCGCCCGTCGCACCTACTTCGGCACGAAGATCGAGTACGAGCTGGAGCAGGCCGGAGTCGCCCTCTGCGCCGCCGACGAACCGATCGTTACTGGCCCCAGAGCCAAGCGCGCCACACCGACCCTCACCCGGCGCGTCAAGCAGGCCGTCTCCGAGTGGTACGTACTGCAGATGCTCGAGCTGTCCTGGGACGGCTTCATCGAGCACGTCTCCCAGGGCTGGAATGTGGGCAAGCCTCCCTATGGCTACCTGGCGGAGAAGGTGCCCCATCCCGTCCCGGCTCGCCGAGCCGAGGGTCGTACCAAGCACCGGCTCATTCCCGACCCGCTGCGGGCCTCGGCGGTCACCCACATCTTCCAGCTCCGCGGGCTGGACAAGCTCGGCTACGACGCCATCGCCGACCGTCTGAATCTGGACCTCGCCGCATACCCGCCTCCGGAGCCGGCCCGGCCGGACGCGGCCCTGGGCCGCTGGAGCGGATCCGCCGTGCGAGAGATCCTTCGCAATCCCAAGTACACGGGCTACCAGGTCTGGAACCGCCGCGCGATGAAGAAGGGCGGCTGCTACAACGACCCGAAGGACTGGGTGTGGTCGCCCCGGCCCGCCCATGAGCCTCTTGTCACCAAGGAACTGTTCGACGCCGTCTCTACCGTGGGCCGCCAGCGTCAGGGATCCCGCACCACCCACGGAGCCAACGCCCACCCGGCCACCAAGCGCTCCTACGCCCTGCGGTCATACGTCTACTGCGACATCTGTGCCCGCCGCATGTTCGGTAAGACCCGCCACCAGATCTCCTACTACGCCTGCCAGCCCGACCCGAACGAACATCGTGATCAACCGTGGTTTCCCGACCACCCCAAGAGCCTGTGGGTCCGAGAAGAGATCCTGATCACCTGCGTCTCTCGCTTCTTCGCCACCAGGATCTTCGGCCCCGATCGGCGCGGCCACCTCACAGCCGCACTCGAAGCCGCTCGGTCGGCGGATGGTGCCGGAGACCGCATCGCCAACGAGCGGGCGGCTCTGGAGCGCGCCATCACCGCCATCGGCCAGCGCCAGGCCCGCCTCATCCGCACGCTCGCCGACGGTTTCGGCGGCGACGAGGCGGCCGACGATTTCGACCCGGATCAGGAGAAGCAGTTCCGCGACGCGATCCGCCGTGAACACGCCACGCTGGGCGCACAACGCCAACAGCTCGCCGAGCAACTGGCTCACCTGCAATCGCCGAAACAGGTGGCACAACCCGCCGACAGCGCGGCTCTACTGGATGCGCTCCCGCACCTCGATGTGGACCTCACCTTGGTCCCGGAGGAGATCCAACGAAGGCTCTACAACGCCTTTGGGCTGGAGGTCCGCTACAGCCGGCCTCGCGAAGAACTGACCCTACGGGTGACCATCCCGTGGCATCTGCTTGACGGACTGGTGTCCGTAACCCGCGAGCTAGACCCGTGGAACAAAAAATCGGGTCCCTGCACCGAAGTGCTGGAACCCGATCATGGCACTCGGAATGGACAAGCCCGACAAAATCGGCGTGACCGTTCCCATTTTTCGAGTGCCCCCGGCAGGATTCGAACCTGCGCACACGGCTCCGGAGGCCGTTGCTCTATCCCCTGAGCTACGGGGGCGTCTGGCTTTGAGCTGTTGCTCGCGGCGACGGGTAGAACACTACCAGCTCGGTCGGGGTGATCAGGAACGGGTTTCCCCGGGAGCCCTCCTCGGAGGGGCGGAACTCGGGAAAAGCCGGACGCGGTGGCCGGTCCCGACCTACTCTCGAGTTGTGCCAGGGGCGTCCGGCCGGGTCCTCGTTGTGGACGACAACAAGGTCATCCGGCAGCTGATCAGGGTCAATCTCGAACTGGAGGGTCTCGAGGTCGTGACCGCGGCCGATGGTGCCGAGTGTCTGGATGTCGTTCATCGCGTGCGGCCCGACGTGATCACCCTCGATGTCGTCATGCCGCGGCTGGACGGGCTGCGGACCGCCGCCCAGCTGCGTGCCGACCCGCGGACTCAGGATCTTCCCCTCGCCATCGTCAGCGCCTGTACCCAGCATGAGGTCGAGGCTGGGCTCGGTGTCGGTGTCGATGCCTTTCTCGCCAAGCCCTTCGAACCCGATGAACTTGTGCGGGTGGTGCGGGAGTTGCTGGAGCGGGGGAGACGCGGGTCTGCGGGGCCCGAGGTGGGGGACGGTGTCGGCGAGTACTCCGGGGAGCGGGCCGAAGGCGATCCCGTCTGTCCGTGACCACTGTGGTTCAGGCGACCCTGGTGGTCCAGGCTGCCCCAGTGGCTCAAGCGACCCCGGTGGCCGGGGCGGGGTCAGGGTTCAGGTGTCCCTTATTCCGGGTATTCCGAGTATTCCGGGTCCGGTCTCAGGCGGTCCGGGCTCGCGTCGCCCCGGCTCGTCAGCGTGCCCGGTTGCGCCGGCCAGGGAGCGCGGGGATCGTCCATGTCCCGGACCTCGGCCGAACCGGCTCGCCTACCCACCCCCCTCCTCCCCTACGCTTGTCCCGTGACCCCCGTCGAGCTCTCCCGTACCGTGCTGCGCGCGGTGCGTCGTGCCGTGGATGAGGGGGAGCTGAGCGTGACCGTGCCGGAGCGGGTCGTGGTGACGCCGCCGGGGCCCGGCGGCTGCGGGGACTACGCCACCAACGTCGCGCTCCAGCTGGCCCGCCCGGCCGGGCAACCCCCCCTGCGGGTCGCCGAGATCCTGCTGCCCCACCTCGCGGACTGCGCCGGCGTCGACGACGTCGTCGTCACCGGGCCCGGGTTCCTCAACATCTCGCTCAGCGCCACCGCCTCCCCGACCGCCGCCCTCGTCGCTGAGATCCGCGCCCTCGGGGCCGCCTACGGTCACAGCGACGCCCTCGCCGGGCAGGTGGTCGCGCTCCGGGTGCCGTACGACGTGCGCGCCGAGGTCGTCGCCGACGCGGTGGTGCGGCTCGTCGCCAGTCAGGGCGGCCGGGGCGAGGTTGGGCACGGTGAACCCGTCACCCTGCGACCCGTACCCGCGCCGGAGGACCCCGCGCCGCTCGGGCCCGACGCCGCCCAGTGGGCCCTGCTGCATCCCGCCGCGCACGACCGGCCCCGGATCACCGCCGACCATCTGGTGCAGCGGGAGAGCAATCCGCTGTTCCGGGTGCGGTACGCCCACGCCCGCGCGCGTGCCGCCATGCGCGGCGCCGCCCGGCTCGGGTTCGGCCCCGAAGCCGGTGACCTTCGGTTCGGCCCCGAAGCCGGTGAGCTTCCCGACGCGCCCGCCGTGCGCGGCGCCGCCCGGCTCGGGTTCGGCCCCGAAGCCGGAGAGCTTCGGTTCGGCCCCGAAGCCGGTGACCTTCTCGACGCGCCCGCCACGCTGGACGCGCCAGCCTCGCTGAACGCGCCCGCCACGCTGAACGCCCCCGCCGCCCCCGCCCCGCGCGGCGCCGCCCCGCTCGGGCTCGCCGCCGACACGAACGACCTGCCCGACGCCCCCGCCGCCGGCGCGGGACACCTGCCCGACGCCCCCGCCGCCGACACGGGCGACCTCTCCGACGCCCCCGCCGCCCTCGTCGCCGCCCTCGCCGACTACCCCCGGATCCTCACCGCCGCCGCCACCCACCGTGCCCCCGACCGGCTCGCCCGGCACCTGGTCACCGTCGCCGATGCCGCCCTGCCGTTCCTCGTGACCGTGCTGCCCCGTGGTGACGAGAAACCCTCGGCCGCCCACCGCGCCCGGCTCGCGCTCGCCGAAGCCACCGGGACGGTGCTGGCCGGCGGCCTGTCCCTGCTCGGCATCGACGCACCCGAACACCTCTGAAGAGAGCGCCAGAAGAGCCATGAGCCGTTCCGCACACCCCGCCGGGCCCCGGCACGCCGACGTCCTGCCCGAAGGCCACTACGCAGCTCCGCCCACCGACCTCAACGCGCTCGACGGCAAGGTGTGGGCCCAGACGGTCACCCGTGACGCCGACGGCGTCGTCACCGTCGGCGGTGTCGACGTGAAGACCCTCGCCGAACAGCACGGCACCCCCGCCTACATCCTCGACGAGACCGACTTCCGCGCCCGGGCGCAGGCCTGGCGCAGCGCCTTCGGGCACGACGCCGACGTCTTCTACGCGGGCAAGGCGTTCCTGTCGCGCGCCGTCGTGCGCTGGCTGCACGAGGAGGGGCTGAACCTGGACGTGTGCTCCGGCGGCGAGCTGGCCACCGCGCTGTCCGCCGGGATGCCCGCCGACCGGATCGCCTTCCACGGCAACAACAAGTCCGTCGACGAGATCACCAGGGCCGTCGAGGCCGGTGTCGGACGGATCGTGCTCGACTCCTTCCAGGAGATCGTCCGCGTCGCCCACATCGCGCAGGGACTCGGCAAGCGGCAGCGGGTGCAGATCCGTGTCACCGTCGGCGTCGAGGCCCACACGCACGAGTTCATCGCCACCGCCCACGAGGACCAGAAGTTCGGGATTCCGCTGGCGGGCGGGCAGGCCGCGGAGGCTGTGCGGCGGGCGCTGCAGCTGGACGGGCTCGAGGTCATCGGGATCCACTCGCACATCGGGTCGCAGATCTTCGACATGTCCGGGTTCGAGGTCGCCGCGCACCGGGTGGTGGGGCTGCTCAAGGACATCCGGGACGAGCACGGCGTCGAGCTGCCCGAGATCGACCTCGGCGGCGGGCTCGGGATCGCGTACACCAGTGACGACGACCCCCGTGAGCCGCACGAGATCGCCAAGGCACTGACCGAGATCGTGACGCGTGAGTGCGAGGCCGCCAAGCTGCGCACGCCGCGCATCTCCGTGGAGCCCGGGCGGGCCATCGTGGGACCGACCGCCTTCACGCTCTACGAGGTCGGCACGATCAAGCCGCTCGACAACCTCCGCACCTACGTCTCCGTCGACGGGGGCATGTCCGACAACATCCGGACCGCGCTGTACGACGCCGAGTACAGCGTCGCCCTGGTGTCGCGGACGAGCGATGCCGCGCCGATGCTCGCCCGCGTCGTCGGCAAGCACTGCGAGAGCGGCGACATCGTGGTGAAGGACGCGTTCCTGCCCGGCGACCTGGCACCCGGTGACCTCATCGCGGTGCCGGCCACCGGCGCCTACTGCCGTTCCATGGCGAGCAACTACAACCATGTGCTCCGGCCGCCCGTCGTCGCCGTCCGCGACGGCGAGTCCCGGGTGATCGTCCGCCGGGAGACGGAGGAGGACCTGCTCCGCCTCGACGTCGGCTGAATCGGCGCGGCGACCGACAGGCGTCGCGCACACGCGGTGGCATATCGGCGACCGACGGGAGTGGAAGATCTTCGGTCCTCCGAACGGAAGATCTTCTGTCTTCCGGCCCCACACAATGAAATAGATGTCTCACGATCCGGACCAAGGGTAGAAACCACCGTCCGGTGAGTGAGACTGGTCCAACCGTAGACGGTATGAGGAAACGAGGTCGGATGATGCGTACGCGTCCGCTGAAGGTGGCGCTGCTGGGCTGTGGGGTTGTCGGCTCAGAGGTGGCGCGCATCATGACGACGCACGCCGACGACCTCGCCGCGCGGATCGGCGCCCCGATCGAGCTGGCCGGTGTGGCGGTACGACGCCCTTCCAAGGTGCGTGAGGGCATCGACCCGGCCCTGGTCACCACCGACGCCACCGCCCTCGTCAAACGTGGCGACATCGACGTGGTCGTCGAGGTCATCGGCGGGATCGAGCCCGCCCGCACCCTCATCACCACCGCGTTCGAGCACGGCGCCTCCGTGGTCTCCGCCAACAAGGCGCTGCTCGCCCAGGACGGCGCCGCCCTGCACGCGGCCGCCGACCAGCACGGCCGGGACCTCTACTACGAGGCCGCCGTCGCCGGCGCCATCCCGCTGATCCGGCCGCTGCGCGAGTCGCTCGCCGGCGACAAGGTCAACCGGGTGCTCGGCATCGTCAACGGCACCACCAACTTCATCCTGGACAAGATGGACTCCACGGGCGCCGGCTACCAGGAGGCCCTCGACGAGGCCACCGCGCTCGGGTACGCGGAAGCCGACCCGACCGCCGACGTCGAGGGCTTCGACGCCGCCGCCAAGGCCGCCATCCTCGCCGGCATCGCCTTCCACTCGCGGGTCCGCCTCGACGACGTCTACCGCGAGGGCATGACCGAGGTCACCGCCGCCGACTTCGCCTCCGCCAAGAACATGGGCTGCACCATCAAGCTGCTGGCCATCTGTGAGCGGGCCGGCGACGGCGGCTCGGTCACCGCCCGCGTGCACCCCGCGATGATCCCGCTGACCCATCCGCTCGCCTCCGTGCGCGGCGCGTACAACGCCGTCTTCGTCGAGTCCGACGCGAGCGGACAGCTGATGTTCTACGGTCCCGGCGCCGGCGGCGCCCCGACCGCCTCCGCGGTCCTCGGCGACCTGGTCGCCGTCTGCCGCAACCGGCTCAGCGGGGCAACGGGGCCCGGCGAGTCGTCGTACGCCGCCCTGCCCGTCTCCCCGATGGGCGATGTCGTCACGCGCTACCACATCAGCCTCGACGTCGCCGACAAACCGGGTGTTCTCGCCCAGGTTGCCACCGTGTTCGCCGAGCACGGGGTGTCCATCGATACGGTGCGGCAGACCGGCAAGGACGGCGAGGCCTCCCTCGTCGTCGTCACCCATCGGGCCTCCGACGCCTCCCTCTCCGGGACCGTCGAGGCGCTGCGCAAGCTCGACACCGTGCGGGGTGTCGCCAGCATCATGCGGGTTGAAGGAGAGTAACCAGCAATGACCCACCAGTGGCGCGGAATCATCGAGGAGTACCGGGACCGGCTGCCCGTCTCCGACACCACGCCGGTCGTGACGCTCCGTGAGGGCGGCACGCCCCTCGTGCCCGCGCAGGTGCTCTCCGAGCGCACGGGCTGCGAGGTCCACCTCAAGGTGGAGGGCGCGAACCCGACCGGGTCCTTCAAGGACCGCGGTATGACCATGGCCATCTCCAAGGCCAAGGAGGCGGGCGCGCAGGCCGTCATCTGCGCCTCCACCGGCAACACCTCCGCCTCCGCCGCCGCGTACGCCGTGCGCGCCGGCATGGTCTCGGCCGTGCTCGTGCCGCGGGGGAAGATCGCGCTCGGCAAGATGGGCCAGGCCCTCGTGCACGGCGCGAAGATCCTCCAGGTCGACGGCAACTTCGACGACTGCCTCACCCTCGCCCGCGGCCTGAGCGAGAACTACCCGGTGGCGCTGGTCAATTCGGTCAACCCGGTGCGCATCGAGGGGCAGAAGACGGCCGCCTTCGAGATCGTGGACATGCTCGGGGACGCGCCCGACATCCACGTCCTGCCGGTCGGCAACGCGGGCAACATCACCGCCTACTGGAAGGGCTACAAGGAGTACGCCGGTGACGGCGTCTCCTCGAAGACCCCCCGGATGTGGGGCTTCCAGGCCTCCGGCAGCGCCCCGATCGTGCGCGGCGAGATCGTCAAGGACCCCTCGACCATCGCCACCGCGATCCGTATCGGCAACCCCGCCTCGTGGCAGTTCGCGCTCGCCGCGCGGGACGAGTCCGAGGGCCTCATCGACGAGGTGACGGACCGTGAGATCCTGCGCGCCTACCGGCTGTTGGCCGCCCAGGAGGGTGTCTTCGTGGAGCCCGCCTCCGCCGCCTCCGTCGCCGGTCTGCTGAAGGCCGCCGAGCAGGGCAAGGTGGACCCGGGCCAGCGCATCGTCTGCACGGTCACCGGCAACGGCCTGAAGGACCCCGACTGGGCCGTCGCCGGCGCTCCGCAGCCGGTCACGGTGCCGGTCGACGCGGCCGCCGCGGCGGAGCGCCTCGGCCTCGCCTAGAAAACCGCTCAAGGGGTACTCGAGGAGTGCTTGAGAAGTACTCGACTCGGTCGGCACATCGACCGACCCCGGCCGGGCAACCGGTGAAGCGCCTGTGGCGTCCTGACGAGTGGACTCCCTACGAAGGGGGCACAGGGGGCTTACGACACGCATCGTGCGCCTCCTGTGCGCCCTATGTCGCCACAGAACCTTCCTTCGATAGGCTGTACCGAACCCGCCCGCTGCATATGCCTGCGCATATGGTGCGGTGCCGCGCCGTCTCCACGGCCCGAGGTTCCCTCACGTACCTATCGAATGTCATTCGACCATCACGCAGCTCAAGGAGAGTCATCGAGCGATGGCCGGTCCAGCGTTCCGCGCCGCCGCCGTCCGGGTGCGCACCCCCGCCACCAGTGCCAACATCGGCCCGGGCTTCGACGCCCTGGGTCTCGCACTGGGGCTCTACGACGACGTCGTCGTCCGGGTGGCCGACTCCGGGCTGCACATCGACATCGCGGGTGAGGGCAGCGAGACGCTGCCACGTGACGAGAGTCACCTCCTCGTGCGCTCCCTGCGCACCGCCTTCGACCTGCTGGGCGGACAGCCCCGCGGCCTGGAGATCGTGTGCGCCAACCGCATCCCGCACGGCCGTGGCCTGGGCTCCTCCTCCGCCGCCATCTGCGCCGGCATCGTCGCCGCACGCGCGGTGACGATAGGCGGCGAGGCCAGGCTCGACGACGCCGCGCTCCTGGAGCTGGCCACCGAGATCGAGGGCCACCCCGACAACGTCGCGGCCTGCCTGCTCGGCGGTTTCACGCTCTCCTGGATGGAGTCCGGCGCCGCCCGGGCGATCAGGATGGAGCCCGCCGATTCCATCGTTCCGGTGGTTTTCGTGCCCGGAAAGCCGGTCCTCACGGAGACCGCGCGCGGACTGCTTCCGCGCTCCGTGCCGCACGTCGATGCGGCCGCCAACGCGGGCCGTGCCGCCCTGCTCGTCGAGGCCCTCACCCGGCGCCCCGAGCTGCTGCTGCCCGCCACCGAGGACCGGCTGCACCAGGAGTACCGCGCCCCGGCCATGCCGGAGAGCGCCGCCCTGGTGGAACGGCTGCGTGCCGACGGGGTCCCGGCCGTGATCTCGGGCGCCGGACCCACCGTGATGGCCCTGGCGGACGCCGACAGCGCCGAGAAGGTGCAGGCCCTGGCGGGTCCGGAGTGGGCCGCCAACAGGCTCGACCTCGACGCGCGAGGCGCGAGTGTGCTTCCGCTCGCGACCTCCAGTGACATCTGACCGCGTGCGATTGCCGGATTTGGAGAGGGGGAATGTTTGTTGGATCCGGTAGTGTTAACCTCAAGTCTGCACCCGACCCCACCATGGCGAGGTGCTTCACGTCCCCGTCCGGGACAGACATTCTTCCGGGAGTCTCCCAAGCCATTCAGCGTTCTGTATGACGTACCTGGGCAGTACGCCGTACGCGGACTCTGAGCAGGCCGCTGGGCACGCTCCGGAACAGGTGCGACCACGCCAACGTGACACCGGGTGCCACGGCTGACGAAGCGCCGTCACCAGAAATTCTCTCCGCCGCTTAGGCGGACCACCGCCCCGGCACGGTCCACACAGCAAGGACCGAAGCCGGACAGCACAACCGGTCGCCGAGCCAGACAGGCCGACGTCCGCTCCAGGGAAGGACCCTTCGTGAGCGACACCACCGATCTGATGGGCGCACGTGTCGAGGAGACCGCTGCCGCGCCCGCCACGGACGCCTCCGCGCCTGCCTCCGGTGCCGGCTCCCGGCGGCGCCGCGGTACCGGCCTCGAGGGCATGGTGCTGGCCGAGCTTCAGCAGGTCGCATCCGGCCTCGGCATCAGGGGCACCGCGCGCATGCGCAAGAGCCAGCTGATCGAGGTCATCAAGGAGGCCCAGGCCGGCGGCGGTGCCCCCGCCAAGGCCGAGGCGGCCACCGAGACCAAGCCGAAGCGCCGGGCCACCTCCAAGGCCCGAACGGGCGACGCCGCCGCCGAGAAGAAGGCGGAGCAGCCCGCCGAGGCTCCCGCCGAGAAGGCCGTGGCCCAGCAGCAGATCGAGATCCCGGGCCAGCCGGCCGGCTCCCGCGCGAGCGAGGCCGAGCGCGGCGGGGACGACGCCCCCACCGAGCGCCGTCGCCGGCGTGCCACCGCCGAGGCGGGCAGCCCGGCCGCGGGCGGCGCCGAGACGATCGTGGCCGAGGCGAAGACCGAGACCAGGGCCGAGACGCCCGCCCAGCAGGGCGAGGCCAAGGCCGACGCCGGTGACGGCGAGGGCCGTGGCCGCCGCGACCGCCGCGAGCGCGGCCGTGACCGCGACCGCCGCGGCAAGGGCGACGAGCAGCAGCAGGGCGGCCAGAGCGGCCAGGGCGGGCGTCAGGACCGCCAGGACCGTCAGCAGCAGGGCCAGGGCCAGGGCCAGCAGGGCGGCGGCCGTCAGGACCGCAACGTGGGCCCGCAGGACGACGACGACTTCGACGGCGGCCGTCGTGGCCGTCGCGGCCGCTACCGGGACCGTCGTGGGCGTCGTGGCCGTGACGAGATCGGCGGCGCCGAGCCGCAGCTGGCCGACGACGACGTCCTGATCCCCGTCGCGGGCATCCTGGACATCCTCGACAACTACGCGTTCATCCGGACCTCCGGCTACCTCCCGGGCCCGAACGACGTGTACGTCTCCCTCGCCCAGGTCCGCAAGAACGGCCTGCGCAAGGGCGACCACATCACCGGCGCGGTCCGCCAGCCGAAGGAGGGCGAGCGCCGCGAGAAGTTCAACGCGCTGGTCCGCCTCGACTCCGTCAACGGCATGGCGCCCGAACACGGCCGCGGCCGCCCGGAGTTCAACAAGCTGACCCCGCTCTACCCGCAGGACCGCCTCCGCCTGGAGACGGACCCGGGCGTCCTCACCACCCGGATCATCGACCTCGTGTCGCCGATCGGCAAGGGCCAGCGCGGTCTGATCGTGGCCCCGCCGAAGACCGGCAAGACCATGATCATGCAGGCGATCGCCAACGCGATCACGCACAACAACCCCGAGTGCCACCTGATGGTCGTCCTCGTCGACGAGCGTCCGGAAGAGGTCACCGACATGCAGCGGTCGGTGAAGGGCGAGGTCATCTCCTCGACCTTCGACCGCCCCGCCGAGGACCACACCACGGTCGCCGAGCTCGCCATCGAGCGCGCCAAGCGGCTGGTGGAGCTGGGCCACGACGTCGTCGTGCTGCTCGACTCGATCACGCGTCTGGGCCGTGCGTACAACCTCGCGGCGCCGGCGTCCGGCCGCATCCTGTCCGGTGGTGTCGACTCGACCGCCCTGTACCCGCCGAAGCGCTTCTTCGGTGCGGCCCGCAACATCGAGGACGGCGGATCCCTCACGATCCTCGCCACCGCCCTGGTGGACACCGGGTCCCGCATGGACGAGGTGATCTTCGAGGAGTTCAAGGGCACCGGCAACATGGAGCTCAAGCTCGACCGGAAGCTCGCCGACAAGCGCATCTTCCCGGCGGTGGACGTGGACGCGTCCGGCACCCGCAAGGAGGAGATCCTGCTCGGCAACGAGGAGCTGGCCGTCGTCTGGAAGCTGCGCCGGGTGCTGCACGCGCTCGACCAGCAGCAGGCGATCGAGCTGCTCCTCGACAAGATGAAGCAGACGAAGTCGAACGTCGAGTTCCTGATGCAGATCCAGAAGACGACGCCGACGCCCGGCAACGGAGACTGAGAGTCCCCGTAGATCTTCATAACCGGAAGCCGTCCCCCCTGGTGGGGACGGCTTCTGGCGTTTTCGCGACCGGTGTACGATCACGCCCTTCGGTCCTTTGACCGAATGTCGAACTCCATATCCCCAGGGGGGGACTCAGGTGGGCACACCCACGTCCGGGACCGGCCGTCACAGACGCCGGATACGTTTCGCTCTGCCCGTGGCCGCGGCCTCCGTCGCCGCCGCCGTCACGGCCGCACTGATCTCGACCTCCGCCAGCGCGGCCACCCGGCCGGTGCCGACGGTCAAGCCGGCCGTCACCGCGCCGTCGGGGACCACGCTGGAGCGGCGCGCCGCCGACGCGGTCGCCGCCGTCAACGGCGGGAGCACCGGCGCGAAGCCGTCGAGCAGCGGCTCCGCCGTCTCGCCGAAGATCATCGGTGGCGGTACGACCAGCATCTCCTCGGCGCCCTGGATGGCGCAGCTCTGGTACTACGACGACAAGGGCACCACCAGCACCAGCGACGACGTCGGCTTCTTCTGCGGCGGCTCGGTCGTCTCGCCCACGAAGATCCTCACCGCCGCGCACTGCGTCAAGGGCTACAAGTGGAGCACCACGAAGTCCGTGGTCATCACCGGCACCGCCGCGCTGCCCACCACCAACAGCGACGGCAGCGACAACCTGCACGGCGGCACCGTCTCCGGCGTCCTGCGCCAGTGGAACCACCCGTCGTACACCGTGTCGTCCCACGGCGTCCCCAACAACGACGTCGCCGTGCTCACCCTGGCCGCCCCGGTCAAGGCGACGCCGATCCGGATGACGACCAACACCGACACCGCGTCGTACACGGGCACCGCCGCCACGACCGCCAAGGTCTACGGCTGGGGCCGCACCAGCTCCACCTCGGACGCCATCTCCCCGACCCTGAAGACGGCCACGCTGCCCATCCAGTCCGACACCACCTGCACGGGCGGCTACGGCAGCGACTACGTCAAGGGCCACATGGTCTGCGCGGGCAAGGCCGCCACCGGCACCGACACGGGCACCACCACGGCCTGCAACGGCGACTCCGGCGGTCCGCTGGTCGTCGGCGGCCGGATCGTCGGCGTGGTCTCCTGGGGCGTCCAGAACTGCGTCGCCAAGGGCGCCTACAGCGTCTTCTCCAAGGTCAGCACCTACGTCGGTGCCGCCTACGCGCAGATCGCCGACACCAACCTGAGCTACACCGACGGCAAGGCCGACCTGTTCGCCCGCAGGTCCTCGACCAGGGTCGGCTACGAGCTGGACTCCAAGGGCACCTCGCTCGCCTCCCGCGTCTCGTGGGGTGACTGGAGCGGCGTCAACCTGATCCTCCAGGCCGACCTGAACCGGGACGGCTTCCAGGACCTCGTCTACCGGGTGTCGTCCACCGGCGACGTCTACTGGGACCACTTCGCTCTCAACAGCGCCCAGACCAACGGCTCCTGGGTCACGACGAAGATCTTCACCAACTGGAAGACCCGCAAGGCCGTCGTGATCCCCGGTGACCTCACCGGCGACTACCTGCCCGACGTCCTCTCCGAGGACTCCAGCGGCGTCCTGTGGCTGTACCCGGGCAAGGGCAACGGCACCTTCGCCGCCGCCGTCCGCATCGGCGGCGGCTGGAGCCAGTACAACCAGCTGCGCGGCGTCGGCGACTTCAACGGCGACGGCAAGGCCGACCTGCTGGCCCGCAGGAGCAGCGGCGGCGACCTGTACCTGTACAAGGGCACCGGCAAGTCCGGCACCGGACTCTTCTCGGCCCGCGTGAAGGTCCGCTCCGGCTGGACCGGCTACAACACCCTCGCCGCGGTCGGCGACCTGACCGGCGACGGCAAGGCCGACCTGGTGGCCCGTACGACCGGCGGAACGCTGTACCTCTACCCGGGCACCGGCAAGGGGACCAGCGAGATCTTTGCCACAAGGAAGTCGCTCGGCACCGGTTTCCAGCAGTACGACATCTTCGGCTGAAACACCTGGTGAGCGGGGTTCGCCCGGACTCACCCGATGACACGGTGTGCCCATCGCGTGACGCGGTGGGCACACCGTGTCGTGCAACCCTTTCCCGAGTTTCGCCGTCTGACCCGGCGGAGCGACGATGGTCCGGTACGTGCCGATGTTCCCGGTACGCCGGGCCTGACCCTGAAAGCAGGGGGTAACCGACCAGTCGTACGAGAACCGAGGAGCGCATGTCCGCCGAGAGCACGCCAGGGCCGCACATACCCGAGCCCCCCACGACGGCCGTCGGCCGCCGCGGCAGGGGCCGACGCCGCAAGCCGCCCGGCGGCGGCCGCAGGGCGCTGCGCGTCACGGCCTGGACGGCGGCGGGCATCCTCGTCCTCGGCGGCACCGGCGTCGGCTACCTGTACTTCAAGCTCAACGGGAACCTCAGGACCGTCGACATCAACCAGGTGCTCGGCTCCGACCGGCCCGCCAAGGTCGACAACGGCTCCGAGAACATCCTGGTCCTCGGCTCGGACACGCGTTCCGGCGCCAACCGGAAGCTCGGCGGCGGCGCCGACGACGGCAGCGCCCGCTCCGACACGGCGATGATCGTCCACGTCTACAAGGGGCACCGGCAGGCCAGCGTGGTCTCCATCCCGCGGGACACCCTCATCGACCGCCCGTCCTGCACGGACGCGCAGGGCACCGCGCACGACGCCGCGACCGGGGTGATGTTCAACTCCGCGTACTCCACCGGGGGCGCCACCTGCGCCGTCAAGACGGTCGAGGGCATGACCGGCATCCGCATGGACCACTACCTGGAGGTCGACTTCTCCGGCTTCCAGAAGCTCGTCGACGAACTCGGCGGGGTCACGCTCACCACCACCAAGGCCATCGACGACCCGCAGAGCCACCTCGACCTCAAGGCCGGCCGGCACACCCTCGACGGGCAGCAGGCGCTCGGCCTGGTGCGCACCCGGCACGGCGTCGGCGACGGCTCCGACCTGGGCCGCATCCAGCTCCAGCAGGCGTTCGTGAAGGCGCTGATCGACCAGGTCGAGCAGGTGGGGGTGTTCACCAGCCCCAAGAAGCTGTACGACCTGGCCGACACCGCGACGAAGACCGTCACCGCCGACTCCGACCTGGGCTCGGTGAACTCGCTGATCGACTTCGCGAACGGGCTGAAGTCCATCGGTGCGCAGAACATGCACATGGTGACGATGCCGGTCCGGTACGACCCGTCCGACCCGAACCGGGTGGTGGTCGCCGAGGCCAAGGCGAAGCAGGTGTGGGCCGCGCTGCGGAACGACGAGCCGATCCCGGCCTCCGCGACGAAGGGGACGGCGACGGGGCAGGCCGAGGGTGTCGTGACGTCGTCGTGAGGGTGCGGGCGGGCTCGCCCCCCTATGGGCGTAGCCCCTGGAATAAACATCCAAGGCCCCCGGTTTTGGGAGATACGGCCAGCCCTGGCAGACTGGACCGTCGGCCCCGGTTCACGCCCCGCAGCCCGCGACGGCGACCCGGTGCCCTCCCGATATCTAGGAGAACCCCTTGAAGCGCGACATCCACCCCGAGTACGTCGAGACGCAGGTCAGCTGCACCTGTGGCGCGTCGTTCACCACCCGTAGCACGATCACCAGCGGCACCATCCGTGCCGAGGTCTGCTCCGAGTGCCACCCGTTCTACACGGGCAAGCAGAAGATCCTCGACACCGGTGGCCGTGTGGCCCGCTTCGAGGCCCGCTTCGGCAAGGCTGCCGCCGGCAACAAGAAGTAGCGAGCCCGACTTCGCCGGTCCACGGCACGCCCCCGTGCGGGGTGTGCCCGGACCGGCGTTTTTGGTCGCCCGCCTTTCCTTCCCCCGTGCCGCAGCAGTATCAGGAGCCAAACATGTTCGAGGCCGTCGAGGAACTCGTCGTCGAGCACGCAGACCTGGAGAAGAAGCTCGCCGACCCGTCGGTCCACGCCGACCAGGCCAACGCGCGCAAGCTGAACAAGCGCTACGCCGAGCTCACCCCGATCGTCGCCACGTACCGCTCCTGGAAGCAGACCGGCGACGACATCGAGACCGCGCGTGAACTGGCCGCCGACGACCCCGACTTCGCCGCCGAGGTCAAGGAGCTGGACAAGCAGCGCGAGGAGCTCACCGAGAAGCTGAGGCTGCTGCTGGTGCCCCGGGACCCGTCCGACGACAAGGACGTCATCCTGGAGATCAAGGCCGGCGCCGGCGGCGACGAGTCCGCGCTCTTCGCCGGCGACCTGCTGCGCATGTACCTGCGGTACGCCGAGCGCGTCGGCTGGAAGACCGAGATCATCGACGCCACCGAGTCCGAGCTGGGCGGCTACAAGGACGTCCAGGTCGCCGTGAAGACCAAGGGCGGCCAGGGCGCGACGGAACCCGGGCAGGGCGTCTGGGCGCGGCTGAAGTACGAGGGCGGCGTGCACCGCGTGCAGCGGGTGCCGGCGACCGAGTCCCAGGGCCGGATCCACACCTCGGCGGCCGGTGTGCTCGTCACGCCGGAGGCGGAGGAGGTCGACGTCGAGATCAACCCGAACGACCTGCGGATCGACGTCTACCGGTCCTCCGGGCCGGGCGGCCAGTCCGTGAACACCACCGACTCCGCCGTGCGCATCACGCACCTGCCCACCGGGGTCGTCGCCTCCTGCCAGAACGAGAAGAGCCAGCTGCAGAACAAGGAGCAGGCCTTGCGTATCCTGCGCTCCAGGCTGCTCGCCGCGGCCCAGGAGGAGGCGGAGCGGGAAGCGGCCGACGCCCGCCGCAGCCAGGTCCGCACCGTCGACCGCTCCGAGAAGATCCGCACGTACAACTTCCCGGAGAACCGCATCTCGGACCACCGCGTCGGCTTCAAGGCGTACAACCTGGACCAGGTGCTGGACGGCGACCTCGACGCGGTCATCCAGGCCTGCGTCGACGCGGACTCGGCCGCCAAGCTCGCGGCCGCGTAAGGCACGTACGGCACGTACGGAACGTACGAGTTACGACACGGAGGACCAGCGTGCAGCAAGAATTTGGGGGGCGACCCCCAAGCCCCCGCAGTGTGCTGCTCGCCGAGGTGGCGCAGGCCGCCCAGCGGCTGGCCGACGCCGGCGTGCCCTCGCCGCGCAACGACGCGGAGGAGCTCGCCGCGTTCGTGCACGGCGTGAAGCGGGGCGCGCTGCACACCGTCAAGGACGCGGACTTCGACGCCCGCTACTGGGAGGTCATCGCCCGCCGGGAGCAGCGCGAGCCGCTCCAGCACATCACCGGGCGGGCGTACTTCCGCTATCTCGAACTCCAGGTGGGTCCGGGGGTGTTCGTGCCGCGCCCGGAGACCGAGTCGGTGGTCGGGTGGGCCATAGACGCCGTGCGGGCCATGGACGTCGTCGAGCCCCGCATCGTCGACCTGTGCACCGGTTCCGGTGCCATCGCGCTCGCCCTCGCCCAGGAGGTCCCGCGCTCGCGCGTGCACGCCGTGGAGCTGTCCGAGGAGGCGCTCCAGTGGACCCGCAAGAACGTGGCGGGCTCCCGGGTGGACCTGCGCCAGGGAGACGCCCTGGACGCCTTCCACGACCTCGACGGCCATGTCGACCTGGTCATCTCCAACCCCCCGTACATCCCGCTCACCGAGTGGGAGTACGTCGCCCCCGAGGCCCGCGACTACGACCCCGAACTCGCGCTGTTCTCCGGCGAGGACGGCCTCGACCTCATCCGGGGCATCGAGCGCACCGCGCACCGGCTGCTGCGCCCCGGAGGTGTCGTCGTCATCGAGCACGCCGACACCCAGGGCGGCCAGGTGCCGTGGATCTTCACCGAGGAGCGGGGCTGGGCCGACGCGGCCGACCACCCGGACCTCAACAACCGCCCCCGCTTCGCGACCGCCCGCAAGGCGCTGCCGTGAGCACCCAGCTGACTTTCATCCCGCAGTACGTGTACGAGGAGGCCCGCTAGACATGGCACGGCGATACGACACCAACGACGCGACCGACCGCGTGACGGGTCTGCGCGAGGCCGCGTCCGCCGTCCGCCGGGGGGAACTGGTGGTGCTGCCGACCGACACGGTGTACGGCATCGGCGCCGACGCGTTCACCTCGGAGGCGGTCGCCGACCTCCTCGACGCCAAGGGCCGGGGCCGCAACATGCCCACCCCGGTGCTGATCGGCTCCCCGAACACCCTGCACGGTCTCGTCACGGACTTCTCCGAGCTGGCCTGGGAGCTGGTCGACGCGTTCTGGCCGGGCGCGCTCACCCTGGTCGCCAAGCACCAGCCGTCCCTGCAGTGGGACCTGGGCGACACCCGCGGCACGGTCGCCGTGCGCATGCCCCTGCACCCGGTCGCCATCGAGCTGCTCACCGAGGTCGGCCCGATGGCCGTCTCCTCCGCCAACCTCACCGGCCACCCCTCGCCGGAGACCTGCGACGCCGCGCAGGACATGCTCGGCGACTCCGTCTCCGTCTACCTCGACGGCGGTCCGACCCCGGGCAACGTGCCGTCCTCGATCGTCGACGTCACCCGTGAGGTTCCGCTGCTGCTGCGCGCGGGCGCGATCTCGGCGGAGGAGCTGCGCAAGGTCGTACCCGACCTCGAGGTGGCGAATTGACAGCCCCTGACGCGGGGCGTGGCATAGGCAACGGGGAGCGCGCGGCGGAGATCACGACGACGTTCGTGGGGCTGCCGCGCGACAGCTTCCGCATCCTCCACGTCAGCACCGGCAACGTGTGCCGCTCGCCGATCACCGAGCGGCTGAACCGCCACCTCGTGACCGACCGGCTCGGCACGTTCCTGGGCGGCGGACTGATCGTGGAGAGCGCGGGCACCTGGGGCCACGAGGGCGCCCCCATGGAGGCGAACGCGGAGGCCGTGCTCGCCGACTTCGGCGCGGACGCCTCCGGGTTCGTGGGCCGGGAGCTGCTCGACGAGCACGTCATCCGGGCCGACCTGGTGCTGACGGCCACCCGTGACCACCGCGCCCAGGTCATCTCCATGGGCCACTCCGCGGGCCTGCGCACGTTCACCCTGAAGGAGTTCACCCGGCTGGTCCGCGCCATCGACCCGGCGACCCTGCCGCCGCTCACCGACGGCGTGGTCGTCCGCGCCCGCGCGCTGGTCCGCGCGGCCGCCGCGCTGCGCGGCTGGCTGCTGGCCCCGACCGCGGAGGCCGACGAGGTCTACGACCCGTACGGCGCCCCGCTGCCGTTCTTCCAGTCCATCGGCGACGAGATACACGAGGCGCTGGACCCGGTGGTGACGGCGCTCACCGGTGTTCCGGCGCGGATGTAGAAGCGCCCCGTAAGGGGCGCTGGGGTACCACCCCCGGCCGAAGGCTGGGGGAGGAACTGCGCGAGCAGCCCCTACCCACCCGCAGTCGCGCGACCGGCCGTCCCCCCGACGCCCCACCCGTACGCACAAACCGCGCGTCCGTCGCATACCGGGCCTACATTGGACCTACGTCACCGCCGACCGTCCGGAGCCCGTCATGTCGGTCACCCCTGCCCTCGACGAGGGCGATCTGCTGCTGCGGCGCCAGGACCCGGAGCTGGCCGAGCTCCTGCTGGCGGAGCTGACCCGGCAGTCGACGTCGTTGCAGCTGATCGCCGCCGAGAACTTCAGTTCCCCGGCCGTGCTGGCGGCGCTCGGCTCCCCGCTCGCCAACAAGTACGCCGAGGGCTATCCGGGCGCCCGGCACCACGGTGGCTGCGAGATCGTCGACGTCGCCGAGCGGCTCGCCGTCGACCGTGCCAAGGCCCTGTTCGGCGCCGCCCACGCCAACGTGCAGTCCCATTCGGGCTCCTCCGCCGTGCTGGCGGCCTACGCCGCGCTGCTGCGCCCCGGTGACACCGTGCTCGCCCTCGGGCTGCCCTACGGCGGCCACCTCACGCACGGGTCGCCGGCCAACTTCTCCGGCCGCTGGTTCGACTTCATCGGGTACGGGGTGGACGCGGAGAGCGGGCTCGTCGACTACGACCAGGTGCGGGCGCTGGCCCGGTCGCACCGGCCCAAGGCGATCGTGTGCGGGTCCATCGCCTACCCCCGCCACCTCGACTACGCCCTCTTCCGCGAGATCGCCGACGAGGCCGGCGCGTACCTGATCGCCGACGCCGCCCACCCGATCGGGCTCGTCGCCGGGGGAGCGGCCCCGAACCCGGTGCCGTACGCCGACGTGGTGTGCGCGACCACGCACAAGGTGCTGCGCGGGCCGCGCGGCGGGATGCTGCTGTGCCAGGCGCCCGAGCTGGCCGAGCGCCTGGACCGGGCGGTGTTCCCGTTCACCCAGGGCGGCGCGCAGATGCACAGCGTCGCCGCCAAGGCGGTCGCGTTCGGGGAGGCGGCGACACCGGCGTTCAGCGCGTACGCCCATCAGGTGGTCGCCAACGCGAAGGTGCTCGCGGCCCGTCTCGCCGAGTGGGGGCTCGTGGTCACGACGGGCGGCACCGACACCCATCTGATCACCGCCGACCCCGCCCCGCTCGGGGTGGAGGGGCGCGTCGCCCGGGGACGGCTCGCCGCCGCCGGGATGGTCCTCGACTGCTGTGTTCTTCCGCACGGCGACGCACGCGGGCTGCGGCTGGGCACGGCGGCCGTGACCACCCAGGGCATGGGGGAGCCGGAGATGACCCGGATCGCGGACCTGCTGGCGGCCGTGGTGCGCGGGACGTCGGAGGTGGGGAGGGTGCGTGACGAGGTGCGGGAGCTCACGGGTAGATTTCCGCCGTATCCCCGTTGAGAGGGGGTAGGCGCAGCGTCGTAGGCACCGTTGTGCGCCCGGTTCACAGCCGCACGTGCAACCATCGTCGCTACCCGGAAGTCCTCACACATATGCGTCCCTCGCTAGGGTGTGGGGCTGTGATGGCCAGCGAGACCTGTGGGGAAGCCCGTGCGTGAATACCTGCTGACGCTCTGCATCACGGCCGCGGTGACGTATCTGCTGACAGGGCCGGTGCGGAAGTTCGCGATCGTGGCCGGGGCGATGCCGGAGATCAGGGCCCGTGACGTGCACCGGGAACCCACTCCGCGGCTCGGCGGTATCGCCATGTTCTTCGGGCTGTGCGCCGGTCTGCTGGTCGCCGACCACATGACCAACCTCAACGAGGTCTTCGAGAAGTCCAACGAGCCGCGCGCGCTGCTCTCCGGGGCGGCGCTGATCTGGCTGATCGGTGTGCTCGACGACAAGTTCGAGATCGACGCCCTCATCAAGCTGGGCGGTCAGATGATCGCCGCGGGCGTCATGGTCATGCAGGGTCTGACGATCCTGTGGCTGCCCATCCCGGGTGTCGGCACGGTGGCGCTGACCCCCTGGCAGGGCACCCTGCTGACGGTGGCGCTGGTGGTGATCACCATCAACGCGGTGAACTTCGTGGACGGCCTGGACGGCCTGGCCTCCGGCATGGTGTGCATCGCCGCCGCGGCGTTCTTCATGTACGCCTACCGGATCTGGTACTCGTACGGCATCGAGGCCGCCGCCCCCGCCACGCTGTTCTCGGCGATCCTGATGGGCATGTGCCTGGGCTTCCTGCCGCACAACATGCACCCCGCGCGGATCTTCATGGGCGACTCCGGCTCCATGCTGATCGGCCTGGTGCTGGCCGCGGGCGCGATCTCGGTCACGGGCCAGGTGGACCCGGACGTGATGAACCTGTTCGCCGGGTCCGAGCGCAACGCGGTGCACCAGATGGTGCCCGTGTACATCCCGCTGCTGCTGCCGCTGACGATCATCGCGGTGCCGGCCGCCGACCTGGTCCTCGCGATCGTGCGGCGCACCTGGCGCGGCCAGTCGCCGTTCGCGGCGGACCGCGGGCACCTGCACCACCGGCTGCTGGAAGTCGGCCACTCGCACAGCAGGGCCGTGCTGATCATGTACTTCTGGGCGGCCCTGATCGCCTTCGGGGCGCTGGCCTACTCCGTGAACTCCGCCTCGATGTGGATCGTGCTCGGTGTGGTGTTCTTCAGCGCGGTCGGCCTGGCGCTGCTCCTGCTGCCGCGCTTCACCCCGCGGGCCCCGATGTGGGCGCAGGCCTTCGTCCCGCCGCGCTACCGGCGCCGCAGGGCCGCCCTGGCGGCCCAGGCGCCCGCCGCCGCAACTCCGCAGCCGGCGGCTGTAGTTGGGACTCCGGAGCGCGGTCAGGCCAACGGTGCGACGGCCATCGGAGGCCACTCCCGCGTGCTGGACCGGCGCACCTCGGGAAGCTCGCGCTGACCCTCGCCAAGGTAAGAATCTGACTAGAGCATTGCCAACTCGTGGGGGAGTAAACACCCCCAATACCAGACAGAACGGCCCGGTTTTCGCTCAGACGGGCAGGTTCACTCTCATGTGTGACACCAAGCACACCGAACAGGTAAAGACCTCATCAAATAGTTTGTGATACGGTTCACGAGAACCCCGGACAGAGCCGACGGACGCAACCGCGTTGGTCCATTGGCGTGAGGCAGGCGTGAGGTTTTCGCCCCTCCGACCGGGACTACGCTCGTCCATGACGACACCTGCCCCCTGTGAAAGCGGAGTTGCCGCCATGCCGTCCAATGACGCCCGGATCCTGGCCCAGGCCGCCGTACCCACGGCTGCCGTCGGCGTGCTCGCCGCCGTCGTCGGCGGTGTGGTCGCTGGCGGCAAGGGAGTGATCGGGGCGCTCGTCGGGACGGTGATCGTGATCCTCTTCATGGGGATCGGTCTCTACGTCCTGCAGCGCACGGCCAGGTCCATGCCACAGCTCTTCCAGATGATGGGCCTGATGCTCTACGCGGCCCAGCTCCTGCTGCTGGTCGTCTTCATGGCCGTGTTCAAGAACACGACACTGTTCAACCCCCGGGCCTTCGCCCTCACTCTCGTGGTCGCCACCCTCACGTGGATCGCCGCGCAGACCCGCGCCCACATGAAGGCCAAGATCCTCTACGTCGAACCGGACAAGGCCGACAAGGCCGAGAAGACCGGGCATTCGTCGTGAGGGGTAGGGCCGGGATAAAGGCGTACGAGAGATCCTGCTATCGTCCGGTGCCAACTGCGGCATCGCGGGCGCGGGCATCTGAGCTGACGCCTGCTCAATCGCGAGGCGAGATGCCCCTCAGCCGCCCCCACATCCGTAACACCAGTCCCGTGCCGAACCGCGGCCCTGCGCCGCGCCGACACAACGAGGTTGCCGTACCCATGCGCCACGATGAAGGAGCCCGCGGTGAGTGCTGACCCGACGCAGACGCTCGCTTTCGACACGAGCTGCCACCTGTTCGACGGGTGTGGCTTCCCGGCTCCGGGCCTGCACTCGTTCCTGTTCAAGCCGCTCTTCGGCGACGCGGACAGCAGCGTGTACTTCAACAAGACGATGCTGCTGGCGCTGCTCGGGTCGATCATCATCGTGGGCTTCTTCTGGGCCGCCTTCGCGCGTCCGAAGGTTGTCCCGGGCAAGCTCCAGATGATCGCCGAGACCGGCTACGACTTCGTCCGTCGCGGTGTCGTCTACGAGACCATCGGCAAGAAGGAAGGCGAGAAGTACGTCCCGTTCGTCGTCTCGCTGTTCTTCTTCATCTGGATGATGAACCTGTGGTCGATCATCCCGGTCGCCCAGTTCCCGGTCACCGCGATCATCTCGTACCCCGCGGTGCTGGCCGCCCTCGTGTACATCACGTGGGTCGTGCTCACCTTCAAGCGCCAGGGTTTCGTCGGCTTCTTCAAGAACGTCACCGGCTATGACAAGACGCTCGGCCCGGTGCTCCCGCTGTCGATGACGATCGAGTTCTTCTCGAACCTGATCGTCCGGCCGTTCACCCACGCCGTACGACTCTTCGCGAACATGTTCGCCGGTCACACCCTGCTGCTGCTCTTCACGATCGCCAGCTGGTACATGCTGAACGGCATCGGCATCGCCTACTCCGGTGTCTCGTTCGTCATGGTCCTCGTGATGACCGCCTTCGAGCTCTTCATCCAGGCTGTCCAGGCGTACGTCTTCGTACTGCTGACCTGCAGCTACATCCAGGGCGCGCTCGCCGAGCACCACTGAGCGCCAACCCGACCACCCACCCAGGCATCCGGTGGCCAACCCCCACCGGTCATTGAAAGAGAAGGAAGAACCGGCATGTCCGCTCTCGAAACCATTGCCGCCGGCGTCCAGATCAAGGGCAACCTCGGTTCCATCGGTTACGGCCTCGCGGCGATCGGCCCGGGCGTCGGTATCGGCATCATCTTCGGCAACGGCACGCAGGCGCTCGCCCGTCAGCCCGAGGCCGCCGGCCTCATCCGCGCCAACCAGATCCTCGGCTTCGCCTTCTGTGAGGCGCTCGCCCTGATCGGTCTGGTCATGCCGTTCGTCTACCCGGCCTCCTGACCCGACCGTCGCGCACTTTTAGACGAAAGGCACTGATATGAGCCCCCTGGTTCAGCTGGCGGCGGAGGAGGCCGAAAACCCCCTCATCCCGCCGATCCCAGAGCTCGTCATCGGCCTCATCGCCTTCGTCATCGTCTTCGGCTTCCTCGCCAAGAAGCTCCTTCCGAACATCAACAAGGTTCTGGAGCAGCGCCGCGAGGCGATCGAGGGCGGTATCGAGAAGGCCGAGGCCGCGCAGACCGAGGCCCAGAGCGTCCTTGAGCAGTACAAGGCGCAGCTGGCCGAGGCCCGTCACGAGGCCGCGCGCCTGCGCCAGGAGGCTCAGGAGCAGGGCGCCGCGCTCATCGCCGAGATGCGCGCCGAGGGCCAGCGGCAGCGTGAGGAGATCGTCGCCGCCGGGCACGCCCAGATCGAGGCCGACCGCAAGTCGGCCGCGCAGGCACTGCGTCAGGACGTCGGCCAGCTGGCCACCGACCTGGCCGGCAAGCTCGTCGGCGAGTCCCTCCAGGACCACGCCCGGCAGAGCCGCGTCATCGACCGCTTCCTCGACGAACTCGAGGAGAAGGCCGAGGCGGCTCGATGACAGCGCACGGAGCGAGCCGCGAGGCCCTGGCAGCCGGACGCGAGCGTCTCGACGCGCTGACGGACTCCGTGTCCGTGGACGCGACGCGGCTCGCCGACGAGCTGGCGGCCGTCACCGCGCTGCTCGACCGCGAGGCGGGCCTGCGTCGGGTCCTCACCGACCCGGCGCAGTCCGGCGAGGCCAAGGCCGAGCTGGTCCGCCGCCTGATCGGCGGGCAGGTCTCCGGGACCACCGCCGACGTGGTGGCCGGTCTGGTCCGCTCCCGCTGGTCGCAGTCCCGCGACCTGGTGGACGCGCTGGAGGAGCTGGCGGACGTCGCCGACCTCACCGCCGCGCAGAAGTCGGGCACGCTGGACGACGTCGAGGACGAGCTGTTCCGCTTCGGCCGGATCGTCTCCTCCAGCACCGAACTGCGCGCCGCGCTCACCGACCGCAAGGCGACCGGCGCCGCCAAGATCGAGCTGCTGCACCGGCTGCTCGGCGGCCGGGCCAAGCCGGTCACCGAGCGTCTGGTCACGCGCCTTGTGACCGCGCCGCGGGGACGTAGCCTGGAAGCGGGCCTGGAGGCCCTGTCCAAGCTCGCCGCGGAGCGCCGCAACCGCGTCGTCGCCGTCGTCACCTCGGCGGTCCCGCTGAGCGAGCCGCAGAAGCAGCGCCTGGGCGCCGCCCTCGCGAAGCTCTACGGCCGCACGATGCACCTGAACCTCGACGTCGACCCCGACGTCGTCGGCGGGATCCGGGTGCAGGTCGGTGACGAGGTCATCAACGGTTCGATCGCGGACCGGCTCGAGGACGCGGCCCGCCGCATGGCGAGCTAGCACCCAACTCAAGAGTCAGTACGTACTTACGGCCCTGGTTGGGCCGGTGTGCAGAAGAATCCTGGGGGTCGCCCCCAGACCCCCCAAGTGAAACTTCGGGCCCAACAAGGAGAGCAGGGAACCCAGATGGCGGAGCTCACGATCCGGCCGGAGGAGATCCGGGACGCGCTGGAGAACTTCGTCCAGTCGTACCAGCCGGACGCGGCCTCGCGCGAGGAGGTCGGTACGGTCACCCTTGCCGGCGACGGCATCGCGAAGGTCGAGGGTCTTCCCTCGGCCATGGCCAACGAACTGCTGAAGTTCGAGGACGGCACCCTCGGCCTCGCGCTGAACCTGGAAGAGCGCGAGATCGGCGCCATCGTCCTCGGTGAGTTCAGCGGCATCGAGGAGGGCCAGCCGGTGCAGCGCACCGGTGAGGTCCTCTCCGTCGCGGTCGGCGAGGGCTACCTCGGCCGCGTCGTCGACCCGCTCGGCAACCCGATCGACGGCCTCGGCGAGATCGAGACGTCCGGCCGCCGTGCCCTGGAGCTGCAGGCTCCGGGCGTCATGGCCCGTAAGTCGGTGCACGAGCCGATGGAGACCGGCTACAAGGCCGTCGACGCCATGACCCCGGTCGGCCGCGGCCAGCGTCAGCTGATCATCGGCGACCGCCAGACCGGCAAGACCGCCCTGGCCGTCGACACCATCATCAACCAGCGCGACAACTGGCGCTCGGGCGACCCGAAGAAGCAGGTCCGCTGCGTCTACGTCGCCATCGGCCAGAAGGGCTCGACCATCGCCTCCGTGCGTGGCGCCCTCGAAGAGGCCGGCGCGCTGGAGTACACGACCATCGTCGCCGCCCCGGCGTCCGACCCGGCCGGCTTCAAGTACCTGGCGCCGTACACCGGCTCGGCCATCGGCCAGCACTGGATGTACGACGGCAAGCACGTCCTGATCATCTTCGACGACCTGTCGAAGCAGGCCGACGCCTACCGCGCCGTGTCGCTGCTGCTGCGCCGCCCGCCGGGCCGTGAGGCCTACCCGGGTGACGTCTTCTACCTGCACTCCCGTCTGCTGGAGCGCTGCGCCAAGCTCTCCGACGACATGGGTGCCGGCTCGATGACCGGTCTGCCGATCGTCGAGACCAAGGCCAACGACGTCTCGGCGTTCATCCCGACCAACGTCATCTCCATCACCGACGGCCAGTGCTTCCTGGAGTCGGACCTGTTCAACGCCGGTCAGCGCCCCGCGCTGAACGTCGGTATCTCCGTCTCCCGAGTCGGCGGTTCCGCCCAGCACAAGGCGATGAAGCAGGTCTCCGGCCGACTGCGTCTGGACCTGGCCCAGTACCGCGAGCTGGAGGCGTTCGCCGCCTTCGGTTCCGACCTGGACGCCGCGTCGAAGTCGCAGCTGGAGCGTGGTCAGCGTCTGGTCGAGCTGCTCAAGCAGGCCCAGTACCAGCCGATGCCGACCGAGGACCAGGTCGTCTCCGTGTGGGCCGGTACCACCGGCAAGATGGACGACGTCCCGGTCGCCGACATCCGCCGCTTCGAGAAGGAGCTGCTCGAGTACCTGCACCGCAAGGAGCAGGGCCTCATGACCTCCATCAAGGAGGGCGGCAAGATGTCGGACGACACCCTCACCGCTGTCGCCGACGCGATCGCCGAGTTCAAGAAGCAGTTCGAGACCTCGGACGGCAAGCTTCTCGGCGAGGACGCCCCGGCCGCGGCCAAGTGACGTAAGGAAGGGACCTGACTCATGGGAGCCCAGCTCCGGGTCTACAAGCGTCGCATCCGATCCGTCACCGCGACCAAGAAGATCACCAAGGCGATGGAGATGATCGCCGCCTCGCGTGTCGTCAAGGCGCAGCGCAAGGTGCGGGCCTCCGCGCCGTACGCGACCGAGCTCACCCGCGCGGTCACGGCGGTCGGTACCGGGTCGAACACCAAGCACCCGCTGACGACCGAGGCGGAGACGCCGACGCGTTCCGCGGTGCTGCTCCTGACGAGCGACCGCGGTCTCGCCGGCGCCTTCAACTCCAACGCGATCAAGGCCGCCGAGCAGCTGACGGCGCGCCTCGAGGCCGAGGGCAAGGAGGTCGACACCTACATCGTCGGCCGTCGCGGTCTGGCCCACTACAACTTCCGCGAGCGCAAGGTCGTGGAGTCGTGGTCGGGCTTCACCGACGAGCCTTCGTACGCGGACGCCAAGAAGGTCGCGGCGCCGCTGATCGAGGCCATCGAGACGGAGACGGCGGACGGCGGGGTGGACGAGCTCCACATCGTCTACACCGAGTTCGTGTCGATGATGACGCAGACGGCGCTCGACGCCCGGCTGCTGCCGCTGCGCCTCGAAGAGGTCGCGGAGGAGGGCGCCGCCAAGGGCGACGAGATCCTCCCGCTGTACGACTTCGAGCCCTCGGCGGAGGACGTCCTCGACGCCCTGCTGCCGCGCTACGTGGAGAGCCGCATCTACAACGCGCTGCTCCAGTCGGCGGCTTCGAAGCACGCCGCCACGCGGCGCGCGATGAAGTCGGCCACCGACAACGCGG
Organism: Streptomyces sp. NPDC020958; assembly: GCF_055562175.1. NCBI lineage: Bacteria > Bacillati > Actinomycetota > Actinomycetes > Kitasatosporales > Streptomycetaceae > Streptomyces > Streptomyces sp. NPDC020958. Next base: position 401,794 of record NZ_JBVHFU010000002.1, on the reverse strand, counting down.
GCGAGCTGATCAACACGCTCTCCCGTCTTGCCAACGCGGCCCGCCAGGCCGAAATCACCCAGGAAATCAGCGAGATCGTCGGAGGCGCCAGCGCCCTGGCCGACGCGACCGCGGGGAGTGACCGATAAATGACCACCACTGTTGAGACCGCGACGGCCACGGGCCGCGTCGCCCGGGTCATCGGCCCGGTCGTCGACGTGGAGTTCCCCGTCGACGCGATGCCGGACATCTACAACGCCCTTCACGTCGAGGTGGCCGACCCGGCCAACGCCGGCGAGAAGAAGACGCTGACCCTGGAGGTCGCCCAGCACCTGGGTGACGGCCTGGTCCGCACCATCTCCATGCAGCCCACCGACGGTCTGGTCCGCCAGGCCCCGGTCACCGACACCGGCGACGGCATCACCGTCCCGGTCGGCGACTTCACCAAGGGCAAGGTGTTCAACACCCTCGGTGAGGTGCTGAACGTCGACGAGCAGTACACGGGCGAGCGCTGGTCCATCCACCGCAAGGCCCCGAAATTCGACGAGCTCGAGTCGAAGACCGAGATGTTCGAGACCGGCGTCAAGGTCATCGACCTGCTCACCCCGTACGTCAAGGGTGGCAAGATCGGTCTGTTCGGCGGTGCCGGCGTCGGCAAGACGGTGCTCATCCAGGAGATGATCTACCGCGTCGCCAACAACCACGACGGTGTCTCCGTGTTCGCCGGTGTCGGCGAGCGCACCCGTGAGGGCAACGACCTCATCGAGGAGATGACCGACTCGGGCGTCATCGACAAGACCGCCCTGGTCTTCGGCCAGATGGACGAGCCCCCGGGCACCCGTCTGCGCGTCGCGCTGGCCGGCCTCACCATGGCCGAGTACTTCCGTGACGTCCAGAAGCAGGACGTGCTGTTCTTCATCGACAACATCTTCCGCTTCACGCAGGCCGGTTCCGAGGTCTCGACGCTGCTCGGCCGGATGCCCTCCGCGGTGGGCTACCAGCCGAACCTGGCCGACGAGATGGGTCTCCTCCAGGAGCGCATCACCTCGACCCGTGGTCACTCGATCACCTCGATGCAGGCGATCTACGTCCCCGCGGACGACCTGACCGACCCGGCTCCGGCCACCACCTTCGCCCACCTCGACGCGACGACGGTGCTCTCCCGTCCGATCTCGGAGAAGGGCATCTACCCGGCCGTGGACCCGCTGGACTCCACGTCCCGGATCCTGGACCCGCGGTACATCGCGGCGGACCACTACGCCTGCGCCATGCGGGTGAAGACGGTCCTCCAGAAGTACAAGGACCTCCAGGACATCATCGCGATCCTCGGTATCGACGAGCTGGGCGAGGAGGACAAGCTCACCGTCCACCGCGCCCGTCGCGTGGAGCGCTTCCTGTCCCAGAACACCCACGTCGCCAAGCAGTTCACCGGCGTCGACGGGTCGGACGTCCCGCTGGACGAGTCGATCGCCGCGTTCAACGCGATCATCGACGGCGAGTACGACCACTTCCCGGAGCAGGCGTTCTTCCTGTGCGGTGGCATCGAGGACCTCAAGGCCAACGCCAAGGAGCTGGGCGTCTCCTGAGCCCCGTGCTCTGACGGAGGGGGCGGGCGCGTCCCGCCCCCTCTCTCACGCCCCTTAGAATTGACCCCAACACCCGGCACCCCCTGCCGGGTGGTGACCCGAGGAGCCACCTTGGCTGCTGAGCTGCACGTCGCGCTGGTCGCGGCCGACCGAGAGGTCTGGTCCGGCGAGGCCACCCTGGTCGTCGCGCGCACCACGTCCGGCGACATCGGCGTCATGCCCGGTCACCAGCCGCTGCTCGGTGTGCTGGAGTCGGGCCCGGTGACCATCCGTACGAGTGAAGGCACCACGGTCGTCGCCGCGGTGCACGGCGGTTTCATCTCGTTCGCGGACAACAAGCTGTCGCTGCTGGCCGAGATCGCCGAGCTGTCGGACGAGATCGACGTCCAGCGCGTCGAGCGGGAGCTGGAGCGTGCGAAGGCGGAGGGCGACGCCACCGCCGAGCGGCGCGCCGACGTCCGCCTGCGGGCGGCGACCGCACGCTGACACCGCACGCTGTGCAATGACGTCATCCAGCCGCGGCTGGGACCTTCGGGTCCCAGCCGCGGCTGAGGTAGATCTGGGTCTTTTTACGTTCCATTACCTAGGAGACGGGGAGGTCGGTGCCGATGGTCCTCGCTCTGACTGTGGCTGGAATCGTGGTCGCGCTGGTGGTGGCGGGACTGTTCCTCTTCGGTCTGCGCCGCAGACTGATCCAGCGCTCCGGCGGCACCTTCGACTGTTCGCTCCGCTGGGACATCCCTGAGAAACCCGACGCCAACGGCAAGGGCTGGAGCTACGGCGTCGCCCGCTACAACGGCGACAGCGTCGAGTGGTACCGGGTCTTCTCCTACGCCTACCGCCCCCGCCGGGTCCTGGAGCGCGCCCAGATCGAGGTGGCCGGCCGCCGGCTTCCCGAGGGGGAGGAGGAACTGGCGCTGCTCTCCGACGCCGTGATCCTCTCCTGTACCCATCGGGGCACCCGCCTCGAACTCGCGATGAGCGAAGACGCGCTGACCGGATTCCTCGCGTGGCTGGAAGCAGCCCCGCCCGGTCAGCGCGTGAATGTTGCTTAGTGGTTCTTCTATGACAGCCCGGAGCTGATGGCGCTCACCAGTTCGCCGTTGCTGGTGTCGCCGCTGAACTCCCAGAAGAACGCGCCGCCGAGGCCCTGGGACTTCGCCCAGCTCATCTTCCCGGCGATCGTCGACGGGGTGTCGTACGACCACCAGTTGCTGCCGCAGTGGGCGTACGCCGTGCCTGCGACCGTGCCGGTGGCCGGGCAGGACGTCTTGAGGACCTTGTAGTCCTCGATGCCCTGCTCGTAGGTGCCCGCCGCGGGTCCGGTGGCCGTGCCGCCCGGGGCGTCCTGGGTGACACCGGTCCAGCCGCGTCCGTAGAACCCGATCCCGATCAGCAGCTTGCTCGCGGGCACCCCGATCGCCTTGAACTTGGCCATCGCGTCGGCGGTGGTGTAGCCCGCCTTCGGGATGCCGGTGTACGAGGTGAGCGGGGAGTGCGGGGCGGTCGGGCCGGAGGCGTCCCAGGCGCCGAAGAAGTCGTACGTCATCACGTTGTACCAGTTGACGTACTGTGCGGCGCCCGCGTAGTCGGCGGCCTCGATCTTGCCGCCGGCCGAGCCGTCGGCGGTGGTGGCCGCGGTGACCAGGGCACTGGAGCCGAACTTGGCGCGCAGCGCGGCCATCACGTTCCTGAAGGCCGCCGAGCCGCTGGTGTCGCAGCTCAGTCCACAGGCGTTCGGGTACTCCCAGTCGATGTCGATGCCGTCGAAGACGTCGGCCCAGCGGGGGTCCTTGACCAGGTTGTAGCAGGAGTCCGCGAACGCGGTCGGGTTGGCCGCCGCCTGCGCGAAGCCGCCGGACCAGGTCCAGCCGCCGAAGGACCACAGGATCTTGAGGTTCGGGTACTTGGCCTTCAGCTCGCGCAGCTGGTTGAAGTTGCCGGCCAGCGGCTGGTCCCAGGTGTCGGCGACGCCGCTGACCGACTGGTCGGCGGTGAACGTCTTCTGGTAGTCCGCGTAGGCGTCGCCGATCGCGCACTGGCCGTTGGTGACGTTGCCGAAGGCGTAGTTGATGTGTGTGATCTTCGCGGCGGAACCGGACGTCACCAGGTTCTTGACGTTGTAGTTGCGGCCGTAGATGCCCCACTCGGTGAAGTAGCCGAGCTTGACCTTGTCACCGGTGGTCGGGGGAGTGGTCGTGCCGCCCGTGGTGTGCACCGCGACCGCGCCGCTGACCGGGCCGGTCTGGTTCGCGGTGTCCCGGGCCTGGACGGCGTACGAGTAGTCGGTGCCGGCCGTGAGACCCGTGTCGGTGTACGAGGTGGTGGTGACCGTGGAGACGACCTTGCCGTCGCGCAGCACGTCGTAGTTCTTGACGCCCTTGTCGTCGGTGGCCGCCGACCAGTTCAGCTTCACCGAGGTGTCGGTGATGCCCGAGGCGGTGGGGGTGCCGGGTGCGGACGGGGCCGAGTCGCCGGGGTTGGTGCTGCCCCCGTCACAACTTCCGCCGTTGACCAGGCAGTTGCTGGGCGATCCGGAGCCGGCCCCGTTGAAGCCGAAGGAGACGGAGGCACCGGGGGCGAGGGTGCCGTCGTAGGACTTGTTCTTGGCGGTCCAGTGGGTGCCGGAGGAGGTGACGTCGGCGTCCCAGGCGGAGGTCACCGAGGTCCCGGACGGGAAGTCCCATTCGACGGTCCAGGAACTGATCGCGGCGGTCCCGGTGTTCTTGACGGTCCACTGGCCGCCGAAGCCGGTGCCCCAGTCCGAGGTCTTGGTGAAGGTCGCGGTCGCGGTCGTCGCGGCCTGGGCGGGGCTCGCGAGGCCGACCAGACCGGCCAGCGGGAGCAACAGGGTCGCGAACCCTGCCGCGGCTCTGTGTCTGAAGCGCATGCTGCGCCTCCCTCTTCGTCGGGGTGACGTGGGCATGACTGAGCCTTCATGCCCATGGTGCCGCGAGAATAGAAAGGTCTGGACCACCGGTCAATAGGTCTGGACCACCTTCGCGACACCGAGGCCGCTCCCCAACTCCCCTGCGGGGACGGGGACTACCGCTCCCCGCCCGGTACCCACAGCACGTCACCGGTGTCCTTGTTGGCCGTGCGGGCCAGGATGAACAGCAGGTCCGACAGCCGGTTGAGATAGGTCGCCGTCAGCGGGTTCATCGTCTCGCCGTGCGCCTCCAGGGCGGCCCACGTCGATCGCTCGGCCCGCCGTACCACCGTGCAGGCCTGGTGCAGCAGGGCCGCGCCCGGGGTGCCGCCCGGCAGGATGAAGGAGCGCAGTTTCTCCAGGCGCTCGTTGAAGCGGTCGCAGTCCGCCTCCAGCCGGTCGACGTAGAACTGCTCCACCCGCAGCGGCGGGAACTGCGGGTTCTCCACCACCGGCGTCGACAGGTCGGCGCCCACGTCGAACAGGTCGTTCTGCACCCGGGTGAGGACGGCGACCAGTTCCTCGTCCAGCCCGCCCAGCGCGATCGCCGTCCCGATCACCGCGTTCGCCTCGTTGGCGTCCGCGTAGGCCGAGATCCGGAGATCGGTCTTGGCGACCCGGCTCATGTCCCCGAGGGCGGTGGTGCCCTGGTCGCCGGTCCTGGTGTAGATGCGCGTCAGATTGACCATGTGACCAGCCTAGTTACGCTCCGGCCGTGCGGAAGACGCGTGTGCCCACCGTCACGGCGAGTGCCGAGAAGCCGAGGGCCACCAGCGCGCCGTACAGCATGTGGGCGGTCGTGTACGAGCCGACGTACGCGTCCCGTACCGCGTCCACCAGGTAGCGGAACGGCACGAAGTGGGACAGGACGTCCAGCCAGTCCGGCGCCAGCGTCATCGGGAGCATCAGGCCGGACAGCAGCATGGACGGCATGGTCAGGGCATTGATCATCGGCCCGAACTCCTGCGGCGTGCGGACCTTGAAGGCCAGCGCGTACGACAGCGACGCCAGCGAGACGGTCAGCAGGGCCACGAAGGCGAATCCGATCAGGATGCCGGGCAGCGGGGCGCGCAGGCCCATCAGTACCGCAGCGAGCACGAGCAGCACTGCCTGGAAGACGAAGACCGTCGCGTCGCGCAGGACCCGGCCCAGCAGCAGCGCGAGACGGCTGACGGGCGTCACGCGCATCCGCTCCACCACGCCCTGGCCGTTCTCGATGATGACCGCGAATCCGGCGAACGAGGCCCCGAACAGGCCCAGTTGCAGCAGCAGGCCCGGGACGAGCACCTGCCAGCTGGTGCCGCGGGAGCCCAACGGCAGACGCGTCAGCAGCGGCCCGAAGAACAGCAGGTACAGCAACGGCATCAGCACGCCGAAGAGCAGGGCGAAGCGGGAGCGCAGGGACTGGCGCAGGTAGCGGCCGTAGATGAGGCCGGTGTCGTGGAGCAGCATGTCTTCCGGGTTCCTATACGGCTACGGGGGTCGCGTCGGCCGGGGAGGGCCCGCGGCCGGTGATGGCGAGGAAGGTGTCCTGGAGGCTCGCGTCGATCGAGCCGCCGTACCGGAGCTTGAGGGCGCTCGGCGTGCCCTCGGCCACGACCACGCCCTGGTCGACGACGACCAGGCGGTCGGCGAGGGCGTCGGCCTCGTCCAGGTAGTGGGTGGTCAGGAAGACGGTGGTGCCGTGCTCGGCGCGCAGCCGGCGGACCACGTCCCACAGGTCGGCCCGGCTGCCCGGGTCCAGGCCGGTCGTCGGCTCGTCGAGGAAGAGCACGTCCGGGCGGTGGGTGAGGGCCATCGCGATGTCGAGGCGCCGCCGCTGACCGCCGGAGAGCGCGCCGCACTTGCGGTCGAGCAGGTCGGCGAAGCCCAGGTCGTCCGCCAGTTCCCGGGCCCGGGCGGCCGCCCGGGCCTTGGTCAGGCGGTAGAGGCGGCCCTGGGTGACGAGTTCCTCCCGGACGCCGATGTTCGTGTCGACCCCGCCCGACTGTGCCACGTATCCGCACGCGCGCCGCACTCCGGCCGGATCGGTCGCCAGGTCGCAGCCGGCCACCGAGGCGGTGCCCCCGGTCGGCGCGAGCAGGGTCGTGAGCATGCGCAGGGTGGTGGTCTTGCCGGCGCCGTTCGGGCCGAGGAAGCCGAGGATCTCGCCCTCGCGGACGGTGAGGTCGACCCCGCGCACGGCCTCCACCGGGCCGCTTCTGGTCTGGAAGGTGCGGGCCAGTCCGGCCGCGCTGATGACTGCTGTCATGCCGCCCAGAAAAACAGAGTCTCTGAAAATTTGCAATGTCCCCAAAATTTGAGGGAGCCCAGGTACGGTTACGATGCGGGCATGACGGAAGGGCTCAGGGAGCGGAAGAAGCGGCAGACCCGGCAGTACATCTCCGATGTCGCCACGGGCCTGTTCGTCGAGCGCGGCTTCGACGCCGTGACGGTCGCGGAGATCGCCGCGACCGCCGATGTCTCCGTCAACACCGTCTACAACTACTTCCCGGCGAAGGAGGACCTCTTCTTCGACCGTTCCGCCGGGGTGGTCGACCGGCTGGCCCGCTGGGTGCGCGGACGGCACCAAGGCGAGTCCGCCGCCGCCGCCGTCCTGCGGGAGTTGCGCGAGGAGGTCGAGGCGGTGTCGCCCCGGGTCGGCCTGATCCCCGGGTACTCCGCCTTCATGCGCGTCATCGAGGACGCGCCCGCGCTGCGCTCCCGGCTGTGGGCGATCGGGCAGGAGGTCCAGGCCAACCTCGAAGGCGCCCTGCGCGAGGAGACCGGCGCCGCGGCCGACGACCCGATGCCCGAGCTGATCGCCGGTCAGCTCGGCTGGGTGCACAGTACGGTCATGGCGGTCATCGGACGCGAAATGGTCAAGGCGCGCGATCCACGCGAAGTCTCCCGGGAGGTACTGGTCCTCCTCGACGACATGGAGGACCTGTTGAGCGAGCGGGTCCTCAACTACGCCGTGCGGGACGCTGAATGACCCGTGCCGACGCGGTCGCCTGACGGGACGTGACGGTTGTCTCACCCCCTGAGACCGTGACACGCATTACTTACCGGCTCTCCCGGGCGCTCCCGGCGCTAGGGTCCGGCCAAGAGGCATACCTAAACAGCGTGTAAGGGGAGCGGAGTGGCACGGAAGCTTGCCGTCATCGGTGCCGGCCTGATGGGTTCGGGCATCGCCCAGGTCGCCGCCCAGGCCGGCTGGGACGTGGTCCTGCGGGACGTCACCGACGAGGCGCTGGACCGTGCCGTCGGCGGTATCCAGGCCTCCTACGACAAGTTCGTGAGCAAGGGGAAGCTGGAGGCGCACGACGCCGACACCGCCCTGGCCCGCATCACCACGACCACCGACCTGGACGCGGCCGCCGACGCGGACATCGTGGTCGAGGCCGTCTTCGAGAAGCTGGAAGTCAAGCACGAGATCTTCCGTGCGCTCGACAAGATCGTGCGCCCGGAGACCGTCCTCGCCTCCAACACCTCCGCCATCCCGATCACCAAGATCGCGGCGGCCACCGAGCACCCCGAGCGGGTCGTCGGTGTCCACTTCTTCTCGCCGGTGCCGATGATGCAGCTCGTCGAGCTGGTCCGCGGCTACAAGACGAGCGACGAAACCCTCGCCACCGCGCGGGAGTTCGCCGAGTCCACCGGCAAGACCTGCATCGTCGTCAACCGGGACGTCGCCGGCTTCGTGACGACCCGGCTGATCTCGGCGCTCGTCGTCGAGGCCACCAAGCTCTACGAGTCGGGCGTCGCCACGGCCGAGGACATCGACCTGGCCTGCAAGCTGGGCTTCGGTCACGCCATGGGCCCGCTGGCCACGGCCGACCTCACCGGCGTCGACATCCTGCTGCACGCCACCGGCAACATCTACACCGAGTCCCAGGACGAGAAGTTCGCCCCGCCGGAGCTGATGCGCCGGATGGTTGACGCCGGTGACATCGGACGCAAGAGCGGGCAGGGCTTCTACACGTACTGATCCATCGGCCCCCGGATGCTTCACCCGCTGGGGTGAATTCGGTATCGGTTCGCTTACAGATGGCAACCTCTGACCGGTGAACGCCGTCAGAGGTTGCATCAACGGACAGCACTTTTCACGGAGTAGGACACGCACTCTCGGGGAGCGCATATGTACATCAGGGGCGACCACGCCGAGCTGGTCGTCGGGGGCCGCCTCGACGTCCGCAGCGCGGCGGACGCCCGCACGGTCCTGCACACGGCCGTCGACGACGGAGTCGGCGACCTGGTGCTGGACCTGTCCGAGCTGGACTCCTGGGACGCCACCGGACTCGGCGTGATCATGGGGGCTCACCGGCGGGCCGGCCGCTGCGGCCGCCGCCTGGTGCTGCGCGGGGTACCCCCGCAGATGCAGCGCCTGCTGGTGGCCACCCGGCTGCACCGGATCCTGGCGATCGAGGGGGGCATCGGAGTGGAGTCGCTGCCCCGCGTGTGACACCGCCCCCTGCGGGTATCGGGTCATCGGCCCACGTCAGGTGCAATCCTCATGAGACTGTGACGTCTCGGACGGCACGGCACCCCGGACTGTCGTAGATACTGTGCGAAGGTTTAAGGTTCGGTCGCCCGCTGCCTTGCCACCCTTCGAGCGCGGGCCCGGACCAGAAGCGACAGCGCAGTGTGCAACAGGCCGGGAGGGGCCGGTATGCACGGCACACGACGCTTTTGGGGGGCTAGGAACCTATGGACCCGATCAACACGGGACCCGAGGCGTACGGCCATGACAGCGACGGCACCACGCCGCGCCAGCGCCCGCCCAGGGAATCCCTGACCAACGACTTCGGCCAGAGCGCGCCGCCGCTCGCCCGCACGGCGCGGCTGGTCACCGGCGACTTCCTGCTCACGGTGAACCCGGTCGACGGCAGCGAGATAGAACCCTGCCCGCCGACCGAACGCCCCGGACGACCGGAGAAGCGCACCGCCGCCGAGCGCGCCGAGTACGAGCGCGCCGCCCTGCCGCCGGTACCGCCCGGCCCCGCCCGGCCCGTCCTGCCGCTCCTGGAGCGCCAGGACGACCGCGAGCGGCTCGTCCGACTCCTCGCCCGCGGCCGCTCCGTACGCCTCACCGGCCCCGCGGGCTCCGGCCGCACCGCGCTCCTCGACCTGGTCGCCGACGACTGCTCCGACCTCGCCCCCGACGGCGTGGTACGCCTCACGGGCTTCCACCGGGCACCCGAGGACCTCCTGCGCGACCTCTTCCACGCCGTCCACAAGGCGCCCGAGTACCGCCCGGACCACGAGGAGCTCCGCGAACTGGTCCGGGACATCGGCGCGGTCGTCGTCGTCGACGACCTCGAGTTCGGCGGCGCCGGGCTCGACGAGCTGATCGACGCCACCCCCGAGTGCGCCTTCCTGCTCGGCGCCACCCCGGACGTGCCGGCGCCGTCCGCCGACTCCGCCGTCGAGGAGGTCGTCCTCGGCGGCCTGGACCGGGCCGGGGGAGTGGACATCCTGGAGCGCACGGTCGGCCGGGTGCTCAGCGAGGAGGAGGCCAACTGGGCGGGCGACCTCTGGTTCGAGTCCGAGGGCCTGCCCCTGCGGTTCGTCCAGGCCGGCGCGCTGCTGCGGCAGCGCGACCAGCGGCGCGCCAGCACCGGCGCCGTCGACGAGTTCGGCGTCTTCGAGGACGCCCTGCCGGCCGACGCGCCCCTCGACACCGATGCCGTCGACGAGGCACCGCTGCCCTCCCTCGGCGAGGCCGCCGCGCCCGCCCCGCTGCTCGCCGCCCGCCTCAGCGCCTCCGCCCGTGCCACCCTGCGCTTCGCGGTCGCCCTCGGCGGCGAGGTGCCGCACCAGGCGCATCTGCCGGCCCTCGTCGGCGACACCCACGCGGACGCGGCCCTCGGCGAACTGGCGGGCTGCGGCCTGGTGTCCCCGGTGGGCTCCCGCTACCGCCTCGCCGCGGGCGTCCAGCAGCAGCTGGAGGCCGCGGGATACGCCGACGACATCGAGGCCCAGGCGCTCGCCGCCGCCCGGCACTACTCCTGGTGGGCCGGGCACCCGTCCGTCACCCCCGAGCGGGTCTGCGCCGAGGCCGACGCGATCCTCGCCGCCCTGGCGGTCGTGGTCCCGGCCGCGGTGCCGCCCGCGGAGGGCGAGGAGTCCACGCCGGTACGACTGGCCCGTACGGCCGCCCCCGCGTTCGCCGCGGGGCTGCACTGGAGCGCCTGGGAGCGCGCCCTGCGGGCCGGGGCCGAGGCCTCCCGGCTCGCCGGTGAGGTCGGCGACCAGGCCTACTTCCACCACGAGCTGGGCATACTCGCGCTCTGTGGCGGCCTGCTCGACCGGGCCCGCGCGGAACTGGAGGCGTCGATCGGGCTGCGCGGCGCGCTGTCCGACAAGCGGGGTACGACGGCCGGGCGGCGTGCGCTGGCCCTGGTCGCCGACCGCTCGGGCGAGGTGCTTCCCGTCCTCGCGGCGATGTCGGGCGACGAGGTCCCCGACGCCCGGCACGAGGAGTCCATATCCCCGGCGGGCGGGGTCACCAGGCCCTTCCCCGCCGTGCACTCCCCGACCTCGAACACGATCGTCACCCAACGCGTCGCGCAGGAGCCGGTAGGCCGGGGCGGTGTCGCGGGGCTCGGCCGGATGGCCCGCCGCAACCTGGTGGCGGTCGGCTCGGGCGTCCTGCTCACGGCGGTCCTCGGCACCGTGGTCGGCCTCGGCATGACCTCCCACGACAACGCCGACAACCCGTCCAACAACGTCAGCGTCAACCCTTCGGCGAGCGAGGGCACGGGCGACGGGGGCCCGGGGGCGGACCCGGGGCAGACCTCCGGCACGTCGAACCAGGGCGCCCCGACGACCAGGCCGACGAACCCCGGCCCGGACGGCTCCCTGGGCACCTCGGACGACCCGACGGCCCCGACGGACTCGGTGAGCCCTTCGGACACGCCTACGGGGACGAAGGGGTCGGGCTCCGGCGGTACGACCCACTCGCCGTCCACGTCGCCGTCGCCGACGAGGTCGACCTCGCACTCGCCGTCACCGACCCCGACGAAGTCCTCCGAGTCGCCTTCGGCGAGCCCGTCGGGCTCGCCCTCACCGGAGCCGTCCGACACCCCGTCCACCACGGACAGCGCCAGCGGCCCCGTCTCCGGCTCCCCGTCGGTCGCCACGTCCAGCCCCTCCGACAGCGTCACCCCGGGCACCTCCACCGGCACGGTCATCTGACCCACGCCCGAGGGCCGGTCTCCACGGGAGACCGGCCCTCGGGCGTACCCGCCGCCCCTCCGAACCGCCGCGACGGCGCTCAGCCGCCTCGGCGGTGCTCGGCGGTGCCGGACCGGCCCGAAGCTGTTCGGCACCGCCGGTCCGCACCGCCGTGGTGGAGCGCCGTCGCGGCGGACTCGAAGTGGGGCACCGGCGTCGTGGCGGGTCAGAACAGGCGCAGTTTGTCGTCCTCGATGCCTCGGAGGGCGTCGTAGTCGAGGATCGTGCAGCCGATGCCCCGGTCGGTCGCCAGGACCTTCGCCTGGGGCTTGATCTCCTGGGCCGCGAAGATGCCGCGGACCGGGGCCAGGTGGGGGTCGCGGTTGAGGAGTTCCAGGTACCGGGTGAGCTGTTCCACGCCGTCGATCTCACCCCGGCGCTTGATCTCGATCGCCACCGTCTGCCCCTCGGCGTCGCGGCAGAGGATGTCCACCGGGCCGATCGCGGTCATGTACTCGCGCCGGATGAGCGTGTAACCGTCGCCGAGCGTTTCGATGCGGTCGGCCAGCAGCTCCTGGAGGTGCGCTTCCACGCCGTCCTTGATCAGCCCCGGGTCCACGCCGAGTTCGTGCGACGAGTCGTGCAGGACCTCCTCCATGGTGATGATGAGCTTCTCGCCCGCCTTGTTCACGACGGTCCAGACGCCTTCCTCGTCACCGGTCCCCTCCTTCAGCGTGCACGGCGGCGACATCCAGTTGAGGGGCTTGTAGGCCCGGTCGTCGGCGTGGATCGAGACGCTGCCGTCCGCCTTGACCAGGATCAGACGGGGAGCCGAGGGGAGGTGGGCGGTGAGCCGGCCGGCGTAGTCGACGGAGCACCGGGCGATGACGAGACGCATGGTCGGCAACGCTACTCGACGCCCCGCCCTCCACGCGATTCGCTCGGGCAGCGCCGCGACCGGAGCCTGACGGGGCGCCTGCACACCTGTGTTCAAGTCTGGCCGATTGTGTGCCTAAAGGGACCGTCGCATATACGCAATCTCCTGGTGGGGTCACCGTCCGTTGCCTACCGTAGGGAACGGGAGGTCGCGGTGCGTGTACTCAGCGTGTTCGGTATCGCGAACCCCCTTTATCTGTCCGGCAACCCCTGCTGTTCGGGGGTGCGAGAGGAGAACCCATGTCGCTCGACGTCTCACCGGCCCTACTCGAACAGGCCGAGCGAGGCGAGGTCGACGAAGCAGAATTCGTCGACTGCGTCCGGACCTCCCTGCCCTACGCGTGGGAGATGATCAGCTCCCTGGTGGCCCAGCTGAAGGTGGACGGCGGACAGTTCGCCGACAACCAGACGCCCCCGCCGGACGAGCAGGCACGCGGTCAGCTGTTGCGTGCGCTCGCGAGTGACGCCATACGCGGCGCCCTGCAGCGGCACTTCGGTGTGCGGCTGGCCTTCCAGAACTGCCACCGGGTTGCGGTGTTCCCGCTGGACGCCTCGGTCGACGAGACGCTGGCCCGCTTCACCTCGGTGCGCAGTCAGCTGCTCAACCAGTCACCGGAACTCCGGGACTGCTGACGCGGTGTTTCACCACTGCTGAGGCAGTGAGCCGCTTGCTTGCCGCTCCGGACGCGGGAGGTGCATCACAGTCACTGGAGCGGCAAGCTCCCCGCGGCGGCCGGGTCACCTGAGGTGGGGGAGTACCTCGGTGCCCAGCCGCCGTACGTTCTCCTCCGTGGCCGCGAGATCCCCGGAGCCCTCGGTCAGCAGGGCGAAGCGGGAGATGCCGGTCCGCTCGGAGGTCGCGGCGAGCCGGTCGGCGCAGAGCCGGGGAGTGCCCACCGGGTGCAGTCCGCAGAGCAGTTCGGTGTACGCGAGCGGGTCGCGCATCGAGCGAATCCGGCCGTCCACCGTCACATGGGCCTCCAGCCCTTGCTTCAGCCAGCCGGGCATCGCCTTGGTCAGCGTCTCGGCGGCGTCGGCGCGGCTGTCCGCGATCTGGCAGACGCCGGCCGACACGTGGGCAGCCCCCGCGATCTCGTCGCCGGGCCGTCCGGCCGCCCGAGCGTGCTGCTTCCACAGCGCGACCATCTCGGCCTTCTCCTCGTCCCCCACGTGCATGCCGAGCAGCATCGGCAGCCCGCGTTCGGCGGCCAGCCGGACACTCGACGGCGAGGTGCAGGCGACCACGACCTCGGGGCCGGGAGCCTCCGCCAGGTCCTCCGTGAGCGCCTCGGACGGGCGGGGTACGACGGGGACCTCACGGAAGGAGAAGCGCGGTCCGTCGGCCGACACGGCCGGCTCGCGCAGCCAGCGCGTCAGCAGATCGAGTGATTCGGGGAAGCCGTGCTCGTACGCCTCCAGTCCGGAGCCGAACACCTCCAGGTCCACCCACGGTCCGCCCCGCCCCACGCCGAGCGTGAAGCGGCCGCCGCTCGTCACGTGGAGCAGCGCGGTCTGTTCGCCGAGGGCGACCGGGTGCACGGTGGGCAGCACACTGACCGCCGTGCCGACCCGCAGCCGCCGGGTGCGGCCCAGCAGCAGGGCCGCCAGCGTGATGGCCGAGGGGCACGTGCCGTACGGCACGAAGTGGTGCTCGGCCAGCCAGACCGCGTCCAGACCGGCCTCCTCGGACACCTCCGCCGTCCGCACCGCCCGGTGCAGGGCCTCCCCCTGGCCCTGGCCCGGGAACTGGGCGGCCAGCACAAAACTTCCTACGCGCATCGCTTTCCTGCTTTCCTGGCTCCTACCCGGAGCTCCCCCACCGGGCATAACCGTCCGACACGTGCCGAGGACACGGTCTGGCGGAAAGATTTCCGGATTGTCGGGAGAATCGGTCGCCCTGAAGGGGGACTTGTGCGGGTTGGCGCCCTACGCGTACCCCTGTGCGTGCGTCGTAGGCTGGACACAGCCCGTGCTTCCTGTATAGCCCCGAGAGGTGTCCTGTGTCCCCGCGTCGCAACCGACCCAAGGGCCCGAACGCAGCGGCCTCGTCCGGCCGGAGCGCCGAGGACGACCGCGCGGACCGCTACGGCGGCTGGCAGTCCACGGAGAGCTGGCAGGGCGAGGAGTGGAGCGTACGGCATGTGGCGGGCGCCAGCGCGGTCGGCAAGACGTACCGCTGTCCGGGCTGCGACCAGGTGATTTCCTCCGGGGTGCCGCACGTGGTGGCCTGGCCGGAGCACTCGGGCGTCGACGAGCGCCGGCACTGGCACAAGGCCTGCTGGAACGCGAAGGACCGCCGCACCACCCGGGTGCAGCGGTCCCGCAACGCGCCGAAGTTCTGAAGCCTGTCGCCGAAGTCCCGTTACACGTCCCGCTTCTCGAGCAGCAGGCAGGCGCCGCCGAAGGCCACGGCGGTCACCACCAGCATGATCCACAGCGGGTCCCAGCCCGACGGGCCGTCCTGGCCGAGCGAGTTGGAGTAGAAGACGCTCAGCTGGTTCGGGATCGAGTACTCGAACAGGGCCGTACGCACCTTCTCCAGCGACTGCGAGAACATGAACAGCGCGATCACCAGCGGGGCGAGCAGCACGCCGATCATGATCGTGATGGCCCCCGCGGAGTGCCGGATGATCGAGCCGACGAGCAGGGAGACCAGGCCCAGCAGCGCCATGTAGAAGCTGACACCCACGGTCGCCTTCAGCCAGTCCGTGTTCGTCGGGGTCCGCGCGCCGGTGTCGCTCAGCATCGAGGCCTGGGCCATGGCGACGAACGCGCTGGCCGCGAGCGTGACCACGAAGGCGACCGCGAAGAAGACGATCGCCTTCGCGGCGAGCACCCGGATCCGCGACGGACAGGCGACCGTCGTCGTACGGATCATGCCGGTGCCGTACTCGGAGGCGGTGGTCAGCACGCCCAGCGTCATGATGCACATGCTGCCGATCAGCAGTCCGAAGAAGCCGAGCGACAGCGGGTTCTCCCCGCTCATGTCGGAGGACGACGAGGCATTGCTGACCACGGCGCCGGCCAGCAGGCCGATGCCGACCACCAGGACCACGAAGACACCCAGCGTCCAGATCGTCGAACGCACCGACCTGATCTTCGTCCACTCGGAACCGATCGCGTGCCCGAGGTGGGTGCGCACCACCGGGATCGGCGAGGTGTAGCCGGGCTGCGGGCCGCCGGGTGCCGCCTGCCACTCGGGCGCGGCCGGGACCGTCTGCGGCGTCGCGGGCTGGTGGGTGCTCATCGGGCGTCCTCGGGCTTGGTCAGGTCGGCGGGGGCGGAGGAGGGAGCGGGCGCGGCCGGGGGAGCGGGTGCCGGGGCGGCCGGCGACGCGGGTGCCGGGACCGGCCCGGGTGCGGGGGCCGCGTAGGGGTTCTGGGTGCCGTAGGGGCCCTGGAGGACCTCGGGGGCGCCGTACGGACCCGCGGGTGCCGCCGGGGCGCCGTACGCGCCGGGGAAGGGCCGGCCGCCCTGCTGGGGCGGCGGCGGGGCGTACCAGCCCGGCTGCCCCTGCCCGGGCACCGGCATCGGCGGCTGCGCGCCCGGCGGCAGCGGCGGCTGGAAGCCCGCCAGCTCGTCGGTGGTGGACCGGTAGTCGACGGCACCCTGCGTCATCCGCATGTACGCCTCCTCCAGGGAGGCCTGGTGCGGGGACAGCTCCCACAGCCGTACGTCCGCCCCGTGCGCGAGGTCGGCGATGCGCGGCAGCGGCAGGCCGGTCACCCGCAGCGCGCCGTCCTGCTCGGGCAGCACGTGGCCGCCGGCCTCGGTCAGTGCCGAGGTGAGCTTCTCGCGCAGCTGCGGCTCGGTGTCCGGGGTGCGGACCCTCGCGAAGTCGGCGGAGTTGGCGGAGATGAAGTCGGTCACACTCATGTCCGCGAGCAGCTGGCCGCGCCCGATGACGATGAGGTGGTCTGCGGTCAGCGCCATCTCGCTCATCAGGTGGGAGGAGACGAAGACCGTACGGCCCTCGGCCGCCAGGGACTTCATCAGGTTGCGCACCCACAGGATGCCCTCGGGGTCGAGGCCGTTGACCGGCTCGTCGAAGAGCAGCACCTGGGGGTCGCCGAGCAGCGCGGCGGCGATGCCCAGGCGCTGGCCCATGCCCAGCGAGAAACCCTTGGAACGCTTGCCGGCCACGTCCTGCAGGCCCACCACGCCGAGCACCTCGTCCACCCGGCGGGCCGGGATCGCGGACAGCTGGGCCAGCGAGAGCAGGTGGTTGCGGGCGGACCGGCCGCCGTGCACGGCCTTGGCGTCGAGCAGCGCGCCGACCTGACGGGCGGCGCTCGGCAGTTTGCGGTACGGGTAGCCGCCGATGGTGACCGAGCCGGCGGTCGGGTTGTCCAGACCCAGGATCATCCGCATGGTCGTCGACTTGCCCGAGCCGTTGGGCCCGAGGAAGCCGGTGACGGCCCCGGGCCGTACCTGGAAGGAAAGGTTGTACACGGCGGTCTTGTCGCCGTATCGCTTGGTCAGGCCGACAGCCTCGATCATGCTCCGCACCCATCGGAAGGTCAGGACAGCAGGGCACACGCCCCCGTAAGGGTTAGGAGGATATCGGGGCGTTGACGGTTCCCACCAAGATCTGGCAAAGCCGGACGGTCACCGGACGGTCACTGGGCATCGCGCTTCCTCAGCAGGAGGTACCCGCCGGCCAGTGCGGCGGCCACCCACAGCGCCATGATCCCGAGCCCGCCCCAGGGGCCGTAGGGGACGTCGTCGCCGACCCTCGGCACCACCTGCATGACGTGGCTGCCGGCCTGGTCCGGCAGGAACCGGCCGATCTTCTTGGTGGCGTCGACGTTGCCGAGGATGTTGGAGATCAGGAAGAAGAACGGCATCAGGATGCCCAGCGACAGCATCGGCGAGCGCAGCATCGTGGCCATGCCCATGGAGAACACCGCGATGAGCGTCATGTAGAGCCCGCCGCCGACGACGGCGCGCAGCACCCCCGGGTCACCGAGGTACGCCCGGTGCGAGCCGAGCACCGCCTGCCCGAGGAAGAACGCGGCGAAGCTGGTCACCGTGCCGACCGCCAGCACCAGGGCCGCCGCCACCCCGATCTTGCTGAACAGGAAGATGCCGCGGCGCGGCACGGCGGCCAGCGAGGTGCGGATCATGCCGGTGCTGTACTCGTTGGACACCACCAGCACGCCGAAGACGATCATCGCGAGCTGGCCGAGGGTCATCCCCGCGAAGCTGATGTTCGTCGGGTCGAAGGAGAGCCGCTCACGCGCGGGCATGCTGCCGAACTGACTGTTCGCCAGCGCGGAGAGCAGGGTCCCGAGCGCCACCGTGACCACGAGGGCCAGGGACAGCGTCCACACCGTGGACGCGACCGACCGGATCTTGGTCCACTCGGACCGCACGACCTGGCTCACGACCGCCATCTCACGCCCCCCTGTCCCAGCCGGCACCCCAGCCCCGCGGCGCCGGGGGCGAGTCGGCGTGCGCGTGGTACTCCACGGTCTCCGCGGTCAGTCGCATGAACGCCTCCTCCAGCGAGGCCTGCTGAACACTCAGCTCGTGCAGGACGATCCCGTGCTGTGCGGCCAGTTCCCCGATCGGTTCGGCCTTCCCGCCCTCGGCCTCCAGCGCTCCGGTGCCCGTCTGCACGACGGTGATCCCCGCCTGGTGCAGCACGTCGAGCAGCCGCTCGCGCTGCGGGGAGCGGACCCGGACGTACGACCGTGAGTTGGCCCGGATGAAATCCGCCATGGAGGTGTCGGCGAGCAGCCTGCCCTGCCCGATGACGACGAGGTGCTCGGCGGTCAGCGCCATCTCGCTCATCAGGTGGGAGGAGACGAACACGGTCCGTCCCTGGGCGGCCAGCGATTTCATCAGGGTCCGGATCCAGTGGATCCCCTCCGGGTCGAGGCCGTTCACCGGCTCGTCGAACATCAGGATCCGGGGGTCCCCGAGCAGTGCCGCGGCGATCCCGAGCCGCTGCCCCATCCCGAGCGAGAACCCCTTGGCCTTCTTCCTCGCCACGGCCGTGAGCCCCACGGTGTCCAGCACCTCGGCGACGCGCGTCTTCGGGATGCCGTTGCTCTGCGCGAGGCACAGCAGGTGGTGGTAGGCGCTCCGGCCGCCGTGCACACCCTTGGCGTCGAGCAGCGCCCCCAGGTACGTCAGCGGGTCCTTGAGCTCCTCGTACCGTCTGCCGTCGATCCGCACCCGGCCGGACGTGGGGTGGTCGAGTCCGAGGATCATCCGCATGGTGGTGGACTTCCCGGCGCCGTTCGGTCCGAGGAAGCCGGTCACTATGCCGGGCCGCACGGTGCAGGTGAGGTCGTCGACCGCCGTCTTGTCACCGTAGCGCTTGGTCAGGCCCACCAGCTCGATCATGCGGTCACGCTATGACCGGGGTGCGGGGGCTGCCACTTGGAGGGCTCCCTGAGGGTGTGCGGGTGGAAATCGGGGGAGTGGCGCCGCGGGGGCGGGCAGCGTGGTCGGGTGCGGGTTGTGGGTGGTTGCTCGCGCAGTTCCCCGCGCCCCTGAAGGGGCGCCAGGTGGACGCCCCTTCAGGGGCGCGGGGACCTGCGCGACCAGCCCCCACCGGGCCTGCGGATCTCACGACGGAGGCCCGCACCCCCGGAGGGAATGCGGGCCTTCGTTGTCGCTGGGGATTACCGGGACTGCTGGGCCGGAACCCCGCGGGAGATCGGCTCGTCCTCGGTCGGCGAGCCGGCCGCGGCCACCGCGGCGCCCGTCAGCGTGGCCAGCATCTCGCGGACGTTGGTCAGCTGGGCGTTGATGCTGTCGCGACGGTTCGTCAGCGCGGCGAGCTCGCGCTCCGATTCCGAACGGATGCGGTCGGCCTTGGCGTTCGCGTCCGCGACGATGTCCTCGGCCTGACGCTGCGCCGTCTCGACGGTCTGGCGCGCCCGGCGCTCGGCGTCCGTGCGCAGCTTCTCGGCCTCCAGGCGGAGCTGCTCCGCGCGGTGCTCGATCTCGGCGAGGCGCTTCTCGGCCTTCTGCTGACGGGACGCCAGGTCACGCTCGGACTGCTCACGGCGCTTCGCGAGGTTCGTCTCGAAGTCGGCGGCGGCCTGCGCGGCCTTCGCGCGGGTCTCCTCGAAGAGGGCGTCCGCCTCCTCGCGCTTGGACTGCGCGTCCTTCTGGGCCTCGGCACGCAGCTGCGACGCGTCGCTCTTGGCCTTCTCGACGATCCGGACGCCCTCGTCCTCGGCCTTGGACTTGCGCTCCGCAGCGAACGATTCTGCGTCGTTGCGCACCTGCTGGGCCGCCGACTCGGCGAGCTCACGGTGCTGCTCGGCGGCCCGTCGGGCCTCCTCGCGCAGGTCCTTCGCCTCCTCCTCGGCGAGGCGGAGGATCTTCTCGACACGCGCGCCGAGACCCGCGTACGACGGCTCGGCGTCGGTCACGGCGGCCTGGGCGTTCTGCGTCTCGAGGTGGAGCTCCTCGATGCGCTTTTCCAGAGCGGTGATGCGGGCGAGAGCGCTGTCACGGTCGGAGACGAGCTTGGAGATCCGTTCGTCCACCTGAGCGCGGTCGTACCCACGCCGCACAAGCTCGAAGCCGTAGGGGGAAGTGTCGCTCATGGGTTTCCTGTCGAGTGAGACCGGTGAGGTGATAGGTGGAATCCTAGGGGCGAAAGCGGTGTGTCATCGAGCGGATGCGTGTTTGATCTGGAGAATGACACCCCTTTTGGGTGGCTAGCTATGAGATCGCTTGCCAAAGCTTCTGCGGACAAACCGGTCAAATACCACAGAAGACTACAGAATCAACCCTGGTCGCTAGCCATCTGACGACTTGCCACCCGATCGAGGGGCACCCACCGAACTGCCCGCCTTGACTCCGCCCTCCTTGTTGGCCGACGGGGCCTCGAAGGACTCCAACGCCTCCAGGACGTCCTGGACACGGGAGATCTCGCCGTTGATGTTCTCCCGCCGGCGTTCCAGGATCTCCAGCTCGCGCCGGCCCTCCTCGACGGTGCGCCGGGCCTCGCGGATCGCCTCGGCCTTGAGCTCCTCGGCCTCGCGGATCAGCGTGGCCTTCTTCTGCTCGGCCTCCTTGAGCAGCCCCTCGGCCTTCTTGACGGCGGCGATCCGGACCTTGCCCGCCTCGGAGTTGGCCTCCGAGACCAGGTCCTTGGCCTTGGCCTGGGCCTTGGCGAGCTGCTCCTCGGCGGCCTTGATGAGCGCGTCGCAGCGGTCGCCGGTCGACTTCATGGTCTCGGCGGCCTCCCGGCGGGCCCGCTCGTGCAGCTCCTCGATCTCGTTCGTGATGCGCTCGCGCAGCTCCTCGGCCCGCTCCCTTATGGCGGTGGCGTCCCGGCGGGCGCCGACGAGCAGCTCGTCCGCGTCCGTGCGGGCCCGCTCGACCCGCGTGTTGCCCTCGACCGTGGCCTCGGACACCAGCCGGTCGGCCTCCTTGCGGGCCGCGCCCACCATCGTGTCGGCCTGCGCCTCGGCGTCCGCGGTGGTCTTGAGCGCCTGCGCCTGCGCCTCGGTGAGCAGCTTGTCGGCCTCGGCGGTCGTCTCGTTGATGAGCGTGTCGACCTGCTCGGCCACGTCCTGGCGCCGCTTGTTGGCCTCCTTGCGGGCCTCGTCGAGCGTCCGGTCGGCCTCCTCGCGGGCGGCGTTGACCATGCGCTCGGCCTCCGCCTCCGCCTCCGCCTTGAGCCGTTCGGCGTCGCTGCGGGTGCGGTCGGCGTGCAGCTGGGCCGAGCCGACCGTCTCCGCGGCCTCGGCGCGCAGCCGCTCCGCGTCCCCGGTGGCGTCCGCGATGAGCTTCTCCGCCTTCGCGATGGCGTCCGCGCGGACGCGGTCGGCCTCCGCGATGGTCTCGTTCTGGAGGAGCTCGGCCTCGTTACGGGCCTCCGTGATGAGGGTGTCGGCCTGGGTCGCCGCGTCCGACCGGATCCGGTTGGCGTCCTCGCGGGCCTCCGCCCGGGTGCGGCCGGCGTCCTGGTCGGCCTGGGCGATGGTGTCGGAGGCCTCCGTGCGCACCCGCTGGGCGTGCGCGGACGCCTCCGAACGCAGCCGCTCCGACTCCGCCATGGCGTCCGCGACCGTGCGCTCGGCGAGCGCCTTCGCGGCTTCCGACGCCTCGTTGGCCTCGCGCCGGATCCGGGTCGCGTCCTCGCTGGCCCGCTCCCGCTCGGCATAGGCGTCGGCGCGGACCCGGTCCGCCTCCTCCTCGGCCTCCCGCCGGGTGCGGTCTGCGGCGTGCTCGGCGGCCGAGCGCAGCCCGGTGATCTCCTCCTGCGCCTGCTCGTGCAGCCCGGCGACCGAGTCCCGTACCTGTTGGGCGTGGAGTTCGGCGGCCGACACCATCTCGGTGGCCCGCCGGTCCGCCTCCTCGACCAGCCGTACCGCCTCGGCCTGCGCCTCCTCGACCCGCTTGCGGGCGGAGGCGAGCAGGTCCTCGCTCTGCTCGCGGGCCCGCTCCCGCTCCTGGTCGGCCTCCTGGCGGGCGGCACCGAGCAGGTCCTCGGCCTCGCGGCGGCGCCGGGCGGCCTCCTCCTGGGCAGCGGCCAGCGTCTCGGACGCCTCGGTGGACAGCCGCTCGGCGGCCGCCTGCGCCTCGGCGCGGACCCGGTCGGCGGTGTCCTGGGCCTCCTGCTTGAGCCGCTCCGCCTCGGCCGCGGCCTCGGACCGCAGCCGTACGGCGACGTTCTCGCCCTCCGCGCGGGACGCGGAGGCGTCCGCGGCGGCCTCGTCGCGCAGCCGCTCGGCCTCGGTCTCGGCCTGCTGCTGGAGGGTACGGATGCGCTCGGCGGCCTCGGAACGCAGCCGCTCCGTCTCCTCGGCGGCCTCCCGGCGGATCCGGCCGGCCTCCTCGCGGGCGTCGGTCAGCGACTGCTCGGCGCTCGCCAGCCGGTCCTCGGCCTCGCCGTGCAGCCGGGCCAGCTCCGCGGCGGCCTCCGCGCGCCGGGCCGCCACGCCCCGCTCGGTCTCCTCGCGCAGCTCGGCCGCCGCCCGTTCGGCGTCCGCCTTGAGCGCCTCGGACTGCTCCTCGGCCTCGGCGCGGAGCCGGTCGGCCTCCTGCCGGGTCCGCTCCAGGGTCTCCTCGGCCTGCCGGCGCAGCGCGGTGGCGCGCTCGATGGCCTCGGTGCGGACCTTCTCGCTGTCGGCGGTCGCGGCCCCCCGCAGCTCGTCGGCGTCCGCCTTGGCCTTGGCGAGCAGCTCCTCGGCGGACTTGGCCGCCTCCTCGATCTGCTGCACGGCCTCGCGCCGGGCCTCGGCGCGGATCGACTCGCCCTCGGCGACCGCGTCGGCGCGCAGCTGCTCGGCCTCGCCGCGCAGCCGGCGGGCCTCCTCCTGCAGCTCGACCGTCTTGGCGCGGTACTCCTTGGTGTCGTCCTTCGCCGTGCCCTTGAGCTGCTCGGCGATGTCGTGGGCCTCGGCACGCAGCCGGTCGGCCTCGGTCTCCGCCTCGGTGCGGATCCGCTCGGCCTCCTCGGCGGCGGCCCTGGTGGTCCGCTTGGCCTCCTCGGCCGCCTTGTTCAGGACGTCCTCGGCGGTCTTGGCGGCCTTGGACAGCTGGGAGGCGCTCTCCTCGGCGGTGAGGGTGCGGGCCTTCTCGGAGGCCTCCGCGATGATCTTCTCGGCCTCGGCCTTGGCGTCCGTGACGATCTGCTCGGCGTCCGCCCTGGTGACCTCGGCGTCCTTGGTGGCCTCGGTGACCAGCCGGGCGACCTGCTCCTTCGCCGTCCGGGTGCGCTGCTCGTTGGTGGCCTCCGCGCTCGCCAGCGCCTTGGCGGCGGTCGCCTCGGCCTCCGCGACCAGCTTCTCGGCCTCCGACTGCGCCTTGCGCAGCGCCTCCTCGGCCTCGGCCATCCGCTGCTCGGCGGCCCGGCTCAGCTCCCCGGCCTGCCGACGGGCCGCGTCCGACTCCGCCGCGGTGGAGTCGCGCAGCTGCTCCGCGTGGTCGGTGGCCTCCTGGGCCTGGGTGGAGGCGGCGTTGAGCAGCCGCTCGGCGTCCCGGCGGGCCCGCAGCAGGATCTGCTCGGCCTCCGCGCGCGCCGCCTCGGTGTCGCTGGTCAGCCGCTGCCGGGCCTCGTTCGTCAGGCGCTCGGCCTCGGCGCGGGCCGCCGCCATGGCCTGCTCGGCCTCGGCGCGCGACTCGTCGAGCAGCCGGCGGGCCTGCGACTCGGTGCGCGCCCGCAGCTGCTCGGCCCACGCCACGTTCTCGTTGACGTGCGACTCGACGGTCTGCCGGCGCTCCGCCAGCTCCTGGTCCAGCTGCTGGCGGCGGGTCACCGCCTCCTGGTGCAGCTCGGACTGGAGCCGCGCGGCCTGCTCGGCGTGCTCCTGGAGGATCCGCTGGGTCTGCGCCCGCGCCTCCGCGGCCACCCGCTCCGCCTCCTGGCGGATCTGGTCGGCCTGCATCTGGGCGTTGCGGAGCATCTGTTCGGCCTGGTAGCCGATGTCACCGCCGTCGAACGCGGGCCGGGACATGATGGTGCGCCGCGCCTCGTGCAGCTTGGCGCGCAGCACCTCGACCTGGTAGCCGAGGTCCTCGGCATGCTGGATCGCCTTTTCCCGCTCGGTCTTCAGCCGCTTCATCTCGGCTTCGAAACGAGTGAGGTGGTCGACGTCAGCCGCCGGCTCTCGCTCCTGGCTCTCGTAGCCCCGCACTGCGCGGTCCCATCCGTCCCCTGGTCGCAACCTTCTCCGTACGAGCCCCGTCCATCCGCCGAACGGGGCCCCCGGGGAATGGTGTCAGATCAACGGCGGAGCACGGGCTGCTGCCCCGACGCTCGTCCCCCGAAACCCGGACCCCGGCATGCGGCCGCCCCGGCCCTGCGAACCTGCGAAGGGGCGACCGCCCCCAACCCTACCGGCCCATATGTACGAGGGTCAGTGCTCAGGTGACTCAACAGCCGCCGAAGTGACCAGTTCTGTCAGTACTCCGTGGCAATCCTTCGGATGCAGGAAGGTGATCCGCGACCCCATGGAGCCGCGCCGTGGCTCGTCGTACAGAACGCGTACGCCCTTGGAACGGATGTCCGCGGCGTCGGTGTCGACGTCCGCCGTACCGAAGGCGATGTGGTGGACGCCCTCGCCGTTCTTCGCGAGCCACTTCCCGACCGCCGAGTCCTCCCGGGTCGGCTCCAGGAGCTGCAGGTAGGAGGCGCCTCCGTCGGACGTCTCGTTGATCTTGAGCATGGCCTCCCGCACGCCCTGCTCCTCGTTGACCTCGGTGTGGAACACCTCGAAGCCGTACGTGGCCCGGTAGAACTCGACGGTCGCGTCGAGGTCGTGGCAGGCGATCCCGATGTGGTCGATTCGCGTCAGCATGGATTCAGTGCAGCGCCACGGCGATGGTTACGCAACGTGCCAGCGATCACACTGACGGCCCGATGACGGCACGGAGTGCCACGCAATACATTCGAAGTAAACCCTCGTTCACTCCTCGGCAGTGCAGCCGGTAAGGGGAATCACCGCTCATGACTTCTGAAACTCCCGGCAGGCCCACCTCGGTGATCGTCGCGGGCGCCCGGACGCCCATGGGACGACTGCTCGGCTCGCTGAAGTCCTTCTCCGGAGCCGACCTCGGCGGCTTCGCGATCAAGGCCGCCCTCGACCGTGCGGGGATCGGGGGCGACCAGGTGCAGTACGTGATCATGGGCCAGGTGCTCCAGGCGGGTGCCGGCCAGATCCCCGCCCGGCAGGCCGCCGTGAAGGCCGGCATCCCGATGAACGTCCCGGCGCTCACCATCAACAAGGTGTGCCTCTCCGGCCTCGACGCCATCGCCCTCGCCGACCAGCTCATCCGCGCGGGTGAGTTCGACATCGTGGTCGCGGGCGGCCAGGAGTCCATGACCAACGCCCCGCACCTGCTCCCGAAGTCCCGCGAGGGCTTCAAGTACGGCGCCATCGAGATGCTCGACGCGATGGCCTACGACGGCCTCACGGACGCCTTCGAGAACATCGCCATGGGTGAGTCCACGGAGAAGCACAACACGCGCCTCGGCATCGGGCGCCCCGAGCAGGACGAGATCGCCGCCCTGTCCCACCAGCGGGCCGCCGCCGCGCAGAAGAACGGCATCTTCGAGGCGGAGATCACCCCGGTGGAGATCCCGCAGCGCAAGGGCGAGCCGGTCGTCTTCAGCAAGGACGAGGGCATCCGCGGCGACACCACCGTCGAGTCGCTGGGCAAGCTCCGTCCGGCCTTCACCCGCGACGGCACCATCACCGCCGGTTCCTCCTCGCAGATCTCCGACGGTGCTGCGGCCGTGGTCGTGATGAGCAAGGCCAAGGCCGAGGAGCTGGGCCTGCAGTGGCTCGCCGAGATCGGCGCCCACGGCAACGTGGCCGGACCGGACAACTCGCTGCAGTCCCAGCCGTCCAACGCCATCGCCCACGCCCTGAAGAAGGAGGGGCTGGGCGTCGGCGACCTGGACCTCATCGAGATCAACGAGGCCTTCGCCGCGGTCGCCGTGCAGTCAATGAAGGACCTCGGCGTGTCCACGGAAAGGGTGAACGTCAACGGTGGCGCCATCGCCCTGGGCCACCCCATCGGCATGTCCGGCGCGCGGCTCGTGCTGCACCTGGCCCTGGAGCTCAAGCGCCGGGGCGGCGGGGTCGGCGCGGCGGCGCTGTGTGGTGGCGGCGGACAGGGTGACGCGCTGATCGTGCGGGTACCGAAGGCCTGAGTACGTTTCTTCAGCGAACGGAGCTGTGATGCAGGACGTCGCCACCCTGGTGGCCCAGGCCAGGGAGGGCCGACCGCGTGCGGTGGCCCGGCTGATCTCACTGGTGGAGGGGGCGTCACCGCAGCTCAGGGAGGTCATGGCGGCGCTCGCGCCGCTGACGGGCAACGCGTATGTGGTGGGCCTGACCGGTTCGCCCGGTGTCGGCAAGTCGACCTCCACCTCGGCACTGGTCAGTGCCTATCGCAAACAGGGGAAGCGGGTCGGTGTCCTGGCCGTCGACCCGTCCTCGCCCTTCTCGGGCGGCGCCCTCCTCGGTGACCGCGTCCGGATGTCCGACCACGCCTCGGACCCGGGCGTCTACATCCGCTCGATGGCCACCCGGGGCCACCTCGGCGGCCTCGCCTGGGCGGCCCCGCAGGCCATCCGGGTGCTGGACGCGGCGGGCTGCGACGTGATCCTGGTGGAGACGGTGGGCGTCGGCCAGTCGGAGGTCGAGATCGCCTCCCAGGCCGACACCTCGGTCGTCCTGCTGGCCCCCGGCATGGGCGACGGCATCCAGGCGGCCAAGGCCGGAATCCTGGAGATCGGCGACGTGTACGTCGTCAACAAGGCGGACCGCGACGGCGCGGACGCCACGGCCCGCGAACTGAACCACATGCTGGGCCTCGGCGAGTCCCGCGGTCCCGGCGACTGGCGCCCGAGCGTCGTCAGGACGGTCGCCGCGCGCGCCGAGGGCATCGACGAGCTCGTGGCGGCCCTGGAGAAGCACCGCGCGTGGATGGAGGAGCGGGGCGTCCTGGCGGAACGCCGGCTGGCCCGCGCCTCCCGCGAGGTCGAGACGATCGCGGTGACGGCGCTGCGCGAACGCATCGGCGACCTGCACGGGGACCGTCACCTGGGTGCGCTGGCGGAACGCATCGTGGCCGGCGACCTCGACCCCTACCGCGCGGCGGACGAACTGGTGGCGGGGCTGACCGAGGGCTAGCCGGCCGCCGGGCGGCACCACGGCAAGCGGCGGACGGGAGTCGAACTCCCGTCCGCCGCTTTCAGCTGCCGTTCCCCGTCACGGGCGCCCGCGCTGCCCCCGCAGGTGTTCCGCGATGGGCTTCAGGCCCTTGTCCAGCTCCATCAGTGCCTCCGGCGACAGCAGGTCGATGAAGTGCCGCCGCACGGAGGCGACATGATGTGGCGCCACCTTCTTCATGGTCTCCATGCCGTGCTCGGTGAGGACGGCGTACAGTCCGCGGCGGTCCGACTCGCAGTTCTCCCTGCGGACCAGGTTCGCGTTCTCCATGCGGGTGATCTGGTGCGAGAGCCGGCTCTTGGACTGGAGCGTGGCGGACGCGAGGTCGCTCATGCGCATCCGGTAGTCGTCCGACTCGGACAGGTTCACCAGGATCTCGTAGTCGTTCATCGTCAGGCCGAAGGGCTGCAGATCCTTTTCGAGCTGGTACGTCAACAGCCTGTTGACCTCCAGGTGGGTGCGCCAGGCGCACTGCTCCGCATCGGTCAGCCAGCGCGTGGCCGTCTCGGTCTCCATGAATGAAGTCTACCTAAAATGTTGAAAGGCGAACTAGTGAGGGTGGTGTGACTGTGCGCACGCGTTCGAGGTCACACTCCGCAGACTACCGCTCACAGCCCGAAGCGACGCTGGAGGTCCCCCAGCTGTCCGGGAAGGCGCGGTGTGCCCTGCTGCTGTGGCGGCCCTGTGAAAGGGCCTCCCCCACCGGGTACCCCGGGCTCGTGCGGAACCGCTCCCGTGGCCTGCTCCGCCATCAGGATTTCGGTGGACTGGAGCAGGACCGTGCCGGCCCCCACGAACTCGAACTGGTGCTCCTCCCCGGACGCCCCGCCGAGGCCCGTCATCGCACGTAGACCGCCCATCACGCCGGTCAGGTAGGCGTGGTCGTAGTGGTGGCAGGGGGAGGGGCAGTCGGCCCACCCCACCAGTGCCTGCGGGTCCACCCGGATCGGCGGTTCCATGAACACCACCGGACCGTTGGACGCGGCCACAAACTTTCCGGTTCCGATAAGGGTCAGAAAACCGGGAACGATGGACTGCTTGAGTGCAAGACTTGGCTGAAAAGCGAGCAGATTGCCGGAGCGAATGGTCAGGTTGCCGTCGTCCAGGTCATACGAATTGACGTCGAAGGCCCGGTCGGCGAGGAGCATCCGGCCCGAGCCCTCCGCCACCACCCAGTCGCTCGCGTGCAGAGGCGAATGGAAGGAAGAGCGGACCAGACGGTCGAGACGGCCGTGTCCCACGCCGTTGAAGTCGATCGAGCCGTAGTAGGCGATCATCTTCCCCTTCTGCAGGAACCACTGGCTCCCCTTGAGCTCCACGCAGAAGGTGTACTTGTTGACGTTGTCGTCGACGGGCAGCGTCAGGGGGTCGTGCACGACCGGTCCGGCGGCACCGTATGCGCTCACAGTTTCTCCTCCGAGGCCTGCACGTAGACCGTCCCGTTGCCGCTGAGCTCCAGTTGGAACGCCTCGCCGGAGCCGCGGCCCACCATGTCCCGCCAGCCGAGCGCCGTCGACAGCTTGTTGCGGACGTCGCCGTGGTGGGCGACGTACGCCTGGGGATCGACGTGGACCGGGCGCTGCGGGGTGACCGGGATCTCGAAGACCCCGCCGTGGGCCATCACGGCCACCGCGCCGTGGCCCTTCAGGGTGGTGGTGAACAGGCCCTGACCTGTGACCTGGCCGCGCACCATGCCCATCACCCCGCCCTGCGAGCCCATGAACATCGTGCCCTGCTGGAGCGTCCCCTCGAAGGCCAGCAGCCGGTCCGCCTCGACGTAGAGCGTGTCGCCGGTGAGGGTGATGACCTGGACGTGATGGCCGCCGTGCCCGAAGAAGACCGTGCCGCTGCCCTCGACCGTCATGAGCGGGGTCGCCTCGCCCGCGACCCGGCGGCCGAGCATCGACATCACCCCGCCCTGGCCGCCCTGGATGTTGGGGGTGAAGGACACGTCGCCCTTGTACGCGAGCATCGCCCCGCGCTGACTGAACAGCCGCTGCCCGGGGACGACGGTCGCCTCGACCATCTTGGAGTTCACCTCGCGCAGGGCCATCTCAGACGTCCCCCGCGATCGTGTTCCGCTCGCTCGGCTGTACGTACACCAGGCCGTCCCCCTCGAACCGGATCTGGAAGGCCTCGCCGCCGCCCTCCCCGAGGAAGGTGCGGAACGTCACACCCGACTGGAAGGACTGGCGGAGGTTGCCCTGGTGGGCGATGTACGCGCCCGGGTCGACGGTCAGCGGGTACTGCGCGCTCACCCGGAGCACCACCGCCGGGCCGTCCGACATGATGGCGGCCTGGCCGTGGCCCTCGACCGTCGTCGTGAACAGGCCGTTGCCCTGGGAGGCGCCGCGCAGGCCGGTGAACGTCGTGCCGGTGCGCAGGCCGGCATCGGTCGCCAGCAGGTTGCTGGACTCGACGTACAGCTTGTCGCCCTGGAGGCCGACCAGGTTGATCTCGGACGCCCGGTCCGCGAACCAGCACGTCCCGTGCCCCTTCACCTCCATCACCGTCATCTGCTCGCCGGTGAGCCGCCGGGTCACCATCCCCCGCAGCCCCTCACCACCGCCCGTCATCTTCTTGAACGTCATCTGCCCGTCGTACGCCACCATCGAGCCGTTCTTCGCCTTCACGGCGTCCCCGGTCATCTCGACGGCGAGCACCTTGCTGCCCTGGAGTCGGAACATCGCCACGCAGCGAAGGTAGCCGCAGCCCGACGCCGACGACAGATCCCTCGGGTGGACATCACCCCGGATCCGCCCCCTAGGGGGCCGGCCGTCGCTCCCCGGGCAGTCGGACGACCGCCGTGCCGGCCGCCAGGTCGACGGCGGACCTCGGGGGCGCGCCGTCCTCCTCGTCGTCGCGCAGCACCAGCGGGCCCTGCCGCTCCTTGAGCTCGTGCTGCTTGCCCGGCGAGAGCGCCGCGTGCAGCTGCCCGAAGCCGGTCGCGGAGATCTGGCCCTGCCGTGCCGCGTTCCGCCAGGGCAGCATCCCGGCCCGCCCGGCCCGCAGCAGCAACCGGTCCGCGAAGGCCAGGACCGTGAGCACCACCACCAGCCCCGGCAAGGTCATGAAGAAGACGAACCGCATCGCCCGGCACCCCTCCGTGTCGGGATCCACCTGCCCACCCCCGCGCCGGGTCCGCGAGGCTCCTTTGCCACAATGGAGGGACGTTTGTGCTCGCGTTCACAAAGAGTGGACGTCTCTCCCACCGAAGGTGACCCGTGGACATCAAGACCGCCACCGCCATCCGCCGCCTGCGCCTGGTCTCCGCCCCGGAGGCCGTCTCCTTCCTGATCCTCCTCGTCTGCTCGGTGCTGAAGCGGACCACGGACTTCAACGCGGTGCCCGTGATGGGCGCGGTCCACGGTGTCCTGTTCATCCTGTACGTGGTCTTCTGGGCCGACGCCTGGAACCGCACCAAGTGGTCCGCGAAGACCGCGGCCTTCTA
Organism: Streptomyces sp. NPDC020958; assembly: GCF_055562175.1. NCBI lineage: Bacteria > Bacillati > Actinomycetota > Actinomycetes > Kitasatosporales > Streptomycetaceae > Streptomyces > Streptomyces sp. NPDC020958. Next base: position 371,095 of record NZ_JBVHFU010000002.1, on the reverse strand, counting down.
CTTCGTCCTCTCCGTGCTGCCGACCGGCGGCTTCTTCGCGGAGCGCAAGCTGCGCCGCGAGGCCGAGGACGCGGTCATCGCCGCCCGCGCGCGCAACGAGGGAGTGGTGAACGCATGATCGTCGCCTTCTCCGTGACGCCGCTGGGCGTCGGCGAGGACGTGGGGGAGTACGTGGCCGACGCCGTCCGGGTCGTACGCGAGTCCGGACTGCCGCACCGCACCGACGCCATGTTCACCTCGATCGAGGGCGAGTGGGACGAGGTGATGGACGTCGTCAGGCGCGCCGTCGCCGCCGTGGAGGCGCGCGCCCCGCGGGTCTCCCTGGTCCTCAAGGCGGACATCCGGCCCGGCGTCACCGACGGGCTCACCAGCAAGGTGGCGACGGTCGAGCGGTACCTCGCCGAATAGCCGACGGCACGCACCGAGCACCCCGGGCCGGGACGGGCCGGGGTGCTCAGCCGTCCCCGGGGGCCGTCGCGCCCGACGCCAGGGCGATGCCCAGCGGGGTCCGCTCGTACAGCACCTGGTGGCCGTAGCGGCGGGAGGTCAGCAGGCCCGCGTCGCGCAGCGCCGTCAGGTGCGCGGAGACCGAGGAGGGGGCCGGCCGGATCCGGTGGGCGAGGGCGGTGGTGCTCGCGGAGTCGGTGAGCGCACCGAGCACGGCGCCGGCCCAGGAGTCGTACCAGCGCGTCCGGTGTGGTGGCCGCGGGCTCCGTCCACAGGCCGCCGATGCCCCGGGCGGGGTAGACCAGCGTCGGGCGCGCGGGCGGGTCGAAGGTGCTGATCAGGTCCGGCCAGGTGAACACGCTCGGCATCAGCACCAGGCCCTGTCCGCCGAGGCGCCGCTCGCACAGGCCTGCCGACCGCACGGTCGGCGTCCCGCTGCGCCATGCGCAGTCGCGGTGGATCTCCGGCAGCAGGCCGCCCAGCCGACCTCGGCGAGCCGCCGGGAGTGGAAGGCGATGTCCGCCTCCAGCAGGGCGCGCAGCCGGGGCCGGTCCGGGGCCACCAGGACCTCCCAGGCCGCCCCTCGCCGCCCCTACGCCGCCGCCCCCTACGCCGCCGCCCTCGGCACCGGCTCCCCGGGGCTCGGGCTGCTGATGTGCGCGCTGCCGGTCGGCACGGTCGCGGGGGAGCTGTACGCGGGGGCCCGGCTCGCCCCGGCCGCCCGGGAGCGGGTCGCCCTCCCGCCGGTCTGCCTCACCCTGCTGCCGTACCTGGGCTACGCGCTGCACCCCTCCCTCGCCGTCTCGTCGCTGCTCCTGGCACTGGCCGGCGCCGGGTCGGCGTACACGCTGGGCCTGGACCGGTGGTTCGTGCGCGCCGTGCCGCAGGAGCTGCGCGGCCGGGCCATGACGGTGCTCGGCGCGGGGCTGGTGACCATCCAGGGCGTGGGGATGACGCCGGCCGGGGTGGCGGCGGAGGCGGTGGGGGTACGGGCCACGTGGCGGGCGTCGGTGCGGTGGGCGCGGTGTGCTGCTGCGCCCTCGCGGCGGCGGCCCGGCGGACGGCGCCCACGGGCTCGTGGCAGGGCCGGGATCTCGCGGTCGTCACCGGGGTGACCGAAAGCCGAGACAGGGCTGACCGCTATATGACCGGCCGGTAGGGTCGGGGGCGTGCCCAAGCCACTCAGTCTTCCCTTCGACCCCATCGCCCGTGCCGACGACCTCTGGAAGCAGCGCTGGGGGAGCGTCCCGTCGATGGCCGCGATCACGTCGATCATGCGGGCCCAGCAGATCCTGCTGGCCGAGGTCGACGCCGTGGTCAAGCCGTACGGGCTGACGTTCGCGCGCTACGAGGCGCTGGTCCTGCTCACCTTCTCCAAGGCCGGCGAACTGCCGATGTCGAAGATCGGTGAGCGTCTGATGGTGCATCCCACCTCGGTGACGAACACGGTCGACCGGCTGGTCAAGTCGGGTCTGGTCGCCCGGCGGCCCAACCCCAACGACGGCCGCGGCACGCTCGCCACGATCACCGAGAAGGGCCGCGAGGTCGTCGAGGCGGCCACCCGCGACCTGATGGCGATGGACTTCGGGCTCGGCGTGTACGACGCCGAGGAGTGCGGCGAGATCTTCGCGATGCTGCGGCCGCTCAGGGTTGCCGCGCACGACTTCGACGAGGACTGAACGCGCCCTGCGCCGAGCGGTGCCCCGGGGCAAGATCTCCCGGAACGGGTGGTTACGCTCGTCCCCATGAAAAAGAGCGTGCTGACCCGCTACCGCGTCCTGGCCTATGTCACCGGTGTGCTGCTGGTGCTGCTGTGCCTGAGCATGATCGCCAAGTACGGGCTGGACATCTCCGGTGCGGCCGACGTCACCCGGGTCGTCGCCATCGCGCACGGCTGGCTCTACGTCGTCTACCTGGTCTTCGCCTTCGACCTTGGCTCCAAGGCGAAGTGGCCGGTCGGCAAGCAGCTGTGGGTGCTGCTGGCGGGCACCATCCCGACGGCCGCCTTCTTCGTGGAGCGCAAGGTCACCCGTGAGCTCGACGCCAAGGTGACCGAGCCCTCGCCGGTCGCGGCCAAGGCCTGAGAGCCGGGACACACCGCCGCACGGACACCCGTGCGGCGGTTCTCCATCGACATTTACTTGGACGTCCTAGTAAATTCGGGGGTATGGACGCTGACGCCATCGAGGAGGGCCGCCGACGCTGGCAGGCCCGCTACGACGCGGCCCGCAAGCGGGACGCCGACTTCACCACGCTCTCCGGTGACCCCGTGGAGCCTGCCTACGGGCCCCGCCCGGGTGACACGTACGAGGGATTCGAGCGGATCGGCTGGCCGGGTGAATACCCCTTCACGCGCGGGCTGTATCCCACCGGCTACCGCGGGCGGACCTGGACCATCCGCCAGTTCGCCGGGTTCGGCAACGCCGAGCAGACCAACGAGCGCTACAAGATGATCCTCGGCAACGGCGGCGGCGGTCTGTCCGTCGCCTTCGACATGCCGACCCTCATGGGACGCGACTCGGACGACCCGCGCTCGCTCGGCGAGGTGGGCCACTGCGGGGTGGCCATCGACTCCGCCGCCGACATGGAGGTCCTCTTCAAGGACATCCCGCTGGGCGACGTGACGACGTCCATGACCATCAGCGGGCCCGCGGTCCCCGTCTTCTGCATGTACCTGGTCGCCGCCGAACGGCAGGGCGTCGACCCGTCGGTCCTCAACGGCACGCTCCAGACCGACATCTTCAAGGAGTACATCGCCCAGAAGGAGTGGCTCTTCCAGCCCGAGCCCCATCTGCGCCTCATCGGCGACCTGATGGAGCACTGCGCGGCCGGCATCCCCGCGTACAAGCCGCTCTCGGTGTCCGGCTACCACATCCGCGAGGCGGGTGCGACGGCCGCGCAGGAGCTGGCCTACACGCTCGCCGACGGCTTCGGCTACGTCGAACTGGGCCTCAGCCGCGGCCTCGACGTCGACGTCTTCGCGCCCGGCCTGTCCTTCTTCTTCGACGCGCACGTCGACTTCTTCGAGGAGATCGCCAAGTTCCGCGCCGCGCGCCGGATCTGGGCCCGGTGGCTGCGGGACGTCTACGGCGCCCGGTCCGAGAAGTCGCAGTGGCTGCGCTTCCACACCCAGACCGCGGGGGTCTCGCTGACCGCCCAGCAGCCGTACAACAACGTGGTGCGTACGGCGGTGGAGGCGCTCGCCGCGGTGCTCGGCGGGACCAACTCGCTGCACACCAACGCCCTCGACGAGACCCTCGCGCTGCCCAGCGAGCAGGCCGCCGAGATCGCCCTGCGCACCCAGCAGGTGCTCATGGAGGAGACCGGGGTCGCCAACGTGGCCGACCCGCTGGGCGGTTCCTGGTACGTCGAGCAGCTCACCGACCGGATCGAGGCCGACGCCGAGAAGATCTTCGACCAGATCAAGGAGCGCGGGCTGCGCGCCCACCCGGACGGCCGGCACCCGATCGGGCCGGTCACCTCCGGGATCCTGCGGGGCATCGAGGACGGCTGGTTCACCGGAGAGATCGCCGAGTCGGCCTTCCGTTACCAGCAGGCGCTGGAGAAGGGTGACAAGCGGGTCGTCGGCGTCAACGTGCACACCGGTTCCGTCACCGGGGACCTGGAGATCCTGCGGGTCTCGCACGAGGTGGAGCGGGAGCAGGTGCGGGTGCTGGGCGAGCGGAAGGCCGCGCGGGACGACGGCGCGGTGCGCAGCGCCCTGGACGCCGTCCTGGCCGCCGCCCGCTCCGGCGCCAACATGATCCCCCCGATGCTCGACGCGGTACGCGCGGAGGCGACCCTGGGCGAGATCTGCGGGACGCTGCGCGACGAGTGGGGGGTGTACACGGAGCCGCCGGGTTTCTAGGCGATCGGTGGCGGGCGGCGGCCGCGAGCCGGTACCGGCGTCCCCGCTCGCGGCGGGACCGGCACGGTGGTCACCGTGCGGCGTCCCGTGCCGCGCCCGCCAGGCCCAGCAGCAGGACCCTGGTCAGGCCGCGCACCCATTCCTCGTCCGCCGGTTTGCCGCTCACCAGGGCGCGGTGCACCACCGAACCGGCCACCACGTCGAAGATCAGGTCCGCCGTGCGGGCGGCCGCGTCGGGGTCCGCTTCCGCGGGGAGTTCGCCGCGCCGCTGGGCGCGCTCCCGGCCCTCCAGGACCAGCCGTTTCTGGCGGTCCACGATCGAGGTGCGGATGCGTTCCCGCAGTGCCTCGTCCCGGGTCGACTCGGCCACCGCCGCCATCAGCCCGCTCTTCGCCTCCGGGCGGTCCAGGATGGCCGCGAACTGGAGCACCACGCCCTCGATGTCCTCCGCGAGGCTGCCGCGGTCGGGCAGTTCGAGTTCGTCGAAGAGCTCCGCCACCGCGTCCACGACCAGCTCGTTCTTGCCCGCCCAGCGACGGTAGAGCGTGGTCTTCGCGACCCCGGCCCGGGTCGCCACGTCCCCCAGGGTGAGCTTGGAACAGCCCAGTTCCACCAGTGCCTGCCGCGTCGCCGCCAGGATGGCCGCGTCCGCGGCGGCGCTGCGCGGGCGGCCGGTACGGCTGGCGGGGGTGCGACTGTGCATCCCACGACCATAACCGGCGGTTCGGGTGGGGTCGTGAGGGAGATCACCGGGAATCGGTGTCGCGCGAGGGTCCGATGGCATTACGCTACGGGTCGTAGCGAAAGCGGTGCCCGCCTGGAGCGTGCCGCGGGCCCGGCTTTCACGACGCTTTTCACACACACGCGGGAACGGGGGAGGATAGACGCATGCAGCCACGGAACATGTCCATGAGCGGCGTCGTCGACCTCGCCGCGGTGAAGGCGGCCCAGGAGGCCAAGGCCAAGGCCGAGCAGACGCGCGCCGAAGCGGCCCGGCAGGGTGGTACCGGTGCCGTCGCCCCGGCCGACCTGGTCATCGACGTCGACGAAGCAGGCTTCGAGCGCGATGTCCTCCAGCGGTCCGCCGAAGTCCCCGTCGTCATCGACTTCTGGGCCGAGTGGTGTCAGCCCTGCAAGCAGCTGAGCCCGGTCCTGGAGCGCCTCGCCGTCGAGTACAACGGCCGCTTCCTGCTGGCCAAGATCGACGTCGACGCCAACCAGATGCTGATGCAGCAGTTCGGGATCCAGGGCATCCCTGCCGTCTTCGCGGTCGTCGCCGGGCAGGCGCTGCCGCTCTTCCAGGGAGCGGCGGGCGAGGAGCAGATCCGGGGCACCCTCGACCAGTTGATCCAGGTCGCCGAGCAGCGGTTCGGGCTCACCGGACTCGTCGTCGACGCCGACGCGCAGCCGGGCGCCCAGCCGCCGGCCGCGGCGCCGGCCGGGCCGTACGACGCGCTCCTCGAAGCCGCCGTGCAGGCGCTGGACGCCGGTGACTTCGGCGGTGCGGTCCGGGCGTACCAGAACGTGCTGAGCGACGACCCGGCCAACAGCGAGGCCAAGCTGGGGCTCGCGCAGGCCGAGTTGCTCCAGCGGGTGCAGGGGATGGACCCCCAGCAGGTGCGCAGGGACGCGGCCGAGAAGCCGGCCGACGCCGCGGCGCAGATCGCGGCCGCCGACCTGGACCTGGTGGGCGGGCACGTGGAGGACGCCTTCGGGCGGCTGATCGAGACCGTGCAGCGGACCGCGGGGGACGACCGGGACGCCGTACGGCGGCGGCTGCTGGAACTCTTCGAGGTGGTCGGCACCGACGACCCGCGCGTCGTGGGCGCGCGCCGGGCCTTGGCGCGGGCGCTGTTCTGAACCGGGTTCTGACCAGTCGCTAAACGTCACGCCTTGTGATGCCCGAGTGAAAGATTGGCCGAGAAGGGGTCACAGCGGCTGCTCTTTACCAAATCTTGGTAATCGCAGCCGCTGTTACTCGCAGTAAAACAAGGGCGTTGGCCTGTCTGGTTCCGTCCATGTATCAACAATTTTGTTCCGCCCCCCGACGACACCCAGCGTCGCGCTCCGAGACCGGCGGGTCGTCCATCGGTTATCGCGCCGTTACTACCGAGTAACGAAGCCCCTTGTGCGGGCGCCGAGAATGCACCACGATCGGCGACGCTCGGTCCATTCCCGTACCCCGACAGCCGGTCGGGCCCACGGGTTCATCTGGGTCCCCACCGAGCAGAGTCGGCGGCAGTGACGCCGGCTCTTGGGCAGGGGGGTCTTCGCCTTCTGGGTGAAGCCTGTCCGGCAGGGTTGTGCGTGATGCGTGTCAGGCGCGACCAGTGGTTGTCGCTCGGGGGTGATCGCCGGTGATCGAGGTGCGGTTCGCGCCTCCGAGCGCGGGCGCTCCCCTTCCGAGGACGTAGCACTTCTCCCATCCCTGCCCGGCTGAGCCGCCGTCGGTGGCGATTCCGGGCCAGGAGATGTACGTCCGAGAAGGAGGAAATATGGAGTCCCAGGTGCGTGGCGGGACCAGATGGAAGCGGTTCGCTGTGGTCATGGTGCCCAGCGTCGCCGCCACGGCGTGTATAGGTGTCGCCCTCGCGCAGGGCGCTCTGGCCGCGTCGTTCAGTGTGTCGGGCCAGCAGTTCAAGGTCGCGGCCGACTCGCTCGAGGGCGACGGCTTCGAGCAGTACGGTGCGGTCGACATGGGGAGCACCGTCTCCAAGGAGAATGTTCACCCGGTGGCGGTCTCGGCGTTCAACACCGCGACCATCACCAACCTGTGCCAGTCCGTGGTCACGCCCAAGGTGCCGTTCTTCGGGAACGTCAGCCTGATCCTGCGGGCGGGCACCGACCCGAACCACCCGGTCCAGGCCAGCAAGCTGTACATCGACCTCGACGACCTGCAGACCGAAAACGCGACGTTCAAGAACATCAACATTGGTGTCGCTGCGGGAAGCATGACCAAGGGTCCGGGTATCAACCAGGACGAGGTCAAGGCCGGCAAGGCGAACCCGAACGGGTTCGGGCAGGAAGCGGACCACGCTTCGCTGACGAAGGTGCGGCAGACGGCGTGGGCCACCACCGCCGCGACCTTCCAGCTGAGCGGTCTGCACATGTCGATCTCGACGACGGGTGAGGAGTGCTACTAAGCACTCCGTGACGGGCGGGGGAGCCGACGGCGCTCCCGCCCGGCCCCTTCCGCCCACTCTTCGTAGGCGATACACGCGGTACCACGCACCACCGCCGCACCACACAGCACCACCACCACAGCAACGCCGCACCAGGGAGCTGTTTTCCATGAGCGCCGAGACCCCTGCCGCCACACCCGGCCAGTTCACCCGCCGGAGGCTGCAGTTCCGCGCCTGGCGGGGCACGCGGCCGTTCTGGGCCGGTCTGTACATCCTGCTCGCCGGTTTCCCGATCATGTACTTCCCGTACGCGCACCTTCAGCTCGGCAGCCTGACGGTCGCGATGGCGACCACCGCGGGCGCCGGGTCCCTGATCATCGGCGTGCTGCTCGTCGTCCTGGGCATCAGCCTCTGGTTCCAGAAGCACATCCGCACGTTCGCGGGGGTCGCCGCGATCCTGCTGGCGCTGGTGTCCCTTCCGGTGTCCAACTTCGGCGGCTTCATCATGGGCTTCCTGCTCGCCCTGATCGGCGGAGCGATGGCCGTGGCCTGGTCCCCGGGTGCGCCCCCGAAGCCGCAGCCGGAGGGCGAGATCCCGGCGGCCGGGGACGACGCCCCGCAGGAGGCCGCCTACTACCCGGGCCCGGACGGCGTGGAGTCGAACGACCTGTCAGGAACGAGCCCGGTGAACGGGGCGAACGGGAGGCACAGTGCCGGCTGACGAGGTGACCCACGGGACCGAGGTGGACGAGTCCCGTGTGAGAACCGGGCCGCGCCACGCGGCACCCAAGAGGCCGCTGTTCACCAGGTTCCAGATGCCGGCCGGCAAGGCGATAGCCACCGTGGCGATGCCGACGGCCGTCATCATGGGCATGGGCTTCACCTCGACGCTCGCCATCGCGGACACGAACAACACGTCGTCGGCGGCGTCGAAGAGCCTCGCCGAGGACTACAAGAACTGTGTCTCCGCCCTGGACTCCGCCTCGCCCTCCGCCTCGGCGAGCGCGAGCGGCAAGGCCACGGACTCGGCGACCCCTTCGGCCAGCGCGTCGTCCGGCACCAAGGACTCGACGTCGTCGTCCGGCGCGTCGTCCTCGTCGGATTCAGGTTCCGACGAGGCGGCGAAGCCGACGCCGTCCGCGTCCAAGTCGTCCTCCGCGTCGGACGGTTCGGGCTCGTCCTCGGGTTCGTCCGGCTCCGGGGCGACGGCCACCCCCGCGCCGTCGGCCTCCGCGAGCAGCGGCGGCGGCGGTCTGCTGGGCTCGATCGGGGACGCCATCACCGGCATCCTCGGCGGCGGCAGCACGAGTTCGTCCTCGTCGGACTCCGCGGCCAGCGCCACCCCGTCGCCGTCGGCCTCGGCGTCCGCCGGCTCGTCGTCGTCCAAGTCCTCCGGGTCCTCCTCGTCCTCCTCGTCCTCCTCGTCGAGCAAGGACAGCGGCTCCGACACCGTGTCCAAGACCGTCAAGAAGGTCACGGACACCGTGAAGGACACCACCGGCACGGCCACCAAGGCGGCCGGCGAGGTCACCAAGGACGCCACCAAGGCGGCCGGCGACGCCACCTCCAGTGCCTCGCCGAGCCCGTCCGCGAGTTCCAGTGCGTCGGCGGACGACTGCAAGGCCGCCACCGACGACGTGAGCGGCGTCGACAACAAGGTGGCGGTGGCGGACGACCCCTGGTACCTCAGTGCCAGCTCGCTGACCCTGAAGAGCGCCGACTACCAGGGCATCGTCGAGGTGCGGACGGCGAGCGGCAAGACGAAGAAGGTCCTGAAGTACGTCATCTCGGGCGGTACCGATATCGGTGACCTGCACCAGACGGTCAAGGACAAGAAGATCGACAAGACCTACCACGTCCAGGCGGCCTCCGGTTCGACGTCCACGATCCGCGACGGTGACACGACGATGTACACGGAGTCGATCTCCGGCAACCTCTTCGGCCTGATTCCGATCACGTTCAGCCCGGACAACCCGCCGCCGCTGAACATCCCGCTGATCTACTTCACCAACGTGAAGGTCGTCCAGGCGGGCCAGTTCGGAGGCACCCTGACCGTGCCCGGCATGCACGTGTACACCACCGACGGCACCGGCTGAGCACCACCAGAGACCCGTTCGGGAGCCGCACAACCGGTCGTGGCCCGGCCCGTCCCGCAAGGGGGCCGGGCCACGACCGTGCCGGGGGCGCGGTCACCGCCCGGACGGGCGGGGGAAATCCCTTTACATCTTTCACACCCACCTCATAGGGTCCTCTTGCCGTGAGCATGACCAGCCGCGGCGCGGGGGACACGGGGGAACACGACGCGGGCGCGAGGCCCCGCCGTGCCCTCGTGCGCTCGTCCCCCGCCGACCTCGGAGGGGGACCTCGCACTCCATGTTCCGTCTCGTCAGACGCCCGCTGCGCCGAGCGGCGGTCGCGTCCGTACTCGCCGCGGCCGCCGTACTCGCGGTGACCACGGTGCGGACCGCGCCGTCCGGGCCCGCCGCACCCGATCCCGCCCGCGCCGCAGGCACCGACCGGGCGCCCCTGCTCCAGCAGGCCGCCGGCACCGGCACCGGGATGTTCCCGCTCCTCGCCCGCACCAAGGACGGGCACCTCCTGGACTGGGAGCCCACCGGCACCGGCGGGTTCAAGCCCAGATTCGACCTCGGCGGCGGCTACAACGACACGACCGCCCTGGCCCAGGCCAACATCTCCCGCAACCTCAGCGGCACCGACCTGTACGCCGTCATCGACGGCACGCTCTACTACACGGCCGAGCGCGGCACCGACACCAAGGTGCTCGGCACCGGCTGGGACGCCTACGACCTGCTCGTCTGCGCCGACAACCTGGGCGGCACCGCGCAGCCCGACCTGCTGGCCCGCGACAAGAACGGCGCGCTCTGGCTCTACCAGGGCAAGTCCGACGGCACCCTGTCCGCCAAGGTCCGGGCGGGCACGTCCGGTTGGGACGGGATGAACGAGATCACCGGCCGGGGTGACTACACCGGTGACGGCAAGGCCGACATCATCGCGCGCAGCACCAGCGGCACGCTCTACCTCTACCCGGGCACCGGCAACGCCACCGCCGACGCGGTACTCGGCAGCCGTGTCACGGTCGCGGCGGTCGGCGGCACGGCCTGGACCGCCTACGCCGATCTGGTCTCCGTGGGCGACAACGACGGGGACGGCAAGCCGGACCTGATCGCCGTGGACAAGGCGGGCGCGCTGTGGCTCCTCAAGGGCACCGGGAAGTCCTCGGCGCCCTTCGCCGCGCGCGCCCAGATCGGCCAGCCCGACCCGTGGTCCGGGATCAACCTGTTCTTCTGAGGGGCCGTCGCGTCCCTCCCCGTCCTCTCCCTTTCCTCTTCAGCTTCCCCTTCAGCAGATCGGCTGATCTCCGCATGCGCTCACACGCGTCTCCCACCCGGCGCGGACGCCGGAACGGGACCAGGCCTCCGGGCCTCTGGAGCGGTGTGCTCACCACGGCCACCGCGCTGGGTACCGCCGCCGTCATCGCCGTCACCGGCGGCCACCTCCCCGACATCGCCGAGCCGGCCGCCGCCGTCTCCGCCACCACGGGCGACACCGGTACCGCCGTCGACCTCAAACAGGCCGCACAGCTCCGCAAGGACCAGTGCCGCCTCGACTACGTCCTGCGCAAGGGCGGCCCGGCGATGAAGGAGGTGGCACGGACGGGCCTCGCCGGTACCCCGGACCAGGTGCACGCCGCCGCCGACGACGAGTACTGGAACACCACCCCGCTCTCCACCGCCTACGACAAGGACAAGGCGGCCGCCGACGCCAAGCAGACCGAGCTGACCGGCCGGCACACCGTCTGGGAGAAGTCCCTGGCGGTCGCGTCCCCGCCGCCGCCGTACACGTACTCCGGCTTCCAGTGGGTCCAGCCGCCGACCCCGTTCGACAAGATCGGTCTCAACGGCTGGATCTCCGACCAGTTCTGGCAGCAGGAGGGCGACTTCTACGTCGACCTGCAGCCCCTGGCCGGCAAGGACTCCGTCGACGCGGCCACCGCCGTCTACACGTCCCGGTACACGCAGGACGGTTCGGGCGACTACGACGACCGTCAGGCGTGGGACTCCATGCAGTTCATGCATGGCATGTACGCCGATGACGCGCGGCTGTTCCTCCAGTACGGCGGCTTCCCGACGAGCGCGCCCGCCCCGGACTCGATGGAGTTCCGGATCGACGTCGAGAACCTCAAGGCGCGCTTCGCCTCCTGCGCCTGGAGCAACCCGCCCGACCCGCACGGTGTGCTGAGCGAGGAACTGGGGGTCGCGGCCACCGAGTGGCAGAGCGAACTGGACGGGCAGAAGTCCCAGCGCAACGCCATCCTGGTGTCCGAGGCGCAGGCGTCCACGGACCTGAAGGCCGCCTCGCAGGCGCTCGGTGAGGCGCTCGGGCAGTCCCTGATCGCCGCCCGGCTCACCGACTGGCAGGCGTACTGGACCAAGCAGAAGGCCGCCGACCACCCGAACGACTACCCTTCCAAGGCGGAGTTCGACCAGGTCAAAAAGTGGATCACGGACGCGCAGGGCCGCGCCTCCGGCCGCCTCTTCGTCGCCTCCCGCGCCGCCCTGGACGCCCAGAACGCCGCCGCCGACGTCACCAAGGCGCAGAACGAGGCGTACGACACGGCCGACAAGGCCGGTCTGCCACGCGGCCGCGGCCTGCTCTACGGCCAGCAGGCCGCGCAGGTCACCAAGGCGTCCGCGGCGGCCGCGCAGGCCGCCGCGAAGGCGACCGAGACCGCCTTCCAGGCCACCCGCGCCTCGGCCGGCGACAGCAAGACGCTGGACGACCTGGCCAACACCCAGGCGCACGCCACGAAGGCCGAGTTCCGGCGCAAGGCCGCACAGGAGGCCGAGGCCCAGGCCAAGGCCGCCGCCGAGGGCGCCGCCGCCCAGGCCAAGGAGGCCGCCCAGCACGCCTCCGAGGCCAAGGCCGCCGAGAACAAGGCCGCGGCCGCCGAGCAGACGGCGAAGGACGCCGCCGACGACGCCGCGGCCAAGCGGCAGAAGGCCGAGTCGGAACGCGACTACGCCAAGGCGCAGAAGGACCTCGCCGCCGCCGAGCGGCAGAAGGCCAAGGACGCCGACGCCCGGGCCCAGTCGCAGCGCGACGTCGCGGCCGACAAGCTCTCCGACGCGCAGGCCGCGGGCAGGACCGCCGCCGACAAGAAGGACGCGGCGGTCGCCGCCGAGGGCCGGGCGGCGGACGCGCGCGCCGACGCGCACCGGGCCGACCAGCGCCGCGACAGCCTGGTGGCGAAGGCCGAGGCCGCGGAGGCCCTGCTGGCCGCCGTGGACGGCACCGCGGACGCCATCGAGGCCCGCACGGCGGCCACCAAGGCGCGCAAGGCGGCCGACGACGCCACCAGCGCGGCGACCGAGGCGCGCGCGGCGGCCGACGACGCCACCGAGGCGGCCACCAGCGCCCGCGAAGCGGCCACCAGGGCCGAGGGCGCGGCACGGCGGGCCCAGGCCGCGGCGGACGACGCCAAGGCGGACGTCAAGGTGACCGAGGCGGCGGTGAAGAAGGCGCACTCGGCCGCCGCCGACGCCATCGCCGCCTCCGCCGCCGCCAAGTGGAACGCCATCACCGCCAAGGCGGAGGCGGAGACCGCGCAGAAGGCGGCCACAAAGGCCCGCGGCGACGCCACGGTGGCCCGCTCCGAGGCCGGCCTCGCGGGCGCCGACTCGATCCGCGCCGCAGGCCACGCCTACGCCACCGCCCGGGCCGCCGCGGCCGCCCGTGACTCGGCGGCCCAGGTGGTCAAGCCCGCGAACGACGCCGTCGAACTCGGCTCCCCGTACGCGGAGACCGACGCGTCGGCGGGCCTCGCCGTGCTGACCGGTCAGGCCGCGAAGACGGCCGCCCAGCAGCAGGCGGCGCTGGCCAAGGCCAAGGCCGCCCAGGCGGCCAAGGCCGCGGCGGACGCCAAGGCGCTGGCCGCCGAGGCCGACGCCGACGCCAAGGCCGCCGCCGAGGCCGCGGCGAACGCGGCCGACTACGCCGCGCAGGCCGCCGGCTCCGCGGCGGATGCCCAGGCGTCGGCCGACGCGGCGGACGCCTCCGCGAAGGCGGCGCAGAAGTCCGAGGCGAACACCGTCGCGTACGACAAGCAGGCACAGGCGGACGCGGCGGCCGCACAGACGGCCGCCACCTCCGCCGACGGGTACGCCACCCAGGCCGACGCGGAGGCCGACGACGCCGAGCGGGACGCGGCGAGCGCCCGCAGCGCCGCGAGCGACGCGGAGAACGACGCGTCCACCGCGCGGGGCGTCGCCGACCAGGCCGAGAAGGACGCGGCCACCGCGGAGGCCGCCGCGGCCCACGCCCGCGAACTCGCCGTCGACGCGGCGAAGGACGCCATCCACGCCCAGCAGGCCGACTTCGACGACGCGGAGGAGCAGAGCCGTACCGCCGACGGCGGCGGCACGGGCGTCGAGGGCGTCGTCATGCGGCCCAGCGGCGACACCCTGGTCGACATCGACCCCCTGAGCGACTGCGTGGGCACCCACTCCGGCGCCCAGGCGGGCTGCGAGATCGACCTCAAGTACCACGTGTACGGCGAGATGGACTTCTACCTGGAGACCTGCTCGCTGCCCGGGGTCGAGCGCAGCAAGTGCGGGGCCGGCCTGAAGCGGGACTACCTGACGAGCATGCCGCTCGACGTGACCTTCGAGGAGAAGAAGGTCCACATCAACGGCTACACGCTCACCGAGCAGATCCTCAAGTCCGTGGCGCTGGCGGCGATCAGCGACATCGTCGGCTGCTCGAAGGGCCGGATCAGCAGCTGTGCGTGGCTCGTCGGGAGCATCGTCATCCCCGGCCTGCTCGGGAAGATGGCCGAGGCCGCGATCGCGATCCGCACGGCGGTGCGGGACGGCACGCGGATCAGCACGGCGCTGTGGGGTCTGCGCGGTTCGGGGTTGGCCGCGTCCGCCATGGCGCAGCTGGAACGGCTCGCCGGCAAGGCCCTGCTGACCAAGTGCTTCCCCGCGGGGACCCGGGTCGCCACGGCCGACGGGCCCAAGCCCATCGAGGACGTCAAGGTCGGCGACCGCGTCTGGTCCCAGGACCAGGCCACCGGCGGGAAGTCCCTGAAGCCGGTCCTGCAGCTGTTCCACCGTACCGTCGGCTCGCTGACGCGGATCACGACCGCCGACGGCGAGGTCGAGGCCACGGACTCGCACCGGTTCTGGGTGCGCGAACGCGGCTGGGTCGAGGCGGCGCAGCTACGGGCCGGAGACACCTTCGAGACCCGGGACGGCGGCTCCACACGGGTCCTCGGTACGTCGGTGGTCCAAGGACCGGTCCAGGTCTTCAACTTCGAGGTCGCCGAGAACCACACGTACTACGTGTACGCGGGGTCGCGGCCGGTCCTGGTGCACAACGACTGCCTCGAGGCGGTCCTCAAGGACCTGGTGAACGACGGGGATCACGTCATCCTCGGGATCAACCCCTTCGGCGACGACCTCGCCGAGAGTCTGGGCGGCCGCACGTTCAACGGTGATGCCTTCGCCCCCGAGCTTCCCGCCGAGATGGGCATGGGGCAACGCCCGGTCTGGACGGTCGGCGTGGAGAGGGCGGTGCGGAACCCGAACGTGGAGATCTCGGTGACCCTGGACGGTGTCAAGGGCGCCAGGACAGCCGACGAAGCGCTCGACGCGCTGCTCAAACGCGGGGAGTCGATCACTCCCGGAGACTGGGGGACCGTTCGCAGCAGCGGTTACGGGACCGCCTGGGAGATGGACCAACTGCGCAGGGCGGTCAGACTGGAGAACCGCAGTTGGTCGTCGATCAAGTGGTACATGACCAACGAGGAGGGCCAGGTCGTGCGGGTCTTTCCCGAGCGGTTCAAGTACCCCAACGGCGAGCCGGTTCCGGAGTAGAGGCGAGGATTGCGCGCATGGCAGATTTCATCCGCGAGGGTCGGTTGTTCCGGTTCGTCGGTTTCAATCCCTCGCACCGGCAGTTGTACCTCGCCAGTGAGGCACTCGCCGTGGACCGGACCACGACGCAGGTCGAGGTGTACATCGGGCACGTGCGGTTGATGCTCCTCAAGCCGTACTACCGCGACGGCCTGCACATCAGGCGTGCTTCGGAGGAGGAGTTCGCCGTACTCAGGGAACGGCACAAGCTCGAACCGGGGGACGCCGAGTACACCTGGATGCTGGAGCCCGACGGCGACAGCTTCGTCGTCGGTGGCAGACCGAGCTGGCGCGAGGCCGAGTACGAGCTGATGGGCGACCGTGAGGCCCTGTACGACGCGTCCAAGCCCTGGCCCCCGGACTTCCCCGCGCAGTGGGGCTCGATCGGCTGACGCCGACGGAAACCGTGGGCGCCCCCTGCCGTGGCAGGGGGCGCCCAAAAGGGGAACTAAAGAGAGGATATTGCTTTCGTAATATTCCCTGGTCTGACAGGATGATCGCGTCCCTGGGGGAGGGGGCGGGGTGGCGTGTCGACCGCACGCCGGAGGGGGATCTGTTCCTTTTTCATCCTTTGCTGCGTCCTGCCCGCTTTCTATGCGGACCGACTGACGGACTGACCATCCAGAGGAAGGAACGGACGTGCGAACAGCACAAAGGACCAGATACAGACGCACCGGGGGAAGGCGGCTCCGGCGGAGCATCGCCGGCACGGCGCTCGTCACCGCCGCAGCGGTGCTCGGCGGACTCTTCCACGCGGTCCCCGCCGCCGCTGACGAGCCGGGCGACAACCCGGCCAACCCCTACCAGCGCACCCTGCGCATCAGCCTGGGCGCCCAGGCGCGCGCGGACCGTTGCCAGGCGGGACAGGCCGTGCACTTCGGCGGCCCCGACCTCAAGGCGGCCGCAGCGGCCAAACTCACCGGCACGGACGCCGCACTGCGCGCCTTCGTGACGCCGGACGCGTCGCTCGGCGAGTGGGGCCAGGCCGCCGTCCGCGACCGGGACGCGGGAATCGCCGCCCTGAACGCGTTCCGGGACCGCCAGACCAAGCTGGACGAGACCAACAAGCCGTACCGCTCGGTGAACTCCTCGAACGGCCGGGACTTCTGGGCCCCCGAGTTCGGCGCGGACATCGTCACCTTCACCCTCGGCACGCAGCAGAAGCTGTACGACAAGGCCAAGGACGACCCCACCCCGCACCCCGGCCAGGCCTCCCTGGAGCAGGCCAAGAAGGTGCTCGACGCGTTCGACACCGGCGGGGACGCCTGGGCTGCCGCCTACAAGGACGTCGCCGGCAGGGATCTGCTCGACACGACCAACCTGGGCTATTCCTCGGCCAACGACATCGCCACCTTCCTGCGCTTCGGTGGCTTCGCGACCAAGGCCCCCGAGCCGGACTCGCTGGAGTTCCGTACCGAGGTCGAGGCACTGAAGCAGGCCTGGGCGGCGTGTGACAGCGACAACCCCATCGACCACTACCGGGTGCTGACCGCAGCCGTCACCACCGCCTACACGGAGTGGGAGTCGGAATACGCCGGCCAGGCCGATCAGCGCAAGCAGATCGTCGCCGCCGAGGCCGCCGCGGCGAAGGAGACGCGGGCCGCCACCGAGGCCATGACCGAGGCGGTCCGCCAGGCGTGGCTCGCGGACCAGATCCTGTACTGGCAGAAGTACTGGGCCGCCCACAAGGACTCCATCAATTACCCCAAGGCCGCCGACTTCACCAAGGCGACGGCCGACCTGAACGCGGCGAAGGCCGCCGCGGCCAAGCAGGTGACCGTGGCGGACGCGGCCGTCGCACGGGCGAAGACGGCCGCCGACACCGTGACCACCCAGCAGCAGAAGGCCTGGCAGATAGCCGACGCGGCGAAGCTGCCCCGCGGCCGGGGCCTCCTGTACGCCCAGCAGTCGGTGCAGGTGACCAAGGCCTCGTACGCCGCCGCCCAAGCCGCGGCGAAGGCCACGCTGACCGCCTCGAACGCGGCGAAGGCCACCGTGGCCGACTCCCAGACGCTTCTGGCACTGGCCAAGACCCAGACGCACGCGCTGAACACCGAGTTCCGCAAGACGGCCGCACTGGAGGCCAAGGCCCAGGCGAAGGCCGCCGCCGAGTCCGCGGCCAAACTGGCCGCCGAGGCCGCGGCCGACGCCACCACCGCGAAGAACGCCCGCGCGACGGCCGAGAAGGCGGAGCAGGACGCCAGGACCGGTGCCGCCGAGGCGAAGCGGCAGCGGGAGGTCGCGGAGGCCGAGAAGGCGAACGCCGAGCGGGAGCGGGACAAGGCGGCCGCCGAGCGGAAGAACGCCCAGGCGGCCGAGGCCCGGGCGCGCACCGAGGAGAGCAACGCCCAGCAGGCCCTCTCGGACGCGAGCGCGGCCGGCGCCACGGCGTCCGAGAAGCGGGCCGCGGCCGAGGAGGCGGACCGCCTCGCTTTCCAGAAACGCAACGAGGCGGTGAAGGCGGAGCACGAGCGGGACGCCACCGCGTCCCGGGCAGCCGCTCTCGAATCCGCGGCCGCGGCGGCCGCGGGAACCGATGCCGCCACCGAGACCCGGCAGGCGGCCACCGAGGCGCGGGGTGCGGCTACCGCGGCCGCCGGGGCGGCAAGCCGGGCCAGGGCCGCGGCGAACGACGCGTCGGCGGCCGCGGTGAGCGCCCGCGCGGCGGCCACCCGCGCAGAGGCAGCAGCCTCACGTGCCCGTTCGGCGGCCGACGCCGCCCAAGCCGCTCACCGGAAGACCACCGCGGCCGCGGCCACCGCGCACGCGGCGGCGGCCGAGGCGATCGACGCGGCGGCAGCGGCGAAGGAGAAGGCGAGAAAGGCCGACGGCGAGGCCAAGAAGGCCCAGGCCGCCGCCATTGCCGCGCGCAAGGAGGCCACCGCCGCACAGGCCGAGGCGGTCAAGACGGCAGCATGGTCGGCGAAGACCGCCGGGTACGCCACCGCCACGGCCCAGTACGCGCAGGCCGCCCGGGACGCGGCCACCGCGACCACCAAGACGGCCGACGAAGCGATCAGCCTCGGCTCCCCCTACCAGGAGTCTGACTCTTCCGCCGCGTTCGCGGTACTGGTCGGCCAGAGCTCCAAGACCCTTGCTCAGCAGCAGGCCGCCGCGGCCAAGGCCAAGTCGGACGAGGCGAGGAAGGCGGCGGCGCAGGCCAAGGCGCTGGCCGACAAGGCGGCCGGCGACGCCAAGATCGCTCTTCAGGCAGCGTCCGACGCGGCCGCCTACGCGGTGCAGGCGGTCGACTCCGCCGCCGCCGCGAACGCCTCGGCCGCCGCCGCGTCCGCAGACGCGGCGGCGGCGAAGAAGGCCGACGCGAGCGCTCAGAAATACGACGAGCAGGCGGGTACCGACGCCTTCTACGCCAACTTCGCGGCGAACGAGGCGGAGTCGGCGTCCACGCAGGCCGACCGTGATGCCACCGAGGCCGAACGGGACGCCGTGAGCGCCCGCTCCTCGGCCGACTCCGCCGAGAGCGCCTCCGCGCAGGCCGACCGGGTCGCCTCGGCTGCCGAAACGGACGCCGTCAAGGCCGAGAAGGCGGCCGCCGACGCACAGGGGCACGCCGAGGAGGCGGACGCCGCAGCGGACCGTGCCGAGAAGGCCCAGCGCGAGCAGGTGGAGGCCCTCCGCAAGCAGCGTGCCGACCAGCCGTACGACGCCCCCGCGCTGAGCAGTGACCTGGAGGCCGCCCTGCTGCGCGTCTGCGGTCAGGAGTGCCTGGACCAGTACCGCGCGGCCCAGGCGCTCGCCTCGATGGACCTGCTGGCCTGGGTCAAGCAGAACGGCGGTCAGATCCTCCTCGACTACATCGGCTGGACCGACCTGAAGAACTGCTTCACCAAGGGTGACGTCGAGAGCTGCCTGTGGACGCTGGTCAACGTGATCGGCGTGGCCATCCCGCTGACGAAGATTCCCGCCGTCGGCAAGGCGATCATCAAGGTCTCCAAGGGGGTCACCGAGTTCTTCGAGGGGTCGGCCAAGGCGAAGCGCACCCTCGACAAGCTGCGCAAGCTGGCCGAGAAGGCGAAGAAGGAGCCCGGCCTCCCGGCGTGTGTGCGCAGGCCGTCGGCGCGGACCGCGGTGTTCTCGTCGGCGAAGTCGTCCTCACCGGTGCCGGTGGCCGCTGCCGCCGCCTCGGACGACGACGAACCGGACCTCTGCAACCTCGACGAGCTGGCCGACCTGTCGTACGAAATCCTGGACTTCTTCGACGAGAAGTACGGGCCCGACGTGGCCGACGGCATCGAGTACCAGTGGAAGCGGATGATGGGAGACAGCAAGGAGGCTGCGGACCACAGCATCCCGGGCATCGGCCGGGACCTGAAGGCCATGGCCGAGTACTTCAAGGGCTGGCGCGGAAAGGGCACGCACCGGGACTCCCGGACCGGCAATC
This sequence comes from Streptomyces sp. NPDC020958, assembly GCF_055562175.1. NCBI lineage: Bacteria > Bacillati > Actinomycetota > Actinomycetes > Kitasatosporales > Streptomycetaceae > Streptomyces > Streptomyces sp. NPDC020958. The sequence goes on along the minus strand of NZ_JBVHFU010000002.1, from coordinate 351,319 downwards.
CCGTCGCCTACGACGAGGACAAGGGCGTGATCGTCATCATCACGTCCCGGTTCATCCACGGCTACAAGCTGCCCAAGGCCGACTTCCTGAAAGGCGGACGCTATGTCCCGAACGTGCCCAACCAGTAGTGCGGCGGCGGTGACGGCGTGAGGACCGAGGTCGCACTCCGGCGGAACGGCGCGGAGTTCGTCGTACGGCTCACCCGTTCCCAGGCGCTCGCCATGCGTGAGGCCCTGGCCTTCCTGCGCAACCGGGACCTGGGTGAGCACGTCCTGGCGCTGCAACTGGGCGCGACCGCGAACGAGGTCGACGACCTGGTCGAACGGCTGGCCGTCGACGCCGCGGAGCCGGTCGAGGTCCGGTTCCGGTGGGAGGAACTGCACACCGTGCACGCCGCTCTCACCTCGGTGGCGACCATGTTCCTGTCGGGCGGAAGGCTCTCGCAGGAGGCGTTCCGGACCAGGCTGGGCTTTTTCCGCGAGAACCTCGACGCCCTGGCGCTCGGCATCGCCGACGCCGTCCGCGAGGTGACGGGATGAGGGCGCGCCTGCGGCTCACCCGTGAGGGCGACGCGTTCGTCGCGCGCGTCACCCCGGCCCAGGCCGAGGCGTTCCACCGGGCGCTGACGTTCCTGCGGGCGCGGGTTCCGGGTGACGCGGCGCTGGTCGTGCGGCTCGGTGCGGGGCCCGAGACCGTCGACGCCCTCGCCGGGCGGTTCGCCCACCGGCCCGAGACCTCCTTCGAACTCCAACTGTCTCTTGCGGAATTGCACGTCCTGCACAGTGCCATGACCGCGTCGGCCGTCGTGCTGCTGGAGCGGGGCATGTTCTCGGAGGAGGCGTTCCACCGTGAACTGGCCTTCTACCGGGAGAATTTCGATGCCCTGGCACAGGGCATCGCGGAGGCGGTCGCCGAGGCGTGAGCCGGCGGTGGTGAAACGGCTGAGGGCGCCCCCTGCCGCAGGGGGCGCCCTCAGTGCCGTGAACGGCCCCTAGCGGGGCGTCACTTGTTGATGCCGCCGATGTGGTGGACGCGGAGCATGTTGGTGGTGCCGGGGACGCCGGGGGGCGAGCCGGCCGTGATGATCACGGTGTCGCCGGGGTGGAAGCGCTTGATCTTCGCGAGCTCCTGGTCGACCATGTCGACCATCTCGTCCGTGCTGTTCACGAACGGCACCACGTGCGACTCCACGCCCCAGCTGAGGGTGAGCTGGTTGCGGGTGTTCTCGTCGGTGGTGAAGGCGATGATCGGCTGCTGGGCGCGGTAGCGGGACAGACGGCGGGCCGTGTCACCGGACTGCGTGAAGGCGACCAGGCCGCGGCCGCCGAGGAAGTCGGCGATCTCGCAGGCCGCACGGGCCACCGAGCCACCCTGCGTACGCGGCTTCTTGCCGGGGACGAGCGGCTGCAGCCCCTTGCTCAGCAGCTCCTGCTCGGCCGCCGCGACGATCTTCGACATCGTCTTGACGGTCTCGACCGGGTAGGCGCCCACCGAGGACTCCGCCGACAGCATGACCGCGTCGGCGCCGTCCAGGATCGCGTTGGCCACGTCGGAGGCCTCGGCGCGGGTCGGCCGGGAGTTGGTGATCATCGACTCCATCATCTGGGTCGCCACGATCACCGGCTTGGCGTTGCGCCGGCACAGCTCGATGAGCCGCTTCTGCACCATGGGGACCTTCTCGAGCGGGTACTCGACGGCCAGGTCGCCACGGGCCACCATGACGGCGTCGAACGCCATCACGACGCCCTCCATGTTCTCCACCGCCTGCGGCTTCTCCACCTTGGCGATGACGGGGACCCGGCGGCCCTCCTCGTCCATCACCTTGTGGACGTCGTCGACGTCCTTGGCGTCCCGCACGAAGGACAGCGCGACCATGTCGCAGCCCATGCGCAGCGCGAACCGCAGGTCCTCGACGTCCTTCTCGGACAGCGCGGGCACGTTGACGGCCGCACCGGGCAGGTTGATGCCCTTGTGGTCGGAGACGACACCGCCCTCGATGACGATCGTCTTCACCCGCGGGCCCTCGACGTCCAGGACCTTCAGCTCGACGTTGCCGTCGTTGATGAGGATCTGGTCGCCGCGCGAGACGTCGCCCGGCAGGCCCTTGTAGGTCGTACCGCAGATGGTCTTGTCGCCCGGGACGTCCTCGGTCGTGATGACGAACTCGTCACCGCGCTCCAGCTCCACCGGTCCCTCGGCGAAGGTCTCCAGGCGGATCTTCGGACCCTGCAGGTCGGCGAGGACGCCGATGGCGCGCCCGGTCTCCTTGGCGGCGGCCCGGACGCGGTCGTACCGCCCCTGGTGCTCGGCGTGGGAGCCGTGGCTGAAGTTGAACCGGGCCACGTTCATACCCGCCTCGATCATGGCGACGAGCATCTCGTGGGAGTCGACCGCGGGGCCGAGAGTACAGACGATTTTCGAACGGCGCATGGGGCGATCCTATCGGTTTGTTTCGCTGCGGAATATTCCGTCTGGCGGAAGATACAAATGGGCGCCTATATGCTCAGCTGTTATTCACCGTCGCTGTTACTTGCGGGTTTACTTCCGACCAGCGCGTACGTCTGCTCGGCGATCTCCAGTTCCTCGTCCGTCGGCACCACGGCGACGGCCACCCGCGCATCCGCCGGGGATATCAGCCGCGGCCCGTCCGTCCGGGCCGCGTTCGCCTCCGGATCGACGACCAGCCCCAGCCCGTCGAGCCCGGCCAGGGCGGCCTCCCGCACGGGCGCCGCGTTCTCCCCGACCCCCGCCGTGAACGCCACCGCGTCCACCCGGCCGAGCACCGCGTAGTAGGCGCCGATGTACTTCTTCAGACGGTGGATGTAGATGTCGAAGGCGAGCTTCGCCTGTTCGTCGCCCTCGTCGATCCGGCGCCGGATCTCCCGCATGTCGTTGTCACCGCACAGTCCGAACAGACCGCTCCCCTTGTTGAGAAGAGTGTCGATCTCGTCCATGGACATTCCGCCAACACGCGCCAAATGGAAAATGACGGCCGGGTCCAGATCGCCGGAACGGGTTCCCATCACGAGACCCTCCAAAGGCGTCATCCCCATGGAGGTGTCCACGCACCGCCCGCCGCGGACCGCCGAGGCGGACGCCCCGTTGCCCAGATGCAGCACGATCACGTTCACCTCTTCCGGTGCCTTCCCCAGCAGCCGTGCGGTCGCCCGCGACACGTACGCGTGCGAGGTGCCGTGGAAGCCGTAGCGGCGGACCCGGTGCCGGTCGGCGATCTTCGGGTCGATGGCGTAGCGGGCCGCCGCCTCCGGCATGGTCGTGTGGAACGCCGTGTCGAAGACGGCGACCTGCGGCAGGTCCGGACGGAGCGCCTGCGCGGTGCGGATGCCGGTCAGGTTGGCCGGGTTGTGCAGCGGGGCGACCGGGATCAGCCGCTCGATCTCGGTGAGCACGGCGTCGTCGATCACCGTCGGCTCGGTGAAGAACATCCCGCCGTGCACCACCCGGTGCCCGATCGCGGCCAGCTCCGGCGAGTCGAGCCCGAGCCCGTCCTTCGCCAGCTCCTCCGCCACCGCCTTCAGGGCGGCCTCGTGGTCCGCGATCGGTCCGTTCTGCTCCCGGGTACCGCCGCCGATCAGGCAGCTGTGCTTCAGCCGCGAGGTCTGCTCGCCGATCCGCTCGACCAGGCCCGTCGCCAGCCGGTCGCCGCCGCGCATGTCCAGCAGTTGGTACTTCACCGACGAGGAGCCGGAGTTGAGGACGAGGACACGACTGGGGCTCACTGGGCTGCCTTCTCGCTCGGGTTCTGGGCCTGGATCGCCGTGATGGCGACGGTGTTGACGATGTCCTGGACGAGGGCGCCCCGGGACAGGTCGTTGACGGGCTTGCGCAGTCCCTGGAGCACCGGTCCCACGGCGATGGCGCCGGCCGACCGCTGCACCGCCTTGTAGGTGTTGTTGCCGGTGTTCAGGTCCGGGAAGATCAGCACGCTGGCCTGCCCGGCGACCTCGGAGTCCGGCAGCTTGGTGGCGGCCACGGACGGCTCCACGGCCGCGTCGTACTGGATCGGGCCCTCGATCAGCAGGTCGGGCCGCCGCGAGCGCGCCAGCTCGGTCGCCTCCCGCACCTTGTCGACGTCGGCGCCCGAACCCGACGTGCCCGTCGAGTACGACAGCATCGCGATCCGCGGCGCCACCCCGAACTGGGCCGCGGTGGCGGCCGACTGGATGGCGATGTCGGCGAGCTGCTCGGCGTTCGGGTCCGGGTTGACCGCGCAGTCGCCGTACACCAGCACCTTGTCGGCGAGGCACATGAAGAACACGGAGGACACGATCGACGACCCGGGCTCGGTCTTGATGATCTCGAACGCCGGCCGGATGGTCGCCGCCGTGGAGTGCACCGAACCCGACACCATGCCGTCGGCCAGACCCTCCTGGACCATCAGGGTGCCGAAGTAGTTGACGTCGGAGACCACGTCGTAGGCCAGCTCCACGGTCACGCCCTTGTGGGCGCGCAGCAGCGCGTACTGCTCGGCGAAGGAGTCCCGCAGTTCGGAGGTGGCCGGGTCGATCAGCTGGGCGCCGCCGAGGTCGATACCGAGGTCGGCGGCCTTCTTGCGGATCTGGTCGGCCGGGCCGAGCAGGGTCAGGTCGCACACGCCCCGGCGCAGCAGCACCTCCGCCGCGTGCAGCACCCGGGTCTCGGTGCCCTCCGGCAGCACGACCCGCCGCCTGTCGGAGCGGGCCTGCTCCAGGAGCTTGTGCTCGAACATCATCGGGGTGAGGCGGCCGGTGCTCGGCGCCGAGACCCGCTTGTCGAGGCCGGCGGTGTCGACATGTCGCTCGAACAGGCCGAGCGCCGTCTCCGCCTTGCGCGGGGTGGCCGCGTTCAGCTTGCCCTCCAGGGCGAACAGCTGGGCGGCGGTCGGGAAGCTGTTGCCGGGCACGGAGATCACCGGGGTGCCCGGGGCGAGCCGGGCGGCGAGGGTCAGGATCTCGTCGGTGGGCCGCTCGCCCAGGGTGAGCAGCACACCGGCTATCGGCGGGGTGCCGGCGCTGTGCGCGGCCAGCGCGCCCACGACCAGGTCGGCGCGGTCGCCCGGGGTCACGACCAGGCAGCCCGGGGTCAGGGCGGGCAGGAAGCTCGGCAGCATCGCCCCGCCGAACACGAAGTCCAGCACGTCGCGGGCCAGCCCGGAGTCGTCGCCGAGCAGCACCTTCGCGTCCAGCGCCTGCGTGATCTGGGCGACCGTCGGCGCGGAGAGCGCGGGCTCGTCGGGCAGCACGTACACCGGCACCGGCAGCCGGCCGGCGATCCGCTCGGCTATCTCGTCGCGGTCCGCGCGGGCCACCCGGTTGGCGACCATCGCCAGCACGTCGCAGCCGAGGCCGTCGTACGCCCGGAACGCGTTGCGGGTCTCCGCGAGCACCGACTCCGCCTGCTGGCCGCGGCCGCCGACCACCGGGATCACCGAGGCGCCGAACTCGTTGGCCAGCCGGGCGTTGAGGGACAGCTCGTCGGGGAACTGGGTGTCGGCGTAGTCGGTGCCGAGGACCAGGACCACGTCGTACTCACGGGCCACCAGGTGGAAGCGGTCCAGGAGCGTGGAGACCAGTTCGTCGACGCCCTGCTCGGCCTGGAGGGCGGACGCCTCGTGGTAGTCCATGCCGTACACCGTGGCCGGGTCCTGCGAGAGGCGGTACCGCGCACGCAGCAGCTCGAACAGCCGGTCGGGACCGTCGTGGACCAACGGCCGGAAGACCCCGACCCGGTCGACCTGCCGGGTCAGCAGCTCCATCACGCCCAGCTCGACGACCTGCCGGCCGTCGCCGCGGTCGATCCCGGTCACGTACACGCTGCGCGTCACGTGTGCACACTCCGTTCCCTGCGTATCGGCATACAACTCGGCATAAAAATCGCCCACCAAGGTGAGCAGATCCCTCTTGACAATACCCCCGCTGCCGGATAAGGCGCCCGTCAGGATTTCATCGCCCTGTACGCCATGAAACAATCGGATCGGCTCATCGGTCACGACAGCGAGCAGGAGACACACCACCATGCGTATCGGAGTTCTCACCGCAGGCGGCGACTGCCCCGGCCTGAACGCCGTCATCCGATCGGTGGTGCACCGCGCGGTCGCCCAGTACGGCGACGAGGTCATCGGTTTCGAGGACGGCTTCCGGGGTCTGCTCGACAGCCACTACCGCCCCCTCGACCTGGACGACGTCGGCGGCATCCTGGCCCTCGGCGGCACGATCCTGGGCTCGTCGCGACTGGAGCGGGACCGGCTGCGCGAGGCGTGCGACCGGGCCACCGACATGGTGGCCGAGTTCGGCATCGACGCGCTGATCCCGATCGGCGGCGAGGGCACCCTGACGGCGGCGCGCATGCTGTCCGACGCCGGCCTGCCCGTGGTGGGCGTCCCGAAGACCATCGACAACGACATCTCCTCCACCGACCGCACCTTCGGCTTCGACACCGCGGTGGGCGTGGCCACGGAGGCGATGGACCGGCTCAAGACCACCGCCGAGTCGCACCAGCGGGTGATGGTGGTCGAGGTGATGGGCCGGCACGCCGGCTGGATCGCCCTGGAGTCCGGGATGGCGGCGGGCGCGCACGGCATCTGCCTCCCCGAGCGGCCCTTCGACCCCGCCGACCTGGTGAAGATGGTCGAGGAGCGGTTCGCCCGCGGCAAGAAGTTCGCGGTGGTCTGCGTGGCGGAGGGCGCCCATCCCGCCGAGGGCACGATGGACTACGGCAAGGGCGCGATCGACCAGTACGGCCACGAGCGGTTCCAGGGCATCGGTACGGCACTGGCGTACGAGCTGGAGCGGCGGCTCGGCAAGGAGGCCAAGCCGGTCATCCTCGGGCACGTCCAGCGGGGTGGGACGCCCACGGCGTACGACCGGGTGCTCGCGACACGGTTCGGGTGGCACGCGGTGGAGGCGGCGCACCGGGGGGAGTTCGGGAGGATGACCGCGTTGCGCGGGACCGACATCGTGATGGTGCCGCTGGCGGAGGCGGTGACCGAGTTGAAGACGGTGCCGAAGGACCGGATGGACGAGGCGGAGTCCGTCTTCTGAGGGGCGCGTTCAGTCGGGGGCGTTCAGTCGGGGGCGTTCAGGGAGAGCCCTTCGCCATCGCGTTCCAGAAGTGCGTCACTATCCGTGCCAGGAAGTCCTCGCCCAGCTGCTGGGCCCGGGTGGACGCGGGTGTGTCGCCCCAGGGCAGCGTGGCCGTCATGCGGCCCTGGTACTCCTCGTGGAGTGCGCGCAGGGTGGTCTCGAGCAGGTGTCTGTCCAGGGGGACCAGCTTGCTCAGCTGGCGGACGTGGGCCTGCCAGCGGGTGGTGACCGCGCCGCGCAGCAGGTCGGCCAGCTTCTCCTCCTTCCCGGTGACGGTGACGAAGTCCGGCAGGGACAGGTGCAGGAGGTCGGCGAGGACCGCGGACTGCCGCTCGGTGCCCCGCCAGTTTCCGGCCTCCTCCATCTCCAGGTAGGGGAGGAGGTCGAGACCGACGGCCATCGCCACGTCCTCCGGAGCGACGCCCCGGGCGATCCGGTGCTCGCGCAGCGTCCGCGGCCGGCCGATCAGGTCACCCGGGGAGCACCACAACGCCCCCGCGAGGGCGGTGAGTTCGGGGCTGGTCGGGGTCACCGCCCCCTGCTCCCAGGCCCGCACGAGATCGGGCGTCGCGTACGGCATCCCGTACGACACACGCAGGTCGTGGGCCACGTGCTCGGGCCCCATGCCGAGCGCGGACCGCAGTCTGCGGGCGGCGGGGGCGTCGAAGGGGGGACCTGGCTGGTTCGGCAGAGCTGGGGGTCGGCGCACAGCCGACAAGCTAGGGGTGCGCGGGCGGCGTGACTACGGTCCGTTCGGCCAGGAACACGGATTGTGGGAACGTACGGTTTCGAGCGCGGTTTCGGCCCGTCATCTGCCCCGCCCCCACCGGTACACCAGCTCCGGCCTTCCCACCTGCCCGTACAGCGGGCTCCGCCCGGCCCGGCCCGCCTCGACCAGGTGCTCCAGGTACCGCCGGGCCGTGATCCGGGAGATCCCCACGCCCTCCGCCAGAGCCGCGGCCGTCAGGCCCTCCTCCGCCTCCCGCAACGCGACCGTCACCCGCTCCAGCGTCGGCGCGCTCAGCCCCTTGGGGAGCGCCGCGGGCGTCGGCGCGCGCAGCGCCGCCAGGGCCCGGTCCACCTCGTCCTGCCCGCTGGCCTCGCCCGCCGCCGCCCGGAACTCCGAGTACCGGGTCAGCCGGTCGCGGAGGGTCGCGAAGGTGAACGGCTTCAGGACGTACTGGACCACGCCCAGTGAGACGCCCTCCCGGACCACCGCCAGGTCCCGGGCCGACGTCACCGCTATGACGTCCGCCTGATGCCCCGCCGCCCGGAGCGAGCGCGCGAACTGCAGGCCGTGCACGTCCGGCAGGTGCAGGTCGAGGAGGAGGAGGTCCACCGGCGTGCGGTCCAGGATCCGCCGCGCCTCCGCTCCCGTGTGCGCCTTGCCCACCGCCACGAACCCCGGCACTCGGCCCACGTACATGACATGCGCGTCCGCGGCCACCGGGTCGTCCTCGACGACCAGGACTCTGATCGGCTCCCCGGTCATCCGGCCCTGCCTCCCGTCACCGACGCCCGCAACGGCAGCCGTACCTCGAACACCGCTCCACCCTCGGGAGCCTCCGTCACGGTCATGGTGCCGTCCAGCCGTACGACCGCCTGCCGTACCAGGGCCAGGCCCAGCCCCCGCCCGCCCGGTCCCGCCGGCTTGGTCGTGAAACCGCGCTGGAAGACCAGCTCCGCGTGGGCGGGGTCCACCCCCGACCCCGTGTCCGTCACCCTCATCACCAGCTCGGCGTCCTCCGCGTAAGCGGTCACTGTCACGCGCGCCCCCACCGACCCCTGGGCCGCGTCCACCGCGTTGTCGATCAGGTTGCCGAGGATGGTCACCAGATCGCGTGCCGACAGGCTCTCCGGTAGCAAACCGTCATCCAGCCGGCTCTCGTCCGAGACCACCAGCTCCACGCCCCGCTCGTTGGCCTGGGCGGTCTTGCCCAGCAGCAGCGCGGCCAGGACGGGTTCGGCGACCGCCGCCACCACCTGGTCGGTCAGCGCCTGCGCCAGCTCCAGCTCGGCCGTCGCGAAGTCCACCGCCTCCTCGGCCCGGCCCAGTTCGATCAGCGAGACGACCGTGTGCAGCCGGTTCGCCGCCTCGTGGGCCTGCGAGCGCAACGCCTGCGTGAAGCCCCGCTCCGAGTCCAGCTCGCCCATCAGCGACTGGAGTTCCGTGACGTCCCGGAGGGTCACGACGGTGCCGCGGCGTTCGCCGCCCGACACCGGGGAGGTGTTCACCACGAGGACGCGGTCCGCCGTCAGGTGCACCTCGTCCATGCGCGGCTCGGAGGACAGCAGCGCGCCCGTGAGCGGCGCCGGGAGCCCCAGCTCGGCCACCGAGCTGCCCACCACCTCCCCTTCCGGGCCCACGCCCAGCAGTTCCCGGCCCCCGTCGTTGATCAGTGCCACCCGGTACTGCCCGTCCAGCATCAGCAGGCCCTCGCGCACCGCGTGCAGCGCCGCCTGGTGGTAGTCGTGCATGCGGCTCAGCTCCGCCGCGTTCATGCCGTGGGTGTGGCGGCGGAGCCGGGCGTTGACGACGTACGTCCCGACCGCGCCCAGCACCAGGGCCCCCGCCGCCGCCCCGAGCAGCGCCGTCACCTGCTCCTGGACCCGCCGGCTGATCGCCTCCACCCGGATGCCGGCGCTCACCAGGCCGATCACCCGGCCGTTCTCCGTCACGGGCGTCACCGTGCGCACCGACGCGCCGAGCGTGCCCTTGTAGGTCTCGCTGTAGGTGTGGCCGTGCTGGGCCGCGTCGATGTGGCCGAGGTACCGCCTGCCGATCTGGCCGGGGTCGGGGTGGGTCCAGCGGATGCCGTCCGGGGTCATGATCGTGACGAAGTCGACCTCGGTGTCCCGCATGACCTGGAGGGCGTACGGCTGGAGCTGCGCGGAGGGATCCCGCGTGTGGATCGCCGTACGCACCGACGGCGAGTCCGCCACCGACCGGGCCACCGCCGTCGCCTGCCGGGTCGCCGCCTCCTGCGCCTGGTGGCGGTCGCTGACGTAGCTGAACAGCGCGTACCCGGCGACCAGCACCGCTATCAGCACGGCCTGCATCGCGAACAGCTGGCCGGCGAGGCTGCGGGGCCGGGGGACGGACGGGAAGCGCATGTCAGCAGTGTGCCCCCGGGGTGAACCGAGAACTAAATGAACGGAAGGGTGACCGCCCTCACAGACCGGGAGATAGTCACGGCATCCCCCCGCAAGCCCGGACGTGAGCCGCACGCCGGTCGTACCGACGATGACGTCAAGGAGGCGAGCCGTGACGACGACGCCAATGGCACCAGCCGCACCCGCCAGGAGAGACCGCACCCACTACCTCTACATCGCGGTGATCGTCGCCGTGGCGCTCGGTATCGCGGTGGGCCTGATCTGGCCCGACGCCGGAGTCGAGCTCAAGCCCCTCGGAACCGGCTTCGTCAACCTGATCAAGATGATGATCTCGCCGATCATCTTCTGCACGATCGTGCTCGGGATCGGGTCCGTGCGGAAGGCCGCCAAAGTCGGCGCCGTCGGCGGTATCGCCCTCGGCTACTTCCTGGTGATGTCCTTGGTCGCGCTGGCCATCGGCCTGGTCGTCGGCAACGTCCTGCACCCCGGCGACGGCCTGCACCTGACCAACGCCCTCAAGGCCTCCGGGCACAGCCAGGTCGACTCCGAGGCGCTCGGCCCCGTCGACTTCGTCCTGTCGATCATCCCGACGACCTTCGTGTCCGCCTTCACCGAGGGCCAGGTGCTGCAGACCCTGCTCATCGCGCTGCTCGCCGGGTTCGCGCTGCAGGCCATGGGCCCGGTCGGACAGCCGGTGCTGCGCGGTGTCGAGCACATCCAGCGGCTCGTCTTCCGCATCCTGGGCATGATCATGTGGGCCGCGCCGATCGGTGCCTTCGGCGCCATCGCGGCCGTCGTCGGCTCCGCCGGGATCGACGCCCTCAAGAGCCTCGCCGTGCTGATGCTCGGCTTCTACGTGACCTGTGTGCTCTTCGTCTTCGTCGTGCTCGGCGCCCTGCTGCGGCTGGTCGCGGGGCTGAACATCTTCACGCTGTTCAAGTACCTCGCCCGCGAGTTCCTGCTCATCCTGTCCACCTCCTCCTCCGAGTCCGCGCTGCCGCGGCTCATCGCGAAGATGGAGCACCTGGGTGTCAGCAAGGCCGTGGTCGGCATCACCGTCCCCACCGGCTACTCCTTCAACCTCGACGGCACCATGATCTACATGACCATGGCGTCCCTCTACATCGCCGACGCCCTCGGTACGCCGATGTCCGTCAGTGAGCAGATCCCGCTGCTGCTCTTCCTGCTGCTGGCCTCCAAGGGCGCGGCGGGCGTCAGCGGCGCCGGCCTCGCCACGCTGGCCGGCGGTCTGCAGTCGCACAAGCCCGCGCTGGTCGACGGCGTCGGACTGATCGTCGGCATCGACCGCTTCATGAGTGAGGCCCGCGCCCTGACGAACTTCGCGGGCAACTCGGTCGCCACCGTCCTGATCGGCACCTGGACCAAGGACATCGACAAGGCCCGGATGCAGCGGGTGCTCGCCGGTGACCTGCCGTTCGACGAGAAGACGCTGCTGGACGAGGGCGGCGAGACCGGCACGCCCGAGCCGCCGGAGCTTCCCGAGCAGCGCGAGGAACTGGCCAAGGCCTGACGCCTGCGACCGGACCCCGGGCGTCCGGCCCGGCCTGAACCCGGGCCGGCCGCCCGGCCACCGCCCTCCGGGCGGCTGGGACTCCCCCCCGTCGCTCAGCCGCCCGGAGGCCGGCCCACCCCTCGCCCCCGCTTGTCACCCGTATCCACTAACGTGCCGTTCCTGTTCAACGGGAACGGCACGCGGCATGTGGAGGCTCGGGGGATGAAGATCGACTGGGATCGGCGGCACTGTGCGCGCAAGGGGCATGTCACCTACGCACCCGACGACCCGCGACTGCGGGTGCGGCTGCACGCCCAGACCGCGGTCGGGGACGTGTGGCGCTGCCTGCGCTGCGGGGACTTCGTCCTCGGCGAGCCGCACGGCTCGGGGCCGGCCGCCGACGCCCCGCTGGTGCCGCGCGGAAAGGTGCTGCGGGACCTGTTCATCCTGCGCTTCCTCGCGGTCGAGCGGGCGGTGCGCGGGGTGTTCATCGTGCTGGTCGCGGTGGCGGTGTGGAAATTCTCCAACAGCCAGGACGCGGTGCGCCGGCTGTTCAACGAGTACCTGAACACCTTCCGGCCGGTCTTCCGGCACTTCCACTACGACCTCGACCATTCACCGGTCGTCGGTTCCATCCAGAAGGCCTTCGGTTACCGGCATTCCACCCTGCTGCTGGTCGCGGGACTGCTGTTGGCCTATGCACTGATCGAACTCGTCGAGGCGGTCGGCCTCTGGTACGCCAAGCGCTGGGCCGAATACCTGACCGTGGTCGCCACCGCCGCGTTCCTGCCGCTGGAGATCTGGGAGCTCACCGAGAAGGTCAGCTACCTGAAGATCGCCACGCTGGTGCTGAACATCCTCGCCGTGCTCTACATCGCCCTCGCCAAGCGGCTGTTCGGGCTGCGTGGCGGGCGCCGGGCCTTCGACGAGGAACGGCACAGCGCCTCGCTGCTGGAGGTCGAGGAGTCCGCCGGTCTGCAGCCGACCTTGCCTTGACGCCGACGTCAACGCCTACGGTCGTACCCATGCGAATCGGCGAGCTGGCCGCACGTGCCGGGACCACCACGCGCACCCTGCGGTACTACGAGGCGCGCGGGCTGCTGCCCGCGCGGCGCTCCGGGAACGGTCACCGGACGTACGACGAGAGCGACCTGTTGCTGCTCAGGCAGATCCGGACGCTGCGGGACTTCGGGTTCGAGCTGGAGGAGACCCGGCCGTTCGTGGAGTGTCTGCGGGCCGGGCACCCGGAGGGCGACACGTGCCCCGCCTCGCTCGCGGTCTACCGGCGCAAGCTCGCGGAGCTGGACTCGCTGATCGGCGAGTTGCAGGCCGTGCGGGCGACGGTGGGGGCTCAGTTGGAGCGGGCCGAGCGGGTGCGGGACGAACTGGCCGCCGACGCGGGGGTTCCGGGTGGTCCGGAACCGGTGTGCGAGCTGGGAGGGGTATTTCCATGATCAGGGCGGCGGGCGTGGCCGAGGTGACGGACGCGGACTTCGCGGCGGAGGTGATCGAATCCGAGGTGCCGGTACTGGTGGAGTTCACCGCCGACTGGTGTCCGCCGTGCCGGCAGATGGGACCGGTTCTCACGGCGCTGGCGGCGGAGGAGGGCGAGCGGCTGAAAGTGGTCCAGCTGGACGTGGACACCAGTCCGGAGACGACCAACGCCTACCGGGTGCTGTCGATGCCGACCTTCATGGTGTTCCGGGGCGGTGAGCCGGTGCGCTCGATGGTGGGCGCGCGGCCGAAGCGGCGGCTGGTCGAGGAGCTGAACGACGCACTGGGCTGAACCGCTTGGCCATACGAAGAATCCCCCGGCAATTGCGCCCGGGGGATTTCTTTGCGTATATTCAAGAGTTCGCGACTTCGTATCGACGGCCAAGTCGATCGGAACGCGAAGAAGTTCAGTGAGCACAGTATATCCGGGCGGGAGCGGAATTGTCAAACACCGACTTTCCAGATGATGAATTGCGGCACGAGCAGGAATTCATCGACGGACTGTACGAACGGGTGGACGCGCTGCGCGGCGACACCGAGGGCTCGGTCGCGGACGCCCTCGCCCTCGGCGACAAGCCGATGCAGGCCCGCCTGGAGCGGGACATCCTGGTCGCCGAACGCTCCGGGCTGCTCGCCGCGCTGAACGCCGTCGACGGCTCCCTCTGCTTCGGCCGGATCGACCTGACCTCCGGCACCAGGCACCACATCGGCCGGATCGGGCTGCGCCTGGACGACGCCGAGCGCACCCCGGTCCTCATCGACTGGCGGGCCGAGGTCGCCCGCCCCTTCTACCTGGCCACCGGCCACACCCCGATGGGCCTGCGCCGCCGCCGGCACATCGGCACCGACGGCCGCCGGGTCACCTCCCTGCACGACGAGATCCTCGACCTCGGCGACCGCGAGCGCACCGGGCACGAGGACCCGTCCGGCGACGCCGTGCTGCTCGCCGCCCTCACCTCGGCCCGCACCGGCCGGATGAACGACATCGTGCAGACCATCCAGGCCGAGCAGGACGAGATCATCCGGGCACCCCACCGGGGAGTGCTGGTGGTCGAGGGCGGCCCGGGGACCGGAAAGACGGCGGTCGCGCTGCACCGGGCCGCCTACCTCCTCTACGAACACCGGGAGCTGCTCGCCAAGCGGGCGGTCCTGATCGTCGGCCCGAACCCCGCCTTCCTCGGCTACATCGGCGAGGTGCTGCCCTCGCTCGGCGAGACCGGGGTGCTGCTCGCGACGGTCGGGGAGCTGTTCCCCGGCGTGCGGGCGACGGCCGCGGACACCCCGGCGGCCGCCGCGGTGAAGGGGCGCGCGGACATGGCCGACGTGCTGGCCGCCGTCGTACGCGACCGGCAGGCGCTGCCCGACCCGGTCATCACCGTCGAACACGACCGGGAGGTGCTGATGCTCGACGACGGCCTGGTCAACATGGCCCGCGAGCGCACCCGGGCCGCCCGGCTCCCGCACAACGTGGCCCGGGAGTACTTCGAGGGCCACATCCTCAACACCCTCACCGAGCTGTACGCGGAACGGGTCGGGACCGACCCCTTCGACGGCAGCAGTCTCCTGGACGCCTCCGACATCACCCAGATCCGCGACGAGCTCGCCGAGAACCCCGAGGTCTGGGCCGCCGTCGACCGGCTGTGGCCGCTGCTGACCCCGAGGCGCCTGGTCGCCGACTTCCTCGCCGAACCGGAGCGGTACCTCGGCGCCGAGGACGCGGCCGCGATCCGCCGCCCCGTCACCCGGGCCTGGACCGTCTCGGACGTCCCGCTCCTCGACGAGGCGGCCGAACTGCTGGGCGTCGACGAACGCGCCGCCCGCGCCCGCGCCGAACGCGAACGCGAGACGCAGATCGCCTACGCGCAGGGCGTCCTCGACGTCTCCTACGCCTCGCGCACCTACGAGTTCGACGACAAGGAGGAGGACGACCCCGACGCCTCGGAGGTCCTCTCCGCGCACGACATCATCGACGCCGAGCGGTTCGCCGAACGCCAGGAGGAGGAGGACTTCCGCAGCGCGGCCGAGCGGGCCGCGGCCGACCGCACCTGGGCCTTCGGGCACATCATCGTCGACGAGGCCCAGGAGCTCTCCCCGATGGCCTGGCGCCTGCTCATGCGGCGCAGCCCGACCCGCTCCATGACCCTGGTCGGCGACCCGGCCCAGACCGCGGAGGCGGCGGGCGTCGGCTCCTGGTCGGAGATCCTCGAACCGTACGTGGCGGACCGCTGGGAGCACACCCGGCTCGGGGTCAACTACCGCACCCCGTCCGAGATCATGGACCTCGCCGCGGCCGTGGTCCGCGCCGAGCACCCGGACTTCGAACCACCGAGCTCGGTCCGGTCGACGGGTGTCCGGCCCTGGATCCGCCGGGCCGACGGCGACCTGCCCGAGACGGTGGCCAAGGCGGTCGCCGAACTCACCCCGGCCGAGGGCCGGCTGGCCGTCGTCGCCCCGCGTGACCTGCACCGCGCGCTGGCCGCCCGGCTGGACGGCGTCACGGCGGGCGCCGAGCCGGATCTGACCCGCACGGTCGTCCTGCTCGACCCCCGCCAGGCCAAGGGCCTCGAGTTCGACTCGGTCCTGGTGGTGGAGCCGGGCCGCTACGGCACCAGCGACCTCTACGTCGCCCTGACCCGGGCCACCCAGCGGCTGGGCGTGCTGTACACGCACGGGCTGCCGGAGGCACTGGCCACCGCGGTCACCGCGCCTTAGGCCCTGTCGTCACATTCCCGCCTGCCCTGCGACGCCATGCACGCTCCCCAGCCTTCGGCCGGGGGGACCCCCAGAGCACGCACCTGACGCCGCAGGGCCGCCCTCCGGGCGACGATGGGAATGTGACGACAGAACCTAGCGGGGCTCCCGCCGGGCGACGGCGGCGGGTAGCTCGGGTGCAGCGCGGCGGACAGGGGCGCGAGCGACGCGCACAGCGCGGTCGGGAAGGCCGGTTCGCGGTGCCGCACCGCCGCGCAGCCCCCGGTCGCGGTCTCGAAGAACGGCTGCCAGCCGGCGCGTTCGGCGCGGAAGAAGAACCGGTCGCCGAGACGGGACGTGCAGGCGGCGTCGGTGGTGTCGTCACCGCAGGCCGGTCCCGTGCGCCAGGAGAAGTCCAGGACCAGCCACCTGCCGTCGCAGTGCTCGGCGTCCCGGTAGGCGTGCAGGGGCGCGTCGGCGGCGATCATCGCCTGGTCGTAGGAGGCCGGGGTACAGCCGGTGGCCGGCGGGTGGCAGCCGAGCCGCCCGCACAGCCGCAGCGCGGGCGGCTTCGCGCCGTCGGCGGTGAAGAGGGCGGAGTTGTCGACCACCAGCGTCCGCGTGCCCAACGGCTCGGGCAGCCGCACCCGCGCCGTGGCCGTCTTCTCCTTGGTGCACCCGGAACTCGTGTCACCGTAGGTGGTGCTGTAGGTGATCTGCACATGGACGGCGCCCGGCACGGCGCCGTACTCGGCGTCGGTGTCCACCGCCTTCAGGTCCCGGTAACACGGGTGCGGGCCGACGGGCACCTTGGTGTCAAGGCTCAGCGTGCGGTGGTCGGCGGCGAGCCGGGCACCGGTGACCGCCGAGGGCGACACGTCGGTCCACGGTACCGGCCCGGTCTTCGTGGGAGCGGCCCCTCCACCCTGTCCCGCCACCACCGTGCCGCAGCCGCCCAGGAGCAGGACGGCGACGGCACACAGCAGGGCGGCCGGTGATCCCCCAGGTCTCACGTGCCTCGATCCCCCCGTGTAGCACGTCTGTCGACCCGGTCACTGTACGCGCTAGGCGGGCCGCAGCCACACCGTGGCCAGCGGGGGCAGGGTCAGGCGGATGCTGGCGGGGCGGCCGTGGGCAGGATGGTGCTCCGGTTTCACCGGGTCCGGGTTGGTGACGCCGCTGCCGCCGTAGGGGGCCGCGTCCGTGTTGAGGGCCTCGTGCCAGGCGGGGATCTCGTCCGGGACGCCCAGGCGGTAGTCGTGGCGGACCACGGGAGAGAAGTGGCAGACCGCGAGCAGCGGGGTGCCGTCCGCGTCGTACCTGAGGAACGCGAGGACGTTGTCCTCGGCCGCGTCGCCCGCTATCCACCGGAAACCGGCGGGGGAGGTGTCCCGCTGCCACAGCGCCGGGGTCGCCCGGTACACCGCGTTGAGGTCACGGACCAGGTCCCGCACGCCCCGGTGGTCCGCCTCGGCGCCGTACGCCGGGTCCAGCAGCCACCAGTCCGGGCCGCGCGCCTCCGACCACTCCGCGCCCTGCGCGAACTCCTGCCCCATGAAGAGCAGTTGCTTGCCCGGGTGGGCCCACATGAAGCCCAGGTAGGCGCGTTCGCTCGCGCGTTGCTGCCACCAGTCTCCCGGCATCTTCGAGACCAGCGACCGCTTGCCGTGCACCACCTCGTCGTGGGATATGGGCAGCACGTAGTTCTCGCTGTACGCGTAGACCATCGAGAAGGTCATCTCGTGGTGGTGGAACCTGCGGTGCACCGGCTCGTGCGCCATGTACTCCAGCGAGTCGTGCATCCAGCCCATGTTCCACTTCAGGCCGAAGCCGAGACCGCCGCCGTCCGTGGCGCGGGTGACGCCCTCCCAGGCCGTCGACTCCTCGGCGATGGTGACGACACCCGGGGCCCGGCGGTAGACCGTGGCGTTCATCTCCTGGAGGAACGCCACCGCGTCCAGGTTCTCCCGGCCGCCGTGCTCGTTCGGCGTCCACTGGCCCGGCTCGCGCGAGTAGTCGAGGTAGAGCATCGAGGCGACCGCGTCCACCCGCAGTCCGTCGATGTGGAACTCCTCGCACCAGTACACGGCGTTCGCCACCAGGAAGTTGCGCACCTCACGGCGGCCGAAGTCGAACTCCAGGGTGCCCCAGTCCGGGTGCGCGGCCCGCAGCGGATCGGAGTGCTCGTACAGCGGGCGGCCGTCGAACTCCGCCAGCGCCCACTCGTCCCGCGGGAAGTGCGCCGGAACCCAGTCCATCAGGACGCCGATGCCCGCCCGGTGCAGCGCGTCGACCAGGTACTTGAAGTCGTCGGGGGTGCCGAGGCGGGCCGTCGGCGCGTAGAAGCCGGTGACCTGGTAGCCCCAGGAGCCGCCGAAGGGATGCTCGGCGACCGGCATCAGCTCGACGTGCGTGAAGCCCAGTTCGGCCACGTAGGCGGGCAGTTGCTCCGCGAGGTCGCGGTAGGTCAGGCCGGGGCGCCAGGACGGCAGGTGCACCTCGTAGACGGAGAAGGGGGCCTCGTGGACGGGGGTGTCGGCCCGGTGCGCCATCCACTGCCCGTCCGTCCACTCGTGGTGGGAGGCGTGCACGATCGACGAGGTGGCCGGCGGCGTCTCCGTACGGCGGGCCATGGGGTCGGCCCGCAGGGTGTGCGAACCGTCCGGGCGGGTGATGTCGAACTTGTACAGCTCGCCCTCGCCGATCCCGGGCACGAACAGCTCCCAGACCCCGGAGGAGCCGAGCGAGCGCATCGGGAACCCGGCGCCGTCCCAGAAGTTGAAGCCGCCGGCCACCCGCACCCCGCGGGCGTTCGGCGCCCACACCGCGAACCGGGTGCCCGCCACGCCCTGGTGGACCGTCGGACGCGCGCCGAGCGCCTCCCACAGCCGCTCGTGCCGGCCCTCCCCGATCAGATGCAGGTCCAGATCGCCGAGCGTGGGCAGGAAACGGTACGCGTCCTCGGTCTCCAGGACCGTCCCGTCGTACTCCACCAGCAGCCGGTACACCGGTACGTCGGACAGGGGGAGCAGGACGGAGAAGAAGCCGGCGCCGTCGTCGTGCAGCTCGGCCCGCAGATCCCGGCCGGCGACGACCGTCACCGCACGGGCGAACGGCCGGAACACGCGCACGGCCGTCCCGCCGCCCGGCACCGGGTGCGCGCCCAGCACGGAGTGCGGGTCGTGGTGCGTGCCGAGCAGCAGCCGATCGCGGTCGTCGGGGGATACGGGTGCGGGCTTCTTGGAGGTCACGGACGGGTCTCCCGGGATCAGATCAGGTCGGAGGTGGCGAGGCGGCGGACGGCCGACAGGGGCACGGGAAGCCAGTCGGGGCGGTGCCTGGCCTCGTAGACGACCTCGTAGACGGCCTTGTCGGTCTCGTAGGCCCGCAGCAGGACGGGGTCGGTGCGTGGGTCGGCGCCGGTGATCTCCGCGTAGCCGGAGCAGTAGGCGGCCCGGCACGCGGCCGCCCAGCCGGCGACCGGCGGGGTCACCGAGTGGGCCGCGTAGTCGAAGGAGCGCAGCATCCCGGCCACGTCCCGCACCGGCGGCTGCGGCATCCGGCGTTCGGCCAGCGGACGGGCCGGCTCGCCCTCGAAGTCGATCAGCGACCACTCCCCGGACGGCGCGCGCAGGCACTGCCCCAGGTGCAGATCGCCGTGCACCCGCTGAGCCGTCCAGGTACGGCCCTCGGCCGCCAGGTCCGCCAGCGCCGTGTAGGCGGACCGCAGCCCGTCCTCGTACGGCCGCAGCGCCGGGACCGCCTGCGCGGCCGCCGCGAGACGCTCCAGCATGCCGTCGACCATCGGCTCCAGCTGGCTGTGGCCGAGGGTGACGGTCGGCAGCGCGTGCGCCAGCGCCGTGTGCACCTCGGCGGTGGCCCGGCCCAGCGCCCGTGCCTCGGCGGTGAAGTCCTCGCCCTTGGCCAGCTCGCGCAGCGCCAGCTCCCAGCCGTCGGTCGCACCGTGCACGAAGGGCTGCAGGACGGCCAGGACGTACGGTTCACCGCCCAGCTCCGCCCGCAGCCACGCGGTCGGGGCGGGCACCCGGGCGCAGCCCTCACGGGCCAGCGCCAGGGGTATCTCCAGATCGGGGTTGACGCCGGGCACCACCCGGCGCAGCAACTTCAGGATGAACGTATCTCCGTAGACGACCGAGGAGTTGGACTGCTCGGCGGTCAGGAGGCGGGCCACCAGCCCGTCGCGTATCTCCTGGCCGGGGTCCCGTTCGAAGCGCAGGGCGCCGATGCGGGCCCGCGAGCGCAGTGCCTCCAGGAGGACCTCGGCGGGCCGGGGGTCGTACAGGGCGTCGTACACCGTGTGCCCGGCCAGCGGGCCGTCGGGTACGTGGCCGATCAGCGCGGGCGCCAGATGGGGTGGCAGCGCCTCACGCACGCCTATGAGGAGCTGGTAGCAGTCGCCGGCCTCGGCGGGCACCGGCGGCTGCTCGGCGCGGACCAGCAGGTGGTACAGGCCCACCCTGCCGTCCGGCGGCAGCAGTTCCGTCTCGGCCACCAAGGAGAAACCGGCGACCGGGCGCCCCTTGCCGGCGAACCAGCGCTGCCGGGGCAGCCACTCGCGCAGCAGGGGGTCGAGCGAGGCGAGGAGAGCGGATGTGGAGGGGGTGACCGTTTCCGCCATGCGGCACGTCCTTTCCCCGGGTCGTCGGGGGGCTTTACTGCTGCGTGCCCCGGGCGGGCCGGAGGAAACCGGCCCACCCGGGCTCTCGTCTATTGAGCCGTGTCGGTGCGCAGGCGGAACCAGTAGAAGCCGTGCCCGGCCAGGGTCAGCAGGTACGGCAGCTCGCCGATCGCCGGGAACCGCACCCCGCCGAACAGCTCCACCGGGTGCCGGCCGTTGAACTGCCGCAGGTCGAGTTCGGTGGGCTGGGCGAACCTGGAGAAGTTGTGCACGCACAGGACCAGGTCGTCCTCGTACTCCCGCAGGAACGCGATCACCGCCGGGTTCGACGACTGGAGTTCGGTGTAGGACCCCAGTCCGAAGGCAGGATTCTGCTTGCGGATCTCGATCATCCGCCGGGTCCAGTGCAGCAGGGAGGACGGCGAGGACATGGAGGCCTCGACGTTGGTGACCTGGTAGCCGTAGACCGGGTCCATGATCGTGGGCAGGTACAGCCGCCCGGGATCGGAGGACGAGAAGCCGGCGTTGCGGTCGGGGGTCCACTGCATGGGGGTGCGCACCGCGTCGCGGTCGCCGAGCCAGATGTTGTCGCCCATGCCGATCTCGTCGCCGTAGTAGAGGATCGGCGAGCCGGGCAGGGAGAGCAGCAGTGCGGTGAAGAGTTCGATCTGGTTGCGGTCGTTGTCGAGGAGGGGGGCGAGGCGGCGGCGGATGCCGATGTTGGCGCGCATCCGTGGGTCCTTGGCGTACTCGGCCCACATGTAGTCGCGCTCCTCGTCGGTGACCATCTCCAGGGTCAGCTCGTCGTGGTTGCGCAGGAAGATGCCCCACTGGCAGCCGGACGGGATGGCGGGGGTCTTGGCGAGGATCTCGGAGACGGGGTAGCGGGACTCGCGGCGCACGGCCATGAAGATCCGCGGCATGACCGGGAAGTGGAACGCCATGTGGCACTCGTCCCCACCGCTGCGGTAGTCGCCGAAGTAGTCGACGACGTCCTCCGGCCACTGGTTGGCCTCCGCGAGGAGCACCTTGTCCGCGTACTGGGCGTCGATCTCCTTGCGCACCCGCTTCAGGAACTCGTGGGTCGCGGGCAGGTTCTCGCAGTTGGTGCCCTCGTGCTGGTAGAGGTACGGCACCGCGTCCAGGCGGAAGCCGTCGATGCCGAGGTCGAGCCAGAACCGGAGCGCGGAGATGATCTCCTCCTGCACCGCCGGGTTCTCGTAGTTGAGGTCCGGCTGGTGGGAGAAGAAGCGGTGCCAGTAGTACTGCTTGCGGACCGGGTCGTAGGTCCAGTTGGACGCCTCGGTGTCGACGAAGATGATCCGCGCGTCCTGGTACTGCTTGTCGTCGTCCGCCCAGACGTAGTAGTCGCCGTAGGGGCCGTCCGGGTCCCTTCTCGACTCCTGGAACCACGGGTGCTGGTCGCTGGTGTGGTTCATGACGAAGTCGATGATGACGCGCATTCCGCGCTGGTGGGCCGCGTCGACGAACTCCACGAAGTCGGCCAGGTCGCCGAACTCGGGGAGGACCGCGGTGTAGTCGGAGACGTCGTAACCGCCGTCCCGCAGCGGGGACTTGAAGAAGGGCGGCAGCCAGAGGCAGTCGACGCCGAGCCACTGGAGGTAGTCGAGCTTGGCGGTCAGGCCCTTGAGGTCGCCGATGCCGTCGCCGTTGCTGTCCTGGAAGGAGCGCACCAGGACCTCGTAGAAGACCGCGCGTTTGAACCAGTCGGGGTCCCGGTCCTTGGCGGGAGTGTCCTCGAAGGTGTCCGGGACGGGTTCGTTGACGATCATATTGTGGGTGACCCTCCGATCGGCGGGGACGGTCGCAGGACGGTGAGGATGTGCGCGGCCCGGTACCCCGGGTCGAGGCGCACGTAGTTGGTCCTGCCCCAGTTGAAGGTTTCGCCGGTGAGCTCGTCGCGCACCGGCACCGACTCGTGCCAGTTCAGGCCGAGTTGCGGCATGTCCAACGAGACCGTGGCCTCCTGGGTGTGGTGGGGGTCGAGGTTGACGACCACCAGAACCGTGTTCGAACCGCTCCGCTTGCTGTAGACGATCACCGCTTCCTTGTCGGCGTGGTGGAAGTGGAGGTCGCGCAGTTGCCGCAGCGCCGGGCTGGCGCGCCGGACGGCGTTGAGGCGGGTGATGAGGGGCGCGATGCCCTCCGTCTCCGCGCGCTCCCAGTCCCTGGGCCTGAGCTGGTACTTCTCCGAGTCGAGGTACTCCTCGCTGCCCTCTGTGAGGGGGGTGTTCTCGCAGAGTTCGTAGCCGCTGTAGATGCCCCAGGTGGGGGAGAGGGTGGCGGCGAGCACGGCACGGGCCTCGAAGGCGGGGCGGCCGCCGTGCTGGAGGTAGGCGTGCAGGATGTCGGGGGTGTTGACGAAGAAGTTCGGCCGCATGTACGCGGCGCTCTCCTGGGCGAGTTCGGTGGCGTACTCGGTGAGTTCCTGCTTGGTGGTGCGCCAGGTGAAGTAGGTGTAGGACTGCTGGAAACCGATCTGCGCGAGGGTGCGCATCATCGCGGGGCGGGTGAAGGCCTCGGCGAGGAAGACGACGTCCGGATCGGCCGCGTTGATCTCGGCGATCACGCGTTCCCAGAACACCACGGGCTTGGTGTGGGGGTTGTCGACGCGGAAGATCCGCACCCCGCAGTCCATCCAGTGCCGCAGCACCCGGACCGTCTCGGCGATCAGGCCGTCCATGTCGGCGTCGAACGCGATGGGGTAGATGTCCTGGTACTTCTTCGGCGGGTTCTCGGCGTAGGCGATGGTGCCGTCCGGCCGGTGCTGGAACCACTCCGGGTGTTTCTCCACCCAGGGGTGGTCCGGGGAGCACTGCAACGCGAAGTCCAGCGCGATCTCCAGGCCGTGGCGGCCGGCCTCGGCCACGAACCACCGGAAGTCCTCGATCGTGCCCAGCTGCGGGTGCACCGCGTCATGGCCGCCCTCGGGCGAACCGATCGCCCACGGCACCCCCACGTCCTCGGGGGTCGGCGTGAGGGTGTTGTTGCGGCCCTTGCGGAAAGTGGTCCCGATCGGGTGGATCGGCGGGAGGTAGACGACGTCGAAGCCCATCGCCGCGATGGCCGGCAGCCGGCGGGCGGCCGTCCTGAACGTGCCGTGCGGCTGCTCGGGGGTGCCCTCGGAACGCGGGAAGAACTCGTACCACGAGCCGTACAGGGCCCGTTCGCGCTCGACGAGCAGCGGCAGCGGCTCGGAGGCGGTCACCAGCTCCCGCAGCGGGAAGCGGGCCAGCACCTTGTCGACCTCGGGGGTGAGGGCGGCGGCCAGCCGCCACGGCGCGGGCCGTTCCTCGTCGCGCAGGGCGGCCGCGGCGGCGAGCAGCACCTCCCGTTTCCGGGCCTTCGGCACCCCGGCGGCGGCGCGTTCGTGGAGCGCGGCGCCCTCCGCCAGGACCAGCTCGGTGTCGATGCCCGCCGGGATCTTGATCCGGGCGTGCCGGCGCCAGGTGGCGACCGGGTCCCCCCACGCCTCGACCTGGTAGGTCCAACGGCCCGGTTTCCCCTCGACGGTGACGGTGGCGCCCCAGCGGTCGGTGCCGGGGGCGAGCTCCCGCATCGGGGTCCAGGGGCCCGGGCGGCCCTTCGGGTCCTTCAGTACGACGTTCGCGGCGACCGCGTCATGGCCCTCGCGGAAGACGGTCGCGGTGACCTCGAACGACTCCCCGACGACCGCCTTGGCGGGCCGGCGCCCCTGCTGGACCAGCGGACGCACGTCGAGGACGGGTATGCGGCCGACGGCGGTGACCGCGTCCGCGGGGGGTGGCGCGCCGGAGGACGTGCGGGGTGCCGAGGGCGCCGACGTGCGGGAACCGACGGGTACTGGCGAGTGGTGCTTGGCGGGCATGACCGCTCCTGTCCGCGGCAACGTGCTGGTGTGGGCGGATGGGTGGTGGGGAGGTGGGTCCTGCGTGTACCTGAAGGGTCTACCTGTGCTGGGTATCCGTCCTGTGTCCGTGGGGTGTACCGGAGGAGCCTTCCCACCCTATTCGGGTGGGCAATCCGGCACTTTGTTAACTACTCAGCCGTATGTCTACGCACAGGAACCCTCCTGTTCCGGACACCTGCCCGCTCGCCGCTCCCGCAATCAGCCCTAGCCGCCGGACCGTTCGGCACACTGCCGAAGTATGGCTCGATTCCGCCCCGTACCGGGCGTGGACGCCGCTCACACCGCGGTACGGGTCCGGGGCGGCGGCCCCCGGCACCGGTACCGTCGTGACAGACGCGAGCCGCACAGCGCCGTACGGCTCTCACCGCGAACGCACGAGGTGGAATGTGAAGGCGATCCGTCGGTTCACCGTCCGTCCCGTTCTCCCCGAACCCCTGCGCCCCCTCAGCGACCTGGCCCGCAACCTGCGCTGGTCCTGGCACGCCGAGACACGTGATCTCTTCCAGTCCGTCGACCCCGAGCGCTGGGCCGCCTCGGAGGGCGACCCGGTGCGGCTGCTCGGCAGCGTGCCCCCCGCACGCCTCGCCGAACTGGCCGCTGACCGCCGCTTCCTGCGCCGGCTGACCGCCGTCGCCGACGATCTGGGCGACTACCTGACCGGCGACCGCTGGTACCAGTCGCGACCCGAGTCCGCCGGACTCCCGGCCGCCGTCGCCTACTTCTCACCCGAGTTCGGCATCACGGCGGCCCTGCCCCAGTACTCCGGCGGCCTCGGCATCCTGGCGGGCGACCACCTCAAGTCGGCCAGCGACCTGGGTGTGCCGCTGATCGGCGTCGGCCTGCTGTACCGGCACGGCTACTTCCGGCAGACCCTGTCCCGGGACGGCTGGCAGCAGGAGCACTATCCCGTCCTCGACCCCAACGAACTGCCCGTGGCGCTGCTCAAGGAGGCCGACGGCACCCCGGCGCACGTCTCCCTCGCGCTGCCCGGCGGCCGGCTGCTGCGGGCCCGGACCTGGCTGGCCCAGGTGGGCAGGGTGCCGCTGCTGATGCTGGACTCCGACGTCGAGGAGAACGACCTCGGCGAACGCGGGGTCACCGACCGG
Source organism: Streptomyces sp. NPDC020958 (assembly GCF_055562175.1). NCBI lineage: Bacteria > Bacillati > Actinomycetota > Actinomycetes > Kitasatosporales > Streptomycetaceae > Streptomyces > Streptomyces sp. NPDC020958. The sequence continues at coordinate 325,770 of NZ_JBVHFU010000002.1, read as the reverse complement.
CTCTACGGCGGCGGCAGCGAACACCGGCTGCTCCAGGAGATGCTGCTCGGCATAGGAGGCGTCCGCGCCGTACGCACGTACTGCCGGCTCACCGGGCACGCCGAGCCGGAGGTCTTCCACACCAACGAGGGGCACGCCGGTTTCCTCGGCCTGGAGCGCATCGCCGAGCTCGTCGCCTCCGGACTGGACTTCGACGCGGCACTGGAAGCGGTCCGGGCCGGCACCGTCTTCACCACCCACACCCCCGTCCCGGCCGGCATCGACCGCTTCGACCGGGAGCTGGTCGCCCGCCACTTCGGCGCCGACGCCGAACTCCCCGGCATCGACGTCGAGCACGTCCTGCGGCTCGGCATGGAGACCTACCCCGGCGGCGAGCCCAACCTGTTCAACATGGCCGTGATGGGGCTGCGGCTCGCCCAGCGGGCCAACGGGGTCTCGCTGCTGCACGGCAACGTCAGCCGGGAGATGTTCGCCGGACTCTGGCCGGGATTCGACCCCGACGAGGTGCCGATCACCTCGGTGACGAACGGGGTGCACGCCCCGACCTGGGTGGCCCCCGAGGTGGTGCGGCTGGGTGCCCGGCAGCTCGGTGACCGGCGGACCGAGGAGGCGCTGACCGTGGGCGGCCCGGAACGCTGGGACGCCGTCGCCGACATCGCCGACCAGGAGATCTGGGAGCTGCGCCGCACGCTGCGGGAGCAACTGGTGCTGGAGGTGCGGGAGCGGCTGCGGGCCTCCTGGCGGCAGCGCGGGGCCGGCACCGCCGAGCTGGGCTGGATCGACCAGGCCCTCGACCCGGACGTCCTCACCATCGGGTTCGCGCGCCGCGTCCCGTCGTACAAGCGGCTCACGCTCATGCTGCGCGACCGGGACCGGCTGATGGACCTGCTGCTGCACCCGGAGCGCCCGATCCAGATCGTGGTGGCCGGGAAGGCGCACCCGGCGGACGACGGCGGCAAGCGGCTGGTGCAGGAGCTGGTCCGGTTCACCGACGACCCGCGGGTGCGCCGCCGGATCGTCTTCCTGCCCGACTACGGCATGGCCATGGCCCAGAAGCTGCTGCCGGGGTGCGACATCTGGCTCAACAACCCGCTGCGCCCCCTGGAGGCGTGCGGGACGAGCGGGATGAAGGCGGCCCTCAACGGCGGCCTGAACCTCTCGGTCCTGGACGGCTGGTGGGACGAATGGTTCCAGCCGGACTTCGGCTGGGCGATCCCGACCGCGGACGGCGCCGGCACCGACCCCGAGCGCCGCGACGACATCGAGGCGGACGCCCTCTACGACCTCCTGGAGCAGCGCGTCACCCCGCGGTTCTACGAGCGTGGCCGCACCGGTCTGCCCGACCGCTGGATCGAGATGGTCCGCCAGACCCTCACCCTCCTCGGCCCCAAGGTGCTGGCCGGCCGGATGGTCCGCGAGTACGTGGACCGTCTGTACACCCCGGCGGCCCACGCCCACCGGTCCATGACCGCGGACGCGGCCCGCGAGCTGTCCGCCTGGAAGGACCGGGTGCGGGCGGCCTGGCACGGGGTGACGGTCGACCACGTGGCGACCACCGCGGCCCCGGCCACCGCCGAACTGGGCACCACCCTCGCGCTGCGCGTCCGTGTCCGGCTGGGGGAGCTCACCCCCGACGACGTGGAGGTCCAGGCCGTCTCCGGCCGCGTCGACCCCGAGGACCGCATCACGGACGCGGCGACGGTCCCGCTGAAGCCGACCGGGGGGCCCGACCTGGAGGGGAACTGGACCTACGAGGGCCCGTTGTCCCTGGACCGCACCGGCCCCTACGGCTACACGGTCCGCATCCTCCCGTCCCACCGGCTGCTCGCCTCCGGCGCCGAGCTGGGCCTGGTGACGGCTCCTTCGGAGAGCGCCGCGGAGGGGGCCGGGGTACTGATGCGCTGACCGCGCTCCCGACACGCCAAGGGCGGACGAAGCCCGCCGGCTTCCCGGGCCTTCCCCCGGGCCGCCGTCCGGGCCTTCCCGCCCTTGGCCGTCAGAACTCCGCTTGCGGGTCCGCGCACAGGCGGCGCAGGACCGCTCCGCACCTGCGCGCGTACGCGTGCTGCAGTCCCCGGGCCGCCGGGCCGGCCGCCCTGGTGTACCACTTGGCCGGTCTGCTGAAGGCCGCGACCGTCAGCCACACCGTGCCGTCGCCGGTGCGGTCGACCACGAAGGCCTCCTCGCCGGACTCGGGGTGGCCGGTGAGGGTGCCGTAGGCCCAGCCCGCGCGGCGGGACTCGTCCAGGGTCCAGACGATCCGGCAGGGCGCCCTGACGAGGCCGGCCAGGGTGACCGTGACGTCCGCGCCGGGGGCCGCCCGGTCGGCGGCGGTGTCGATGCCGACGCCCAGCGCGCGGTGGAGTTCCCAGGTGAGGACGGCCTCGGCGGCGCGCTGGAAGACTTCGCGCCCCTCGCCTATGCGCGTGCGCACGTGAAGCGGGTGGAAGCCCGGCGGGCAGGCGGCGAGGTTCTCACGGGTCGCGCCCACCGCGTCGTAGGTGAAGGACATGGGAGACAAGGGTAGGGCGGGCCCCGGGGACGCCTGGGTCCCGGGGCCCGCCCGATGCACAACTATCCGGTCACGACACGTTGACGGCCGTCCAGGCCGCCGCCACCGCGTTGTACTCGGTGCTGCCCGAGCCGTACAGGGCGGCCGCCGCGGAGAGCGTGCCGGTGCGCGCCGACTTGTAGTTGGTGGTCGACGTGAAGTACGTCGTCAGCGCCTTGTACCAGATCTGCAGCGCCTTGGCCCGGCCGATGCCGGTGACCGTGGAGCCGTTGTACGTCGGGGAGTTGTACGACACCCCGTTGATCGTCTTCGAGCCGCTGCCCTCGGACAGCAGGTAGAAGAAGTGGTTCGCGACGCCGGACGAGTAGTGCACGTCCAGGTTCTTGACCGAGGACGACCAGTAGTCGGCCGAACCGCCGTCCTTGCTGGGCTTGTCCATGTAGCGCAGCGGGGTGCCGTCGCCGTTGATGTCGAGCTTCTCGCCGATGAGGTAGTCGCCCGGGTCGGAGGCGTTGTTGGCGTAGAACTCGACACCGGTGCCGAAGATGTCCGAGGTGGCCTCGTTCAGGCCGCCGGACTCGCCGCTGTAGTTGAGGCCGGCGGTGTTCGAGGTGACACCGTGGCTCATCTCGTGGCCGGCCACGTCCAGCGAGGTCAGCGGGTGCGTGTTGCCGTCACCGTCGCCGTAGGTCATGCAGAAGCAGCTGTCGTCCCAGAAGGCGTTGACGTAGTTGCTGCTGTAGTGGACGCGGGAGTAGGCGCCGACGCCGTTGTTCTTGATGCCGCTGCGCCCGAAGGTGTCCTTGTAGAAGTCCCAGGTCTCCTGCGCGCCGTAGGCGGCGTCGGCGGCCGCGGTCACGTCGGTGCTGGAGCTGGAGGCGGTGCCGGTGCCCCACGTGTTGGTGGTGTTGGTGAACAGGGTGCCGGTGCCCGAGGTGCCGTGCTTCAGGTTGTACGTCTTGTGGCTGCCGCGCGAGGCGTCGGTCAGCGAGTACGTCGAACCCGACAGCGTGGTGGTGAGGCTGACCGTGCCCGAGTACAGGGTCTTGCCGGTGCCCGTGGCGTTCTCGATGCCCTGGTACTCGAAGAGCTTCTTGCCGGTGGCCGCGTCGGTGATGACGTGCAGCTGGTTCGGGGTGCCGTCGTCCTGGAAGCCGCCGACGACCGTCTCGTAGGCGAGGACGGGGGTGCCGGAGCCGGCCCAGATCACCTTGCGGGCGCCGTCGGCCGCGGGCTTGGCGGAGCCCAGCGACTTGGCGACGGTGAGCGCGGCCTTCTCCGCCTTGGTGGTGGAGATCCCCGGCTTGAGCGAGGCCACCTTGATGGCCGCCTTGGTCGCCCGGGTGACGCCTTCGGACTTGCCGGTCTTCGAGGTGTGCACGACCAGGTCGCCGCCGAGCACGGGCAGGCCCGCGTAGGTGCGCTCGTAGCGCGTGTGGACGGTGCCGTCGACGTCCTTCACGACGTCCTTGACGACCAGCTTCTCCTTGGCGCCGAGACCTATCTCCTGCGCGGTCTCGGCGACGTTCGCCTGCGCCTTCTGGATCAGGGCGGTGCGGGCGGAGTTGGAGAGGAGGGTGGGCGCGGCGGCCAGCGGCTGCCTGGCGGCGGCGGTGGCGTTGGTGGTCAGGCCCGTGGTGAGCAGGGCGCCGGCGGCGACAGCGGTGGCGACGGCCAGAGTGGTGCGCTTGCGACGCGCGTAGAGGGGGCTCACTCAAGCTCCTTCATGATGTGGGGAGTCCGGGCCGGAGTGGGGTCGCCGGCCCGACTGTGGGGTGTGAAGTTGCTGTGCTGTGCGGCGGGTGAAGGAAGAGTGACATCCGGGTCGCGTACATGTCAGGACCCTGAAGTGATGTTGGCCGAAAAGCAGGTGTTCGGTGAACGTTGCGGGCATGTAACCGGGGTGCCGTCGAACGGAGTCGAACCCTCCGGCGGCACCCCGTACTCACACCTGTGTCCTGCGGTTTACGGGAAGGTCAGCTTCCAGCTGTTGATCTTCCCGGTGTCCTGTGCGGCCTGGTCCTGGACCTTCAGTTGCCAGGTCCCATTGGCCGATTCCGATGAGGCGTTCACCGTGTAGGTGTCCGTCACGTCGTCCGCCGAGTCGGACGAGCTGAAGTTCTTCAGCCGGTACGACGTCCCGGACGGGCCGATGAGGTCGATCACCAGGTCACCGCGCCAGGTGTGGCTGATGTTCGGCGTCACCTGGAGGTTGCTCGGCGCGTTCCCGGTGCGGCCGGAGACCGTGATCGACGAGGTGACGGCGGGCCCGTTGTCCGGGATCGACACGACGGTGTTGCTCTCGTACGAGGTGCCGGTGCCACCCCCGCCGCCGGAGCGCGCGCCGACCGCGACGGCCGCCCAGGCGTCCTGCACCGCCTTGTACTCGGCGCTCGTGGTGCCGTACAGCTCACCGGCCGCCGCGAGGGTGCCGGTGCGGGCGCTCGCGTAGTTGGTGGTCGAGGTGAACTTGGTGGTGAGCGCGCGGTACCAGATCTGCAGCGCCTTGTCCCGGCCGATGCCGGTGACCGGGAGCCCGTCCGCGGTGGGCGAGTTGTAGCTGACGCCGTTGATGACCTTGGCGCCGCTGCCCTCGCTCAGCAGGTAGAAGAAGTGGTTCGCGGGACCGGAGGAGTAGTGCACGTCCAGGCCGCCGAGCCCCGAGTACCAGCTGTCCTTGGACGAGCCGTCCTTGCTCGGCTTGTCCATGTAGCGCAGCGGGGTGCCGTCGCCGTTGATGTCGATCTTCTCGCCGATGAGGTAGTCGCCGACGTCGGTGGAGTTGTTGGCGTAGAACTCGACGCCGGTGCCCATGATGTCGGAGGTGGCCTCGTTCAGGCCGCCGGACTCACCGCTGTAGTTGAGGCCCGCGGTGTTCGAGGTGACGCCGTGGCTCATCTCGTGGCCCGCCACGTCGAGGGCGGTCAGCGGGTCCGCGTTGCCGGAGCCGTCGCCGTAGGTCATGCAGAAGCAGCTGTCGTCCCAGAACGCGTTCACGTACGAGTTGCCGTAGTGCACGCGCGAGTAGGCGCCGACGCCGTTGTTCTTGATGCCGCTGCGCCCGAAGGTGTTCTTGTAGAAGTCCCAGGTCTCGGCGGCCCCGTAGTGCGCGTCGGCGCCCGCGGTGGCGGCGTTCGACGTCGTCCCGTTGCCCCAGGTGTTGCTCGACTGCGAGAACAGGGTGCCGGTGCCCGACGTCCCGTGGTTCAGGTTGTACGTCTTGTGGCCGCCGCGGTCGCCGTCGGTCAGGTTGTACGTCGAGCCCGACTGGGTCGTCGACAGCGACACCGTCCCGCTGTACTGGGTGTTGCCGGTGCCGGTGACGTTCTCGATGCCCTGGTACTCGAAGAGCTTCTTGCCGGTGGCCGCGTCGGTGATGACGTGCAGCCGGTTGGGCGTGCCGTCGTCCTGGAAGCCGCCGACGACCGTCTCGTAGGCGAGGACGGGGGTGCCGGAGCCGGCCCAGATCACCTTGCGGGCGCCGTCGGCGGCCGACTTGGTGGAGCCGAGGGCCCTGGCGGCCGCGAGGGCCGACTTCTCGGCGCTCGCCGCGCTCCTGGCCGGGGTGAGGTCGGCGACCTTGAGCGTGGCGTTGTTCGCCTTGACGACGCGCTCGGTGGCGCCCGACTTCGCGGTGTCGACGATCAGGTCGCCGCCGAGCACGGGCAGGCCCGCGTAGGTGCGCTCGTAACGGGTGTGCAGCGTGCCGTCGGCGTCCTTGACGACGTCCTTGACGATCAGCTTCTCCTGCGCGCCGAGGCCTATCGACCTGGCGGTGGCGGCCCGCTCGGTGCTCGCGTCGCGGAGCAGCTCGGCGCGCTGCGAGGGGGACAGCCTGACGGCCGCGTGGGCCGGATTGATCCGGCCGGGGTGCGGTGCGGCCGGGGCGGCGCTGGCCGCACCCGACTGGACGGCGGCGGCGATCAGGGCGCCGACGCCGGCGAGGGCCACTACTGCGGTGCGGTGGGGGGTGCGTCTGCGAGAGGAACTGCTTCTCAACACTGACTCCTTCTGCGTGGCCGCGGGTCGCGCGGCCAGGGGAGATCCGGGCCACGGGTGGGCGGTCCGGGCAGAACTCGGCGGAACGCGGAACCATGTGCGCGTGCAGTGCCGGACTCAGCAGCCTCGGAGGTGACGCTGTGGGGTTGCTGTGAGTCGGCCGTGGGAAGAGTGGCAGCAGAAAACGTCGTCTGTCAGGACCGCGTCAGGAAGTTGGCCGGAAATCGTCCGTTGACCGGATGTTCATGTTCGGTATGCGGAATGTTTGCGGCGGCCGACGGGAGGGGAGGCCGCGGCTACACCGTCCGCTCGCCGTGCCAGGTCGCCCACAGCGCGGCGTACGCGCCGCCCGCCGCCACCAGCTCGTCGTGCGTGCCCAGTTCGGTGAGCAGGCCGCCCTCCATCACGGCCACCCGGTCGGCGTCGTGCGCGGTGCCCAGCCGGTGGGCGATGGCGATGACCGTACGGCCCGTCAGCACGGCCGCCAGGGCGCGCTCGGTGTGCCGGGCGGTCGCGGGGTCGAGCAGCGCGGTCGCCTCGTCCAGGATCAGCGTGTGCGGGTCGGCCAGCACCACCCGGGCGAGGGCGAGCTGCTGGGCCTGGGACCCGTCGACGGCACGACCACCCGCGCCGAGCACGGTGTCCAGGCCTTCGGGGAGCGCACGGACCCAGCGGTCGGCGCCGACGGCCGTCAGCGCCGACCACAGGCCGGTGTCGTCCGCGCCGGGTTCGGCGATCAGGAGGTTGTCCCGGACCGTGCCGAGGAAGACATGGTGTTCCTGGGTGACGAGGACGACCTGGCGGCGCAGCAGCTCCGGTTCCAGACCGGCGATCGGCACCCCGCCCACGGTCACCGTGCCCGCGCCGGGCGCGTCCACGCCCGCCAGCAGCCGGCTCAGTGTCGTCTTCCCGGCCCCGGAAGGACCGACCACCGCGAGCCGCTCCCCGGGCCGCACCGTCAGGTCCACCCCGCGCAGCACCTCGCCGCCCCGCTCGTAGGCGTACCGCACCCCGCGCACGTCGATCCGGTCGTCCGCCGGGGCCCGCGCCCCGCCCTCCGCGACCGCCCGGGGAGCCTGCGCCAGCCCCTCCACCCGGGCGAACGAGGCGCTACTGGACTGGAGTTGCTCCACCCGCATCAGGATCTGGTCCAGCGGTTCCGTGAACTGCCGCAGATACAGCGCCGCCGACACCACCACCCCCACCCCCGCGTGCAGCAGCCCGCCGAGCAGCAGCACCCCCGCCACCGGCACGGTGTAGGACACCTCGACCGCGGGGAAGAACACCGACCGCAGGTACAAGGTGTAGAAGCGGGCCTTCCGGTTGGCCTCCAGCGCGTCGCGGCTCACCCTGATCCGCTGCTCCTGGAGCCGGAACGCCTCCACGGTACGGGCCCCCGCCACCGTCGCCGTGACGGTCTCCGCCACCCCCGAGGTGGTCGCGCCCTCGGCGAGGTAGCCGTCCCGGGCCCGGCGCAGGTACCAGCGCAGCGCGATCCACACCGGGGTCAGCCCGACCACCCCGAACAGCGCGAGCACCGGATCCAGGACGAAGACCGCGCCCATCACGAACAGCGCCTGCACCGAGCAGACCAGCAGTTCGGGTCCGACGTCCCGCAGGGTGGTGCCGACGGTGGCCACGTCGCCGGTGCCGCGCGCGGTCAGGTCGCCGGTGCCGGCCCGCTCCACGACCGACGCGGGCAGCGCCAGCGCCCGGTCCACGAACTCCTCGCGGACCCGGGCGAGGGTCCGCTCGCCGAACCGGTGGCCCAGGTAGCGGGCGGAACGGGCCAGCAGCAGCTGGGCGAGGGCGCAGAGCACGATCCAGCGGGCCAGCTGGTCCACGGCGCCGACCCCGCGGCCGGCCCGTACCGCGTCCACGATCCGGCCGACCAGCCAGGGGCCCGCGAGGCCGGTGGCGGCGGCCAGGGCGTTCAGCGCGATGGCGGCGGTGAAGGCCGCGCGGTCGGCCTTGACCAGACGGACGGTGGCACGGCGCACGGCGGCCCGGTCGGCGACCGGCAGCTGGGCGGACGTCATCGTACGACCTCGTCTTCCGTGTCCCTCGCGACGAGCGCGCGGTAGCCGGGTTCCCGGTCCAGCAGTTCCTCGTGGGTGCCGGTGGCGGCGACCTTGCCGTCGACCAGATGGATCACCTCGTCGGCGTGGGCCAGCAGCAGCGGGGAGGTGGTGGTGAGGAGGGTGGTGCGGCCGGCGCGGGCGGCGCGCAGGCGCTGCGCGACGAGGGACTCGGTGTGGGCGTCCAGGGCGGAGGTGGGCTCCACGGCGAGGAGGATCTCGGGGTCGGCCAGCAACGCCCGGGCCAGACGGACGCGTTGGCGTTGGCCGCCGGAGAGGTTGCGGGCCTGGGCGGTGAGGGGGGAGTCGAGGCCGTGGGGGAGGGACTGGACGATGTCGTCGGCCGCCGCGGTGTGGAGGGCTGTGGTGAGGGGTGCGGGTGCGTGGGGGCTTGTCGCGCAGTTCCCCGCGCCCCTGACGGGGCGCGTTGTGCCGGCGCCGATCGAGTTGCGCAGGGTGTCGGCGAACAAGTGGGCCTCGTTGTCGGCCACCAGGATGCGGGTGCGGACCTCCGGGAGGGGGACCGTGTCCAGACGGGTTCCTCCCCAGGTCACGTCGGATGGGGTGTACCTGCCCAGGCGGTCGATCACCGTCGTCGTCTCCATGGCGCTCGCGCCGACCAGGGCCGTCAGGCGGCCCGGGCGCACGCGTACCCCCGACTCCGGGTCGTGCAGGTCGGCCGGGCCGGCCGGGGCCGGTGCGGTGGCCTCGGTCCGCCCCGGCTCCAGGCGCAGCAGGCGTACGACCCGGCGGGCGGCCACCACGCCCCGGCTCAGCTGGTAGCCCATGTCCAGGAAGAACGCGACCGGACCGACCAGGACCGCGACATAGCCGTACACCGAGACCAGCTGACCCACGGTGATGTCACCCTGGGCGGTCATCCGGGCCGCGATCCAGGTGACCACCGCCAGGTACACCGTGGGCAGGCCGACGCCCAGCGCCTGGACCCAGCTGGCGACCGCGCCCACCCGGTACCCCTGGGCGCGCAGGTGCTGGGAGTCGCGGCGGAAGGCGTCCGCGAACAGGCCCTTGCCGCCCAGGCCGTTGAGGACGCGCAGGCCCCCCGCGAGGTCGCCGATGCGGGCCGTGAGGACGCTCTGGCGATCCCGGTACTCCGTCTCCCTGCCCTGGAGCCGCCGGGTCAGCGGGCCCGCGAGCAGGACCACCACCGGCACCCCGAGCAGCACCACGCCCGTCAGCAGCGGCGAGATCGTCATCAGCAGCCCCGCCACCACCGCGTACACCACGATCGCGCCCACCCCGGGGCCGACCATGGTGAGCGCCTGGGCGATGGTCCCCACGTCGCCGACGCCGATCGTGACGACCTCACCGGCCCCGGCCCGGCGCGGCAGTTCGGCCCCGAGCCGGACCGCGTGCCCGACGACCACCTTGACCGTGCGGAAGTTGGCGTCCATCCGCACCCGGGTCATCGTGCGGTGGCGCAGGATGCTGATCCACGCGTTCACCGCCCCGAGCAGGAAGATCGCCGCCGTCCAGCCGGCCAGCACCGCCGTCCGGCCGGGCACCAGGCCGTCGTCGACGGCGCGCGCCATCAGGTACGGCGTCCCGGCCATCAGCGTCAGCCAGACACTGCCCAGCAGCGCCCCGGCCAGCGACCGGCCCGGCTGGGCACGCACCAGCCACCACAGGTAGTACCAGCCGCCGCGCGTGTCGGGCGTGCCCGGATCCTCGTACGCGTCGATCACCTGCGAGCCCCCGATCCGTCGGTCAAGCCAGACTGTCCCGCCACGCCCGGTGCAGATCCGCGAACCTGCCGATCCCGGCCACGAGTTCGGCCGGGCGGCCGTCCTCGACGATCCGGCCGTGCTCCATCACCAGCACCCGGTCGGCGATCTCGACGGTCGACAGCCGGTGCGCGATCACCACCGCCGTACGGCCCTTGAGCACGGTCCCCATCGCCCGCTGCACGGCCCGCTCCCCGGGGACGTCCAGCGAACTGGTCGCCTCGTCGAGGATCAGCACCGCCGGGTCGGCGAGCAAGGCGCGTGCGAACGCGACCAGTTGGCGCTGCCCCGCCGAAATGCGCCCGCCGCGCTTGCGGACGTTCGTGTCGTAGCCGTCGGGCAGGGCCGCGATGAACTCGTGCGCGCCGATCGCCTTCGCCGCCTGCTCGATCTCCTCACGGGTGGCGTCCGGCCGGCCGATCGCGATGTTGTCGGCGACCGTGCCGGAGAAGAGGAACGCCTCCTGGGTGACCATCACCACCCCGCGCCGCAGTTCCGGCACGCTCAGTTCGCGCAGGTCCACGCCGTCCAGGAGGACCCGGCCCTCGGACGGGTCGTAGAAACGGGCGAGGAGCTTGGCGAGGGTCGACTTGCCGGCGCCGGTGGAGCCGACCACCGCGACCGTCTGCCCGGCGGGGAGGGTGAGGTCGAAGCGGGGGAGCACCTCGCCGCCGGTGCGGTAGGCGAACCGGACGCCGTCGAAGACGACCTCGCGACCCGGCAGATCGGTCGCCGGCGGGGGCAGTTCCCGCGGCACCGAGGGCTCCGGGACCGACGGGGTCTGGGCCAGCAGACCCGCGATCTTCTCCAGCGAGGCCGCCGCCGACTGGTACGAGTTGAGGAACATGCCGAGGCGGTCGATCGGGTCGTACAGCCGCCGCAGGTAGAGCACGGCGGCGGCCAGGACGCCCAGTTCCAGCGAACCGGACGCCACCCGGTAGGCGCCCCACAGCACGATCGCCGCGACCGCGGTGTTCGCGACCAGCCGGGAGCCGACCACGTAGCGGGCCATCTCCAGGAGCGCGTCGCCGTTGGTGCGCTCGTGGCGGTGGTTCAGCACGGCGAACTCGGCGTCGTTGGCGGCCTCCCGGCGGAACGCGCGCACCGGGCGGATGCCGTTCATCGTCTCCACGAACTTCACGATCACCGCCGCGATCGCCGTGGAGCGCTCCTTGTACACCCGCACGGCCCGCCGCTGGTAGAGCCGCACCAGCAGGTACAGCGGCACGAAGGAGGCGACGGCGACCGCGCCGAGGCCCGCGTCCAGCCAGAGCAGCATCGCCGAGATGTAGACGAAGGAGAGGATGACCGTGATCAGCTCCTGGAGCCCCTCGTTCAGCAGCTCGCGCAGCGACTCGACGTCCGTGGTGGAGCGGGAGATGAGCCGGCCGGACGTGTACCGCTCGTGGAAGTCGATGCTCAGCGCCTGCGCATGCCGGAAGATACGGCCCCGCAGGTCGAGCAGCACGTCCTGGTTGACCCGCGCGGACGCCTCGATGAACGCGAACTGGAGGCCGCCGGAGAGCAGCGCGCACAGGCCGTACCCGGCCGCGACCGCGATCAGCGGGCCGTGGTCGTGGTGCCGGAACGCCGGTACGGCCCGGTCGATGGCGTACGCCACCAGCAGCGGGCCGGCCTGCACCGCGGCCTGCTGGAGCAGCAGGAGCAGGGTGGTGACGGCGACCCGCGCCTTCATGGGGGCGAGGAGCGAGCGGAGCAGCTCGGACGTGGCGCCGGGCGGGGTGGGCAGGACGTCCCGGTCGAAGGGGTCGCCGCCCCGGGAGGACCGGCCGGGGAGTTCGTCGTCCTCGTCGGGGACGGGCGGGGAGGTGGCGGCGGTCATCGGCGGTGATCCTCCCCGGACATCAGGTGGGCGTACTCCGCGTTGTCGCGCAGCAGTTCGTGGTGGGTGCCGACGGCGGTGACACGGCCGCCGGAGAGCAGGGCGACGCGGTCGGCGAGCAGGACGGTGGAGGGACGGTGGGCGACGATCAGCGCGGTGGTGTCGGCGAGGACCTCGCGCAGGGCGGCCTCCACGGCGGCCTCCGTGTGGACGTCGAGGGCGGACAGCGGGTCGTCGAGGACGAGGAAGCGCGGGCGGCCGACGACCGCCCGCGCGAGCGCGAGGCGCTGGCGCTGGCCGCCGGAGAGACTGAGGCCCTGCTCGCCCACCTGGGTGCCGGTGCCCTGCGGGAGGGCGTGCACGAAGTCGGCCTGCGCGACGGCGAGGGCCCGTGCCAGCTCGGGTTCGCCCGCGCCGTCCCCGGCTCCCATCAGCACGTTCTCGCCGACGGAGGCGGAGAACAGGGTGGGTTCCTCGAAGGCCACGGCGACCAGGGAGCGGAGTTCCTCGCGGGGCATGGCGGTGATGTCCCGGCCGTCGAGGGTGATCCGCCCGGAAGTGACCTCGTGCAGGCGGGGGACGAGCGCGGTGAGCGTGGTCTTGCCGCTGCCGGTGGCGCCGACGAGGGCCATGGACTCGCCGGGGCGGATGTGGAGGTCGACGAGGTCGAGTGTGGGGGCGGAATCGGGGGCGGCGTCGGGGTAACGGAACCGCACGTTCTCGAAGCGGATGCCGTCGGGTTCGGGGACGGCGGGGCGGGGGCCGTGGTCGGGTGCGGCGCCGTTGTGGCCGGTCGCGCCGTTCCCCGCGCCCCTTTGGGGCGCCTCCACTTCCGTTGCCTCATCCATCGCCTCGAAGTACCGCTCCGTCGCCGTCGCCGCTTCCTGGCTCATCGCGAGCAGGAAGCCGATCGACTCCACCGGCCAGCGCAGTGCCAGTGCCGTCGACAGGAACGCCACCAGGGTCCCGGCGCTCAGGTCGCCCTCCGCGACCTGCACCGAACCCCACAGCAGGGCCGCCCCGACGGCCACCTCCGGCAGCGTCACGATGACACCCCAGATCGTCGCCAGCATCCGCGCCTTGCGCAGCTCCGTGCCCCGCAGGGTGCGGACCAGGTCGCGGAACGCGCGTGCCTGACTGCGGTGGCGGCCGAAGCCCTTGATGATGCGGATGCCGAGCACGCTCTCCTCGACCACCGTCGTCAGGTCGCCGACCTGGTCCTGGGCGAGCCGGGCCACCGTCGCGTACCGCTTCTCGAAGAGCACGCACGTCCAGATGACCGGGATCGTCGGAAGCAGGATGACCAGCCCCAGCGTCCAGTCCTGCATCAGCATGATCACCACGCCGACGAGGATGGTCACCCCGTTGACCAGCAGGAAGGTCAGAGGGAAGGCGAGGAACATACGGAGCAGCATGAGGTCGGTGGTGGCCCGGGAGAGCAACTGGCCGGAGGCCCAGCGGTCGTGGAAGGCGACCGGCAGCCGCTGGAGACGGGCGTAGAGGCCGGCCCGCATCGACGCCTCGACGTGGGAGAGGGGTCTGGCGACCAGCCAGCGGCGCAACCCGAAGAGCAGCGCCTCCGCCAGTCCGAGCAGCAGCAGGTACAGCGCGCCGAGCCACACCCCGGCCGGGTCGCCGTCGGCCACCGGGCCGTCCACGATCCACTTGAGCACGAGGGGGATCACCAGCCCCGTACAGGAGGCGACGATCGCCACGAAGGCGGCGGTGAACAGCCGCATCCGCACCGGCCGTACAAAGGGCCACAGGCGCAGCAGGGTACGGACGGCGGACCGGTCCTTGGTGGTTGCACGTGTCGGAGGCATCAGGGGCGAGCCTACGGATCGGCACTGACAACGCCCACCGAGTTTTGGCCGGACCGGACTCCGTCGCAGGACCTACGACCAGGGCGTTCGAGCGGTCGTACGACCGGAGGGGGCGCATCGGCCGATCGGTCGATGCCGGGTCGAGCGGGGCGGCCGATGCGGCGGACCCGGGCCGGACGGGACCCTCGGAGCATGCCAACCGTCATCGAAGTGACAGATCTGCGGAAGTCCTACGGCGGCCGGGTCGTCGTGGACGGGGTGGGATTCGCCGTCGAGGAGGGGGAGATCTTCGGGATCCTCGGTCCGAACGGTGCCGGCAAGACCACCACCGTCGAGTGCGTGGAGGGGCTGCGGGTGCCGGACGGCGGCCGGGTCCGGGTCGCCGGGCTCGATCCCGTCGCCGAGCACGAGGAGGTCACCCGGGTCCTGGGCGCCCAGCTCCAGCAGAGCGAACTCCAGCCGAAGCTCACCGTCCGCGAGGCCCTCGACCTGTACGCCTCCTTCTTCCCGGACCCCGCCGACTGGCGGCCGCTCGCCGAGCGCCTCGGGCTCACCCCGAAGCTCACCACCCGGTTCGGCAGGCTCTCCGGCGGCCAGCGGCAACGCCTTTTCATCGCCATGGCGTTGATCGGCAACCCGCGTGTCGTCGTCCTCGACGAGCTCACCACGGGACTCGACCCGCGCGCCCGGCGCGACACCTGGGCGCTGATCGAGGACGTCCGGGACCGCGGGGTCACCGTGCTGCTCGTCACCCACTTCATGGAGGAGGCACAGCGGCTCTGCGACCGGATCGCGGTGATCGACAAGGGCCGGGTGGCCGCCCTGGACACCCCGGCCGGCCTGATCCGCCGCAGCGCCGGCGCCACCGTCATCAGCTTCACCCCGTCCGCCCCGCTGGACGACCACGACCTCGCCGCCCTCCCGGCGCTCGCCTCCGTCGAACGCAAGGACGGCCGGATCACGCTGGCCGGCACCGACGAGACCGTGAACGCCGTCATCACCCTGCTCGCCCGCCACCGCGTCACCGCCCACCAGCTGCGCGTCGTGGACGCGACCCTCGACGACGCCTTCCTCGACCTGACGAAGGAGGAAACGGTATGAACACCGCCGTCCTGCGCACCGAGTTCCGCCTCTTCCGCCGGGAACCCGGCGCCGTCTTCTGGGTGTTCCTGTTCCCGACACTGCTCCTGGTGATCCTCGGCTCCGTCCCCTCGTTCCGGCGAGCCGACTCCTCGCTGGGCGGGCTGCGGCCCGTCGACGCGTACGTGCCCATCGCCGTACTGATCGCCCTGATCATGTCCGGGGTGCAGACCCTGCCGCAGGCGCTCACCGGCTACCGCGAGCGGGGCATCCTGCGCCGGATGCGCCTCACGCCCGTCCAGCCCTCGGCGCTGCTGTCCGCGCAGATGGCGGTGCAGGGCACGGTCGCGCTGGGCTCGGCGGTGCTCGCGCTCGTCGTCGGCCGGCTCGCCTTCGACGTACGGCTGCCGAAGCAGCCCGGCGGCTACCTGCTGGCGCTGCTGCTCGCGGCGGCGGCGGCCCTCGCCCTCGGCTCCGTCGTCTCGGCGCTGTCCCGCACCACGAAGATCGCGAGCGCGATCGGCTCGGCGGTGTTCTTCCCGATGATGTTCTGCGCAGGGGTGTGGATCCCGGTGCGGGAGATGCCGCACACCATGGCCCGGGTGGTCCAGCTGACCCCGTTCGGCGCGGCGGCCCGCGCCCTGGACCAGGCCGCCGCCGGACACTGGCCGGGCTGGGACCACCTGGGGGTGCTCGCGCTCTGGGCGGTGCTGCTCACGGCGGGGGCGGCTCGCTGGTTCCGCTGGGAGTAGGCGGACAAGCCGTGCAGACTGGCGACATGACCACGGTGGACGGCCAGATCGACCGGCGCTGGGACCAGTTGCACACCTGGGGGCCGTACGGGCTGCTCGGCGTCGGCGTCGTCCTGGGGGTGGCCTCCGCGGATCCGGGCACCGCGCCGGCCACGTGGTACACCGCCTGGTCCCTGATCGGTGCCGCGCTCGCGCTCCAGCTCTGGTGGCACGGCACCCGGGTGCGCCGTCCCGGTCGCGGCCGTACGCCGTCCCGGGCCGGGACGGCGTACTACACCGTGCGCTGGGCCCTCGCCTTCGTCCTCACCTGGCTCAACCCGTTCTTCGCGTTCTACGCCGCCGCCGGCTACATGGACGCCGACGAGACGCTGCCGCCCAGGTGGCAACGGCTCGGCCTGTTCGCCAGCGCGGTCACCGTGGCCGGCGCGCAGGCCGGCGGGCTGCCGCTGTCCGGCGTGGTCCAGTGGCTGCTCTTCATCCCGCTCCTGGTCGCCAACTCCGGCCTGCAACTGGTCGTCGCCCACCTCGACGAACAGGAGCGGCGGCGCTCGCGCGAGCGCACCGAGACCATCGCCGAACTGGAGCGCACCAACATCGCCCTGCAACAGGCCCTCGACGAGAACGCGGCGCTGCACGCCCAACTCCTCGTCCAGGCACGAGAGGCCGGCGTCGCCGACGAACGGCGGCGGCTGGCCGCCGAGATCCACGACACCATCGCCCAGGGCCTGGCCGGGATCATCGCCCAGCTCCAGGTCGTCCTCAACACCCCCGACCCGGAGGCGGCCGGGGACCACACGGCGCGCGCCCTGGCCCTCGCCCGGCACAGCCTGGGCGAGGCCCGCCGGTCCGTGCACAACCTCGCCCCGGTCGCCCTGGAGCACGACGGCCTGCCGGAGGCGTTGCGCAAGACGGTCGCCGAATGGGGCGAACGGACCGGCGTGCGAGCCGAGTTCACCCTCACCGGCACCGCCGAGCAGCTGCACGGCGAGGTCGCGGCCACCCTCCTGCGCATCGTCCAGGAGGCCCTGTCCAACGCGGCCCGGCACGCGGGCGCGGCCCGGGTCGGGGTCACCCTCTCCTACCTGGGCGGCGAGGTCATCCTCGACATCCGCGACGACGGCACCGGCTTCGACCTGCTCGCCGTGCCCGTGCGCAGCCGCGCCGGCGGCTTCGGCCTCGACGGGATGCGGGCCCGCGCCGAACGCATCGCGGGCACCCTGACCGTGGAGTCCGAACCGGGGCTCGGCACGGCCCTGTCGGCACGCGTACCGTTGGTCCGCCATGACAGCTGACCCCTCGATCTCCCTGCTGATCGTCGACGACCACCCCGTCGTCCGCGACGGCCTGCGCGGCATGTTCGAGTCCGCGCCCGGCTTCACGGTCCTCGGCGAGGCGTCGAACGGCGCCGAGGCCGTCGCCCTCACCACCGCCCTCGACCCGGACGTCGTCCTCATGGACCTGCGGATGCCGGGCGGCGGCGGGGTCGACGCCATCCGCGAACTGACCCGGCGCGGCGCCCGCGCCCGGGTCCTCGTCGTCACCACGTACGACACCGACACCGACACCCTGCCCGCGATCGAGGCGGGCGCGACCGGCTACCTCCTCAAGGACGCCCCGCGCGAGGAGCTGTTCACCGCCGTCCGGGCCGCCGCCCAGGGCCGTACCGTGCTCTCCCCGGCCGTCGCCTCCCGGCTGGTCTCCGCCGTCCGCGCCCCCGGCGCCCCCGGCAACGAACCGCTCTCCGCCCGCGAACGCGAGGTGCTGGCCCTGGTCGCCCGGGGCACCTCCAACCGTGAGATCGCCCGCGAACTCTTCATCAGCGAGGCCACGGTGAAGACCCACCTCACCCACCTGTACACCAAACTGGGCGTCAACGACCGCGCGGCCGCGGTCGCGACGGCCTACCAGCGGGGCATCCTCGGCTAGCGACACAGCCCTGAGAGGCCGGGGGCGGTTCAGCCGGCCACCCTGAGCAGCAGGACCGACCGGGCCGGCACCGTGATCGACGTCCCCGCCCGGTGCACCGCCCCGGGCGCCTCGCGCTGCTCCTCCCGTGCGGTGTCCACGAGCACCTCGTAGCGTTCCGCCCACGGCGGGCCCGGCAGCAGGAACTCCACCGGGCGGTCACCGGCGTGCAGGACGGTCAGGAAGCTGTCGTCCACGACCGGCGCCCCGCGCTCGTCCCGCCCGGGGATGTCCCGCCCGGAGAGGTACATGCCGAGCGTGGCGGCCGGCGCGTACCAGTCGCCCTCCGTCATCTCGGTGCCCCGGGCCGTGAACCAGGCCAGGTCGCGCAGGCCGTCCGCCGAGTGCGCGCGTCCGGAGAAGAAGGCGCGGCGGCGCAGCACCGGGTGGCGGTGGCGGAGCCGGATGAGGCGGGCGGTCAGGTCGAACAGCGGCCGCCACTCGGGATCGTCCAGCAGGCTCCAGTCCAGCCAGCTGATCTCGTTGTCCTGGCAGTAGGCGTTGTTGTTGCCGCGCTGGGTGCGGCCCAGCTCGTCACCGGCGACCAGCATCGGGACGCCCGTCGACAGCAGCAGCGTGGTCAGCAGGTTCCGCAACTGCCGCCTGCGCAGCGCCCGTACCCCCCGGTCCTCGGTCTCGCCCTCCACCCCGCAGTTCCAGGAGCGGTTGTCCCCCGAGCCGTCCCGGTTGTCCTCGCCGTTGGCCTCGTTGTGCTTGGACTCGTACGACACCAGGTCGCGCAGCGTGTACCCGTCGTGCGCGGTGACGAAGTTGACGGAGGCGTACGGGCGGCGCCCGCCCCAGGCGTAGAGGTCGCTGGAGCCGGACAGGCGGTAGCCGAGGTCGTGGACGTCGGGGAGGGCGCCGCGCCAGAAGTCCCGGACCGCGTCCCGGTAGCGGTCGTTCCACTCGGTCCACAACGGTGGGAAGGCGCCCACCTGGTAACCGCCGGAACCCACGTCCCAGGGTTCGGCGATCAGCTTCACCCGGCGCAGCACCGGGTCCTGGGCGATGACGGCGAGGAACGGGGAGAGCATGTCGACGTCGTGCATCGAGCGGGCCAGCGCCGCCGCCAGGTCGAAGCGGAAGCCGTCCACGCCCATCTCGGTGACCCAGTAGCGCAGCGAGTCGGTGATCAGACGCAGCACGTGCGGCCGCACCACGTGCAGGGTGTTGCCGCAGCCGGTGTAGTCGGCGAAACGGCGGGCGTCGTCCTGGAGACGGTAGTAACCCCGGTTGTCGATGCCCTTGAGGGACAGCGTCGGACCCAGCTCGCCCGCCTCCGCGGTGTGGTTGTAGACCACGTCGAGGACGACCTCGATGCCGGCCGCGTGCAGCGCCCGCACCATCCGCTTGAACTCGCCGACCTGCTGTCCCGTCGTACCGGAGGCCGCGTAGGCCGCGTGCGGGGCGAAGTAGCCGATGGAGTTGTAGCCCCAGTAGTTCCGCAGGCCGCGCCCGAGCAGGTGGTCCTCGTGGGCGAACTGGTGGACGGGCAGCAGTTCCACGGCCGTCACCCCCAGCTTCACGAGGTGCTCGACCGCCGCCGGGTGCGCGAGACCCGCGTAGGTGCCGCGCAGTTCCTCGGGTATGCCCGGGTGCAGTCGGGTGAAGCCGCGCACGTGCAGCTCGTAGATGACGGAGTCCGCCCACGGCGTCTTCGGGCGGCGGTCGTCGGACCAGTCGTCGTCATCGTGGACGACCACGCCCTTGGGGACGTACGGCGCCGAGTCCCGGTCGTCGCGGACCGTGTCGGCGACGTGCTGGTCGGGCCAGTCCCGGACGTGCCCGTACACCTCGGGCGGCAGCGCGAACTCGCCGTCCACCGCCCGCGCGTACGGGTCCAGGAGCAGCTTCGCCGGGTTCCACCGGGCGCCCGTCCACGGGTCCCAGCGGCCGTCCACCCGGTAGCCGTACCGCTGCCCCGGCAGGACACCGGGCACGAACCCGTGCCAGATCTCGTGCGTGAGTTCGGTCAGCCGGATCTGGGTCTCCCGCCCCCGCTCGTCGAAGAGGCACAGCCGGACCGCCTCCGCCCCGGCCGCCCACAGCGCGAAGTTGGTGCCCGCCACCCCGTCGGGACCGACCCGGAAGCGGGCGCCCAGCGGTGTCGAGGCCCCCGGCCACGCGGACGGGACGGGCAGCTGCGCCCCGTTCACCGCGGGGGCGTCCGCCCTCGGGGCCCGCGCCCGTGCTCCCTGCTGCTCGGCTGCGCTCGTCACGTGTCGGCCCCTTTTTTGTTTCGCGGCTCGCCGACCCCCCGGGCGCACCGAACCCGCGTCCGGGCGGCCGGCCGCACCCGGGCTCCCGGTCCCGGGCACGGCCGGCCGCTCGCCACGGACCCGCCCGCGGCGGCTCGTCCACGGGCCCGGCGGCTCCCCAGCTCGTCGTCCTTCCCTCTGTTCTGCCCAGTGCCGGCGTCGCACTCACGTTTCCCCGGGGCATGCCCGATCGTTAGCGGCACGTGACGCATGCACAAGGGCGCGCACGGCGCGCGGGGGCCGCGCTGGCCGCGGTACTGACATGGGCGGGACTGCTGGCGGGCGCCGCCGGCTGTTCCTTCGGCGACAAGGCCCCACTGGGCGTCGACCACGTCCTCGGGGGAGCGCCACCGGCCCCCGAGGACGTCATCCGGATCTCCCCGGACGACGGCACCAGGTCGGTACGCCCCGGCGCGGGGCTGACGGTACGGGTGCCCGGCGGCCGTCTGGAGTCGGTGAGCGTCGTCAGGTCCCAGGACGCCCAGGACTTCCCGGTGCCCGGGCACATCGCCGCCGACGGCACGACCTGGCGGCCGGACGACCCGAAGCTGGCGCTCGCCGCCAAGTACACGGTGGACGCGGTCGCCCTGGACGGCTCAGGACATCGCTCCGCCCGCCACACCACCTTCACCACGCTCGTCCCCGACGAACGCTTCATCGGGTACGTCACCCCGGAGAACCGCGCCACCGTGGGCACCGGGATGATCGTGTCGCTCGCCTTCAGCCGCGACATCGACAACCGCGCCGCCGTCGAACACGCCGTGCGGGTCACCGCCAGACCCGCCGTCGAGGTCCGCCCGCACTGGTTCGGCAAGAACCGCCTCGACTTCCGCCCCGAGCACTACTGGCAGCCCGGCACGGTCGTCACCGTCGACCTGAGGCTCCGTGACGTCGAGGCGGCCCGGGGCGTCTACGGCCTCCAGTACAAGACGTTCACCTTCACCGTCGGCCGCAGCCAGGTCTCCCTCGTCGACGCGGCCAGGCACACCATGGAGGTCCGCCGCGACGGCGAGCTGCTCGCCACCGTGCCGATCACCGCGGGCGCGCCCGCGCACACCACCTACAACGGGAAGATGGTGGTGATGGAGATGCACGAGGTCACCCGCATGAACAGCCGCACGGTCGGCTTCGGCGGCGAGTACGACATCCCCGACGTCCCGCACGCCCTCAAACTCACCGACTCCGGCACCTTCCTGCACGGCAACTACTGGGCGCCGGACGCCCCGGGGCACGTCAATGTCAGCCACGGCTGCGTGGGCCTGCGCGACGTGAAGGGCGGCAGCTCCCAGACGCCCGCGGGCTGGTTCTACGACCGCAGCCTGGTCGGGGACGTGGTCGAGGTCGTGAACAGCAACGACAGGACGGTCGCCGCCGACAACGGCCTCGGCGGGTGGAACATGGGCTGGAAGGAGTGGAAGGCGGGCGGCGCGGCCGGGTGACGGGGTGACACCGGGCCGGTGGTGGGGGCGGAAGTTGCGACGCAACGGTGACATTCGCCCGACACCAAGCTCAAAACCCTGCGGTTACTATGCGCAAATGCGCGCGCTGAACGCGCCGGGGTGGGCCTGTGACCAGGCCCTGGGAGGGGAGAACGACGTGAACGTGCGGCCGATATCGGGGGCATCGGTTCGGACTCGGAGGGCTCGGGGGACGCGGCTGGCGCTCATATCCTCGGTCCTGCTGGTGGCCGTCACCGCGTGCGGGGGCGGCTCCTCCGACAAGGGGGCCGGGGACGGCGACAAGCAGAAGGGCTCCACGACGCAGGCGAGCAAGCAGTCCCTCGCCACGGTCAGCATCACCCCCAGGTCCGGTGCGACCGGCGTGGACACCAGCGGGGCGCTCAAGGTCACCGCCGCCCGGGGCAAGCTGACCGATGTCGAGGTCAAGGACGCCAAGGGCGACAAGGTCGACGGCACCATAGCCGCGGACGGCGTCAGCTGGACGCCGTCCCTCCACCTCGCCAGCTCGACGAAGTACACCGTGCACGCGGTGGCCAAGGACGCCGAGGGCCGGGAGTCCGCGGAGGACTCCACGTTCACCACCCTCACCCCGAAGAACACGTTCGTCGGCTACTTCACGCCGGAGGACGGTTCCACGGTCGGGGTCGGGATGCCGTTCTCGATCCGCTTCACCCGGGGCATCACCGACGCGGACGCCGTCAAGAAGGCCATCACCGTCAAGACCGAACCGGCCGTCGACGTGCAGGGCCACTGGTTCGGCAACGACCGCCTCGACTTCCGCCCCGAGCACTACTGGAAGTCCGGTACGAAGGTCTCCGTCACCCTCGACCTCGACGGCGTCGAGGGCCGCGACGGGGTCTACGGCAAGCAGTCCAAGACCGTCCGGTTCACGATCGGCCGCAACCAGGTCTCCGTCGTCGACGCCAAGAAGCACACGATGAAGATCATGCAGGACGGCAAGGTCGTCAAAACCCTCGCGGTGACGACCGGGAAGCCGGGCTACGACACGTGGAACGGCCAGATGGTCATCAGCGAGAAGCTGCGCGTGACCCGGATGAACGGCGAGACGGTCGGCTACGGCGGCGAGTACGACATCAAGGACGTGCCGGACGCGATGCGGCTGACCACGTCGGGGACGTTCATCCACGGCAACTACTGGGGCGGGGACGCCTTCGGCAACTACAACGCCAGCCACGGGTGCGTCGGCCTGCGGGACATCCGCGGCGGCGGCGACCGGTCGGTGCCGGCCGCCTGGTTCTTCGACCACTCCATCGTCGGGGACGTGGTGACGGTGAAGAACTCCCACGACCGGACGGTGTCGCCGGACAACGGACTCAACGGGTGGAACATGTCGTGGGCGGACTGGACCAAGTAGTCCGTCGGGGCGGGCTCGGTGAACGCCCGCTAACCTGCGGGGCATGACTGTAACCCTCGAAGTCGCCGAAGGCGTCGGTACGATCCGCCTCGACCGGCCGCCCATGAACGCGCTGGACGTCGCCACCCAGGACCGGATCAGGGAGCTGGCGCAGGAGGCCACCCGTCGCGAGGACGTCCGTGCCGTCGTCGTCTACGGCGGCGAGAAGGTCTTCGCGGCGGGCGCCGACATCAAGGAAATGCAGAACATGGACCACGCGGCCATGGTCCTGCGCGCCCGTGACCTCCAGGACTCCTTCACCGCCGTCGCCCGGATCCCCAAGCCGGTCGTCGCCGCCGTCACCGGCTACGCGCTGGGCGGCGGTTGCGAACTCGCCCTGTGCGCCGACTACCGGATCGCCGCCGACAACGCCAAGCTCGGGCAGCCCGAGATCCTGCTCGGGCTGATCCCGGGGGCCGGCGGCACCCAGCGGCTGCCCCGGCTGGTCGGCCCCTCCAGGGCCAAGGACCTGATCTTCACCGGCCGGATGGTCAAGGCCGACGAAGCGCTCGCCATCGGCCTGGTCGACCGGGTCGTACCGGCCGCCGACGTCTACACCGAGGCACACGCCTGGGCCGCCAGGCTCGCCCAGGGGCCCGCGATCGCGCTCCGGGCCGCGAAGGAGGCGATCGACACCGGCGTCGAGACCGACCTGGAGACCGGCCTCGCCGTCGAACGGAACTGGTTCGCGGGCCTCTTCGCGACCGAGGACCGGGAGCGTGGCATGCGGAGCTTCGTGGAGGAAGGGCCCGGCAAGGCCAAGTTCCTGTGATCTTCGACCTGTTGTGAAGGGGCCGAAGCACTTGCAATTGACGTGATGTCTGATTCCGGGTCCCTCGATGGGGCGGTTTATGGGAGCCTTAAGGCACCCTTAATTCTGCCTTGCCGAGGGGGCCCGTCGCTTGCCCGGAGATGAGTCGTCGTCGCAGGTGGAGAGGGGTTTCAGAGACCCCGAAATGCCTTTGGCATATGCCGATCGACGGTCCCCGGGCCAGGCCTCCCCGGGGGCCTATTCCTCCGGAACGGCCCCGCGGTGTGCTCTGGACGGCCATGATGGGGGCATGGCGGGGCTGGAGGGCATCGAACAGCCGCGGGGACACAGCCGTGCGGCCGCGGCACGGTGGTCGCCTGCGGTCGAGGACGAGCAGGCGCTCAAGGCGATCGAACTGTTCGGCAACCCGACGGAGGCGGAGGTTCCGCTGCCGTCCCGCCCCGAGTCCGCCGCGACCGCCCGCCGGCTGGCCCAGGTGGTCATCCTCCGTCAGTGGCGCCTCACCCCCAAGATGACGGAGGACGCGGTCTTACTCGTCTCCGAACTGGTGGGCAACGCGGTGCGACACACCGGCGCCCGGGTCTTCGGCCTGCGGATGCGCCGCCGCCCCGGCTGGATCCGGGTGGAGGTGCGCGATCCGTCGCGCGGACTGCCGTGCCTGATGCCGGTTCAGGAGCTGGACATCAGCGGCCGGGGCCTGTTCCTGGTCGACAAGCTGTCCGACAGATGGGGAGTCGACCTGCTCCCGCGGGGCAAGACGACGTGGTTCGAGATGCGGGTGGCCGACCGCTAGGCACGTCAATGGCCACTTTTCTTACCTTATCCC
The DNA here is from genome assembly GCF_055562175.1 of Streptomyces sp. NPDC020958. NCBI lineage: Bacteria > Bacillati > Actinomycetota > Actinomycetes > Kitasatosporales > Streptomycetaceae > Streptomyces > Streptomyces sp. NPDC020958. The sequence goes on along the minus strand of NZ_JBVHFU010000002.1, from coordinate 301,240 downwards.
CCTTAAATAGGGCAAGTGACCCCCACCAACCGACGTGACGTCCTCCGAGCAGGCGCCGGCCTGGTCGCCGGAGGCGCCATGGCCACCGGTTGCGGCAACACCGGTACGGCCAGCGCAGCACCGCCCACCGACACCCCCACCCCCGCCCCGACCTCCGCCCCGGCGTCCCCCGACCGTCTCCCCGCGCAAGTCACCCACGGCCCCCGCGACCGCGCGAACGTCGCGCTCACCTTCCACGGCCAGGGCGACCCCGCCCTCGCCACCCAGCTCCTCACCACCGCCGAGCAGCACGGCGCCCACCTGACCGTCCTGGCCGTCGGCAGCTGGCTCGACGCGTATCCCACCATCGCCCGCCGCATCCTCGACGGCGGTCACGAGCTGGGAAACCACACGCAACGACACATCTCCATCAACGCCATGGCGGAGGACGGCGCACGCAAGGAGATCACCGACTGCGCCGACCGCCTGCGACGGCTCACCGGCTCGATCGGCCGCTGGTTCCGCCCGTCCAGGGCGGCGACCGCCTCACCGCTGGTCGCCCGCCTCGCCGTCGCGGCCGGATACCCGCACGTGCTGTCGTACGACGTCGACTCGCTCGACTACACCAGCCCCGGCGCGCCGGCCATCACCCGCAAGGTGCTCGCGGAGGTCAGGGGCGGCTCCGTGGTGAGCATGCACCTCGGGTATCCCGACACGATCGCCGCCCTCCCCGTCGTACTCCAAGAACTCCACCGCCGTGGACTGCGCGCGGTGACCACCACGGAGCTGCTGAGCTGATGCGAACCAAGAAAGCCGCCCCTCTGCTGGCCGCGGGCGCCGCCCTCACCGCCCTCGCGCTGCTCTCCGCGTGCAGCGACGACTCCGACCGGCCCGCGGCCGCCGGCAGCACCGCTCCGGCTCGGCCACAGGCCAGGCAGGAGGAACCGGCCGTCGACGGACTGCCGGGCATGCCCCCGGTCCTCGACCCCAAGGACATGTACGCGGCCGACCGGCCCGGCCTGCTCTCCCCGGTCGTCAAGGGCTTCCCGTCCCTGGTCTACGTCCCCAACACCAACTCCGACACCGTCTCGGTGATCGACCCGAAGACGTACCGGGTGATCCGGACCATCCCCGTCGGCCGGCAGCCCCAGCACGTGGTGCCGTCCTGGGACCTGAAGACGCTGTGGGTCAACAACGACCTCGGCAACAGCCTCACCCCCATCGATCCGAGAACCGGTGAGGCCGGCCGGCCGGTCGCCGTGCACGACCCCTACAACCTGTACTTCACCCCCGACGGCAAGTACGCGATCGTGATGGCCTCCAACGACCGCGAGCTGGTCTTCCGCGACGCGCACACCATGAAGACCGTCAAGGCCCTCCCGGTCAGCTGCTACGGCGTCAACCACGCCGACTTCTCCATCGACGGCAAGTACTTCATCGTCTCCTGCGAGTTCAGCGGCGAACTGCTCAAGGTGGACACGGCGCGGATGGAGGTGCTCCGGCAGGAGAAGCTGCCGTTCCACGGCGCGATGCCGCAGGACGTCAAGGCCTCCCCGGACGGCAAGCGGTTCTACATCGCCGACATGATGGCCGACGGGCTGTGGGTCCTGAACGGCGACACCTTCGCCAAACCCACCTTCCTGGCCACCGGCAAGGGCGCCCACGGACTGTACGTCAGCCGGGACTCCCGCCGGATGTACATCTCCAACCGGGGCGAGGGCACCATCTCCGTCTTCGACTTCGCGCAGGACCGGCTGACCGACAAGTGGCGGCTGCCGGGCGGCGGCAGCCCGGACATGGGCGGGGTGTCGGCGGACGGCAAGGTCCTCTGGCTGTCCGGCCGGTACAACTCCGAGGTGTACGCCATCGACACCGGCACCGGCACCGAACTCGCCCGCATCCACGTCGGCAGCGGCCCGCACGGACTCGCCGTCTACCCGCAGCCGGGCCGCTACTCGCTCGGCCACACCGGGGTCTTCCGCTGACCGCGGGACAACAGGACACGCCGCTGAACGAGTGACGGTCCCCGAGGCGGCCCGGCCGGGCCGACATCGTGCTGCCATGTTCACCACTCGTCTGCGGCGGCGTGCCGCTGCCGCCGTCCTGTCCCTGGCCGCCGTCTTCGCGACCACGGCCGCCGTACCGTCGACCGCGACCGCCACCCCCGCCCGGGCCGCCGCGCCCGCCTGCCCCCAGTTCGAGGACAAGCTCGAGGCCGCCGCCGACCACGACGTCGACGTCGACCGGATCACCCCGGCCCCGGTCTGGCGCACCACCTGCGGCACCCTCTACCGCAGCGACAGCCGCTCGCCCGACAAGGTCTTCCCGGTCGGCTTCCTCCCCAAGGACGTCGCGACCGGCCAGTACGACATCGAGAAGTACGTCCTCGTCAACCAGCCCTCCCCGTACGTCTCGACGACCTACGACCACGACCTCTACAAGACCTGGTACAAGTCCGGCTGGAACTACTACATCGACGCCCCCGGCGGCGTCGACGTCAACAGGACCATCGGCGACACCCACCGCTGGGCCGACCAGGTCGAGGTGGCCTTCCCCGGCGGTGTCGCCCGGCAGTACATCATCGGCGTGTGCCCGGTCGACAAGGTCAGGAAGGTCGAGATCATGGACGACTGCCAGAGCAACCCGTACTACGAGCCCTGGCACTGATGCCGGGCACCGAGGCCCGGGTGCCGAGGTCCGGGTGCTCGGGTCCGGGTGCTGGGGCTCAGGTCCTGAGCAGCAGCGCCTCGGCGCCGACCGGGACGTAGCCGGCCGCCTGGAACGCCCGGGCACTGCGGGCGTTCCCCGGGGCGACCTGCGCCCACAGCGGCTCCCCGGCGAGCTGCCGGGCGGCCGTCACCAGGGCGCGGCCCAGCCCCCGCCGTGCCCCCTCGGCCACCTCCACCGAGACCTCCAGGCGCCCCGCCACACCACGGCCCAGCACGACCACCCCGCCGTCCCCCGCCCAGGCCCGCACCTCGTCGCGGCGGGTCCGGGCGTAGGCGACCCGGGAGTGGTCGGCGCCGGTGAGCTCGGTGAGGGGCAGGTCCGGGCGGCCGGGGAGCGGGGCGGCGACCAGCAGCGCGTCGATCGTCTCCTGCTCCCGTCCGGTGCGGTCCATCAGGGCGGTGAGGAACCGCGCGTTCATGCTCGCGCACAGGGGATCGCAGGGGACCGCGCGCAGGGCCTCGTACACCCACCGCGGGTCCTCGTCCACGAACACCACCGAGTGCGCGGTGAAGGAGAGCACCCCGGCGTCCCGCGGGGACGGCTGCGGTACGACCGTGGTGCCGCCGTCGGCGGGCGGGAAGACGCCGTCCGCCGCCGCGTCGAGAATGTCCCGCAGGGTCCCCGCCACCGTGCTCCTTGAGTCTCCACCCACTGGAAGGCCCACACTCGCAGACATGATCGAAGACGGCACCGGACTTTTCACCATCGGCGAGCTGGCGCGCGCCACCGGGCTGACCGTGCGCACCATCCGCTTCTGGTCCGACGAGGGCGTGCTCACCCCGGTGACCCGCTCCGCCGGCGGCTACCGGCTGTACGACGCCGAGTCCTTCGCCCGCCTCGAACTGATCCGCACCCTGCGCGAACTGGGGCTCGGCCTCGGGCACGTGCGCGAGGTGCTCTCCGGCGAGCGGACCGTGGCGGAGGTCGCCGAGACGCACGTGGCCGCCCTGGACGCGCAGATCCGGTCCCTGAAGGTGACCCGTGCGGTGCTGTCGACCGTGGCACGACGTGGTGCGAGTGCGAAGGAGACGACCCTGATGAACAGACTGGCACGGCTGTCGGCGGCCGAGCGGCGGCGGATCCTGGAGGAGTTCGTCGAGGAGACGCTGCACGGCCTGGACACCGTGGACCCGGAGATCCGCGAGCGGATGCTCGCCACCGTGGCCGACCTGCCCGAGGACCCGACCCCGGAGCAGGTCGACGCCTGGGTGGAACTGGCCGAGATGGTCCAGGATCCACGGTTCCGGGCGCAGATGCGCAGGGCGACGGAGTTCAACGCGGCCGACCGGACGCCCGAGGCGCCCGCCGGAGCCTCGATGTGGTTCGTGAAGCAGCTCGTCGAAGTGGTGGGCGACGCCCGGCGCCGGGGCGTCGTCCCGCAGGACCCGGAGGCCGACGAGGTGCTGCGCAAGGTGCTCGGCGACGCCGAACCCGCCGCCGTGCTGGCGCGGCTGGACGCGGCCTTCAATGACCGCGTGGCGCGCTACCGCGAACTGCTCTGCGTGCTCAAGGGACAGCCCCTCGCGGTGCACGCCGAGGAGTTCTCCTGGCTGTCCGCGGCACTGACGGCTCGCCTGGACCGTTAATCTGACCTGCGACAGTACGCCGGTACGGCACCGGTACGACAGCAGAGACACGGACACAGAGGGGCGGATCGGTGGCGGACATCGACGAAGCACGCCAGCAGTTCCAGCGGATCGACGCGGACGGTGACGGTTTCATCACCGCCGCCGAGTTCAAGTCCGCGCTCGCTCAGGGGGGTGACTGGAACGTCACCGACACGGTGGCCGAGGCCGTCATCAGGACCCGCGACCTCAACGGCGACAAGGTTCTGTCGTTCGACGAGTTCTGGGCCTACCTGAGCAAGTGAGGCGAGGGGAGGGGGCACCCGGCGAACGGGTGAGGGTGCCCCCTGCCCGGAATGAACCGGGCGGACCCGGGGTTGATGCCGGACAGCAGATTCGTATGCGTGTGCATCGACGTAGGGAAGGTCCCTCATGAAGATCGGCATCATCGGCGCGGGCAACATCGGCGGCAACCTCACCCGGCGGCTCACCGCCCTCGGCCACGAGGTGTCCGTGGCGAACTCACGCGGTCCCGAGACGCTCACCGCGCTCGTCGAGGAGACCGGAGCGAGGGCGGTACGGGCCGAGGAAGCGGCCCGGGGTGCGCAGGTCGTGGTCGTCACGGTCCCGCTGAAGGCGGTTCCCGACCTTCCCGCCGGCCTCCTGGACGGGGCGGCCGAAGGCGCTGCCGTGATCGACACCGGCAACTACTACCCGCAGCAGCGGGACGGCCGGATCGCCGAGATCGAGGACGACGGCCTGACCGAGAGCCGCTGGACCGAACGGCACCTCGGCCACCCGGTGATCAAGGCGTTCAACGGCACCTTCGCCCAGGACATCCTCGACCGCCACCGCCCCGCCGGGGACCCCGACCGCCAGGCCCTGCCGGTCTCCGGCGACGACGAGCAGGCCAAGCGGACCGTCATCGCCCTGATCGACGAACTCGGCTTCGACACGGTCGACAACGGCGGCATCGACGACTCCTGGCGCCAGCAGCCGGGCACCCCGGTCTACGGCCTGCGGGCGGGCGTCGAAGAGGTCCGCAAGGCCCTCTCCGAGGCGTCCAGGGAACGGCCGGCGGACTTCCGGGCCTGACGGGCTCCGTGCCGGAGACCGTCCGTCACGCGTCCCCGGCCCACTGCTTGAGCGCGTCCTTGGTCGCGAAGTTCGCGACGTTCTTGTCGTGCGGGTCGCTCGTGTACTGGTGGAACCGCCAGCCGGCCTTGATGCGGGGCTTGCCCGCCGTCACGTAGTCGGCGATCCACAGGCCGTCCCCCGCGTAGGAGGTCCTGTCGACGGTGAGCCAGTAGTTGCGGTTCGTGTAGAGGATCACGCGGTGGCCGGGGCGCAGCGTCTTCACCTTGCGGATGAAGGCGTCCTTCTCGGCGTTGCTCGCGTGGGTGCCGTCGCCGGTGGTCTCCCAGTCGACGGCGAGGATGTCGCCCGCCTTCTCGGGGGCGTGCGCGACGAAGTACTCGGCCTGCGCGGTGAGGTCGCCGGGCCACAGGAAGTGGTAGAAGCCGACGACCAGTCCGGCGTCCCGGCCCCGCTTCGTCTGGGCGGCGAGTTTCGGATTGACGTACGAACGCCCCTCCGTCGCCTTCACGAAGACGAAGGAGAGGCCGTCCGTGTCGTACGCGGACGACTGGTACGCGCTCACATCGATGCCGTGCAGCATGGGGGACTCCCTGGGTGCCGGTGGGGGGACAGGAGCTGGAATCTCGTGCTCCGTATTCCCCGCCCGGGGGGCCGCCGATCCTCATACTTCCCAGTCGCGGGTGCAGTTGATCCCGGGCGGCCATGTCGTCCGGACAGCTGCCCAGGTCCTGCGTACGGTTCTGGCTGTACGACCCGCCGGGTGTATCGGCGTATTCAGCGCAGGCCCGCGAAGAGGTCGTCCTCGGGCAGCGGGGCGCCGGTGGTGTCGTGGACGCGGACGAACGTCTCCACGCCCATGAGCTCGGTGAACCTCTCCTTGCCCATGCGCAGGAAGAAGATGTTCTCCCCCTGACTGGCGTGCGCGGCCAGCGAGTCGAACTTCCGGCCGCCGAACCCGGTGGTGTCCACCCACGTGGTGATCTCCTCGTCGGGCAGCCCGATCTCGGGCATCGCCGGGTCCTCGGACGGGTCCGGCTCCGGCAGGTCCTCGCCGAACTCGCGCATCACCCGCCCGAATTCCTTCATCATCGAGCGCGGTGCCGTCGTCCAGTACACCTTGGACGCCACGTCGGTCAGCGCCAGCGCGGCCATCGTGATCCGGTTCGCCTGGATGTGGTCGGGGTGGCCGTAGAACCCGTTCTCGTCGTAGGTCACGACGACATCGGGCCGGTGACGCAGCATCAGCTCGGCCAGCCGGGCGGCCGCCTCGTCCACGGGCGTGCTCCAGAACGATCCCGGCGCCGTGTTGGCGGGCCAGCCCATCATCCCGGAGTCGGCGTAGCCGAGGAGTTCGAGATGACCGATCCCCAGGACCTCGCAGCTCGCCTCCAGTTCGCGCCGGCGCAGCGCGGCGACGGCGGCCGGGTCGTGCCCGGGGTCGCCCGGCTTGACACCCCCCGGCCCGTCACCGCAGCCGCCGTCGGTACAGGTGACGAGCACCGTGCGGATGCCCTCCGCCGCACACCGCGCGAGGACACCCCCCGTGCTCGTGGCCTCGTCGTCCGGGTGGGCGTGCACTGCCATCAGCGTCAAGGGCCGCTCGGCCATGGAATCCATCCCCTGGGTCGGTCAACTGATCGACACCAGTCTGCGGCACACCGGCGCCCGCTTTCCCCGGGCTCAGCGGCCGAGGCGAACCGGGGCGCCGGGGCGTCTCCGCCGGCTCCTCGGGAAGGGCCGGCCGGTCGTCGTCCGGCGGCGACGGCTCGCCCCGGGCCTTCACGGGCAGGAACCGTGGTTCTTCGCATGCCGCGCTGGTCAGGGCCCGTCCCATCAGCACTCGATGATGTTCACCGCCAGCCCGCCGCGGGCCGTCTCCTTGTACTTGACGCTCATGTCGGCGCCCGTGTCCTTCATGGTCTTGATGACCTTGTCCAGGGACACCTTGTGGGAGCCGTCGCCGCGCATGGCCATGCGGGCCGCGGTGACCGCCTTGACCGCGGCCATGCCGTTGCGCTCGATGCAGGGGATCTGGACCAGGCCGCCGACCGGGTCGCAGGTGAGGCCGAGGTTGTGTTCCATGCCGATCTCGGCGGCGTTCTCGACCTGTTCCGGAGAGCCGCCGAGGACCTCGGCGAGGGCGCCCGCCGCCATCGAGCAGGCCGAGCCCACCTCGCCCTGGCAGCCGACCTCGGCGCCGGAGATGGACGCGTTCTCCTTGAAGAGCATGCCGATCGCGCCGGCGGCCAGCAGGAAGCGGACCACGCCGTCCTCGTCGGCGCCGGGCACGAAGTTGATGTAGTAGTGCAGGACCGCCGGGATGATGCCGGCCGCGCCGTTGGTGGGCGCGGTCACCACCCGGCCGCCGGCCGCGTTCTCCTCGTTCACGGCCATCGCGTAGAGCGTGATCCACTCCATCGCGTGGGCCAACGGGTCGCCCTCGGCGCGCAGTTGGCGGGCGGTCACGGCGGCCCGGCGCTTCACGCGCAGCCCGCCCGGCAGGATGCCCTCCCGGGACATCCCGCGCGAGACGCACGCCTGCATCACCCGCCAGATCTCCAGCAGCCCGGCGCGGATCTCGTCCTCCGTCCGCCAGGCCCGCTCGTTCTCCAGCATCAGCGCGGAGATCGACAGACCGGTCTCCTTCGTCAGGCGCAGCAGCTCGTCGCCCGTGCGGAAGGGGTACTTCAGGACGGTGTCGTCCAGCTTGATGCGGTCCGCGCCGACCGCCTCCTCGTCGACGACGAACCCGCCGCCGACCGAGTAGTAGGTCCGGGACAGCAGCTCCGCCCCGGAGGCGTCGTACGCCCAGAGGGTCATGCCGTTCGCGTGGTAGGGGAGCGCCTTGCGGCGGTGCAGCTTCAGGTCGTCGTCGAAGGAGAACGCGATCTCGTGCTCGCCCACGAGCGACAGCCGCCCCGAGGTCTTGATCGTCTCCAGCCGGTCGTCCGCCGTCTCCACGTCCACGGTGCGCGGCGAGGCGCCCTCCAGACCGAGCAGCACCGCCTTCGGGGTGCCGTGGCCGTGACCGGTGGCGCCGAGGGATCCGTACAGCTCGGCACGTATCCGCGCGACCGAGGGCAGCAGCTCCTCGTTGCGCAGGCGGCGCGCGAAGATCCGGGCCGCGCGCATCGGGCCGACGGTGTGGGAGCTCGACGGGCCGATGCCGATCGAGAACAGGTCGAAGACCGAGATGGCCACGGGAACTCCTTGGAAAAGGGCGGGGGCACACGCCGTCGGGCGCCCCCGCCGGGGAACTACTTGTTCAGACCGGGGTAGAGCGGGTGCTTCGCGGTCAGGGCCTCGACCCGGACCCTCAGCGCCTTCGCGTCGTGGGAAGGCTTCAGCGTCTCGGCGATCACGTCCGCGACCTCGGCGAAGTCCTCGGCCGTGAAGCCGCGGGTGGCCAGCGCCGGGGTGCCGATCCGCAGCCCCGAGGTGACCATCGGCGGGCGCGGGTCGTTCGGGACGGCGTTGCGGTTGACCGTGATGCCGACCTCGTGGAGCCGGTCCTCGGCCTGCTGTCCGTCCAGCTCGGACTCGCGCAGGTCGACGAGGATCAGGTGGACGTCCGTACCGCCGGACAGGACGTTCACACCGGCCTCGCGGGCGTCGGCGGCCGTCAGCCGCTCCGCCAGGATGCGCGCACCCTCCACCGTACGACGCTGGCGCTCCTTGAACTCCTCCGAGGCGGCGACCTTGAAGGAGACCGCCTTCGCCGCGATCACGTGCTCCAGGGGGCCGCCCTGGAAACCCGGGAAGACGGACGAGTTCAGCTTCTTCGCGAAGTCCTTCTTCGCCAGGATGATGCCGCCGCGCGGACCGCCCAGCGTCTTGTGGGTGGTGGAGGTGACCACGTCGGCGTACGGCACCGGGTTCTCGTGCAGCCCCGCCGCCACCAGGCCCGCGAAGTGGGCCATGTCGACCCACAGGTACGCCTCGACCTCGTCGGCGATCCGGCGGAACTCCGCGAAGTCCAGCTGGCGCGGGTACGCCGACCAGCCCGCGATGATCACCTTCGGCCGGTGCTCCTTGGCGAGCCGCTCGACCTCGGCCATGTCCACCAGACCGGAGTTGTCCACGTGGTAGGCGACCACGTCGAACTGCTTGCCGGAGAAGTTCAGGCGCATGCCGTGGGTCAGGTGACCGCCGTGGGCGAGGTCCAGACCGAGGATGGTGTCCCCGGGCTGGGCCAGCGCGAACAGGGCCGCCTGGTTGGCGGAGGCACCGGAGTGCGGCTGCACGTTGGCGTACTCGGCGCCGAACAGCTCCTTCACCCGGTCGATGGCGATCTGCTCGGTGACGTCGACGTGCTCGCAGCCGCCGTAGTAGCGGCGGCCCGGGTAGCCCTCGGCGTACTTGTTGGTGAGGACGGAACCCTGGGCCTCCATGACCGCGAGCGGAGCGAAGTTCTCCGAGGCGATCATCTCCAGGGTGGACTGCTGACGCACCAGCTCGGCGTCGACCGCGGCGGCGACCTCCGGGTCGAGCTCGTGCAGGGACGTGTTCAGGACGGACATCTGTTTCTACGACTCCTAAGCCGGTGTTCCTGCGGCCGTCGGCCGGCGATGGGGGCGTGGGCGGCCCTCAGCCGGCGGCGAAGGCGGTGTACTCGTCGGCGGAGAGCAGGTCGGCCGGCTCGTCCGCGAAGCGCACCTTGAACAGCCAGCCGCCCTCGAAGGGGGCCGAGTTCACCAGCGACGGGTCCTCCACGACGTCCTCGTTGACCTCGGTGACCTCGCCCGTGACCGGCGAGTACAGGTCGGACACCGACTTGGTCGACTCCAGCTCGCCGCAGGTCTCGCCCGCGGTCACCGTGTCGCCGACCGCCGGGAGCTGGACGAAGACGACGTCACCGAGCGCGTTGGCCGCGTGCTCCGTGATGCCGACCTTCGCCACGCCGTCCTCGGCGGCCGACAGCCACTCGTGCTCCTTGCTGTAACGCAGCTGCTGGGGGTTGCTCATGTCCTGAATTCTCCTGTACGCGGGGGAGTGCTGGTGAAGGGGGAACTGCGGAAGGCGTGCGCGAGCGGCGACGATGTGCTCGGCGTCACCTGCGGTGGCTACTTCTGGCGCTTGTAGAACGGCAGCGGCACGACCTCGTACGGCTCGTGACTGCCCCGGATGTCCACGCCGACCCCGGCCGTGCCGGGCGCCGAGTGCGCCGCGTCGACGTACGCCATCGCGATCGGCCTGCCCAGGGTGGGGGAGGGGGCACCGGAGGTGACCTCGCCGATCACCTTGCCGGCGGCGACCACCGGGTAACCGGCGCGCGGCACCCGGCGGCCCTCGGCGACCAGGCCGACGAGGACGCGCGGCGGGTCCGACTCCGCGCGGGCGGCCGCCTCGGTGAGCGCCTCGCGCCCCACGAAGTCGCCCTCCTTGTCGAACTTCACCACCCGGCCGAGCCCGGCGTCGAAGGGGGTCAGCGAGGCGGTGAGCTCATGGCCGTAGAGCGGCATGCCCGCTTCGAGCCGCAGGGTGTCCCGGCAGGACAGGCCGCAGGGCACCAGCCCCGCCGGCCTGCCCGCCTCGGTCAGGGCCTGCCACAGCTCCACCGCGTGCTCCGGCTTCACGAACAGCTCGAAGCCGTCCTCGCCGGTGTACCCGGTGCGGGCGATCAGCGCCGGGACCCCGGCGACGGTGCCGGGCAGCCCGGCGTAGTACTTGAGGCCGTCCAGGTCGGCGTCGGTGAGGGACTTCAGGATCCCGGGCGACTCGGGCCCCTGGACGGCGATCAGGGCGTACGCGTCCCGGTCGTCGCGCACCTCGGCGTCGAAGCCGGCGGAACGCTCCCGCAGCGCGTCGAGGACCACCTGGGCGTTGGAGGCGTTGGCGACCACCAGGTACTCGGTGTCGGCCGTGCGGTAGACGATCAGGTCGTCCAGGATGCCGCCGTCGGCCCGGCAGATCATGGTGTAGCGGGCGCGCCCCGGCCCGACGGAGGCGATGTTCCCGACCAGGGCGTGGTTCAGCAGCCCGGCCGCCTCGGGCCCGGTCACGGTGATCTCGCCCATGTGGGAGAGGTCGAAGAGGCCGGCCGCGGTGCGCACCGCGAGGTGCTCGTCGCGCTCCGAGCCGTAGCGCAGGGGCATGTCCCAGCCGGCGAAGTCGGTCATGGTCGCGCCGAGCGAGCGGTGCAGGGCATCGAGCGCGGTGCGGCGGGGTGCGGCGGAATCGGTACTGCTCATCGGTCGGTCGTCTCCCAAGGGTCCCAAAGGCGTGACAGGCGAGGGCGGTCCTCCCCGCTGTCCTCCCCATCTGTCATCGGAACCTGAGAGGTTCGCCCTGACCCACGCGGGGGCACGGCTTGCACCTTGGGTGGAGCCACTGACACAGCGGCCCGCTTTTCAGATGTGCCTCGCCCGCGCGGTAACGGGGCCTGAGAGATTCAAGGGAGGGACTTGCTCCTTCGGCGCCCCGGGCACCGTGGTGCCGGGGACTCTCCCGCGCGGATTCAAGCGGCCGGTATGCAGTTGGCGCGGACATCATTGCACGCCGTCCGCGGCCGCGGCAGGCCGGACGTGCCGCGCTCCTTTGTGACGGGCCTGTGGCAGGAAGCGAACGGAACCGCGAGACACCGTGCATTACCTTCTCTTTACATTATGTGGGGAAAACCTTTCCTGAACCCCCAGGGAGGACGATCACGGTGACAAGGACCACGGCGTACGCGACCACGACGGGCATCGCCCTGCCCGGACAGCCGACGGCCCCGGCCCGCGAGCGGTGCGGCGATCTCCCCGTCGCACCGGTCGTCCGCGACCTGCGCGACCGCGCCGGCCACAGCCCGCACGGCCTGCGCTTCGGCCCCCGTGACCTGGTCGTGGTCACCGGGCTGCCGGGCAGCGGGAAGTCCACGCTGATGCGGCGCACCGTCCAGGGCACACGGATCGACTCCCAGGACACCCGCGACCGCTGGGACGCCCGGCTGGCCCGCTTCCTGCCGTACGCCGTCTACCGGCCGCTGGTCCGCCTCGCCCACTACGCCACCCTGCGCCGCGCCCTGCGCACCGGCGAGGGCGTGGCCGTGCACGACTGCGGAACACAGGTCTGGGTGCGCGACTGGCTGGCCCGGGAGGCGCGCCGCCGCGGCGCCACCCTGCACCTGCTGCTGCTCGACGTCACGCCGGACACGGCCCTCGACGGCCAGCGCGAGCGCGGCCGGGGTGTCTCGCGGTACGCCTTCCTGCGCCACCGCCGGGCGGCGGCCCGGCTCATCCGCTCCGTCGAGAAGGGCGCACTGCCCCCGGGCTGCGGAGCGGCGCTCCTCCTCGACCGCGACGCGGCGGACGCGCTGCGCCGCATCGCCTTCACGACCTGACCGCGCCGGCCACCGCCTCCGCGTGCGCCGCGCTCGTGCGGGCTGTGCGGGCTGCGTGGGCAGAAACTGTGCGGCCCGATCGGCTGCTGGCTTTGTCGGTGTCACCCGCTAGCCTTTCCAGCCTCAGCAGTGGTTTCCAGCAGGCGGTAGGCAGATGGACTTCCCGGCGGACTTTCCCGCGGACTTCCCGGCACAGGCACACCCCCACCCGCACGGCGGTTGGCCCGGCAACGAACTGGAGGAGGTGCTGTCGGCCTCCCTCGGCGTGCCCGCGGCGGGGGGCCGACTCATCGAGGTGCTGGGCCGTAGCTTCCTGTGGGTCCCGCTGCCCGAGGGCGGCGGCCCGCACAGCGGCTCCCTCGACCTGCCCACCACGGAGATCGCCGGCCAGGTGTACGTCCCGGTCTTCAGCTCCGAGGAGCAGTTCCGCCTGGTGGTCGGCTCGCACCTGTCGTACACCATCGCCCCCGCCGTCGAGTTCGCCCGCGGCCTGCCCCCGCAGGTCGGCATCGCCGTGAACCCCGGGGGAGTGGTGGGCCTTCCGCTGCCGCCGGAGGGCGTCGCCGAGCTGTGCCGGGTCGGCCGCACCGAACTGGACGGACCCGCCTCGGGCGGCCGGGTGCGCCTCTTCGAGCCGGACTGGCAGGACGACCCGATGGACTTCCTGGGGGCGGCCTCGGCGGAGTTCGCGGCGATCGGCGTGGTCGCCACGGCCCGCCGCTGCCTGGCCGCGATCGAGACGGCCGACCCGGTGATGTTCGTCGGCGTCGAACTCACCCAGTGGGAGGGGGACCTGCGCGCCCTGCCCCTGGAGGCCCTGGGCAAGGCGCTGGGACGCGTCCCGGTGCCCTGGCCGGTCAACCTGGTCCTGCTGGACGTGGCGGACGACCCGGTCGCCCACTGGATGCGGGACCACGTGCGCCCCTTCTACCAGTACGGCCACTGAGGCTCCCTTTCCCGCGCGGCCGGACCCGTACCCGCGCACGGACCATCGGCCCCCACCCCCTGGACGCTTAAGCTGTCCCCAAACGCGGGGCAAGCTCCACACGCGGGGCGACGAACGAAGGGGCGGTAACACGTGAGCGCCAGCGGCACCGCGGCGACCGGACAGGTCGAGCACATGCTGCGCCAGGTAACCCCCGGGCGCTACGACGCCTACGAGGCACTCCTCCGCGCCCTCGCCACACCCGCCTCCGGCCAGATCTGGATGCTGCTCTGGCACGGCCAGTCCGGTTCCCCCGACGCCCAGTACGGGAACATGGAGGTGGAAGGGCACGGCTACGCCCCCTGCGTGACCTCCGCCCAGGAGCTGTCGGCCAGCGGCTGGAACCGCTCGTACGAGGTGGTCGACGGCCTCGACGTGGCCCGCACCCTGTACCCCGACCACTTCGGCCTCTGGCTCAACCCGCACGCCCCGGGCGGCGGGGTCGGCATCCCCTGGCTGGACCTGCGCCGCATCGCCACGGGCCTGGACCGGCAGCCGGCCGGTCCGCTGCGGCTGGCCGAACCGACCATCGAGATCCCGCAGTTCTACGCCCTGCTGTCGCAGAACGCCCACCGTACGCCCGCGGTCCGCTCGTTGCGCCGCGCCTGGGTGCAGCCCGCGCTCGGCGCACCGTACCTGGCGATCGGCCTCGACGTGTACGACACGTCGCCGCCGGCGGTGGACTCGGTGCGGGCGATGATGCAGCAGTCGATCGGCGCGGTCCCGGACGGCCTGCCGGTGTCCACCGTGGCGATGACCGACGAGTACGACCCGGTCGTACTCTGGATGAGAGCGGCGGCCCGCCCGTTCTACGACCGTGAGGCCCACGCGGCCCTCCCCCCGGCCCCGGCGGCCGGCTACGGCTATCCACCCGCGCCCGGCGGTTACTGACGCTTGCACCCGCCGGTCGCGAAGTGGGCGGGACGGTGTGATTCAGGTCATGCCCTCCTGTCGAATGTGGTGGTTTGACCACCTGTAGGACGACTTGTCGCCTCTGCCCCCGTCCGGCAGGCGTTACCCGGTGTTCGGATAACGAAACGCCTTGCTCGTATCACGGTTGCGCATCCATTCGCCGTCAACTCTGGCAACCAGTCGCCGGAGCGTTGAAGACTCGCGCTTCATGGGGTGTTCAACCCTGCCCAGGAGAGAGCGATCATGCCGCTACCAGCGGCAAGTGCAAGCCGGCTACAGCCGGTTGAGAGGGGTCCCTGCCAGATGACGGCACCATTGCACGAGCCGACCGCGGAAGCGGCCCCGAGTGCGGCCGAAGAAGCGGCGCTTGCCACCGCCGGTGAGAAGGCCGTGCAGGGGCGTTCCCTGGGCCGGATCGCCTGGGAGCGCCTGAAGCGGGACAAGCTCGCCCTGACGGGTGGCGTCGTCGTGCTCGTCCTCATCGTGATCGCCCTGCTGGCGCCAGTGATCACCCACCTGCTCGGGCAGGACCCGGACAACTTCAACGAGAGCCTGATCGACCCGCTGTTCGGCACCCCCAAGGGTTCGCTGGGCGGCGTCAGCGGCGACCACCTGCTGGGTGTGGAGCCCGTCAACGGCCGCGACATCCTCGCCCGCATCCTCTACGGCGCCCGCGTCTCGCTCCTGGTGGGCTTCCTGTCCGCCGTCGTGGCCGTCGTCCTCGGCACCGTGCTGGGCATCCTGGCGGGCTTCTTCGGCGGCTGGGTGGACTCGCTCATCAGCCGTGTCATGGACGGCCTCCTGGCCTTCCCCCAGCTGCTGTTCACGATCGCGCTGGTCTCGGTGATGCCGAACAACATGCTGGGCCTGTCCGGTTCCAACGTGCGTGTGTTCGTGATGATCCTGGTCATCGGCTTCTTCGGCTGGCCCTACATCGGACGCGTGGTGCGCGGCCAGACCCTCTCGATGCGTGAGCGCGAGTACGTCGAGGCCGCCAAGTCGCTGGGAGCCGGGCGCTTCTACATCCTGTTCAAGGAACTGCTGCCCAACCTGGTCGCGCCGATCATCGTCTACACGACGATGATGATCCCCACGAACATCCTCACCGAGGCGGCGCTCAGCTTCCTGGGTGTGGGCGTCAAGCCGCCCACCTCCTCCTGGGGACAGATGCTGTCGAGCGCGATCGACTACTACGACTCCGACCCCATGTACATGGTGGTCCCCGGTGTGGCGATCTTCATCACCGTCCTTGCCTTCAACCTGTTCGGCGACGGCGTGCGTGACGCGCTGGACCCGAAGGCCTCCCGCTGAACCGCCGTACCCCAAGCGTCCCGTGGCACCAACACGGGGTCTCTCATCTAATCCGGAGGATCCGAGATCGTGACTACCCAACGCACCTCAGGGCGGCGTAAGCAGGCGTTTGCCGCCGCTGCTGCGGTCGCCGCACTGCTGACCACGGCGGCGTGCGGCGGCGGAGGCAGCGACAACAACGGTTCGAAGTCCGGCGCCGCCGGCTTCGACGCCGCCAACAACAAGGTCGCCCAGGCCTCGCTGGTCAAGAAGGGTGGCACGCTGCGGTTCGGCGGTGCCCAGGACGCGGACTCGTGGGACACCACGCGCGGCTACTACGGCTTCATGTGGAACTTCGCGCGCTACTACAGCCGTCAGCTGGTCACGGGCAAGACCGAGCCGGGCAAGGCGGGCGCACAGCTCACCCCGGACCTCGCCACCGGTCTGGCCAAGGTCACGGACGGCGGCAAGACCTACACGTACACCCTGCGTGACGGCGTCACGTGGGAGGACGGCAAGCCGATCACGTCCAAGGACGTCAAGTACGGCATCGAGCGCGTCTGGGCGCAGGACGTGCTGTCCGGCGGCCCGACCTACCTGAAGGACTTCCTGGACCCGAAGGGCGAGTACAAGGGCCCGTACAAGGACACGTCCAAGGACAAGCTCGGCCTGAAGGCGATCGACACTCCGGACGACAAGACGATCGTCTTCCACCTGCCGAAGGCCAACTCGGACTTCCAGGACGTGCTGGCCCTGGTCTCGGCCTCCCCGGTCCGCCAGGACCAGGACACCAAGTCCAAGTACGGCCTGCACCCGTTCTCCTCCGGCCCGTACAAGTTCCAGTCGTACAGCCCGGGCAAGAGCCTGACGCTGGTGCGCAACACCGCGTGGAAGCAGTCCTCGGACCCGGTCCGCAAGGCGTACCCGGACAAGATCACCGTCCAGTTCTTCTCGGACGCCAACCAGCTGGACCAGCGTCTGCTCAACGGTGACCTGGACCTGGACATCAACCAGACCGGCATGTCCCCGCAGGGCCGCACCACCGCCCTGAAGGAGCACAAGGCCAACCTGGACAACCCGGTCTCCGGCTACATCCGTTACGCGGTCTTCCCGCAGAGCGTGAAGCCGTTCGACAACATCGAGTGCCGCAAGGCCGTCATCCTGGGCGCCGACCACGTGTCGCTGCAGACCGCCCGTGGTGGCCCGATCGCCGGTGGCGACATCGGCACCAACATGCTCCCGCCGTCCGTCCCGGGCTCCGAGGGCCAGAAGTACGACCCGTACGGCATCTCCGGTGCCAACAAGAACGGCAACATCGCCGAGGCCAAGAAGGCCCTGAAGGCCTGCGGCAAGCCGAACGGCTTCTCCACCACCATCGCGGTCCGCAACAACAAGCCGGTCGAGGTGGCCACGGCCCAGTCGCTCCAGGCGTCGCTGAAGAAGATCGGCATCAACGCCCAGATCGACCAGTACGACGGTTCGCAGACCACCGGCATCATCGGCAGCCCCTCGAACGTCCAGAAGAAGGGCTACGGCATCATCATCATGGGCTGGGGCCCGGACTTCCCGACCGTCCAGGGCTTCGGTCTGCCGCTGTGGGACAGCAAGTACATCGTGCAGAGCGGTAACAACAACTACGCCCTGATCAAGGACAAGACCATCGACGGTCTGTTCGACCAGTACGTCACCACGCTGGACGAGCCGGGCAAGGCCAAGATCTCGACCGAGATCAACCACAAGGTCATGGAGGGCGCGTACTACCTGCCCTTCACCTTCGAGAAGTTCATCAACTGGCGCTCGGACAACCTGGCGAACGTCTACACGACGGACAACTACAGCGGTACGTACGACTTCGTCAACCTCGGTCTGAAGAACCCCAAGAAGTAAACCGGCACACCCGCCGTACGGCACGAAAGGCAGGTGAAGGCCGGCGCGGCGTGGTCGCGGGCCATCGGAAGACCTCCGGTGGCCCGCGGCCCCGCGGCGGGCCGTAAGCTGTGCTCGCTTACCTGATCAGGCGGCTGTTCGCCGCCGCAGTGATGCTGGTGGTCATCGTCATGGTGGTCTTCGGCATCTTCTTCCTCGTCCCCAAGTGGGCGGGCGTGGACATCGCCTCCAGCTTCGTGGGCAAGCAGGCCGACCCGGCCGCCGTCGAGGCCGTACGGCAGAAGCTGGGCCTGAGCGACCCGATCTACTCCCAGGTCTGGCAGTTCTTCAAGGGCATCTTCGTCGGCCGCACCTACTCCGGCGGCGGTGACGTGACGCACTGCGCCGCGCCCTGCTTCGGCTACTCCTTCCGCAGCGAGCAGGCCGTCTGGCCGGTGCTCACCGACCGCTTCCCGGTGACCCTGGGTCTCGCGCTCGGTGCCGCCGTGCTGTGGCTGGTCTTCGGTGTCGCGGCCGGTGTGCTCTCCGCGCTCAAGCGGGGCAGCATCTGGGACCGCGGCGCGATGGTCGTCGCCCTGGCGGGTGTCTCCCTTCCCATCTACTTCACCGGTCTGCTCAGCCTGGCGATCTTCGCCTTCGGCCTGAAGTGGATCGACGCGCAGTACGTGCCCCTCAGCCAGAGCGTCGGCGGCTGGTTCGGCGGCATGATCCTGCCCTGGATCACCCTCGCGTTCCTCTACGCGGCGATGTACGCCCGGATCACCCGCGCCACCATGCTGGAGATCCTCGGCGAGGACTACATCCGCACGGCACGCGCCAAGGGCCTCACGGAGCCGGTCGTCATCGGCAAGCACGCCATGCGCTCCACGATGACCCCCATCCTCACCATGCTCGGCATGGACCTCGGCGCCCTCATCGGCGGCGCCATCCTGACGGAGTCGACGTTCAACCTGCCCGGCCTCGGCCGCGCGGTGCTCGACGCCATCCGGAACCAGGACCTGCCCATCATCCTGGGCGTCACCCTGATCACTTCTCTCGCGGTGCTGATCGCCAACCTCGTGGTGGACATCCTGTACGCCGTGATCGACCCCCGAGTGAGGCTCTCATGACGGAACTGAGCAAGAGCGGAGCAGCCGTGGGCGAGCCCACGAGCGACTCGCCCGCTCCGACCGCCTTCCTCGAAGTGCGCGACCTGAAGGTGCACTTCCCGACCGACGACGGTCTGGTCAAGTCCGTCGACGGGCTCTCCTTCAAGCTGGAGAAGGGCAAGACCCTCGGTATCGTGGGCGAGTCCGGTTCCGGCAAGTCGGTGACCTCGCTCGGCATCATGGGCCTGCACACCGCCGGGCAGTACGGCAAGCGCAAGGCGCAGATATCCGGCGAGATCTGGCTGGACGGCACCGAGCTGCTCGGCAGCGACCCGGACGAGGTGCGCAAGCTGCGCGGCCGCCAGATGTCCATGATCTTCCAGGACCCGCTGTCGGCGCTGCACCCGTACTACACGATCGGCCAGCAGATCGTGGAGGCGTACCGCATCCACCACGACGTCGACAAGAAGACCGCGAAGCGACGCGCCGTCGAGATGCTCGACCGGGTGGGCATCCCCCAGCCGGACAAGCGGGTCGACAGCTACCCGCACGAGTTCTCCGGCGGCATGCGCCAGCGCGCGATGATCGCGATGTCGCTGGTCAACAACCCGGAACTGCTCATCGCGGACGAGCCGACGACCGCCCTGGACGTGACCGTCCAGGCGCAGATCCTCGACCTGATCCGGGACCTGCAGAAGGAGTTCGGCTCCGCGGTCATCGTCATCACCCACGACCTGGGCGTGGTCGCCGAACTCGCCGACGACATCCTGGTGATGTACGGCGGCCGATGCGTGGAGCGCGGCCCGGCCGAGAAGGTGTTCTACGAGCCCCGTCACCCCTACACCTGGGGTCTGCTCGGCTCGATGCCGCGCCTCGACCGCGAGCAGCAGGACCGCCTGATCCCGGTCAAGGGCTCCCCGCCCTCCCTGATCAACATCCCGTCCGGCTGCGCCTTCAACCCGCGCTGCCCGTACGCGGACGTCCCCAAGGACAACGTCACCCGCACGGTCCGCCCGGAGCTGACCGAGGTCGGCAGCCGGCACTGGGCCGCCTGCCACATGACGCAGGAGCAGCGGGAGCGGATCTGGACCGAAGAGATTGCGCCGAAGCTGTGAGCGAGAAACCCACCAAGGACGCGGCAGTCACCATTCCCGCGCAGAGCGACGGTGCCGTCTCCACCCGGGGCGTGGCCCAGGGCGAGACCCTGCTCAAGGTGACCGGCCTTCAGAAGCACTTCCCGATCAAGAAGGGCCTGCT
This sequence comes from Streptomyces sp. NPDC020958, assembly GCF_055562175.1. Taxonomy (NCBI): domain Bacteria; kingdom Bacillati; phylum Actinomycetota; class Actinomycetes; order Kitasatosporales; family Streptomycetaceae; genus Streptomyces; species Streptomyces sp. NPDC020958. The sequence goes on along the minus strand of NZ_JBVHFU010000002.1, from coordinate 281,128 downwards.
CCAGCGGCAGGTCGGCGCCGTGCACGCCGTCGACGGGCTCGACTTCGAGGTCAAGGCCGGTGAAACCCTCGGTGTCGTGGGCGAGTCCGGCTGCGGCAAGTCGACGATGGGCCGGCTGATCACCCGGCTGCTGGAGCCGACCGGCGGCACGGTCGAGTTCGAGGGCAAGGACATCACGCACCTCGGCGTCGGCGGCATGCGCCCGCTGCGCCGCGACGTGCAGATGATCTTCCAGGACCCGTACTCCTCGCTGAACCCGCGCCACACCATCGGCACGATCATCGGGGCGCCCTTCAAGCTCCAGGGCGTGACGCCGGAGGGCGGTGTCAAGAAGGAGGTGCAGCGGCTGCTGTCGGTGGTCGGGCTCAACCCCGAGCACTACAACCGCTACCCGCACGAGTTCTCCGGCGGTCAGCGCCAGCGCATCGGCATCGCCCGCGCGCTCGCCCTGAAGCCGAAGCTGGTCGTGGCCGACGAGCCGGTCTCCGCGCTCGACGTGTCGATCCAGGCGCAGGTCGTGAACCTCATGGACGACCTCCAGGAGGAACTGGGTCTCACCTACGTGATCATCGCCCACGACCTCTCGGTGGTACGGCACGTTTCGGACCGCATCGCCGTGATGTACCTCGGCAAGATCGTCGAACTGGCCGACCGGGACTCGCTGTACAAGGCGCCGATGCACCCGTACACCAAGGCCCTGATGTCGGCGGTGCCGATCCCGGACCCGAAGCGGCGAGGCCAGAAGAGCGAGCGCATCCTGCTCCAGGGCGATGTGCCGTCCCCGATCTCCCCGCCGTCCGGCTGCCGCTTCCACACGCGGTGCTGGAAGGCGACGGAGATCTGCAGGACGACCGAACCGCGCCTCCTCGAACTGCGCACCGGCCAGCAGGTCGCCTGCCACCACCCGGAGAACTTCGCCGACCAGGCACCGCAGGACACGGTCCTGCTGACCGCGGCGAAGCAGGCCGCGGAACTGGTCGGCGAGGCGGCCCTGGAGGAGTCGGCGGAGACGTCGGCGGCGGTGGCCGCGGCGGCGGAGGAGATCGCCACGTCGGAGGAGACCACCGAGGCGGAGGAGACTGCCGCGTCGGAGGAGACCGCCGAGGCGCCCGAGGCGGCTGCCGCGCAGCCGGAGACAGCGGAGACGGCGAGCGAAGAAGTCGCGACCGCGACCGCGCCCGAGGCCGCGCCCGCGACCGAATCCGCAGAACCGGAAACCCGCGACGAGAAGTGAGCGGACCCTCCGCGTGAATGCCCCGGCGGCCCGAACGGGCTGCCGGGGCATTCGTGTTCCACGCGGGAACAGGGGTCAGCCGGGGGTGACTCATGACACGTCTCGATAAAGCCATGTACATGCCCTGACGGGAGCATGCAGAGTCGTCCGTGTCCGTCCACTGACCGGCACGCTCGAAAGGGACGACCCATGCGCCTCTCCCGTTCGGCACGGCTGGCGGCTGTCGCGACCGCGGCAGCCGCCTCCTTCGTCATCTCCGCCGCTCCCGCCCCCACCCCGGGCGCCGACGGCATCGGCGACCCCTACTTCCCGCAGCTCGGCAACGGCGGTTTCGACGCCCGGCACTACGACCTCGACATCGCCTACGCCCCCGACACCGGCCGCCTGGACGGCCGTACGACGATCACCGCGCGCGCCACCCAGAACCTCTCCTCCTTCGACCTCGACCTCCAGAAGCTGGACGTCACCCGGATCGAGGTGAACAACAGACGCGCCGAGTTCACGCGCAGTGGCGACGAGATCACCGTCACTCCAAGGAACTTCCTCGCCAGGGGCCGGGAGTTCACCGTCTCCGTCACCTACGGCGGCATACCCCAGCCCCTCAACAGCCCCATCGTCTTCGGTTCCGACTACGGCTGGCTGAAGACCCCCGACGGCGTCTTCGTCGCCTGCGAGCCCAACGCGGCCTCCACCTGGTTCCCCTCCAGCGACCACCCCTCCGACAAGGCCACCTACGACATCAGGGTCAAGGCGCCCAAGGGACTGACCGCGGTGTCCAACGGCCGGCTCGTCTCGACCTACGACAAGGGCGCCTCGACGTACACCCACTGGCGCGAGTCGAAGCCCATGGCGACCTACCTCGCCACCGCCACCATCGGCAAGTTCGACGTACGGACCGGGAAGACCCCCTCCGGCATACCGATCTACGTGGCCATCGACCCCACCCTCGCCAACAGCAACAGCGTCGACGTGTACGCCGTCACGGCCGCCGCCACCGACTACTGGGCCTCGCTCTTCGGGCCGTACCCCTTCGAGGAGACCGGTGCGATCGTCGACAACATGCCGCAGGCGGGGTTCTCGCTGGAGGTGCAGAGCAAGCCGGCCTACTCGGCGGTGCGCAACGAGACGACGATCGTGCACGAACTGGCCCACCAGTGGTTCGGCGACTCGGTGAGCGTGGCGCAGTGGAAGGACACCTGGCTCAACGAGGGCTTCGCCACCTACGCCCAGTGGCTGTGGGCCGAGCACCAGGGCACCAGGTCGGCCCACGACTCCTTCCTCGCCGCCTACAACGCCCGGGCCGCCGACAACCCTTTCTGGGGGATCACCGTCGCCGACCCGCAGCGCGACACCATGTTCGCCTCGGCCGTCTACCAGCGCGGCGCCATGACCCTCCAGATGCTGCGCGAACGGATCGGCGACACGGCCTTCTTCAAGCTGCTCCCCGCCTGGACGAGACTGCACCGCTACGGCAACGCCGACACCGCCGACTTCATCCGGCTCGCGGAGAAGGTCTCCGGGCAGCAGCTCGACGACCTGTTCCACACCTGGCTCTTCACCCCTGGCAAACCGACCCTGTAGGCCTGGCTTTGTAAGGTGCACGCACCCTGACGGTCCACAATGTCAGGGTGCAGCTCCAGCAACTCTTCTCCCCGTCCGTCCAGCACACCCTCGACGTCATCGGCATCTTCGTCTTCGCGATCTCCGGCGCGCTGCTGGCCGTCCGCAAGAACTTCGACGTCTTCGGCATCGCCGTGCTGGCCGAGGTCACCGCGCTGGGCGGCGGGATCTTCCGGGACGTGATCATCGGCGCGGTGCCCCCGGCCGCCTTCACGGACCTCGGGTACTTCATGACCCCCCTCATCGCCGCCCTGGTGGTGTTCTTCCTGCATCCGCACGTCGAACGCATCCAGTCGGCGGTCCTGGTGTTCGACGCGGCCGGCCTCGGCCTGTTCGCCGTCAGCGGCACGACGAAGGCGTACTCCTACGGCCTCAACCTCACCGCCTCGGCCGCTCTGGGGCTCGCCACCGCGGTCGGCGGCGGCGTGCTCAGGGACGTGCTCGCCAACGAGGTTCCCTCGCTGCTGCGCTGGGACCGCGACCTGTACGCGGTCCCAGCGATCGTCGGGGCGACGACCGTGGTGCTGTGCATCCACTACGACGCGCTGACCCCGTACACCAGCGGGCTCGCGGTGGTCACCGCTTTCGTACTGCGCCTGCTCGCGATGCGGTACCACTGGCGAGCGCCGCGCGCGTGGAACCGGCGCTCGACGGTTCGAGAGGAGTAGTGGAACGGCCCTTGACGTGGCTCTGGCCCATGTTGACCGTGAGCCACTCGAACACGGTCGCCACCTGGGGCCGCCACAGCGCCATGTTGTGGCCGCCGTCGCTGCGCGGCAGGAACACCACGTGCACGGTGGTCGGCGCCTTCGCGACCTGTTCGAGCGCCACCCCGGCCTGGTAGCCGTCACCGGACTCGCCGGACAGGTAGAGCGCGATCCGGGGCGGGCTGGCCGCCTTTCGCAGCAGCAGGTAGGGGTTGTTCTGCTGGCGCAGGGTGAGGTTCTGCGCGGCGAGCGAGTTGCGCTCGCCGATGGGGTCGTTGTACCCGGACAGGCTGACCGCGGCCCGGTAGCGGTCGGGGTGCGCGACCGCCAGCTTGACCGCGCAGTGCGCGCCGGCCGAGTAGCCCGCGGTGGCCCAGTTCGCCGGGGCGGGGGCGGCCCGGAAGTTGTCGGTGACCATCTTCGGGACGTCGATGCTGAGCCAGGTGTCGGCGTTGACCGTGCCCGGGATGTTGGCGCACCCGGTGTCCACGCCGGCCAGCAGGTTGGTGCGCGGGGCGACCAGGATGAAGGGCGCGACCCTGCCGCTCCTCATCAGCGGCTCCAGCTGCTGGGTCACCTTCATCGAGCCGAACCACGCCTTGGCCGAGCCGGGGTAGCCCGGCAGCAGCTCCACCACCGGGAACCTGCGGTTCTTGTACCTGGGCTCGTTGTACTGGGGCGGCAGCCACACGTAGACCTCGGCGTTCACCCCCGAGATCCGGCCCTTGAGCTGCGTGACCTGCACCCCGCGCATGCCCGGTCCGCTGGCCGCGGCGAAGGTCTGCTTCACCTTGGGCAGCGTCTTCAGCGCTATGCCGCCGGTCCCGTCCTGGCCGAGGTTGGCGGCCTGCTGGACGTGGTTGCCGGTGCCGAGGAGATCGGCCCAGTTGTCGTACAGGTTGTTCTGGTTGTTGACCAGTACGAAGATCAGCGTCACCGCCGTGGCCTGAGCGAACAGCAGCATCAGGACCCGGGCCGCGGCACGCACGATCCTGGGCCCCCGCATCCGCGACCACAGGGCGAGCGGCAGTATGAGAGCGACCACGGTCAGGACGATGGTCGTGTAGAGGAACGGAGTCCCGGTGAGGCTCATGTCCCCATAGAGGGGAATTCCCGGGTCCGGGTTACGGACGTCTCCGGACACTTACCTAGAAATTGCCGGAACCTCACTCGGGAGGGGGATCCCTTACCGGGGAGTCACTGCCGCATGGCTCACAAAAGCGACCGCTTAGTAATTTTCTCTTGTACTGTTCAGGCATGTCAGAAGCAGCTGCGACGCAGGCCGCCATCGGCGACAGCGAGTTCGACCGCGACACCGCGGTGACCCCGCGCGCGCCCGGCGTGTACGACATCGACCTCTCGGCCGGCTGGACCATCATCCGCGCCGTCAACGGCGGCTATCTGCTGGCGGTGCTCGGCCGGGCCCTGGCGGACACGCTGCCGCACCCGGACCCGTTCACGGTCTCCGCGCACTACCTGACCGCGTCCCGGCCGGGCCCGGCCGTGATCCGCACGGACACCGTCCGCACCGGCCGCACCCTCTCCACCGGCCAGGCCTCCCTCTTCCAGTACGACGACGAGGGCAACGAGGTCGAACGCATCCGCGTCCTGGCCTCCTACGGCGATCTCGCCGCCCTCCCCGACGACGTCCGCACGACGGCCGTGCCGCCCGCCATCCCGCCCATGGACCAGTGCTTCGGTCCCCAGGACGGCCCCGCCCCGGTCGACGGCAGCTCCGCCATCACCGAGCGCCTGATGCTCAAGCTGGACCCGGCGACCCTGGGCTGGGCGCTCGGCGCACCCTCCGGCAAGGGTGAGATGCGTGCCTGGTTCGGGCTCGCCGACGGCCGGGACGCCGACCCGCTCTCGCTGCTGCTGGCCGTGGACGCGCTGCCGCCCACCGCGTTCGAGATCGGCCTCACGGGATGGGTCCCGACGGTCGAGCTCACCGTCCACGTCCGGCACCGCCCCGCCCCGGGCCCCCTCCGGGTCTCCATCACCACCCGGAACCTCGCCGGCGGCTTCCTGGAGGAGGACGCCGAGGTCTGGGACAGCGCGGACCGGCTGGTCGCCCAGTCGCGGCAGCTGGCCCGCGTCCGGCTCGGCTGACCACCGGTCCCTGTCACGGGCCTGTACCAGCGCCCAGGCCGCCACCGTTCGGGAAAGCACAGCTCAGAGCGGTGCCTTGAGCCGCCCTTTGCCCGAATCACAGGCGGGGGACAGGGTGGCCCCAAGAACGCCCTAAGCGCCGTTGGTTGAGTGCCACGCCTCAGGACTCCCTCATCCTTTATGGAGTTGGCTCTCATGAAGCGTGTACGTCTCGTCCCCGCGGTCGCCCTGCTCGCCGTGTCCCCGCTGCTGCTGACCGCGTGCGGTTCGAGCGACTCGTCCTCCTCCGGCAGTGGCGACTCGGGCGGGAACCAGTCCTGTCAGCAGCCGTCCGGGATGCCGACCGGCAACGCGTCGGGCCGCCCGAGCGGCGCCCCCTCGGGGGCTCCCACCGGCACCGCCAAGCCGGCCGGCACCCCCACCGGCATGCCGAGCGGTGCGCCGGGCGGCGGCGGTCAGGGCGGTCCCGGCGGCGGCATGGGCGGTGGCTGCGGCGGCGGCCAGGGTGGTCCCGGGGCCGGCGGCACGGCCCCCAGCGGCGCGCCGACCGCGCAGGCGACGAAGAGCTGACGGCACAGGTCGTACGACAGGGGCGGCGCGTCCGGCGAACGGACCCGCCGCCCCCGTGCGTCACGGCTCCTGGTCCAGCCAGTGCTGCCGGCCGAGGCTGATGAGCCGCATCTGACGGGTGGCGATCCGGGTCACGCGCTGCCGCTCCGCCTCCGAGGGCTCCGGCGACTCCAGGGTCTCCAGGAACAGCGAGGCGGTGATGAGCATCTGGTCCACGTACAGGTGGGCCAGCATCAGCAGGTCGTCGTCCTGCCACCCCTCGGCCTCGGGGTCCTTGGCCAGCTCCGTCTTGACCTCCTCGGCGAACCGGGCCAGCTGGTCGCGGATCGCCGCCCGCACCGGCTGCACCCCGCCGTGCCGCTCGCGCGCGATGAACCGGACGTGCGCCGGGTGCGCGGCCACGTGGTCGGCGATCAGCCGCACGGCCCGGGTGATGCGCTCGGCGCCGGGGGTGGCGACCGTCGTGCGGACCATGGGGTGCAGGCTGCCGAGCGCCTCGTCGACGAGGGCGACACCCAGGTCGGCGGTGGAGCGGAAGTGCCGGTAGAAGGCGGTCGGGGCGACCCCGACGGCCCGGGTGACCTCGCGCAGCCCCAGGCTGCTCAGGCTCTGCTCCTCCAGCAGCCCGAGCGCCGCGTCCAGGAGGGCCTGGCGGGTCTTCTGCTTCTGGGCCTGCCGGATGCCGAGGGTGTGACTCATGTCATCCAGTTAACAACTGTTCTCCAGAATTGAAAAGCCGTAGGGGTTGGTAGACTCGAAGTCAGTGAACAACTGTAACTACAACCGTTCACCCAAATGTAACGGAGGGGGATCGAAACCCATGCTGTTCCTCGTCGCCGCACTCATGCTGCTCGGCGTGGTGCTGGGCACCGTGGCCCACGCGCCGCTCGACGTCACCGCCGGGCTGGCCGCCGTCATCGCCGTCTGGCTCGCCGTCTTCGCGGTCCGTGAGCGCATCGCCCGTCACCGCCGCACCTCGGCCAACTGACCTTCCGTCCCCGCTCGCCAGAGGAGCCGACCATGATGCACCTCACCGCCCCGGCCACCCCCCGCACCCAGCCCCGCGCCCGCGACGCCGACGGCATGGCCGTCGCGTCCTTCATCCTGGGCCTGCTGGGCCTCCTGGTCCTGAACCTGTTCCTGGGTCCGGTCGCGATCGCCCTGGCCGCCGTCGCCCTGTGGCGCGGCACGGCCCGCAAGGGCCGCGCCTACCTCGGCCTGTTCCTGGGCGTGGCGGACCTCGCGGTCCTCGGCATCGCGATGGCGGTCTCGCACACGATCTCCTGGAGCCTGTAGACGTGACGCCTGAAGCGCCGTCCACGGCAGCGCCCCTTCAGAGGCGGAGGCGCTGGGGGTACCCCGGCAGAAGGCTGGGGGAGGAACTGCGCCACCAGCCACGGCCCACCGGCACCCGCAACCGGCCATAGACCCCTACGGCGCTGGGCGACCCGTACCCCGCCCCCCGTAGAATCGACCCACCATGGCCTACCTCGACCACGCAGCCACGACCCCGATGCTCCCGGAAGCGGCCGCTGCCCTCACCGCCGCCCTGGGCGTCACCGGCAACGCGTCCTCCCTGCACGCCTCCGGCCGCCAGGCCCGCCGCACGGTCGAGGAATCCAGGGAGACCCTGGCCGAGGCGCTCGGCGCCCGCCCCAGCGAGGTCGTCCTCACCTCCGGCGGCACCGAGGCCGACAACCTCGCGGTCAAGGGCCTCTACTGGTCCCGCCGCGACGCGGACCCCGCCCGTACCCGTGTCCTGTCCAGCCCCGTCGAACACCACGCGGTCCTCGACGCGGTCCACTGGCTCGGCGAACACGAGGGCGCGACGGTGGAGTACCTCCCCGTCGACGGCTACGGCCGGGTCCACCCCGACGCGCTGCGCGAGGCGATCGCCCGCAACCCCGACGACGTGGCCCTCGCCACCGTCATGTGGGCCAACAACGAGATCGGCACGATCCTGCCGGTCCGCGAACTCGCCGACGTGGCACGTGAGTTCGACATCCCCCTGCATGCGGACGCGGTGCAGGCGTTCGGCCAGACCCCGGTGGACTTCGCCGCCTCCGGCCTCGCCGCGATGACCGTCTCCGGCCACAAGATCGGCGGGCCCTACGGCATCGGCGCCCTGCTGCTCGGCCGTGAGTACAGCCCCGTACCGGTCCTGCACGGTGGCGGCCAGGAGCGGCACGTGCGCTCCGGCACCCTCGACGTCCCGGCGATCGCCTCCTTCGCGGTGGCGGGGCGCCTCGCCACCGAGCGCCGCGAGTGGTTCGCGCGCGAGGTCGGCGCCCTGCGGGACCAGCTGATCGACGCGGTGCGGACGGCCGTACCGGACGCGATCCTCGGCGGCGACCCGGTGGACCGCCTCCCGGCCAACGCCCACTTCACGTTCCCCGGCTGCGAGGGCGACTCGCTGCTCCTGCTGCTCGACGCGCAGGGCATCGAGTGCTCGACGGGCTCCGCGTGCACGGCCGGGGTGGCCCAGCCGAGTCATGTCCTGCTGGCCACCGGGACCGACCCGGACCTGGCCCGGGGCACCCTGCGCTTCTCGCTCGGCCACACCTCCACCCAGGCCGACGTCGACGCCGTCGCCAAGGCGATCGGCCCGGCGGTGGAGCGGGCCCGGGCCGCTGGACTGTCGTAGACCGGTTCCGCCGGAGCACGACACGCGAACGCCTGCCGCCGGCGCTTTGACCGCCGGCGGCAGCCTGACCGGGAGGACCGGCCTCCGGCCGGCTAGCTCTCGGTCACCATGAGGGACGCCATCATTCCCTCGTCCTCGTGCTGGAGCAGATGGCAGTGCAACATGTACATGTAGGTGTCGTCCGCGAAGTCCGTGAACTCCATGGCGATCTGGATCGAGCCGCCGCCGACCACTTCGTAGGTGTCGAACCAGCCCAGGTCGACTCCCGTCGGATCCTCGCCGTTGACGGAGACCAACTGGTAGGGCACGTCGTGCAGGTGGAACGAGTGCTCCAGCTGGGTGCCGTTCTTGATGGTCCAGATCTCCTTGGACCCCAGCGTGGTGCTGATCATGGCCATCGAGGACATGCTCGTCCCCGCCGACCCGTTGATCGTCATGGTCGTGCCGCTCTGGCCGAGGGTGATGGTCCGGGCGGTGAAGTCACTGGTGTCGTACCGGTCGATCGTGTTGAGCGAGGCCGGCAGGTCGTCGGGGGTGTCGGTGCCGGACGCGGTGATCGCGAGCACGTCGTAGGTGCCGCTGCCGCCGCGGACCCAGCCGGTGGTGACGACGGCCTGCAGCGTGACGGCGTCCGACAGGTCGAGGACGAACTCGGCGCGGGCGCCGGCCACCAGCCGGATGCTGGTCACCTCGGTGGCCGCGGTGAGGTAGCCCTGGTCGGTGGCGATCTGGTTGAGGTTGCCGCCGTCGCTGCGCTGGATGGTGATGATGTCGGACGGCGAGGCGTTGAGCACCCGGAACCGCGTGCGGGTCTTGGTCGCCGTGAACGTCAGGGTGGTGTCGTCCACGTTGGTGCCGTTCAGCAGCAGCGGGAAGCTCAGCCCGTTGCCCAGGTAGCCGCTGAGGTTGTACTTGATGTCGCCGGCGCTGTCCGTGGCGAGGCTCTGGAAGATCAACGGGATGTCGTCGGTGCCGTAGGTGCTCGGCAGGTCCGAGGAGGCGGTCGAGCCGTCCTCCACGATGATCATGCCGGCCAGTCCGTGCACCGCCTGCTTGGCCGTGGTGCCCAGGGCGTGCGGGTGGTACCAGAGCGTCTTGGCGTCGTCCTTGACCGTGAACGTCGGGGACCAGGTCTCCCCGTCGGCGAAGGCGACCTGGGGGCCGCCGTCCATCTTGGCGGGGACGTGGGCGCCGTGGAAGTGGACGGTGGTGTCCTCGCCCAGGCTGTTGGTGATGTCGAGCAGCACCGTGTCGCCGTTGGTCCACTTCATGGTGGGGCCGAGGAAGGACTGGTTGTAGCCCATCGTTGAGCTGGTGACCCCGGAGAGCACCTCGGCGGTGCCGGTCTTCGCCTCCAGGGTGAAGGTGGTGGTGCTGCCGGAGGTGGTGCCCTCCAGGAGGTCCGGGACGGTCAGCGTCGCCGTGTTGGTCGCGGCGCCGGCCTTGTTGCCCTTCGCGTCGGCCAGCAGGGCGAAGGTCGCGCCGCCCGCGGCGACGGCGCCGAGCCCGACCCCGGCCATGCCGCCGAGGAACTTGCGGCGGTGAACTCCCTTGCGGCGCCTGGTCGTCGTCTCGCCGCGGGTGACCTGCTCGTCGGTGCCGTCCGCCTCGAAGGCGGGATCTGTGGTGTGGGTCATGGCCCCGGATGGTTGTTCTGGGGACTGTGCGCAATCTGAGGCGAAGTTAGGAGCCGACCCGGAGGACTGTGCGGCGGCCGTGGGTGTCGGCATCGCTCAACTACCCTGTCGACAAACCCGAATGGGCGAGGTGCAGCTGGCGCCCGGGGTGAGGGACGCAACGGACACAGACGGTGCGCAGGGCGACCACAGGGTCACGATTGAGTCACGTGAGTCACGTGAGTCACGTGAGCCACGTGAGTCGGGGAGGGGCGGGTCACGCCTGTCCGGCGCGCCGCACCAGCCGCATGTAGCGATCCCAGTCCCAGTGTTCGCCCGGATCGGTGTGGTCCGTCCCCGGCACCTCCACGTGACCGATCACGTGCTCGCGGTCCACGGCCATGCCGTAGCGCCCGCATATCGCGGCCGTGAGCCGTGCCGAGGCCGCGTACATCGCGTCGGTGAAGTCCTGCGGGCGGTCCACGAACCCCTCGTGCTCGATCCCGACGCTCCGCTCGTTGTACGACCGGTTGCCCGCGTGGAACGCCACGTCCAGCTCGCGGACCAGCTGGGTGATCCGTCCGTCCTTGCGCACGATGTAGTGCGCGGCCGCCGCGTGCGCCGGGTCCTGGAAGGCCTTCACCGCGCTCGCGTAGCCGCCCTGCGTGACATGGACGACCACCCGGTCCACCGGGTAGTCGTCCGGCCGGTTCGCCGTCCGGTAGTTCGCCGGGGACGCCGCCACCCAGCGCGCCCCCCTGAAGTCCACCGCCCCCGCCACCCGGGCCTTGCGCACGCCCGGCAGCCGCCAGTAGAACCGCGTCAGCTCGTCCCTGCTCAGCGCCGCCGTGCCGACGGCCGCCGCCACCCCGCCGACCAGCAGCGCGCGGCGCCCGATCCGCCGGTCCCTGTCAGCCGCCACCGTCCGATCCACCCCCATGTGCGCCCCCGTGTGATCTCCAACGGATACTCGTGGGCCGTGGTTCCCGCGCCCCCGTACCCTGGAGGGGCTATGACTGACACCCCGCAGCGCACCCGTCCCCTCCGCGTCCTCGCCGCCATGTCGGGTGGCGTGGACTCCGCCGTCGCCGCAGCCCGCGCGGCGGAAGCCGGCCACGACGTCACCGGCGTCCACCTCGCGCTCTCCGCGAACCCGCAGTCCTTCCGCACGGGCGCCCGGGGCTGTTGCACCATCGAGGACTCCCGCGACGCCCGCCGCGCCGCCGACGTCATCGGCATCCCGTTCTACGTCTGGGACCTCGCCGACCGCTTCCGTGAGGACGTCGTCGAGGACTTCGTCGCCGAGTACGAGGCCGGGCGCACCCCCAACCCGTGCCTGCGCTGCAACGAGAAGATCAAGTTCGCCGCGCTCCTGGACAAGGCCCTGGCCCTGGGCTTCGACGCGGTGTGCACCGGCCACTACGCGAAGGTGGTCGTCGGGGACGACGGCTCCCGCGAACTGCACCGCGCCTCCGACATGGCCAAGGACCAGTCGTACGTCCTCGGCGTCCTGGACGAGAAGCAGCTCGCCCACGCGCTCTTCCCGCTCGGCGACACGGTGACCACCAAGGACGAGATCCGCGCGGAGGCCGAGCGCCGCGGCCTCGCCGTCGCCAAGAAGCCCGACTCGCACGACATCTGCTTCATCGCGGACGGCGACACCCAGGGCTTCCTGGCCCGGCGGCTCGGCAAGGCGGAGGGCGACATCGTCGACGAGTCCGGCGCGAAGGTCGGCACCCACGAGGGCGCGTACGGCTTCACCATCGGCCAGCGCAAGGGCCTGCGGATCGGCACCCCGGCCGCCGACGGCAAGCCGCGCTACGTCCTCGACATCTCACCGGTGGACAACACGGTCACGGTCGGCCCGGCCGCCGCCCTCGACGTCACCGGCCTCACCGCGATCAAGCCCCGCTGGTGCGGCACGGCCCCCTCCGGCCCCGGCACCTACACCGCCCAGCTCCGCGCCCACGGCGGCGAGACCGAGGTGAGCGCCGAGCCGGTCGGCGGCGAACTGCACGTCACGTTCACCGAGCCGGTCCGCGGCGTCGCCCCCGGCCAGGCCATCGTCCTGTACGACGGCACCCGCGTCGTCGGCTCGGCGACCATCGCGTCGACCGTACGCCGTCAGTCGGTGACCTCGACGTCGTAGAAGCAGAGGTGGTCCTTGATCCGGGCGACGTCGGGCTTGGGCTCGGGATACGCCCAGACCAGGTCCGGCGCGTCCGGCAGGGACCAGTAGGAGGCGGTCCCCTTGAAGGGGCAGACGCTGTGCGACGCGGACGGCGTGAGCAGGTCGAGCCGCACGTCGTCGGCGGGGATGTAGTAGCGCGGGGGACAGCCGGTCTCGTGCAGTACGAGGGCCCGGTCGCTCTCGGCGAGGACCAGGTCGCCGTGCGTCACGCGCACGTGCCGGTCACTGTCTTCGACGGTGATGGTGTGTCCTGAGGCCATGTAGAGGTGACGCGTATCGGCGCCCACTTGTTCCCGGCGCCGGCACCCGCGCCCGCCGCACTCCGCCAGTGCCTACCCTGACCCCATGCGAATCTGCGTCTTCCTCTCCGCCGCCGACCTCGACGACCGCTACACCCGGCCCGCCCGCGACTTCGGCAAACTCATCGGAGAGGGCGGCCACGCCCTGGTCTGGGGCGGGTCCGACACCGGCCTCATGAAGGTCGTCGCGGACGGGGTCGAGGAGGGCGGTGGCAGGCTGATCGGCGTCACCGTCGAGTTCCTCGCCAACAAGGCCCGCCCCGGCGTCGACGAGATGGTCGTCGCGGCCTCCCTCGCGGAGCGCAAGCGGCTCCTCCTGGAGAAGGCCGACGCGGTCGTGGTCATGGTCGGCGGCACCGGCACCCTGGACGAAGCCACCGAGATTCTGGAGCTGAAGAAGCACGGCCGCACGGACAAGCCGGTCGTCCTGCTCAACACCGCCGGTTTCTACGACGGCCTGGAGGAACAGTTCCGCCGTATGGAGGCCGAGGGCTTCCTGCCCCGCCCCCTGCCGGAGCTGATGCACTTCGCCGCCGAACCCGCCGACGCGCTCGCCTACCTGGAGGCGAACCGGCCGCCCCGCTGATGCGAGCATGGCCCTCATGGCAACTCATGTGATCACCGGCGCCGGCTCCGGTATCGGCGCCGCCGTGGCCCGCAGGCTGCACGCGCGCGGGGACGACCTCGTCCTGCACGCGCGCGACGCGGCCCGCGCCAAGGAATTCGCCGCCGAGTTCCCGGGCGCCCGCACCCTGGTGGGCGACCTGGCGGACCCGGACAGGCTCTCCTGGGCCTTCTCCCACCAGTCGCTCCCGGACCGGGTGGACTCGCTGCTGCACATCGCGGGCGTGGTGGACCTGGGCGAGGTCGGCGAGCTGACCCCGAAGTCCTGGCGGCACCAGCTGAACGTCAACCTGGTCGCACCGGCGGAACTGACCCGGCACTTCCTGCCCCAGCTGCGCGCCGCCCGCGGCCATGTGCTGTTCGTGAACTCGGGCGCGGGACTCAACGCCCACGCCGGCTGGTCGGCGTACGCGGCGTCCAAGCACGGCCTGAAGGCCCTCGCGGACTCCCTGCGCCAGGAGGAGGCCGGCAACGGGGTCCGGGTCCCTCGGTCTACCCGGGCCGGACGGCGAGCCCCATGCAGGCGAAGGTCCATCAGCAGGAGGGCAAGGAGTACGACCCGGCCCGCTGGATCGACCCGGAGTCGGTGGCGACCACCGTCCTGACCGCCCTGGACCTCCCGAGGGACGCGGAGATCACGGACGTCAGCGTGCGCCCCGGCCCGGCGTAGCGGCGGTCGCGGGCGCCACGACCGGCGCACCGCACCGGCGCGCCCGCGCCCGCACCAGCGCACCTGCACCAGCACACCTGCGCCAGGGCCACCCGCGCCGCCGCACCCCGACCACCGCACCCCGACCACCGCACCCCGACCACCGCACCCCGACCACCGCACCCCGACCGCCGCACCCCGACCACCGCACCCGCGCCGAGGTCACCCCGCATAGGCTCCTCGTGTGAACGCACACCCCACCTTCGGCCCGGCCACCGGCGTCGGCTCGCTTCCCGGCACCGACGCCAGGGAGGCCGCGAAAACCGCGACGGGCAGCTTCGAGGACTTTCCGTTCCTGCCCGAACTGCCCGCCCGCGGCCCCGGCGCCGACATGATCGGCCGCACCGCGGGCCTGCTCGTCGAGCTGTACGCGCGCGTGGAGCCCAGCGGCTGGCGGATCGGCGACCGGCCGGGCCGCGACACCCGGCGCGCCCGGTCCTGGCTGGGCGAGGACCTGGACGCACTGGAGGAGTACACCCAGGGGTACGAGGGTCCGCTGAAGGTGCAGGCGGTCGGGCCCTGGACGCTCGCCGCCGCCCTGGAGCTGAGGAACGGCGAGTCGGCCCTGTCCGACCCCGGCGCCTGCCGCGACCTGGCCGCGTCGCTCGCCGAGGGCCTGCGCCTGCACCTGGCCGAGGTGCGGCGGCGGGTACCCGGAGCCGGCCTCGTGCTGCAACTCGACGAGCCGTCCCTCACCGCCGTGCTGCGCGGCCAGGTGCGGACCGCCAGCGGCTACCGCACCCACCGGGCCGTCGACCGGCAGCTCGTCGAGTCGACCCTGCGCGACGTCATCGACGTCCATGCCGGCCCGGTGGCCGTCCACTCCTGCGCCCCCGACGTGCCCTTCGCGCTGCTGCGCCGGGCCGGGGCCGCCGCGGTCTCGTTCGACTTCTCGCTCCTCACCGAACGTGACGACGAGACGATCGGCGAGGCCGTGGAGGCCGGTACCCGGCTGCTGGCCGGTGTCGTGCCCGGCACGGACACCGCATTGTCAGACCCTGCCGGTAGCGTCATGGGTGTCAGGACGCTGTGGCGCAGGCTGGGGCTGCGACCGGGGCTGCTCGCGGAGACCGTCACGGTCACACCGGCGTGCGGGCTCGCGGGCGCCTCCCCGGCCTACGCCCGGCAGGCGCTCGCCCACTGCGTCCGGGCGGCGAGATCACTCGCGGACAACCCAGAGTAACGGGAGGAAAACGGTGGCCGGCGACAAGCAGCAGGCTCAGACGGCGGTGCCCGCCGAGGCACGGGAGCAGCACGCGCAGCTCGCCGAGCAGATCGAGGAGCACCGCTTCCGGTACTACGTGAAGGACGCCCCGGTCGTCAGCGACGCCGAGTTCGACAGGCTCCTGAAGACGCTGGAGGCGCTGGAGGACCAGTACCCGCCGCTGCGCACCCCGGACTCGCCGACCCAGAAGGTCGCGGGGTCGTACGAGACGGAGTTCACCTCGGTCGAGCACCGCGAGCGGATGATGTCGCTGGACAACACGTTCAACGACGACGACCTCGCGGCCTGGGTCGAGCGCATCCACAAGGAGCTGGGCGACCAGGAGTTCCACTTCCTGTGCGAGCTGAAGGTCGACGGCCTCGCCGTCAACCTGACGTACGAGCGCGGGCGTCTCGTCCGCGCGGCGACCCGCGGCGACGGCCGCACCGGCGAGGACATCACACCCAACGTCCGCACGATCGCCGAGATCCCGGACCGGCTGCACGGCGAGAAGGTCCCGGACCTGGTGGAGATCCGGGGCGAGGTCTACTTCCCGATGGAGAAGTTCGCCGAGCTCAACGAACGGCTGGTGGCGGCCGGTGACAAGCCGTTCGCCAACCCGCGCAACGCGGCGGCCGGTTCGCTGCGCCAGAAGGACCCGCGCGTCACCGCCTCCCGGCCGCTGCACATGGTCGTGCACGGCATCGGCGCCCTGGAGGGCTTCGAGGGCCTTGGCCGGCTCTCCGAGGCGTACGAGCTGCTGAAGACCTGGGGGCTGCCCACCTCCCGGCACAACAGGGTGGTCGACGACCTCGACGGAGTACGGGAGTTCATCGCCCACTACGGCGAGCACCGGCACTCGGTGGAGCACGAGATCGACGGCGTCGTCGTCAAGCTGGACGAGATCCGCCTCCAGGGCCGCCTCGGTTCGACGGCCCGGGCCCCGCGCTGGGCGATCGCGTACAAGTACGCGCCGGAGGAGGTCAACACCAAGCTCATCGACATC
Source organism: Streptomyces sp. NPDC020958 (assembly GCF_055562175.1). Lineage (NCBI taxonomy): Bacteria > Bacillati > Actinomycetota > Actinomycetes > Kitasatosporales > Streptomycetaceae > Streptomyces > Streptomyces sp. NPDC020958. Next base: position 264,595 of record NZ_JBVHFU010000002.1, on the reverse strand, counting down.
AAGGTCGGTGTCGGGCGCACCGGGCGGGTCACACCGTACGCGCAGGTCGAGCCGGTGACGGTGGCGGGCAGCGAGGTGGAGTTCGCGACCCTGCACAACCAGGAGGTCGTCAAGGCCAAGGGTGTGCTGATCGGCGACACCGTGGTGCTGCGCAAGGCCGGTGACGTGATCCCCGAGATCCTCGGCCCGGTCGCCGACCTGCGCGACGGCAGTGAGCGGGAGTTCGTGATGCCGGCCGAGTGCCCCGAGTGCGGCACTCCGCTGCGGGCCATGAAGGAGGGCGACATCGACCTCCGCTGCCCCAACGCCCGTACCTGCCCCGCCCAGTTGAGGGAGCGGGTGGCGTATCTCGCGGGCCGGGAGTGCCTGGACATCGAGCACTTCGGCTCGGTGGCCGCGGCCGCCCTCACCCGGCCGCTGGAGCCGGCCGACCCGCCGCTGGTCGACGAGGGCGACCTCTTCGACCTCACGGTGGAGAAGCTGCTGCCCATCAAGGCGTACGTCCTCGACCCCGACAGCGGGCTGCCCAAGCGCGACCCCAAGTCGGGCGAGGAGAAGGTCGTCACGGTCTTCGCCAACCAGAAGGGCGAGCCCAAGAAGAACACCCTCGCCCTCCTCCAGCACATCGCGGAGGCGAAGACCCGTCCGCTCGCCCGCTTCCTCAACGGCCTGTCCATCCGGCACGTCGGACCGGTCGCCGCACAGGCACTGGCCCGCGAGTTCCGCTCCATCGACCGCATCGAGCAGGCCACCGAGGAGGAACTGGCGGGCATCGACGGCGTCGGAGGCATCATCGCGACGGCGCTCAAGGAGTGGTTCGCCGAGGAGTGGCACCGCGAGATCATCCGAAAGTGGAAGGCCGCTGGAGTCCCGCTCGAGGACGAGTCCACCGGCGACGAGGAGGGGCCCCGTCCCCTGGAAGGACTCACCGTCGTCGTCACCGGAACGCTGGAGCGCTACACCCGGGACGGCGCCAAGGACGCACTGCAGAGCCGCGGGGCCAAGGTGACCGGCTCGGTGTCCAAGAAGACATCGTTCGTGGTCGTCGGTGACAACCCCGGATCGAAGTACGACAAGGCGATGCAGGTGAAGGTTCCGGTCCTGAACGAGGACGGATTCGTCGTCCTTTTGGAGCAGGGGCCGGAAGCGGCGGCCGAAGTGGCGCTTCCGACCGGGGAGTAGCGGTTGAAGGCCACCCGTTCGACGCATACCAGATGCATACGGGTGGCCGGTGCGCAATCGGGCAACCGTCCACGACCGTTGCCCGGGAAAGCCTTCCGCGGCCTACTGTTGGGATATGCGCCCGCGCCGTGCCCAGCTGCGGTCGGGGCATTCCCGTGCTCCGCAGGGCACGGACCGCATGGCGTGGGCACCGCCGGCTGTGAGAGGGACGGGAATGGAACCGACCGAGAGCGCCGCCCCGGGCGCACGGCTGCCGCTGCGCCGCCGGGCAGGCGCGTGGCGGGAGAGCCACGGGACGGGGCGGGGCGACCGGCGCGCCGGTTTGCCGGTCGCGAGCCTCGTGACGGACGCCCGTGACCCGCTGCCGCTGGCCGCCGTCGAGCCACCGCCCCGCTCGACCGGCTCCGAACACGACTCCGAACGGCACCTGTCCTGGCCCGCGCTGCCCGCCGGAACCGTCGGCGCCGCCGCGTTCGTCCTCGGCGCCGGCTTCTACCGCGCCTTCACCGACCACCACGCCCTGTTCCCGTCGGGCGCGGTCGGCTGGTCGCTGGCCGTGCTGACCGGCATCATCGTCGGCCACCTGGTCCTGCTCGGCCGCGCCCGCTGGTGGGGCGGCACCGGCTCCGGCGCCGCCCTCACCCTCGCCGTCCTGCTGCTCTACGGCTGGGTCCCGGCCGGCATGGTCAGCCTCACCGTCGTCGTCCTGGTCGGCATAGCCCGGCGCCACCGCTGGCGGCAGGGCGTCCTGCACGGCGCGGTGGACATCCTCGGCATCGGCGCCGGCGCTCTCGTGCTCGGCGCGTTCGGCCGGGTGCCGACCGTCGAGTCCCCCTGGAACCCCGCCGGTTGGAGCGTCACCGCGGCCCCCGAGGTCGTGCTGGTGGCGGTGGCCTACCTCGCCGTCACCCGCGCCCTGCTCTGGTACCTGCACATCCCGCGCGACGGCGGAGTGCCCACCGTCGCTCGCACCGCCCTGATGCGGCAGGGCCTGGTCGCCGTCGCCCTGCTCGGCATCGCCCCGCTCGTCTGCGTGGTCGCCGTCGCCCAGCCGCTGCTGCTCCCGCTGTTCTCCATCCCGCTGGTCGCCCTCGACTCCACGCTGTGGATAGCCCGGGCCCGCGCCGAGGAACAACTGCGCGACCCGCTGACCGGACTGCCCAACCGGCAGTGGCTCCTGGAGCGCATCTGGACCGCCCTCGACGACGCGGAACGCATCGGCGCCCGCTCCGCCCTCATGCTGATCGACCTCGACCGGTTCCGTTCGGTCAACGACACGCTCGGTCATCTCGCCGGTGACCGGCTGCTGCTCCAGATAGCGGACCGGCTGCGGGCCGCGCTGCCGCGCGGTGCGGAGGCGGCCCGGCTCGGCGGTGACGAGTTCGCGGTCTTACTGCCCGTCGCCGACTCCACGACGTCCGCGACCCGGGTGGCCCGCAACCTGGTCACCGCCCTCTCCTCCCCGCTCGACCTCGACGGCCTCACCCTCGTCCTGGAGGCCAGCGCCGGCGTCGCCGTCTTCCCCGACCACGCGCTCGACGCGGAGGGGCTGCTGCGCCGGGCCGACGTGGCCATGTACCAGGCGAAGCGGGACCGCACCGGCGTCGAGGTCTACGAGTCCAAGCGGGACTCCAACACCCCTGACCGGCTGGGCCTGCTGGGCGATCTGCGCCGCGCCCTGGACGCCCACGAGGTACAGCTGCACTACCAGCCCAAGGTGCGCTTCGACGGCCAGGTGGCCGGACTCGAGGCCCTCGTCCGCTGGGTGCACCCCGAGCGCGGCAAGGTGCCGCCGGACGAGTTCATAGCGATCGCCGAGTCCTCCGGGCTGATGCCCCATCTGACGGAATACGTCCTGGAGACCGCGCTCGGGCAGGTCGCCGCGTGGCGGGCGCAGGGGCTGCGGGTGCCGGTGGCGGTCAACGTCTCGCCGCGGGACGTTCACACGCCCGGGTTCGCGGGCCTGGTAGCGGCGCGGCTGGCCCGGCACGGCGTACCGGCCGGGGCGCTGCAGCTGGAGATAACCGAGCATGTGCTGCTCGAGGACCCGCAGCGGGCCGCCGACACCCTCGCGGGACTGAACGGGCACGGCGTGAAGATGTCCCTGGACGACTTCGGTACGGGGTACTCGTCGCTGGTGCACCTGCGGCGGCTGCCGGTGAGCGAGCTGAAGATCGACCGGTCCTTCGTGGCCCGCCTGGCCGTGGACAACGAGGACGCCGAGATCGTGCGCTGCACGGTCGACCTCGCGCATTCGCTGGGACTGCTGGTCGTCGCGGAGGGCGTGGAGGACGACGAGACCTGGGAGCGGTTGCGGGACCTCGGGTGCGACGCGGTGCAGGGGTGGCTGGTCGCCGCCGCCATGCCGCCGGAGGAGACCACCGCGTGGCTGCTGGCGCGCGGGGCGCGGGGGTGGGAGCGGCCGCGGGCGGCTCTCCCGGCGGCCGAGTAGGCCCGCCCGCCCGTGAAGGCCGCCCTGGGGGCCGGTCCCTGTTTTCAGTCGCGGGTCCCTCGTGGTTGCTCGCGCCCATGCGGCGCAGCCGTGTGTGTCACGCAGCCCCGCGCTCCTGGCGGGGCGCTGTGAAGTGGGCGATCAGCAAGGTCAGGCGTTCCTCGTGGGCGGGTTCCGGGAGGCGGCCGCTCCGGGTCAGGGTCACCAGGCCGTGCAGAGCCGCCCAGAAGGTCTCCGTCAGGATGCCGGAGTTCTCGTCGGGGCCGGTGATCGGCTCGATCACCCGGAGGATCTCGCCGAACGCCGCCTGCAGCGGCTCCGGGGCCTCGGGGGTCGCGAAGGGCAGGTCCACCAGATGGGTGAACATCGCGTCGTAGAGGGCCGGGCGGCGGCGCCCGAAGGACGTGTACGTGGCCGCGACCGCGGCCAGCGCCTCGCGCGTGGTCCTCGCCGACGTGCGCGCCGCCCGTAGCTCCACCGCGAGGTCGGCGCAGCCCTGCACCGCCACCGCCGCCATGATCGCGTCCTTGCCCTTGAAGTGGCTGTAGAGGACCGGCTGGCTGTACTCGATCTCGGCGGCCAGTCGGCGGGTCGTCACCGCGTCCCAGCCCTCCGTCTCGGCGAGTTCGCGTGCGGCCGTGACGATCAGCTGCTCGCGCTCTGCCCGTTCGCGTTCCCGGCGGTTCTGAATCGACATGCTCTGGATTCTAGCAGCGCTAGCCAATCTGTCGATGCTCTGCTAGCTTCGCTATCAGTCCTAGCACTGCTAGAAAATCTCTCAGGGGGAGACCATGACCGTCACCGCGTACACCCTCGCCATCCTGCTCGACCTGTTCTGCCTGTTCCTCGGCTACCGGTTCCTGTGCCAGCCGGGCCCCGCCGCCGCCGGCTACGGCGTGCCGGCCGACCCCGAGGGCGACGTCGGCGCCTACCTCTCGATCAAGGGCCTCAGGGACGGCACGTACGGAGTCGTGGGGCTCCTGCTGCTGGCCTTCGCCGGGGCGCACGCCGAGGCCTGGTTCATGCTCGGCGTGGCACTCGTACCGCTCGGGGACACGGTGAACGTGCTCCGCAACGGCGGGGCGAAGGCGGTCGCCTACGGGATCCACTTCGCCACCGCGATCATCATCCTGATCAGCGCCGCCCTGCTGTTCCTCGTCTGACCGCTCGTCGCGCCGCCACCGACCGGGGGTTCCACGATGTCGTTGTTCGTACCGAAATTCGACGAGTCCGTGATCGTGCGGGAGGCCGCCGCCGAGATGGTCGGCGGTGAGCCGACCCGGGTCCGGCTGCTCGCCGACAGCAGCGCCACCGGCGGCGCGCTCTCCACCGTCCGCGTCACGCTCGGCGAGGGCGCCGACGGCGCCGTACCGCACCTGCACCGCACCTCCGCCGAGCTGTTCTACCTGCTCGACGGCGCCGCCGAACTGCTCTCCGGCGACGACGTCGTCACCGCCGAACGCGGCGACCTGGTCGTCGTCCCGCCCGGCAGGCCGCACGCCTTCGCCGCCGTCCCCGGCAGCACCGCGGACCTCCTGGTCGTCATCACCCCGGGCGTGGAGCGCTTCGAGTACTTCCGCCACCTCCAGCGCCTGCGCCTCGGCGAGGCCACCCCGGAGAGCCTCCTGGAGACGCAGGAGCTGTACGACAACCACTTCCTGCGCAGTACGGCCTGGGAGAAACGCCACCGAAACCCGATGGATACGGGGCCCGGCCAAACCGTTTAACAGCCACCGGGCCCCGCCCCATAGGATTGGCTCCAAACCGCACACACTCACCCCAGAGGAACGCTGCATGCCTGGCATCACGCGCGAGGAGGTCGCCCACCTCGCCCGGCTGGCGCGTCTGGAGCTGAAGCCCGAAGAGCTCGAACACTTCGCGGGACAGCTGGACGACATCATCGGCGCGGTCGCCCGCGTCAGCGAGGTCGCCGACCAAGACGTACCGCCGACCTCGCACCCGCTGCCGCTGACGAACGTCATGCGCGCGGACGAGGTCCGTCCCTCGCTCACCCCCGAGCAGGCGCTCTCCGGCGCCCCGGCCCAGGAGCAGCAGCGTTTCAAGGTGCCGCAGATCCTGGGGGAGGACTAGACAGCCATGACGGACATCATCAAGCTCACGGCCGCCGAGACCGCCGCGAAGATCGCCTCCGGCGAGCTCACCGCCGTGCAGGTCACCGAGGCCCACCTCGCCCGCATCGAGGCCGTCGACGAGAAGGTGCACGCCTTCCTGCACGTCGACCGCGAGGGCGCCCTGGCACAGGCCCGTGCCGTCGACGAGAAGAAGGCCCGAGGCGAGCGGCTCGGCCCGCTGGCCGGCGTCCCGCTCGCCCTCAAGGACATCTTCACCACCGAGGGCATCCCGACCACCGTCGGCTCGAAGATCCTGGAGGGGTGGATCCCGCCGTACGACGCCACCCTCACCAAGCGTCTCAAGGCCGCCGACGTCGTCATCCTCGGCAAGACCAACATGGACGAGTTCGCCATGGGGTCCAGCACCGAGAACAGCGCGTACGGCCCGACCGGCAACCCCTGGGACCTCACCAAGATCCCCGGTGGCTCGGGTGGCGGTTCGTCCGCGGCCCTCGCCTCCTTCCAGGCCCCGCTCGCCATCGGCACCGACACCGGCGGCTCCATCCGCCAGCCGGCCGCCGTCACCGGCACGGTCGGCGTGAAGCCGACGTACGGCGCGGTGTCGAGGTACGGCATGGTCGCCTTCTCCAGCTCCCTGGACCAGGGCGGCCCGTGCGCCCGTACGGTCCTGGACGCGGCGCTCCTGCACGAGGTCATCGCCGGACACGACCCGCTCGACTCCACCTCCATCGACGCCCCGGTCCCCCCGGTCGTCGAGGCCGCCCGCAACGGCAGCGTCGAGGGCATGCGCGTCGGCGTCGTCAAGCAGTTCCGCGGCGAGGGCTACCAGGCCGGCGTCATCCAGCGCTTCGACGAGTCCGTCGCCCTCCTCAAGGAGCTGGGCGCCGAGATCGTCGAGCTGGACTGCCCGTCCTTCGACCTCGCGCTCTCCGCGTACTACCTGATCGCGCCGAGCGAGTGTTCGAGCAACCTCGCCCGCTTCGACGGCCTGCGCTACGGCCTGCGGGTCGGCGACGACGGCTCGCACTCCGCCGAGGAGGTCACCTCGCTCACCCGGGAGGCGGGCTTCGGCCCCGAGGTGAAGCGCCGCATCATGCTCGGCACCTACGCTCTGTCGAGCGGCTACTACGACGCCTACTACGGCTCCGCCCAGAAGGTCCGCACGCTCATCACGCGCGACTTCGAGAAGGCCTTCGAGCAGGTGGACGTCATCGTGTCGCCCACGACGCCGACCACCGCCTTCGCGATCGGCGAGCGCGCCGACGACCCGATGGCGATGTACCTGGCCGACCTGTGCACCATCCCGACGAACCTCGCGGGCAACGCGGCGATGTCGCTGCCCTGCGGTCTCGCCCCGGAGGACAACCTCCCGGTGGGCCTGCAGATCATCGCCCCGGCGCTCAAGGACGACCGTCTTTACAAGGTCGGAGCCGCTGTCGAGGCCGCCTTCGTGGAAAGGTGGGGCCACCCGCTGCTTGAGGAGGCACCGTCGCTGTGAGCAACGCACTGTCGAAGGCCAAGGGCTTCAAGAAGTCGAAGTCCGGCACGTACCTGTCCATGGCCACCACCGCGTTCGGCGCGGTGAGTGTCGCCAAGCAGATCAAGAAGGCCCGCGCCGAGCACGACACGCTCCGGCTGATCGACGCCACGGTCTCCGCCGTGGCGATCGTGACCGGCCTCGCGATCCTCTACCGCGAGCTGAAGCGGCTGGGCGACGACGACGTCCTGCTGGGCTGAGAGGGAAGTTTCACCGTGACCACCACGACCGACCTGGTGCCGTACGAGGACGCGCTGGCGTCGTACGACCCCGTCATGGGCCTTGAGGTCCATGTCGAACTCGGCACCAGGACCAAGATGTTCTGCGGCTGTTCGACCGAGCTGGGCGCCGAGCCCAACTCGCAGACCTGCCCGACCTGCCTCGGCCTGCCCGGCGCGCTCCCGGTCGTCAACGCGACCGGGGTCGAGTCCGCGATCAAGATCGGTCTCGCGCTGAACTGCGAGATCGCCGAGTGGTGCCGCTTCGCCCGGAAGAACTACTTCTATCCGGACATGCCGAAGAACTTCCAGACCTCCCAGTACGACGAGCCGATCGCCTTCAACGGCTACCTCGACGTGCAGCTGGAGGACGGCGAGACCTTCCGCGTGGAGATCGAGCGCGCCCACATGGAGGAGGACACCGGCAAGTCCACCCACGTGGGTGGTGCGACGGGCCGTATCCACGGCGCCTCGCACTCGCTGCTCGACTACAACCGCGCCGGCATCCCGCTCATCGAGATCGTCACCAAGCCGATCGAGGGCGCGGGCGAGCGTGCCCCCGAGGTGGCGCGGGCGTACGTCCGTGAGCTGCGCGAGGTCATCCGGGCCCTCGGTGTGTCCGAGGCCCGCATGGAGATGGGCCAGATGCGCTGCGACGTGAACCTGTCGCTGCGGCCGCACGGCACCGAGAAGTTCGGTACCCGTTCCGAGACGAAGAACGTGAACTCGCTGCGGTCCGTGGAGCGTGCGGCCCGCTTCGAGATCATGCGGCACGCGGCCGTGCTGAGCGGCGGCGGGACGATCGTCCAGGAGACCCGGCACTTCCACGAGGACACCGGGTCGACGACCTCGGGCCGCGTGAAGGAGGAGGCCGAGGACTACCGGTACTTCCCGGAGCCGGACCTGGTTCCCGTGGCGCCCTCGCGCGAGTGGGTCGAGAAGATCCGCTCGGCGCTGCCCGAGCTGCCGCTGGCCCGCCGTACCCGGCTGCTGGCCGAGTGGGGCGTGTCGGCGGTCGAGATGCAGGCCATCCAGAACGCCGGCGCGCTGGACCTGATCGTCGCCACCATCGACGCGGGTGCCGACGCGGCCTCCGCACGCAAGTGGTGGATGGGCGAACTGGCGCGCAGCGCCAACGAGTCCGGCACCTCGCTGGACGAGCTGGCGATCACCCCGGCGCAGGTCGCCCGGGTCACCGAGCTGGTCTCCAAGGGCGACCTCAACGACAAGCTGGCCCGCCAGGTCATCGAGGGCGTCCTCGCGGGCGAGGGCACCCCGGACGAGGTCGTGGACAAGCGCGGCCTCAAGGTCGTGTCGGACGAGGGCGCGCTCGGCAAGGCCGTCGAGGAGGCCATCGCCGGCAACCCCGGCATCGCCGACAAGATCCGCGGCGGCAAGGTGGCCGCGGCCGGTGCCCTGGTGGGCGCGGTCATGAAGGCGACCCGCGGTCAGGCCGACGCGGCCCGCGTGAAGGAACTGATCCTGGAACAGCTCGGCGTCAGCGAGGGCTGAGCACCCGGTTCGGGAACCGGTTCGCACGGTACGGCCCCGCAGGCAGCGCCCGCGGGGCCGTACCCGTCAGACGCGGCGGCCGACGACGCACGGTCAGTCGGCCGGTCGTCGGCGGTCCCGGTTTCGGACATCGGTGAACGGGCTCCTTGTGATCTTCGTAGTGGTAGGCGATGCGTAGGAGCTCATTCGAACCGGCAAACAACGCCCCCGCTTCGGTCGTCGGCGAAGGGCCGGACAAGGCTGGCCGGCGGAAGCCGGAAGCTCAGGCGGCGGACGACGAGGTCGTCGTCGAGGACGCCCGCCGGGCCCGCTGGATCGCCACCGTGACCGGGGTGCTGCTGGCCATGATGGGGGTCACCGCGTCCTCGATGAGACTGAGCGGGGTGCCCGGCCTGGTGCCGGCCGCCTACGGCCTGGGCGCCGTGGTCTGCGTCCTCGCGTCGGTGCTCGGTGCCCGGGGCCGCACCCGCGTGGCCCTCTGGCTGATGATCCTGGGGACCATGGTGATGGCCCTCGGGGACCAGTTCGACTAGGGGCTGTCCGGCGGAGGCGGCCACCTTCCCCCTGGAGAGAAGGAGCAACGCCCGGATGTACGCGGTATCCCTGGATGACGGCGCCGAACTGCGGCCCCTGGAGGTCTGGCACGCCGAGGAACTGCTCGCGGACATCGACCGGGGGCGCGAGTCCATCGGGCGGCACATCGCCCTTGCCGACGTGATCCGGGACCTGGACGGCGCGCGCGCCTACCTCCGCTCCTACGCCGACAAGCGGGCCGCCGACGCCGGCAGCCTGCACGGGGTGTGGCTGGACGGGAGGCTCGTCGGCGGGCTGCTGTTCCGGACCTGGGACACGGCGGCGGGCGTCTGCGAGGCCGGCTGCTGGCTGGAGCCCGCGGCCGCCGGGCGCGGACTGGCCACCCGGGGCATGCGGATCCTTCTGGACTGGGCGTTTGACGAGCGCGGCATGCACCGTGTGGAGTGGCACGCGTCGTCGGCGAACGAAGCGAGCATCAACGTGGCCCGGCGGCTGGGCATGACCCGCGACGGCGTGCTGCGGGAGAACCACCCCCACCGGGGCGTGCGCACGGACACCGAGGTCTGGTCGGTGCTGGCCCCCGAGTGGCGCGCGGCACGCGCGCGTACCGCACAGCCCGATCATTAAGAGACCTCTCAGACAGCGTCCGTACGGTGCGAGGTATGGGAACGAAGACAGTGGACGGGGCCGGGACCGGCGCCGAGGCGAAGAACGACGAGACGGCGACGGAAGAGGCGACGGTGGACACCACGAAGGCTCCGGCCGAGGCACCTGCGGGGACCGGGAGCGAGGCCCCCGCGGAGGCCGTCGAGCCGGAGGCGCAGGAGTCCGACGACCTCACCGAGGAGGGGCCGGCCGCCCTCGTCGAGGAGGAGCCGCAGGGTCCGTCCGGCGTCGGCCAGGGCGCCGGCGCCGTGGTCTCCGTCGCGCTCGGCCTCGTCTCCCTCACGGGCGGCTGGATCGGTACGGTCGCCGCGGCCCGCGAGACCCTCATAGGCCAGCTGCAGACCTCGTCGAGCGCGAGCGTCGCCAAGCAGGTCAAGGAGGTGTACGGCGACGCGTGGCAGACCACCGCGCTGTGGGCCGGCCTGTTCGCGCTGGTCGCGCTGGTCACCGGCGTCGTGGTGCTGGTCAGGCCCGCCTTCGGCGCGCCGGGCCGGGCGCAGGCGCCGTGGATCAAGTCGGTCGCCTGGGCGGGTGTCGCGCTCGGCGTCATCGGTCTGCTGCTGGCGGTCCTCAAGTACTCCGACGCACTCCTCGCCCTGCCCTCGACCGGCTGAGGAAGCGCAGTTCACCAGGGGCCTCAGTGCGTCCGTAAGCACCTTACGGACGCACTGAGGCCCCTTACGCGTACCCGGGCCCCCGCGGCCGCCCGAAGATGCGGAACTCTCCCGATGTGGCACACCCCCCTGGGAGACGAGGGTGGAGCCATCGCAGAAAGCGAAGCCCCACCGAATCCTCATCCAAGGGAACCGCCATGTTCGCGTACGAACTCCACCAGATCCGGTCCGCCGAACTGCGCCGGCAGGCCGCCGACGCCCGCCTCGTCCGCGTGGCCGTCCGCTCCCGCCGCGCCGCCCGCCGCGCGGAGCCGGCCGGCGGCGCCGCGGAGCCGGCCGAGTCCCATACCGCCGGCCGGAGCGGGAGCCGGCTCCCCCGCACGGCGTGACCGGGCCCCGGGCGGGCGGCGACGCCCGCCCGCAGGCCGGGGGAGAAGCCGCCGGCGGCCGGACGGGGGTCGGCCGCCGGCACCTCCCCTCGTCATCGGCTCATACGACAAGCGCGCCGGCGCTGTGGAAAACCGTTGCCGTCCCCTCCACGCCCCGTGCGATGCTCTGGCCCGTGGAGACCAGGTCCGTGAGTCCCGTGTTCGTAGGCCGCAGCGACGAGTTGGGAGCCCTCGACGAGGCGCTCACCCGCGCCGGGGCCGCCGAGCCGCAGGCGCTGCTGCTCGGCGGCGAGGCCGGCGTCGGCAAGACCCGACTGGTCGAGGAGTTCGCCACGGCCGCCTGCCGCAGGGGCGCGGTCGTCGCGCTCGGCGGCTGCGTGGAGATCGGGGCCGACGGGCTGCCGTTCGCCCCCTTCTCCAGCGCGCTGCGCACCCTGCGGGCCGCCCTGCCCGACGAATGGGCCGCGGCCGCCGCGGGCCATGAGGAGGAACTGGCCCGGCTGCTGCCCGAACTCGGCGAGGCCACCACCAGCCGCCACGACGAACAGGGCACCGCCCGCCTCTTCGAACTCGCCGCCCGGCTCCTGGAGCGGATCGCCGCCGACCGCACCGTGGTCCTCGTCCTGGAGGACCTGCACTGGTCCGACGCCTCCACCCGCCACCTCCTCGCCTACCTGCTGCGCACCCTGCGCACCGGCCGGCTCGTCGTCCTCGCCACCTACCGCTCCGACGACATCCACCGCCGCCACCCGCTGCGCCCCCTGCTCGCCGAACTCGACCGGCTGCGCACCGTCCACCGCCTCGAACTCGCCCGCTTCAACCGCGAGGAGGTCGGCCGCCAGATCGCCGGCATCCTGGCTGCCGAACCCGACCCCGCCCGGGTCGACGAGATCTTCGACCGCTCCGACGGCAACGCCTTCTTCGTCGAGGAACTCGCCGTCGCCGGCGCCGAGAGCTGCCGCACCGGTCTCACCGACTCGCTGCGCGACCTGCTCCTGGTGCGCGTCGAGGCGCTGCCGGAGAGCGCCCAGCGGGTCGCCAGGGTCGTCGCCGAGGGCGGCTCCACCGTCGAGTACCGGCTGCTGGAGGCCGTCGCCGGGCTCGCCGAGGACGACCTCATCGAGGCGCTGCGGGCCGCGGTCGGTGCCAACATCCTCACTCCCACCCCGGCCGGCGACGGCTACCGCTTCCGGCACTCCCTGGTCCGTGAGGCCGTCGCCGACGACCTGCTGCCCGGCGAACGCGCGCGGCTCAACCGGCGCTACGCCGAAGCCCTGGAGGCCGACCCCACCCTGGTGCGGCCCGACGCGCGGGTGACCCGCCTCGCCAGCTACTGGTACCAGGCCCACGATCCCGCCAAGGCGCTGCCCGCCGTCCTCGACGCCTCTGTCGTGGCCCGCCGCAGGCACGCCTACAGCGAGCAACTGAGGCTGCTGGAAAGGGCGATGGAGCTGTGGGACAGCGCCCCCGAGGAGATCCGCGCCGCTCTGCGCCCCGTCGACTACACCGACGTCTACCCGCCCTGCGGCTGCGACCCGGCCACCACCCCGTTGCGCTACCTCGACCTGATGGCGGAGGCGGCGGTCGCGGGCCGTTTCTGCGGTGAGCGGGAACGCGCCCTGAAGATCACCAAGAAGGCGCTGCGGATCCTGGAGGAGGAGGGCGACCAGCTGCGCGCGGCATGGTTCTGGGTGCAGCGCTCCCGGCTCGTCCAGGCCTTGGCGCGGGGCGACGGCTGGCAGGAACTCGGCACCGCCCAGGACCTGGTGCGCGGTCTGCCGCCCTCCGAGGTGCACGCCGACGTGCTGGCCAACGTCGCCGCCTGGTCCATGCTCCACGAACCGGGCCCGGAGGCCTTCGCCGCGGCGGAACGGGCCGTGGAGTACGCCCGGATGGTGGGCGCCCGCGAGATCGAGCTCAACGCGCGCCTCACCCTCGGCGGCCTCATGGTCGACGCGGGCGACGTCGAGGCCGGGCTGACGGAGATGGCCCGGGTCAAGGAGGCCGCCCTCCAGGAAGGCGTGGCGCATGTCGCGGGCCGCGCCTATGTGAACCTGCCGTCCGAACTGGAGGCGGTCGGCCGTTCCCGGGAAGCGGTGGCGCTGCTGCGTGAGGGCCTGGCCTTCACCCGCAGGTTCGGGCTGCTGGACCCGGAGGCCTGGATCTGGGACAACCTCTCCGACTCCCTGTACACACTGGGGCAGTGGGAGGAGGCCGCCGAGGCCGCGGCGGGCGCCCTCGGCTCCGCGGCCGGCGCCAAGCCCCGCGGCTCCAGCGTCCTGCGCCTCGCCCATCTCGCCCTGGCCCGGGGCGACCTCGCCGAGGCAGGCCGCCAGCTGTCCGTCGCCCGCGCCCACCTCGGCACCCACGACCCGATGCCCGAGCAGTGGCTGCCGGTGGCCCGCGTCACCATCGGCGTCGCCGCCGGGGAAGGCCGTCTCCTGGACGCCCGCGCCGAACTGCACCGCGCCCTGGAGGGCGGCTTCCCGCCCGGTACCCAGCGCTACGGCTGGTCCGTGCTGCTGGCCGCCGCCACCGCCGAGGCCGACGCCCGTGCCCTGCCCGCGGTCGCCGACGGCCGCACCGAGGTCCTCGACAGGCTCGCCGAAGCGGTCCGCAAGCTCGCCACCGGCGCGCCCGTCTGGCAGGCGTACGAGCGCTGGACCCGCGCCGAACTGCATCGCGCCCACGGCACCGACACCGCCGCCCTCTGGTCGGACGTGGTCACCGACTTCGAGACCCTGGACCGCCCCTACGACCTTGCCCGGGTCCGCCGCCGGCTCGCCCAGGCACTGCTCGAAGAGGCCGCCGGTGACGACGAGCGCGAGCGGGCCCGGGAACTGCTCCGCCTGGCCGGTGCGGTCGCCGAGCACCTGGGCGCCCGACCGCTGGCGGACGCCGTCGCCCTGCTGGCCCAGCGCGCCCGTCTCACCCTCACCGGAAAGACCCCCGGCCGGGCCCTCGACCCCGCCGAGAGCCTCGGTCTCACCAGCCGGGAGCGGGACGTACTGCGCCTGGTCTCGGCCGGGCGCACCAACCGTCAGATCGCCGAGGAGCTGTTCATATCCCCGAAGACCGCGAGCGTCCACGTCTCGAACATTCTGGGCAAGCTGAGCGTTGCAGGGAGGGGCGAGGCAGCGGCGGTGGCCCACAGACTGGGGTTGTTCCCCGTCGAGGCCCTCGACCCGACCAGGTAGGGGGACCGGCACAGGAGGCACCGTGTTCAACATGTTCGACGAGCTCTTCGCACCCGGCCGCAAGCACACGCACGACGAGCGGAAACGGCTGGAACTCACCCGGGAGGACGTGGGGGACACGGATCCCGGACGCGGTCCGATAGACCTCGCGTCCGGCAAGGTCGTCATTCGCCTTTCCCAGGAGGAGCCCGAGGCGGAGCCCGCCGAGGACTCCGGTGACGCCCCAGGTGACGCCGCCGGCGACGACAGGGGGTGAGCGGCGCCGCCTACTTCACCTTCAGCTCGAGAATCCGGTCGTCGCCCGCCTTCGGCCTGCCCCGGCCGTCCGTGTTGCTGGTCACCAGCCACAGCTTGTCGCCGCCCGCCGCCACCACCGTCCGCAGCCGGCCGTACTCACCGGTGAGGAAGGCCTGCGGCGCGGCGGCCGCGGTCGTGCCGCGGAGCGGAACACGCCACAGCCGCTGCCCCTTCAGGGCCGCCATCCAGATCACCCCGTTCACGTAGGCGATCCCGCTGGGGGAGGCGTCGTCGGTGTGCCACTGGGCGATCGGGTTCACGTACTTCGGGTCGCCGGACCTGCCCTCCGCGTTCGGCCAGCCGTAGTCTCCGCCGGGCTTGACGGCGTTCAGCTCGTCCCAGGTGTCCTGGCCGAACTCCGAGGCGAACAGCCGCTGTTCGTCGTCCCAGGCCAGACCCTGCACGTTGCGGTGGCCGTAGGTGTAGACGGGGGAGTTCGGGAACGGGTTGCCGGGGGCCGGATCGCCCTCCGGGGTCAGCCGCAGGATCTTCCCGCCCAGTGACCCCTTGTCCTGGGCGAGACCGCGCCGCCCGCTCTCGCCGGTGCCGGCGTAGAGCATGCCGTCGGGGCCGAAGGCGATCCGGCCGCCGTTGTGAATGAATCCCTTGGGGATGCCCTTGAAGATCGTGTCGGGGGCGCCCAGCTGCTCTCCCGCCGGCTTGTTCGCGTCCCACAGCATCCGCACGATCCGGTTGTCGGAGGCCGAGGTGAAGTAGGCGTAGATCATGTGGTCCGAGGCGAATCCGGGGGAGAGGGCGATACCGAGCAGGCCGCCCTCACCGGCGGCGGCCACGCCCGACACCGTGCCCAGCTCCGTGATCTTCCCGGTCCTCTCGTCGACCTTGCTGATCGTCCCGTCGTCCCGGTCGGATACCAGCAGCCCGCCCCCGTCCGGCAACACCGCGAGCCCCCAGGGCGACTTCAGCCCCTGGGCGACGGTCCGCACCACCGTGACCGACCCGGTGGCGGGTGCCACGGCCTCGGCGGACGCGGAGGCGGACGCACCGGCCGACGCACCGGGCGAGGCACTCTCGGCCCACGGCGCCGTGGGCGCCCCACCACTCCCGCCCCCGGAGGAACACCCGCCGACGAGCAGCACCCCGGCCGCGGCCAACACAGCGGTCACACCTCGACGTTGCACGATCACGGTCCTTCCGGCAGCCCTCTGCCCGACGTTAGTGCAGCGCGCCCCAAAGGGGCGCGGGGCGGTGTCGACATGCGGCTCCGCCGCGTGAACGCGACCAGCCACGACGGCGCCGCACCGGACCACCGGCAGCCCCCGGCAGTCGCACCGCTAGTCCCACGACCCCTGCGCAGCAGGCAACCGCCCCAGCTCGGCAAGATCCTCCGCACTCAGCCGCACCTCCACGGCCCCGGCGTTCTCGGCCACCCACCGCCCCCGCTTCGTCCCCGGCACCGGCACCACATGTGCCCCCTGCGCCAGCACCCATGCCAGCGCCACCTGAGCGGCGGTGACCTCATCCCCGTGCCGCCCCGCGACCCTGCGCAGTCCCGCGACGATCGGCTGGTTCGCCGCCATCATCTCCGCCGTGAACCGGGGGTGCCGGGCCCGCAGGTCGTCCGGTTCGAACCCCTCACCCGGCCTGAGCGTCCCGGTGAGGAAACCATTGCCCAGCGGCATCGCGGCGAGGAAGCCGACGCCCCGCGCCGCGCACCACGGCAGCAACGCCTCCAGCGCCTCCGGCGACCACACCGACAGCTCCGCCTGCACCGCGGCCACCGGAAACACCTGCTGCACCCGCCGAAGCTGCCGCAACGTGGCGTCGTGCATCCGCGCCCCCGACCTGCGCCCCCCGCGCGCCCCCACGGCGCACAACCCCAGCGCGCGCACCTTCCCCGCCTGCACCAGTTCCGCCATCGCGCCCCAGGTCTCCTCGACGGGGACCTCGGGATCGGCACGGTGCAACTGGTAGAGGTCTATGACGTCCGTCTGGAGCCGGCGCAGCGAAGCGTCGCAGGCCCGCTTCACGTACCCGGGCCGGCCGTTCGCCACGATGTGCTGGTCGCCCACCAGCAGCCCCACCTTCGTCGACACGAAGGCCTCGGCCCGCCGCTCCCTGAGCACCCGGCCCAGCAGCAGCTCATTGGTGAACGGCCCGTACATGTCCGCGGTGTCCAGCAGCGTCACGCCCAGGTCCAGCGCCCGGTGCACCGCTCTCGCCGACTCGTCGCCCCGCTGTCGCGAACCGCTGTACGCCCAGCTCATCGGCATGCACCCGAGTCCGACGGCCCCCACCGCGAGCGCCCCCGCGCCGATCGTCCTGCGCTCCACCAGCCCGTGAACCTCCTTCTTGGACCCCCAACCTAACCTCTGCGCGCTCACGCCCCTGACATAGCCTCCTGACCATGACTCAAGACGCATGGCTGCCCATCCCGCCGGACGAGTTCACCGAACTGCCCGAGGGGCTCGACTATCTGTTCTGGGACGGTGGCCAGGAGTTTCCCGGTGACCCCGCCGACTGCGCCGTCTACGTCGTCCCCTACATGAAGCGGCAGACCGTGAAGGTGCGTCCGCTTCGGGGGATGCGCAACGTCCGGCTCATCCAGACCCTCACCGCCGGCGTCGACGACATGATCGCGGCGAAGGACCTCATCGTCCCCGGCGTCCAGTTGTGCAACGCGCGCGGAGTGCACGAGGCGAGCACCGCCGAACTGGCGCTCGCCCTGACGCTGGCGTCGCTGCGCGGCATCCCGGGCTTCGTCCGGGCCCAGCAGCAGGAGCACTGGCAGAGCGGCTTCCACCCCGCCCTCGCCGACCGCAACGTCCTCATCGTCGGCTACGGCGCCATCGGCGAGGCCATCGAGGACCGGCTCGTGCCCTTCGAGGTTGCGCGGGTGGCACGTGTCGCGCGCTCCGGGCGCGCATCGGCGCGCGGTCCCGTGCATCCGCTCACCGAACTGCCGAATCTGCTTCCGGAAGCCGATGTCGTCATCCTTTCCACGCCCCTCACGGACACCACACGCGGCCTCGCCGGCGCCGAGTTCCTCGCCCGGATGAAGGACGGCGCACTGCTCGTGAACGTCGCGCGCGGGCCCGTCGTGGACACCAAGGCCCTGCTCGCCGAACTGGAGAGCGGCCGTATCACCGCGGCCCTGGACGTCACCGATCCCGAGCCGCTGCCGGCCGGACACCCCTTGTGGCAGGCGCCCGGAGTGCTGATCAGCCCTCATGTCGGCGGTCCCACCTCGGCTTTCCTGCCCCGCGCGAAGCGACTCGTCACCGAGCAGTTGAACCGGTTCGTGAACCGCGAGCCGCTGCGCAACGTGATCCTCACGACGGGATCCGCGGCCGGCTGACCCCCGCGGCAGCGCGCCCGCGAGCCGCTTCCGGCACGGTCCGCGACCTCCCGGGCGCGGTGCGTGCGGGCATAGTCGCTGATCGTCACGGAGCGTAGAGAAGCTATGTCCCTGAGTGACGAGACTGGTGTATCGTCCCGACAGGGGCTGCGCCGTGAGCCGTTCGGCGCCGGGGACGGACATGTCAGATTTGTGAGGGGGGCGACGGGCGATGCACGGCCTATGGACGAACGATCCGACGCGGCGGAGCCGCCGGCGGCGACCCTGGCGCACAGCTGCGCGCAGACGCGGCCACCACATCAGCCACCACACCAGCCATCACCAGCACACGAACAGCGCACGCGGGCGGCACCCCCGTCCAGCGCACCGGGACCCGAGGCACCCGGGAGCGGCGCGGGCCGGGAGGATCCGGTGACAGCGCCGACGTCTGTGACGACCGCTCTCCCCGGAGCGCTGCGGGCACAGCCTCCGGCAGGGATGACGCAGCCCCGTCCGCCGGCCGCCGGCGGCCGCACCGGCATGGTCCGCCAACTCGTCCTGGCCCTGATCTGCGCGGGTTACGCCGTCGGCGCCGCGTTCGACTGGGGCTCGAACCAGCTCGCCCTGTTCATGGGCGACTTCGGTCTGACCGCGGCCGCCGGCACCGCCGCCGTGTCGTGCTTCGTCTACGCCCGCTCCCCGCGGGTCCGCTTTCGATCCGCCTGGCTGCTGTTCTCCCTCTCCTCGGCGATGGCGGCCCTGGGCAACGCGGTCTGGGGATGGTACGAGGTCGTGCTCCAGCGGCCGGTGCCCAGCCCCAGCTACGCCGACCTGTTCTTCCTGTGCTTCGCGCCGCCCGCCATCGTGGGCCTGCTGGTGCTGGCCAAGCGGCCCGTGACCAAGGCCGGCTGGATCTGCCTGGGCCTGGACGCCTGGCTGATCGGCGGTTCGCTGCTCACCCTGTCCTGGAGCCTCGCGCTCGCCCAGGCCGCCCGGTTCGACGGGCCCAGCGTCGCGCACACCGCGCTCTCGCTGGCGTACCCGCTGCTGGACATCGTCCTGGTCAGCATGGTGCTCGCGCTGCACTTCCGGCGTTCGCCCGGCAACCGCACCGCGGTGAACACCGCGATCGGCGCGCTCGCCCTGACCGTGATGTGCGACGCCCTGTTCACCTCGCCGCTCCTGCACAGCAGTTACCGCTCGGGTCAGCTGCTGGACGCGGGCTGGTTCGCCGGGTCGCTGCTGCTGGCGTACGCCCCCTGGGCCGCGCCCCGGGCCCAGGGCGCCCAGGAGCCCGAAGGGCACACGCGCGTCGTCCACGAGCACGTGCCCGGCGGGCGGGCCCCGGCGCCCAGGCAGCCGTCCGCGCCCGCCCCGGGAGGGGATCACAGCCGCTACCCGGCCGGCCGCCCGATCACCGGCTCCCTGGCCGCGCTCACCCCGTACCTGGCCGCCGGCGTGTGCACCCTGGGCATCCTCTACAACGTCCTCGACGGCCGCAGCCCGGACCACGTGGTCCTGATCACCGCCGGCTGCGTGGTCCTCGCGCTCGTCGTGCGCCAGGGCATCATGCTGCTCGACAACATCACCCTCACCCAGGAACTGGCCCAGCAGGAGAACCACTTCCGCTCCCTGGTGCAGGGCTCCAGCGACGTCATCATGATCGCCGCGCCCAACGGCATCCTCCGGTACGTCTCCCCGGCCGCCGCCGGGGTCTACGGACGGCCCGCCGAGGACCTGGTGGGTTCGGAACTGGCCAGCCTCATCCACCCGGAGGACCTCGGCTGCGTGGTGCACGAGGTGCGCCGCTTCCTCGCCGCCAGGCCGCAGGAGGAACCGACCACCCGGATCGAGTGCCGTTTCCGGTCCGGCGAGGGCGGCTGGCTCAATGTCGAGTCCACCGTCAACCGGCACCACGGCGGCCTCATCTTCAACAGCCGGGACGTCACCGAGAGAGTGCGGCTGCAGGCCCAGCTCCAGCACAACGCCGAGCACGACCCGCTCACCGACCTGCCCAACCGCGCCCTGTTCACCCGGCGTGTCCAGCAGGCGCTGTCCGGCCGCCGCTCCTCGGACCGGGGCCCCGCCCTCAGGAACACGGCGGTGCTCTTCATCGACCTGGACGGGTTCAAGGCCGTCAACGACACGATCGGGCACCAGGCCGGGGACGAACTGCTCGTCCAGGCCGCGCGCAGACTCCAGGACGCGGTCCGCCAGGGCGACACCGCCTCCCGGCTGGGCGGCGACGAGTTCGCGGCGCTGATCGTCGGGGACGGCACCCGTGACCGCAGTGCCCGGGAGCGGCACATCCTGGAGCTCGCCGACCGCCTCAGGGTGACCCTCTCCCAGCCGTACCTGATTGACGGCAACGATGTCCGTGTCAACGCGTCCATCGGCGTCGCCTTCGCCGAACCGGGCCTCGGAGCGGGCGAGTTGCTGCGCAACGCCGACCTGGCGATGTACCGCGCCAAGTCGGCCGGGAAGGGCCGCGTCGAGCTGTACAAGCCCCAGATGCAGCAGGACGTCGTACGCAAGGCGGAGCTGGCCACCCGGCTGCGGGCCGCGCTGCACGACGGCGAGTTCGCGCTGCTGCACCAGCCCGTGGTGTGCCTGGAGAACGGCCGGATCGAATCGGTCTCCGCGCAGGCGCGCTGGCGCTCCTCGCAGGGGGTGCTGTTCACGCCCGCCGAGTTCCTCAGGGCGGCCGAGGACAGCGACAAGACCGCCGAACTGGACCGGTGGATCTTCCAACAGGCGGTCGAACAGGCCGCCGAGCGGGCCGCTGGCGGGCTGGTGGTGCCGGTCGCCGTGCGCCTGAGCGCCCGGCGGCTGCTCGACCGGTCCTCGCCGCTCGGCTCCGTCGAGGCCCTGCTCACCCGGCACGGGCTGCCCTCCGGGTCGCTGGTCCTGGAACTGTCCGACACCGACCCCAGGATCCCGCTGGACGAGCTGGAGCGGCGGCTGACCGCGCTCAGCAGGCACGGCGTCCGGATCGCGCTGGACGGCTTCGGCAGCGGCTACGCGGCGATCACGGCGCTCCGGAAGCTCCCCGTCGACGTGCTCAAACTCGACCGCGGTCTGGTCGAGGGGATCGTCGAGTCGCCCCGGCTGCACAAGATCACCAGCGGGTTGCTGCGGATCGCCGGCGACCTGGGCCTCCAGTCCGTCGCCGAGGGCGTGGACCTGCCCGAACAGGTCACCGCGCTGCGCGCGATGGGCTGCACCCACGGCATGGGGATGGCCTTCTCCGGCCCGGTGGACGAGTACCGGCTGCGCCGGGCGCTCGGCTCCGGCCACTACCCGGTCCCGCACGCACCGGCCGAGCCGGCCTTCGCAGGGGGCGGCGCGGGGGTGTACACCAGTGGTGTGCCCGCGGTGCTCGGAGGCGGAAATGCCCTTCGCTCACATAATGAGACTCCCGTCCCACCCACTTGACACGTGGTGCGCGTCAGAGGGAGGGTCAGTCCCATGCGCACCCGAATTCTCGTACTTGGACAGCGCGTCGGCTGAGCTGGGACCCACCGGAGACGGCTCCGGAAACCCCAGCGACCACACCGGCGCGCTCCCCTCGCTTGCCTTTTGGCACGAGGGGTTTTTTGTTGCACCAGCACCACTCGTACAGCATGCGTACGGCAGCAGAATCCCGTACGAACCTCGCAAAAACCCTCAGCATCGAGAAGAGAATGCCGATGACCGAGCAGAGCGCCGCGGCCCACCATCCGCAGCCGCGGCCCCGTTCCGGAGGACAGCAGTCCGCCCCCGTCGAGCACGTCACGGGTGCGAAGTCCCTCATCCGCTCCCTCGAGGAGGTCGGCGCTGACACGGTATTCGGCATCCCCGGCGGCGCGATCCTGCCCGCCTACGACCCGCTGATGGACTCCACCCGGGTGCGCCACGTCCTGTGCCGGCACGAGCAGGGCGCCGGTCACGCCGCCACCGGCTACGCGCAGGCCACCGGCAAGGTCGGCGTCTGCATGGCGACCAGCGGCCCGGGTGCCACCAACCTGGTGACGCCTATCGCGGACGCGCACATGGACTCGGTGCCGCTCGTGGCGATCACCGGGCAGGTCGCGTCCTCCTCGATCGGCACGGACGCCTTCCAGGAGGCGGACATCGTCGGCATCACCATGCCGATCACCAAGCACAACTTCCTGGTCACCAAGGCCGAGGACATCCCGCGGACCATCGCCCAGGCGTTCCACATCGCCTCGACCGGCCGTCCCGGCCCGGTCCTGGTCGACATCGCCAAGGACGCCCTCCAGGCGAAGACCACCTTCTCCTGGCCGCCGGTCATGGACCTGCCCGGCTACCGCCCGGTGACCAAGCCGCACGCCAAGCAGATCCGCGAGGCCGCCAAGCTGATCACCTCCGCGAAGCGGCCCGTCCTCTACGTCGGCGGCGGCGTCATCAAGGCGCGCGCCACCGCCGAGCTGAAGGTCCTCGCCGAACTCACCGGAGCGCCCGTCACCACCACCCTGATGGCGCTCGGCGCATTCCCCGACAGCCACCCGCTGCACGTGGGAATGCCGGGCATGCACGGTGCGGTCACCGCCGTCACCGCGCTGCAGAAGGCCGACCTGATCGTCGCCCTCGGAGCCCGCTTCGACGACCGTGTCACCGGCAAGCTGGACAGCTTCGCCCCGTACGCGAAGATCGTCCACGCCGACATCGACCCCGCGGAGATCGGCAAGAACCGCGCCGCCGACGTGCCGATCGTCGGGGACGCCCGCGAGGTCATCGCCGACCTGATCCAGGCCGTGCAGAAGGAGCACAGCGAGGGCCACCAGGGCGACTACACCGCCTGGTGGAAGGACCTCTCCCGGTGGCGCGACACCTACCCGCTCGGCTACGACCAGCCGGACAACGGCTCGCTCTCCCCGCAGCAGGTCATCGAGCGGATCGGGCAGCTCGCCCCGGAGGGCACGATCTTCGCGGCGGGCGTCGGCCAGCACCAGATGTGGGCCGCGCACTTCATCCGGTACGAGAAGCCCGCCACCTGGCTGAACTCCGGCGGCGCCGGAACCATGGGCTACGCGGTCCCGGCCGCCATGGGCGCCAAGGCCGGCGCGCCCGGCAACACCGTCTGGGCGGTCGACGGCGACGGCTGCTTCCAGATGACCAACCAGGAGCTCACCACCTGCGCCCTGAACAACATCCCGATCAAGGTCGCCATCATCAACAACGGCGCCCTCGGGATGGTCCGCCAGTGGCAGACCCTCTTCTACAACCAGCGGTACTCCAACACGGTGCTGCACTCCGGGCCGGACGACGTCAACCCGGACGCGCGCGGCACCCGTGTCCCCGACTTCGTCAAGCTGTCGGAGGCCATGGGCTGCCACGCCATTCGCTGCGAGTCCCCGGACGACCTCGACAAGGTCATCGAAGAGGCGAACTCCATCAACGACCGCCCCGTCGTCGTCGACTTCATCGTCCACGAGGACGCCATGGTGTGGCCGATGGTCGCCGCCGGCACCTCCAACGACGAGATCCTGGCCGCCCGGGACGTCCGCCCCGACTTCGGCGACAACGAAGACGACTGAGCGAGAGAGACGCAGAAAACATGTCCAAGCACACGCTCTCCGTCCTGGTGGAGAACAAGCCGGGCATCCTGGCCCGGATCGCGGCCCTCTTCTCCCGCCGGGGCTTCAACATCGACTCGCTCGCCGTCGGGGTCACCGAGCACGCCGACATCTCCCGCATCACGATCGTGGTGAGCGTCGAGGCCCTGCCGCTCGAACAGGTCACCAAGCAGCTCAACAAGCTCGTCGAGGTGCTGAAGATCGTCGAACTGGAGCCGGGTTCGGCCGTTCAGCGGGAACTCGTTCTGGTGAAGGTGCGCGCCGACAACGAGACGCGCTCCCAGATCGTGGAGATCGTCCAGCTGTTCCGTGCCAAGACCGTCGACGTCTCCCCGGAGGCCGTCACCATCGAGGCCACCGGAAGCAGCGAGAAGCTGACCGCCATGCTCAAGATGCTGGAGCCGTTCGGCATCAAGGAACTGGTCCAGTCCGGCACCATCGCGATCGGCCGCGGCGCCCGGTCGATCACGGACCGCTCGCTGCGCGCCCTCGACCGTTCTGCGTAAGGCTTGAACCCTGGCTTGACACGGGCGGCCGACGGCCGTCGGCCGCCCGTATGCCGAGACCCCGAGACTTCCCTTCCCCCCGCCGTCATACGGTGGGACGCAACATCTGCACACCAAGGAGAGAACCCAAAGTGGCCGAGCTGTTCTACGACGCTGACGCCGACCTGTCCATCATCCAGGGCCGCAAGGTCGCGGTCATCGGCTACGGCAGCCAGGGCCACGCCCACGCGCTGTCGCTGCGCGACTCCGGTGTTGACGTCCGTGTCGGTCTGCACGAGGGCTCCCAGTCCAAGGCGAAGGCCGAGGAGCAGGGCCTGCGCGTGGTGACCCCGTCCGAGGCTGCCGCCGAGGCCGACGTCATCATGATCCTGGTGCCGGACCCGATCCAGGCCAAGGTCTACGAGGAGTCGATCGCCCCCAACCTGAACGACGGCGACGCCCTGTTCTTCGGTCACGGCCTGAACATCCGCTTCGGCTTCATCAAGCCCCCGGCCGGCGTCGACGTCTGCATGGTCGCCCCTAAGGGCCCGGGCCACCTGGTGCGCCGCCAGTACGAGGAGGGCCGCGGCGTCCCCTGCATCGTGGCCGTCGAGCAGGACGCCACCGGCAACGGCTTCGCGCTGGCCCTGTCGTACGCCAAGGGCATCGGCGGCACCCGCGCCGGCGTCATCAAGACGACCTTCACCGAGGAGACCGAGACCGACCTCTTCGGCGAGCAGGCCGTTCTCTGCGGTGGCACCTCCGCCCTGGTCAAGGCCGGTTTCGAGACCTTGGTCGAGGCCGGCTACCAGCCGGAGATCGCCTACTTCGAGTGCCTGCACGAGCTGAAGCTCATCGTCGACCTGATGTACGAGGGCGGCCTGGAGAAGATGCGCTGGTCGGTCTCCGAGACCGCCGAGTGGGGCGACTACGTCACCGGCCCGCGGATCATCACCGACGCCACCAAGGCCGAGATGAAGAAGGTCCTCGCGGAGATCCAGGACGGCACCTTCGCCAACAACTGGATGGAGGAGTACCACGGCGGTCTGAAGAAGTACAACGAGTACAAGACCGCGGACTCCGAGCACCTGCTGGAGACCACCGGCAAGCAGCTGCGCAAGCTGATGAGCTGGGTGAACGAGGAGGCGTAAGCCTCAGCGACGGGGCCGGAGCGCACTGCTCCGGCCCCGTTGTCCACCCCGTCGAATCTCGGACGGGTGATCCTTCCGCAGAGGCGCAGGACGACCACCGCCACGCCACTACACTGCCGTACTACATACGCGTCAGGCCCACAGCGTCGTGCGTCTCCGCGGCTTAGCGACACCGAGGAATGTGCGGCACAGCCCCACGCCGCCCGGCACGCACTCTCGCCGCACCGGTCAAAGGCCCTGGTAGCTCCGCTACGAGGACCTTCGCCCGGCACACCGAGAGCACGCACCGGCTGTGACACACAGCCGCTGCCGCGGCGGGCGCGGGACCGCACCGCACATTCCTCGGCGCCGCTCCCCCCTCCACCGCCTGCGGCCGTCGGGACGGCCGTCCGCATTGGACCTGTGAGGACTCACGTGAGCTCGAAACCTGTCGTACTCATCGCTGAAGAGCTGTCGCCCGCCACTGTCGACGCGCTGGGCCCGGACTTCGAGATCCGGCACGCCAACGGAGCAGACCGAGCCGAACTGCTCCCCGCCATCGCCGACGTGGACGCGATCCTGATCCGCTCCGCCACCAAGGTCGACGCCGAGGCCATCGCCGCGGCGAAGAAGCTCAAGGTCGTCGCGCGAGCCGGCGTCGGCCTGGACAACGTGGACGTCTCCGCCGCCACCAAGGCCGGCGTGATGGTCGTGAACGCTCCGACCTCCAACATCGTGACCGCCGCCGAGCTGGCCTGCGGTCTGCTGATCTCCACCGCGCGGCACATCCCGCAGGCGAACTCCGCGCTGAAGAACGGCGAGTGGAAGCGCAGCAAGTACACCGGCGTCGAGCTCGCCGAGAAGACCCTCGGCGTGGTCGGCCTCGGCCGGATCGGCGCCCTGGTCGCGCAGCGGATGTCCGCGTTCGGCATGAAGGTCGTCGCCTACGACCCCTACATCCAGCCCGCGCGCGCCGCCCAGATGGGCGTCAAGGTGCTCTCCCTCGACGAGCTGCTCGAGGTCGCCGACTTCATCACCGTGCACCTCCCGAAGACCCCAGAGACGGTCGGTCTGATCGGCGACGAGGCGCTGCGCAAGGTCAAGCCGTCCGTGCGCATCGTCAACGCCGCCCGTGGTGGCATCGTCGACGAGGAGGCGCTGTACGCGGCGCTCAAGGAGGGCCGGGTCGCCGGCGCCGGCCTCGACGTGTACGCGAAGGAGCCGTGCACCGACTCCCCGCTCTTCGAGCTGGACCAGGTCGTCTGCACCCCGCACCTCGGCGCCTCCACCGACGAGGCCCAGGAGAAGGCCGGTATCGCGGTCGCCAAGTCCGTCCGCCTCGCGCTCGCCGGCGAGCTGGTCCCGGACGCGGTGAACGTCCAGGGCGGTGTCATCGCCGAGGACGTCAAGCCGGGCCTGCCCCTCGCCGAGCGCCTCGGCCGCATCTTCACCGCGCTCGCGGGCGAGGTCGCGGTCCGCCTCGACGTCGAGGTCTACGGCGAGATCACCCAGCACGACGTGAAGGTGCTGGAGCTGTCCGCGCTCAAGGGTGTCTTCGAGGACGTCGTCGACGAGACCGTCTCCTACGTCAACGCGCCGCTGTTCGCCCAGGAGCGGGGCGTCGAGGTCCGCCTCACCACCAGCTCCGAGGCCAGCGACCACCGCAACGTGGTGACCGTGCGCGGCACCCTCTCCGACGGCGAGGAGGTGTCGGTGTCCGGCACGCTGGCCGGCCCCAAGCACATCCAGAAGATCGTCGCGGTCGGCGACTACGACGTCGACCTCGCCGTCGCCGACCACCTGCTGGTCCTGCGCTACGAGGACCGGCCGGGCGTCGTCGGCACCGTCGGCCGCATCCTCGGCGAGGCGGGCATCAACATCGCCGGCATGCAGGTGGCCCGCGCGGCGGTGGGCGGCGAGGCGCTGGCCGTCCTCACCGTGGACGACACGGTCGCCCCGGCCGTGCTGGCCGAGGTCGAGACGGAGATCGGCGCCACGTCGGCCCGCTCCGTCAACCTGGTCTAGCGACAACGCCACGAACGCCGGGTGGACCGACGGAAGTCGGCCCACCCGGCGTTCGCGCGTCCGCCTAGTCGCCGGCGTCGCGCAGCGTCACCCCCGCTCCCACCGCGGCCGCCACCAGCAGCACCGCCCCCGCGATCGCCGCCCCCTGCATCCCGCTGGTGAACGCCTCCCTCGCGGTGGCCAGCAGGGACTCACCGGCCCGGCCGGGCAACCCCGCCGCCGTGGCGAGCGCGCCGCTCAGCGTCTCGCGGGCGCCCGACGGAGCCGTGGCCGGCATCTCGTGGCGGTAGACGGCGGTGCCTATCGACCCGAGCACGGCCATGCCGAGCGCCCCGCCGAACTCCGCGCTGGTCTCCAGCAGGGCGGAGGCCGTGCCCGCCCGTTCCACCGGCGCCCCGCCCATCGCCAGGTCGGTCAGCTGGGACATGATCGCCACCATCCCGCAGGCGAGCACCCCGGCCCCGGTCAGCACCAGCCACAGCGAGTCGGTGCCGAGGAGGGCGAGCAGGACGAACCCGGCGGCCATCGCCGCGAAGCCGCCCGCGACGACGTATCCGCGGTCCACGCCCCGCTGCACCAGGTGTGCGGTGAGGGGACCCGCGACCCCGATGAACACCGAGGGCACCAGGCTCCACAGCGCGGCCGCGAGCGGGCTCATCCCGAGGACCGACTGCAGGTACTGCGTGGTGAAGATCGCCGAGCCCATCATGGCGAGTGAGGCGACGAGGTTCAGGACCAGCGCCGGGGTGAAGCCGCGGCCCCTGAGCAGCGCGGGCGGGATCAGCGGGGAGCCGGTGGTGCGCTGGCGGTGGACGAAGAGGGCCGCGAAGCCCAGGCCGACGGTGACCGAGACGACGTACAGCGGGTGCCAGCCCTCGGAGGGGATCTCCTTGACGCCGTAGATCACGGGGAGCACGGCGGCCATCGAGAGCGGGACGCTCAGCCAGTCGAAGCGGCCGGGGGAGGGGTTCCTCGACTCCGGGAGCAGGACCGGGCCGAGGAGCAGGAGCAGGGCCATCGCCGGGAGGTTGACCAGGAAGACCGAGCCCCACCAGAAGTGCTCCACGAGGATGCCGCTCATCACCGAGCCGAGCGCGATCCCGCCCGTCATCACCCCGGACCACAGGCCGATCGCCTTCGCGCGCTGACCGGGGTCGGTGAACATGGTGCGCAGCAGGGCCATCGTCGACGGCATCAGGGTCGCGCCGCCGACGCCGAGGACCGCGCGGGCGGCGATGAGGGTGCCGGCGCTGTCGGCGTAGGCCGCGAGCAGCGAGGCGCCGCCGAAGGCCGCGGCGCCGCACAGCAGCAGGCGCCGGCGGCCGATGCGGTCGCCGAGCGCGCCCATCGTCATCAGCAGGCCGGCCAGGACGAAGCCGTAGATGTCCAGGATCCACAGCTGCTGGGTGCCGCTCGGCCTGAGGTCGGCGCCGATCGCCGGGAGTGCGAAGTAGAGGACCGAGACGTCCATCGAGACCAGCAGCAGCGGCAGCATCAGCACGCCGAGCGCGGTCCATTCGCGGCGCCCCGCACGTGCGGGGGCGGTCGTGCTCTTCGGGTTCGTCATGCCACCGAATGTACGAGTGTATTAAACGCGTGTCTAGAACGCTTGTATAAGTCATGCGTCTAGGACGTCCGTATGGATCCGGGGGTAGGCTGGTCCGCATGGGACACCGTGAGGATCTGCTGGACGGCGCCAAGCGCTGCCTGCTCGAGAAGGGGTTCGCGCGGACGACGGCGCGCGACATCGTCAGGGAGTCGGGGACCAACCTCGCCTCGATCGGCTACCACTACGGCTCCAAGGACGCGCTGCTCGCCCAGGCCTACATCGCGCTGGTGGAGGAGATGTCCTTCGAGGGCGACGACACCGGCCTCACCGGCGCGCCCGGCTCGCTGGAACGGTTCCGCGAGGTCTGGTCGAACATCGTCGCCACCATGCGTGAGCCCGGCACGATGTGGCGGCTCAGCGTGGAGGTCGTGGCGATGGGCGACCAGCTGCCGGAGGTGCGCGAGCAGCTGGCGCGCGCCCAGCGCGAGGGCGGCCGGGGGCTGACCTCGCTGTTGATGGGCGTGCCGGAGGACGAGGTCTCCGACGAGACCGCCGACACCCTGGGCCGCTTCTACATGACCCTGATGTCCGGCCTGATCTCCCAGTGGACCTTCGACCCGAAGACCGCGCCCGACGGCGACACCCTCACCGAGGGCCTGCGCCAGATCATCGAGGCCGCGGGCCGGACCTGACCACCGGCCCCCGAGCGGTCCGGCCGGCTACAGCCGGGCCCCCTTCAGGGCCATGTGCAGCAGCAGTCGGTCCTCGCCGTCGTCCAGGTCGAGGCCGGTGAGCTGTTCGACGCGGGACAGGCGGTAGTAGAGGGTCTGCCGGTGGATGCCGAGGGCCGCGGCCGTGCGGCCCGCCTGGCCCGCGCAGTCCAGGTAGACCTCGGCGGTCCTGGCCAGTTCGCGGTGGGCCGCGGTGAGCAGCGGGGCCACCACCGGGTCGCGGGACGCCTCCGGCGGCAGCGCGGTCAGCAGCCGGTAGGGGCCTATGCGCGCCCACTGCGCCACCGGTCCGAACCGGGGTTCCGCCAGCGCGGCGCGGGCGGCCGCCGCGGCCTCCTGCCAGACCGCGCCCAGCTCGGCCAGCCCGGTCCTGGCCTCGCCCACCCCCGCGACCGACGCCACCGCCGGGCCCGCGGCGAACCCCGCCGCCACGGCCGCCGCCGTCCGGGCCCCGGCCCCGCGGGCCGCCGCCGAACCGGCCTGCCGGGCCTCCTCGGCCTCCCTGAGCAGCCGGGCCGCCGCCGCCAGGGCGGGTGCGGCCACCTGGGTGCTGCGCAGCCGGACCAGTACCACGAGGCTGTGCGCCGTCGCCCCCCACGGCAGCGTGCACAGCGCGGTCGCGTGCGGGACCGTGCGCGGGGACGGGGCGTCGTCCGGGTCGGCGGACGGCCAGGGGGCGACACAGACCAGCGTGTGCGGGCCGTCGCCGCGTGTCCCCAGGGCCGTGCGCAGCTCGGCCACCGCCATGTCCTGCTGCCAGCCGCGCTCCGCGACCAGCACCGCCCGCAGCTCCCGGCTCAGCCCCGCCCCGGCCTGCGCCTCGTCCGCGAGCAGCGCGCCGATCCGCCCGGCCACCCCCATGGCCGCGGCCAGTTGGGCGTCCGTCGGGCCGGGATCGCCGTCCAGCAGCCAGACGTAGCCGAGGACGACACCCCGGTGGCGTACCGGCAGGCAGATCCTTCCCCGGTACACCCCCGCCTCCGGGGTCGGCGGGATCCGGACCGGGCCGGTCGCCCGGGTGATGCCGAAACCCTCGAACCAGGCGCGGACCGCCGCCGTGGACCGCCGGGTCAGGATCGAACGGGTGCGGACCGGGTCCAGCGCGGACGGATCCAGGTCGCCCTCGCTGTCGTACGCCCCGAAGGCGATCAGCTCGAAGTCGCGGTTCTCCAGGGTCGCGGGGACACCCAGCAGCTCCGAGATCTCGTCGACCAGCTCCTGGTAGTCACCCTTGGATTCCGACGTCACCCGGGCATTCTCCCGCAATCCGCGGTCCCCTTCATACATCTGTCTGAGATCTCCGGCGCGGATGCGTGACAGCTGTCGATGGCCGACGATCAAAGAGATCCCTACCTTTCACGGTGGTTCCCCTTGCCGTGTCCACATCGTCGGATCGCGGCTTTTCCGGCATGTGTTGTGGAGGTGCCCCGTGCTGGGTCCCGTGATTCTCGCCGCGTCGCGCAGCGACCGGATGCGTCGCCTGATCTCGGCGGCCCCGGTGACGAAGCAGGTCGTCGACCGCTTCATCCCCGGTGAGACGGTCGGTGACATCGTCCCGGTCATCGAAGAGCTCACGGGCCGCGGCCTGGAGCTGACGATGGACGTCGTCGGCGAGGACATCACCAGCCCCGAGCAGGCCGCCGCCGCCCGGGACGCGTACCTGGCGCTCGTCGAGCACCTGCGCACGCTGGGCCAAGGCGAGCGCGTCGAGATGTCGGTCAAGCTGTCCATGTTCGGCCAGGCGCTGCCCGGCGGCCACGAGCTGGCCCTCGCGAACGTCCGGCCCGTCGTCGAGGCCGCCGCCGCCATCGGTACGACCGTCACCCTCGACGCCGAGGACCACACCACCCTCGACTCGATGTTCGCCATCCACGAGGAGCTGCGGAAGGACTTCCCGGGGACCGGCTGCGTCATCCAGGCCTACCTCTTCCGCACCGAGGCCGACGCCCGCCGCCTCGCCGCCGCGGGCAGCCGGGTCCGCCTGGTCAAGGGGGCCTACAAGGAGCCCGCCGAGGTCGCCCACCAGCAGAAGAGCGAGATCGACAAGGCGTACGTGCGGGTCCTGCGCATCCTGATGGAGGGCCAGGGGTACCCGATGGTCGGCTCCCACGACCCGCGCCTGATCTCCATAGCCCAGGAACTCGCCCGGCGCGCCGGACGCAAGCCGGACGAGTACGAGTTCCAGATGCTGTACGGCATCCGCAGCGACGAACACCTCCGGCTCGCCGCCGAAGGCCACCGGATGCGCGTCTACACCGCCTACGGCACCGACTGGTACGGCTACTTCATGCGCAGGCTCGCGGAGAAGCCGGCGAACCTGCGGTTCTTCCTGCGCTCGATGGTCAGCAAGGGCTGAGACCCACCCCCGCTCGACAAGCCTCAACACCCGCTCACGTACAAGGAGTTACGGAACCCATGGACGCTGTGACCCAGGTCCCCGCCCCCGTCAACGAGCCGGTGCACGGCTATGCCCCCGGCTCGGCCGAGCGCACCCGCCTGGAGGCGAAGCTCAAGGAGCTCGCCGAGAACCCGATCGAGCTGCCGATGACGATCGGCGGCGAGAAGCGGCTCGGCGGCGGCGAGCCCTTCCAGGTGGTGCAGCCGCACAACCACAAGTCCGTCATCGGCACCGGCCGCCACGCCACCCGGCAGGACGCCCAGGACGCCGTCGACGCCGCCCTCGCCGCCGCGCCCGCCTGGCGCGCGATGTCCTTCGACGACCGCGCCGCGATCATCCTGCGCGCCGCCGAACTGCTCTCCGGCCCCTGGCGCGAGACCCTCGCCGCCTCCACCATGCTCGGCCAGTCCAAGACCGCCCAGCAGGCCGAGATCGACACGCCCTGCGAGCTGATCGACTTCTGGCGGTTCAACGTCCACTACGCCCGCCAGATCCTGGCCGAGCAGCCGCCGGCCAACTCCCCGGGCGTCTGGAACCGCATGGACCACCGCCCCCTGGAGGGCTTCGTCTACGCGATCACGCCGTTCAACTTCACCGCCATCGCGGGCAACCTGCCGACGGCCCCCGCCCTCATGGGCAACGTCGTCGTCTGGAAGCCGTCGCCGACCCAGACCCACGCGGCCGTCCTGCTGATGCGGCTGCTGGAGGAGGCCGGTCTGCCCAAGGGCGTCATCAACCTGGTCACCGGTGACGGCATCGAGGTCTCCGAGGTCGCCCTGAACCACCGGGACCTGGCCGGCATCCACTTCACCGGCTCCACCAAGACCTTCCAGTACCTGTGGAAGACGGTCGGCGCCAACATCGAGAAGTACCGCACCTATCCGCGCCTGGTGGGCGAGACCGGCGGCAAGGACTTCCTCGTCGCCCACCCGAGCGCCGACCGGGCCGTCCTCAAGACCGCCCTGACCCGCGGTGCCTTCGAGTACCAGGGCCAGAAGTGCTCCGCCACCTCCCGCGCCTACATTCCGGCGTCCATCTGGAACTCCGGTTTCCGCGAGGAGTTCGCCGCCGAGGTCGACTACCTGACCATGGGTGACGTCACCGACCTGTCGAACTTCATCGGCGCCGTGATCGACGAGCGTGCCTTCGCCAAGAACAAGGCCGCGATCGACCGCGCGAAGACCGACCCGTCCTGCGAGATCGTGGCGGGCGGCTCCTACGACGACTCGGTCGGCTGGTTCGTCCGCCCGACGGTCGTCGTCTGCGACGACCCGGAGAACGAGGTGTTCCGCACCGAGTACTTCGGCCCGTTCCTCGCCGTGCACGTCTACGAGGACGACAAGTACGACGAGATGCTGACCCAGATGGAGTCGGTGTCGGACTACGCGCTGACGGGTTCGGTCATCGCCAACGACCGCGCGGCCGCCGCGTACAC
Organism: Streptomyces sp. NPDC020958; assembly: GCF_055562175.1. Taxonomy (NCBI): domain Bacteria; kingdom Bacillati; phylum Actinomycetota; class Actinomycetes; order Kitasatosporales; family Streptomycetaceae; genus Streptomyces; species Streptomyces sp. NPDC020958. The sequence continues at coordinate 231,274 of NZ_JBVHFU010000002.1, read as the reverse complement.
GATGGAGAAGCTCCGCTACGCGGCGGGCAACTTCTACATCAACGACAAGTCGACCGGTGCCGTCGTCGGCCAGCAGCCCTTCGGTGGCGGCCGGGCCTCCGGCACCAACGACAAGGCCGGTGCCCCGCAGAACCTGCTGCGCTGGACCCTGACCCGGGCGATCAAGGAGACCCTGGTCCCGCCGACCGACTACACGTACCCGCACATGGGCTGACCCCCGCCGTCACTCCACCCGAGCACGGGGCGGGAAGCCTGACCCACGAGCAGGCTTCCCGCCCCGTTCCCACGGCCGGAACAGGGCCCACAGCCCGGCCTGGTCCGAGCTGCCCGGCGCCGCCGACAGGATCACGATCTTCAGTTCCGAATCGCCGTCCGTGAGGACGTCGCAGTCCACCTCCACCGGCCCGACCTCCGGATGCTCGACCGTCTTGCGGTCCTCGCGGTGGGCGGCCACCGTGCCGTTCGCCCAGAGCCTGGCGAACCGCTCGTTGCCCTGGGCCAGTTCGTGGATCAGGCCGGCCAGCCGGGCGTCGTGCGGGAAGCGGCCGGTGGCCCGGCGCAGGTCCGACACGATCGCGAGGTCGGAGTCGTCGCCGTTCGCCACCCGCACCGGCCACGCCGAGAGCCGGGCCGCCTCGCCGCCCACCGGGAACCGCTCGCGGGCGAGGTTGCGCAGCTCGGGCGGGATGTCCGACGGGTCGCCGAGCAGCGCGGCCCAGGCGGGGTTCCAGCACAGCAGCTGCCAGTGCGCGGTGAACACGGCGACCGCCACGTCGCCGAGCCGGTTCAGCACGCGGTGCACGCCCGGCGGGAGCCGGTCGGGGATCGGGCCGTCGTCCGGGGGCAGCAGCCCCGCCATGCGGTAGAGGTGCTCACGCTCGGTGCGGGTCAGCCGCAGGGCGCGGGCGAGGGCGGCGACCACCTGTCCGGAGGGCGCCGTGGCCCGGCCCTGCTCCAGGCGGACCACGTAGTCGACGGACACCCCCGCGCGTTCGGCGAGTTCCTCGCGGCGCAGTCCCGGCGCGCGCCGGGCGCGGCCGACCGGCAGTCCCAGGTCCGACGGTGACAGCCGCTCCCGCCAGGCTCGGATGGTGGTCCCCAGGTCGGTCGTCGTTTTCCCGGTCATGTCCGCCATCCTGCCTCCTCGGCGATCCTGGTACCGCCGTTCCTACGGTCCGGGCGTCCCTGGCACCGCCTCCGGGCGCCGCGCAGGATCGGACCATGACCATCACCTTCATCACCGGAGCCAACAAGGGGCTCGGCCGGGAGACCGCCCGCCGTCTCGTCGAGCTCGGCCACACCGTGCTCGTCGGCGCCCGTGACCCGGAGCAGGGCGCCGCCGCGGCGGACGCGCTCGGCGCGCGGTTCGTGCGGATCGACGTCACCGACGACGCCTCGGTAGCCGCCGCGGCCGCCGACGTGGCCGCCCACGAGGGCAGGATCGACGTCCTCGTCAACAACGCCGGTGTCGCCGAACCGGGCGCCGACCCGGCCGAACTCACCGCCGCCGACGGCCTCGCCGTCTTCGACGTCAACCTCTTCGGCGTCATCCGCACGACCACCGCGTTCCTGCCGCTGCTGCGCGAATCGGCGGACCCGGTCGTGGTCAACGTCAGCAGCGGACTGGGGTCGGTCGCCGTCACCCACGAGCCGGACCGCGTCGAGTCCACCGTCGTGGCACCGCTGTACACCTCCTCCAAGGCGGCCCTGGTCATGCTCACCACCCAGTACGCCAAGGCCTTCAAGGACATCCGCGTCAACGCCGTCGACCCCGGCTACACGGCGACCGACCTCAACGCGCACAGCGGCCCGCAGACCGTCACCGAGGGCACCGACGCGATCGTCCGACTCGCCACCGAACCGGCTGGCTCCGGCACCGGCCGGTTCATCGACCGGCACGGCCCGGTCCCCTGGTAGCCGCCGCGCGGTTCGCCGAAAGGCCCGGTCAGGGCCGGACCGCCGACCCCGCCGTCTCAGATAGTAGGAAGTCCGAGTAATTGTGCAGACAGAAGCGGGCCGCTCCCTTACTTTTGTAGGAGCCGAACGTCTCGCTCGATCAAGCGAATGGCGGTCGTGAGCCGGGCCCCGTGCAGGCAACCCCTGCGGCCTTCGCTCCCCGCCCCTTCCGGCGTCTCGTAACCCCCCTGCCGTACTCCACGTATGCCGAAGGAGTCGATTCCCATGGCCGAGACGACCGTCCGCCGCCGAGTCCGCCACGTGTCCCGCACGAGCGACTCCGAGCGCAAGAACGCGGCCGCCGCCCTCCAGCGCGCCCTCGACCGCCGTGACAACGGCGGCGAGACCGGCCACTGACCGGCGGCGGTCCTCTGATCGGGAGCCGCACCCGCACGGGGTACGGCGTGGCCCGGACCGCCGCGCCGTACTCCGGGATCAGCCGCCGCGCCGTATCTCGAAGTGGTCGATCCGGGCCCCGTCGTGGGCCAGCGCCGACACCTTCAGCCGCGGGCCGGCACCCGTCTCCGCCTCGACCTTGAGGAAGGAGAAGCCGGTGTACCGCACCCGCGACCACTCCACCGTCTCGGCCGCGTTGTGCTGCCCCTCGGTCCAGTGGAAGCTGTCCACCGCGTCGTGCCGGGTGACGTGCCCCTCGTAGCTGTCCTTCACCCCGGAGGGGAACGCGTACAGGGCCCGCCCGCCGCCGCCCGCCGTGACGTGCACGATTCCGTCCCGGGTCGGATCGGTCGAGCCGCCGACCGGGACCGCGCGGCCGACCCGGCCGTCCCGCACCGCGTCGGTGCGCTCGTAGACGTGGTTGTGCCCGTTGATCACCAGGTCCACCTGGTACCGGTCGAACAGCGGCAGCCAGGCCGCCCGCACGCCGCCGTCGGAGGCGTGCGAGGACGTCGAGTACGCGCAGTGGTGGAAGAAGACCACGACGAAGTCCACGTCCCCGGCCGCCCGCAGCTCCTTGAGCTTCCGCTCCAGCCACGCCGTCTGCCGGCCGCCGCTGTAACCGAGGTTGGCGGGTATCTCGTACGACACGTCGTTCGCGTCCAGCGCCACGAAGCCGACGTTGCCGTAGGTGAACGCGTACACGCCCGGTGCCCCGCGCGGGTCGAAGCCGTTGTCCGGGAGGGCGAAGCGGGCGTACTGCCCGCCGTAGCCGTCGGGGGAGTACCAGGCCTCCATGTCGTGGTTGCCGGTCGTCACCATCCACGGCACCGACCGCGCCACCGGGTCGTTCTGCTTCAGGAACCGGTCCCACTCGCGGGCGTCGTAGCCGTCCGAGGTCTTCCCGGCGCCGTTGCCGTCGGCGTAGCAGATGTCACCCGCGTGGAGGTGGAAGGCCGGGTCCTGCCGCAGCAGCGCGTGGTCGCTCGCCCGGCCGGCCTGACTGACGCCCTGGTCGCCGAAGGCCGTGAACACGAACCGCTCCGGGCTCGCGGGCGCGGTGCGGAAGGAGGCGACGGCGGAGCGGTGGGCCGGGGCGGCCGGGTCCCGGCCCTCGTGGCCGACGCCGTAGTAATAGGTGGTGCCGGGGGCGAGGCCGTCCACCGCCGCGTGCAGGTAGTACTGCTCGACCACCGGGCGCACGCCCGGCACGCCCGGCGTGTGCAGATGCCGTACCTCCGCGTCGACGCGCCGGGCCAGGTCGTCGGGCCGGGTCCCGATCCGGACGAACGGCTTGCGGACGGGGGAGGGCACCTGCCAGGAGACTCGCATCTGCCGTCCCGGGTCGGCACCGAAGGCGAGGTGGCGGCCGAACGGCGGGACGTCCGCACCCCGGACCGCCGAGGTGGCCGGCGCCGGCCTCACCGACCTCCCCGAGCAGCCGGCCAGCAGACCGCCGCCCGCCACCGCGCCCGCCGTCACCAGGGTGCGGCGGCTCACCAGCCGGGTGCGCAGATACTCGTACTGCTCGGCCATGCTCATCCGGGCCGCGAGGCGCGGCGGAATACCGAAGTCGGGGACGTCCATGCCGCAAAGATGCCCAGCACACGTCAACAACCGCCATACATACGGGTGAACGCCGGGCGACGGGATGAGCGGTACCCCCCATCGGGTGTCCGCATGACGGACGGTGCGTGTCATCCCATGGGACGAGGAGTAGGGTGCTGTGCATGTCGGCAAGCTCTCGCATCCTCAATCTCGCAGTGATCCCCGGTGACGGCATCGGGCAGGAAGTCGTGGCCGAAGGCCTCAAGGTCCTCTCCGCCGTCCTCCCGCAGGATGTGAAGCTGGAGACCAAGGAGTACGACTTCGGCGCCCGGCGCTACCACGCCACCGGTGAGACCCTCACCGACGCCGACCTCGACGCGCTGAAGCAGCACGACGCCATCCTGCTGGGCGCGATCGGCGACCCGAGCGTCCCGTCCGGCGTCCTGGAGCGCGGCTTCCTGCTGAAGCTCCGCTTCGCCTTCGACCACCACGTCAACCTGCGTCCGTCGAAGCTCCTCCCCGGTGTCGCCACCCCGCTGGCCGGCGAGCCCGAGATCGACTTCGTCGTGGTCCGCGAGGGCACCGAGGGCCCGTACACCGGCAACGGCGGCACCATCCGCAAGGGCACCGAGCACGAGGTCGCCACCGAGGTGTCCGTCAACACCGCCTACGGTGTCGAGCGGGTCGTCCGGGACGCCTTCGCCCGTGCCCAGGCCCGCCCCCGCAAGAAGCTCACGCTGGTCCACAAGAACAACGTGCTGACCTTCGCGGGGCACCTGTGGACGAACATCTTCAACAAGGTGGCCGAGGAGTTCCCCGAGGTCACCACGGACTACATCCACGTCGACGCGGCCACCATCTACCTGGTCACCGACCCGGCCCGGTTCGACGTGATCGTCACCGACAACCTCTTCGGCGACATCATCACCGACCTCGCCGCGGCCGTCTCCGGCGGCATCGGCGTCGCGGCGAGCGGCAACATCAACCCCTCCCGCGAGTTCCCCTCGATGTTCGAGCCGGTCCACGGTTCCGCGCCCGACATCGCCGGCCAGGGCAAGGCGGACCCCACCGCCACGGTCCTGTCCGTCGCCCTGCTGCTGCGCCACCTCGGCTACGAGGCCGAGGCCGCCCGCGTCGAGGAGGCGGTCACCGCCGACCTCACCGAACGCCAGGGCAAGCCCGCCCGCTCCACCTCGGAGATCGGCGACGCGCTGGCCGTACGAGTAGCCGGCTGACCCGCCGGGCTTCTCCCTCCGTCAAGAAGCCGCCGGGTCGCACACGCACCCGGCGGCTTCCCCGTGCCTGCCACCGGGTGCCACCATCAACCCCGGGTCCGCTTTCACCCCGATTCCTTCCGCCCAGGCCCCCGCGCGATAATCGAACGCGGAGCCGCGGTATGAGGGAATGCTCGGACGTCCTACGACAAGGGTGTGAGCGCGGCCACTACTACAACCGGTGAAGGACTACCACTCATGACGACGCCCACGATCGAGCTCAAGCCGTCCGCGCACCCCACCGCCGCCGCCGAGCGCGAGGCGATCCTCGCCCACCCCGGATTCGGCCGCCACTTCACCGACCACATGGTGACGATCAAGTGGACCGAGGGCCGCGGTTGGCACGACGGCCAGCTCGTCCCGTACGCGCCGATCCCGCTCGACCCGGCCACCAACGTCCTGCACTACGCCCAGGAGATCTTCGAGGGGCTGAAGGCCTACCGCCGCCCCGACGGCTCGGTGGCCACCTTCCGGCCCGACCAGAACGCCAAGCGCTTCCAGCGCTCCGCCCGCCGCCTCGCCATGCCCGAGCTGCCGGTGGAGACCTTCATCGAGGCCTGTGACGTCCTGGTCCAGCAGGACCGGGACTGGGTCCCGGCGCACGGCGGCGAGGAGTCCCTCTACCTGCGCCCCTTCATGATCGCCACCGAGGTCGGCCTGGGCGTCAAGCCGGCCAACGAGTATCTCTTCCTGGTCATCGCCTCGCCGGCCGGCGCCTACTTCCCCGGTGGCGTCAAGCCGGTCTCCATCTGGGCCTCCGAGGACCGGGTCCGCGCCGTCCCCGGCGGCATGGGCGACGCCAAGACCGGCGGCAACTACGCGGCCAGCCTGCTCGCCCAGGCCGAGGCCGCCGCCCAGGGCTGCGACCAGGTCTGCTACCTCGACGCGGTCGAGCACAAGTGGGTCGAGGAACTCGGCGGCATGAACCTGTACTTCGTGTACGGCAACAAGATCGTCACCCCCACCCTGTCCGGGTCCATCCTGGAGGGCGTCACCCGCGACAGCCTGCTGACCGTCGCCCGCGACCTCGGCTACGAGTCCGAGGAGGCCCGGGTCTCCATCGACCAGTGGCAGCGCGACTCGGAGAACGGCACCCTCACCGAGGTCTTCGCCTGCGGCACGGCCGCCGTGATCACCCCGGTCGGCACGGTCAAGCGGACCGGCGCCGAGTGGCAGCAGTCGGGCGGCGAGCCCGGCGAGGTCACCCTCAGGCTCCGCGAGGCGCTCCTGGACATCCAGCGCGGCACGGCGGAGGACAAGCACGGCTGGATGCACCAGCTCGGCTGATGCCACTGCTCGGCCCTCTCACGGTCCCCGCCTCCCGGTCGGAGCGTGGTGACCCGTGGTCCGCCGGCGCGTCGAGGTACCCCCTCGGCTGGTGAGGGCGGGCCGTCGGCCTCAGACGCGGGACGGGGTGGAGTGCGGTGCCGAGCGGCCTTCGCCCTCGGAATCCGGACGGGACGGGGAGGGCCGGCCCGCGCTCAGCAGCAGGTACACCAGCCCGCCCACCGTCCCCGACAGCAGGAAGCCGCAGTCCACCCCGCCCGTCAGGGAGCAACGGGCCCTCGTACGACGGCAGGGAGACCGCGAGCAGGCCGACGCCCGCTCCCAGCGCCCAGGACAGCGTCGCCCGGACGTTCCAGCCCGCCCGGTACCAGTAGGCGCCGCCCCGTGAGCGGCGGTTGAAGACCTGGAGGGCGTCCGCGTCGTACACGCCCCGGCAGCGGGCGAAGCCGATGAGGGTGATGACCGCCCAGGGGGTGCCGACGGCGGTGAGCAGGAGGACGAAGGAGGTCATCGCGGACTGGGCGTTCCAGGCGATGGGGGTCCCCCCGGGCGCGAGCGAAGCCGAGCGTTCGGGGGAGGCCGGCGAAGACGCAGGCCGTGGCGACGACGGCGACCGTGTACGTGGCGCGGGCACGGGACGCCCGGGGGAGGATCGCGTCGAGGTCGAGGCCCATGGAGTAGAGCATGAGGCCCGCGTTGCCGACCGAGCCCGCGGAGGCGGAGAGCAGGAGCGGGACGAGGTACCAGGCGGGGGAGGCCGACACCGGCGGGCCCGCGTAGTCCGCCGCCGCCCGTGCCGCGTACGCGGTGAACGTGCCGAAGAGCTGCGGCACCAGCAGGCCCAGGATCAGGCCCAGCCAGGTCGCGTGCAGGACCCGGCGGGAGGTGTGGCGGGCCGGGGAGATGTAGCGGGTGTGGTCGCCGAGGAGGGTGATGAAGGCGACCGGTCCGGACAGGCCCGCCGCCAGGCACCAGGTCGGCCGGAAGCCGCCCAGCAGGTAGCCGCCTGCCCCCGGCAGCGCGGAGGTGGTGAAGTGCGGGGCGTAGGCGAGGATCCCGAGGAGCAGCAGGGCCGTCATGCCGACGGCCAGGACCTTGGACATGGCGAGCAGCACCCGGTAGCCGTAGACCGCGCCCGCCACCGTCGCCGCCGCGAGCACCGTGTAGACCACGGCGTACGCCACCCCGTCCGCGGGCAGCCCGAACAGCCGGTCCAGCACGCCGACCATCACGTCGCCGCCGATCCACACGGAAAGCGCGGTGTGGCCGAGGGCCGGCAGGAGGCCCACCGCCGAGCCGACCAGCCGCCCGCGCACCCCGAACTGGGCGCCCGAGGAGGTCGAGAGGTTGGTCGCGGTGCGCAGCGAGACCGGCGCCAGCGGGGCCGTGAACACCGTGCCGATCAGCGTGCCCGCCACGATCGCGCTCACCGACGCCCACCGGCCGAGCCCGAAGGACGGCGGCGGCCAGTCGAAGATGATCACGCCGAGGCAGAGGTTGGAGCCGAGCAGGATCGAGACCAGGTCCTTCGGGCCGCTGGTGCTCCCCCACGCTCTCAACTGCGTTCGAGCGCGGGAGGTACCTCCATCCCGTCCGGGATCGTGTCGACTGCGCGCTGTTCCATCGGCATGGCTGGTCTCCTTCGACGGCCGCCACAAGTTAGAGCGACGTTCAATGTGGTTGACCTGGCAGGCGATGCCAATGGTTCCCTTCTTGTGATCCGGCATTTAGAGTGCTGTTCTAAATGAAGTCGGATGTGAGGAAACCAAGGAGGTGCCGGGCGTGCGACTGACCCCGACGGAACGTGACCGGCTGCTGCTCTTCGGAGCCGCCGAGCTGGCCCGGGCCCGCCGCGCGCGCGGCCTCAGGCTCAACGTGCCGGAGGCCACCGCGCTGATCGCGGACACCGTCTGCGAGGCCGCCCGGGACGGCCGGCGGCTGGCCGAGGCGATCGAGGCGGCCCGCTCCGTCCTCGGCCCGGCCGACGTGCTGCCCGGCGTCGCCGACATCGTCACCGAGGTGCACGTCGAGGCCGTCTTCGACGACGGGTCCAGGCTCGCCGTGGTCACCGACCCGATCGGGGGCGCGGGACTGGGCGAGGACGCGCCCGGCGCGCTGCTTCCGGGGCCCGGGCACGCCGACCCGGAGGCGGTCGTACGGCTCACCGTCACCAACACCGCCGCCGTCCCCGTCTCCGTCACCTCGCACTTCCACTTCTTCGAGGCCAACCCCCGCCTCGACTTCGACCGGGCCGCCGCCTACGGCCTGCGGCTCGCGGTGCCCGCCGGGTCGTCCGTGCGGTTCGGGCCGGGAGACTCGCTGGAGGTCGGTCTCGTGCCGATCGGCGGTTCCCGGGTCGCCATCGGCTTCGCCGGTCTCGTCGACGGGCCGCTGGACGCGCCCGGCGCCCGCGAGGAGGCGCTGCGCCGCGCCGCCGCCTGCGGATACCTGGGGGTACGAGAGACAGAGGAGGCCGATCGATGAGCCGCCCCGGAGGCCACCCCGCCGAGGCCCGCCGCCTCACCCCGCACGAGTACGCGGCCACCCACGGCCCGCGCGCCGGCGACCGCGTCCGCCTCGGGGACTCGGGCCTCGTGATCCGCGTCGAGGACGACTCACAGCGCTACGGCGACGAGTTCCTGGCCGGCTTCGGCAAGACGGCCCGGGACGGGCTGCACCTCAAGGCCGCCGCCGTCCGCGAGACCTGCGACGTCGTGATCAGCAACGTCGTCGTGATCGACGCCGTGCTCGGGATCCGGAAGGTCTCCATCGGCATCCGCGAGGGGCGGATCTGCTCGATCGGCCGGGCCGGGAACCCCGACACCCTCGACGGGGTCGACGTCGTGGTCGGCACCGGCACCTCGATCGTGTCCGGAGAGGGGCTCATCGCCACCGCCGGGGCCGTCGACACGCACGTCCACCTGCTGTCGCCGCGCATCATGGAGGCCTCGCTGGCCTCCGGTGTCACGACGATCATCGGGCAGGAGTTCGGTCCGGTGTGGGGCGTCGGCGTCAACTCGCCCTGGGCGCTGAAGCACGCCTTCAACGCCTTCGACGCCTGGCCGGTCAACATCGGCTTCCTCGGCCGGGGTTCGTCCTCGCACGCGGCCCCGCTGGTCGAGGCCCTCGCCGAGGGCGGCGCCTCCGGCTTCAAGGTGCACGAGGACATGGGCGCCCACACCCGCGCCCTGGACACCGCGCTGCGGGTCGCCGAGGAACACGACGTCCAGGTCGCCCTGCACAGCGACGGGCTGAACGAGTGCCTGTCGGTCGAGGACACCCTCCGGGTGCTCGAGGGCCGCACCATCCACGCCTTCCACATCGAGGGCTGCGGCGGCGGACACGTGCCCAACGTCCTGAAGATGGCCGGCGTCCCCCACGTCATCGGCTCCTCCACCAACCCCACCCTGCCCTTCGGCCGGGACGCGGTCGCCGAGCACTACGGGATGATCGTCTCCGTCCACGACCTCAAGACCGACCTGCCCGGCGACGCCGCCATGGCCCGCGACCGCATCCGCGCCGGCACCATGGGCGCCGAGGACGTGCTGCACGACCTGGGCGCGATCGGCATCACCTCGTCCGACGCGCAGGGCATGGGCCGGGCCGGGGAGACCGTCCGCCGTACCTTCGCCATGGCCGGCAAGATGAAGGCCGAGCTGGGCGCCCCGGACGACGGCCACGACAACGAGCGCGTGCTCCGGTACATGGCCAAGCTGACCATCAACCCGGCCATCGCCCACGGCCTCGCGCACGAGGTCGGCTCGATCGAGGTCGGCAAGCTCGCGGACATCGTGCTGTGGTCGCCCGAGTACTTCGGCGCCAAGCCGCAGCTCGTCCTCAAGTCCGGCTTCCCGGCGTTCGGCGTCACCGGTGACCCGAACGCGGCCACCGACACCTGCGAACCCCTCGTCCTCGGCCCCCAGTTCGGGGCGCACGGCGCCACCCCGGCCGACCTCTCCGTCGCGTTCGTGGCGCAGGCCGCCCTCGACCAGGGCCACGACACCATGCCCACCCGGCGCCGCCGGGTCGCCGTCCGCGGCACCCGCGGCATCGGACCGGCCGACCTGCGGCGCAACTCCCGTACCGGAGCGGTCGACGTCGACCAGCGCACCGGCCTGGTCACCCTCGACGGCGAACCGCTCCGCTCGGAGCCCGCCGACTCCGTCTCCCTCAACCGCCTGTACTTCCTCTGAGGATCACCGATGACTGCTGCCTGCGACGGTTTCCGGATGCCCGCCGAGTGGACCCCGCACGCGCGCACCTGGATGGCGTGGCCGAGTCCCAACCCCACCTTCGACGACGCCGGCGACCTCGTCGCCGCCCGGACGGCCTGGGCGTCGGTGGCCCGTGCCGTCCTGCGCTTCGAACCGGTGACCGTCGTGTGCGGCCCCGGCCAGTCGGCGGCCGCGCAGACGCTGCTCGGCCCCCGCGTCGACACCGTCGAGCGGGACCTCGACGACGCCTGGATGCGGGACATCGGGCCCACCTTCCTGACCAACGGGCGTGAACTGGCGGCCGTGGACTGGACGTTCAACGGCTGGGGCGCCCAGCACTGGGCGCGCTGGGAGCACGACGCGAAGATCGCCGCACATGTCGCGGACCTCGCGGGCGCCCGGACGTACGCCTCGAAGCTGGTCAACGAGGGCGGGGCGATCCACGTCGACGGCGAGGGGACGGTCCTGCTGACGGAGACCGTGCAGCTGGGCCCCGAGCGCAACCCCGGCTGGACCCGCGAGGAGGTCGAGGCCGAGATCCACGGCATGCTCGGCACCCGCAAGGCGATCTGGCTGCCGCGCGGACTCACCGGTGACTATCCCCCGCACGGCTTCGGCACCCTCGGCCACGTCGACATCGTCGCCGCCTTCGCCCGCCCCGGCGTCGTGGTCGCCCACCACCAGCCGGACCCGGCGCACCCCGACCACGAGGTCACCAAGGAGGTCATCGGGCTGCTGCGGTCCGCGACCGACGCCCGCGGCCGCGCCCTGGAGGTCGTCGAGGTGCCCGCGCCGACCGTCCTGGAGGCCGACGGACACTGGGCGGACTACTCCTACATCAACCACTACCTCTGCAACGGCGGGGTCGTGCTGTGCGGCTTCGACGACCCGCGCGACGAGACCGCGGCTGGGATCTTCCGCCGTCTCTTCCCCGAGCGGACCGTGACCCTGGTGGACGCCCGTACGATCTTCGCGGGCGGTGGCGGTGTCCACTGCATCACCCAGCAGCAGCCGAAGATCTAGGGAACCAGGAGCGGAACATGGCCGGTGCGCGCAGGAACGCCCCGCCCCGCGAGGACGTGCTGGCCGCCGCCATGACCATGATCGCCGACCGGGGTCTGGAGAAGCTCACCATGGCCGCCCTCGGCCGCGAGGTCGGGATGAGCAGCGGCCATCTCCTCTACTACTTCCACTCCAAGGACGAGCTTCTGCTCCAGACCCTGGAGTGGAGCGAGGGCCGGCTGGGCGCCGAGCGCGGCCGGCTGCTCACCGGGCCCGGCACCACCCGCGAACGCCTGGACGGGTACGTCGACCTGTACGTGCCCGACCGGCACCGCGACCCGCACTGGACGCTCTGGCTGGAGGTCTGGAACCGCTCGCAGAACGCCGAGGAGGCCGCCCGCGACCGGCAGGCCGCCATCGAGGGCGCCTGGCACCGCGACCTGGTGGCGCTGCTCGCGGAGGGCGTGTCCACGGGCGAGTTCCGCCCGGTCGACCCGGACCGCTTCGCCACCCGGCTGCGCGCCCTGCTCGACGGCTTCTCCATCCATGTGGCGATCGGCCTGCGCGGCACGGACCGGACCCGGGCGCTCGGCCACGTACGGGAGTTCCTGGAAACGGATCTCGTGCGACACCCGGTCTGACGACCGCATCCTGAGACGGTGAGTGAGCCGGGGACACGGTTGTGCCAGACTGCCCCCGTGCTCTCGTTCGCCATGATTATTGGCAGCAGGCGCGCCGGTCCGCAGTGACCACCACGTACGACCAGGTACGGGTGGCCATCGTCGTCCTCGACCCGCGCGCAGACCTCTCGCACCCGCGAGGGGTTTTTTCGTTTTCCGGCCCACCTTCAGCCGGGAGGCAGGCGCGAGGGACCATGGAGGCACGGTGGAGCCGGTCATTCCGGTACGACCGAGATTCGACATCAGGAGCCTTGAGACCATGACCGAGACGGAAACCAACGAGCTGGACGACTCGTTCCACGTCTTCGACACCACACTGCGCGACGGCGCGCAGCGCGAGGGCATCAACCTCACCGTCGCGGACAAGCTCGCCATCGCCCGGCACCTGGACGACTTCGGCGTGGGCTTCATCGAGGGCGGCTGGCCGGGCGCCAACCCCAGGGACACCGAGTTCTTCGCCCGTGCCCGGCAGGAGATCGACTTCAGGCACGCCCAGCTCGTCGCCTTCGGAGCGACCCGCAGGGCGGGCGCCAAGGCGGCGGACGACCCCCAGGTCAAGGCGCTGCTGGAATCCGGCGCCCCGGTGATCACGCTGGTCGCCAAGTCCCACGACCGGCACGTCGAGCTGGCCCTGCGCACCACCCTCGACGAGAACCTGGAGATGGTCCGCGACACCGTCTCCTTCCTCAAGGACCAGGGCCGCCGGGTCTTCGTCGACTGCGAGCACTTCTTCGACGGCTACCGCGCCAACCCCGAGTACGCGAAGGACGTCGTCCGCGCCGCCTCGGACGCCGGCGCCGACGTCGTCATCCTCTGCGACACCAACGGCGGCATGCTCCCCGCCCAGGTCAACGCCGTGGTCTCCACCGTCCTCGCCGACACCGGCGCCCGGCTCGGCATCCACGCCCAGGACGACACCGGCTGCGCGGTCGCCAACACCCTCGCCGCCGTCGACGCGGGCGCCACCCACGTGCAGTGCACGGCGAACGGCTACGGCGAGCGCGTCGGCAACGCCAACCTGTTCCCGGTGGTCGCCGCCCTGGAACTGAAGTACGGCAAGAAGGTGCTGCCCGACGGCCGGCTGCGCGAGATGACCCGCATCTCCCACGCCATCGCCGAGGTCGTCAACCTCACCCCCTCCACCCACCAGCCGTACGTGGGTGTCTCGGCCTTCGCCCACAAGGCCGGCCTGCACGCCTCCGCCATCAAGGTGGATCCCGACCTCTACCAGCACACCGACCCCTCCCTCGTCGGCAACACCATGCGCATGCTGGTCTCCGACATGGCGGGCCGTGCCTCCATCGAGCTCAAGGGCAAGGAGCTGGGCGTCGACCTCGGCGGTGACCGGGAACTGGTCGGCCGGGTGGTGGAACGCGTCAAGGAACGCGAGCTCAGGGGCTACACCTACGAGGCGGCCGACGCCTCCTTCGAACTCCTCCTGCGCGCCGAGGTCGAGGGCAGGCCGCGGTCCTACTTCCGCGTCGAGTCCTGGCGGGCCATCGTCGAGGACCGCCCCGACGGCACCCACGCCAACGAGGCCACGGTCAAGCTGTGGGCCAAGAGCGAGCGCATCGTCGCCACGGCGGAGGGCAACGGCCCGGTCAACGCCCTCGACCGGGCGCTGCGGGTGGCCCTGGAGAAGATCTACCCCCAGCTGGCCAAGCTCGACCTGGTCGACTACAAGGTCCGCATCCTGGAGGGCAAGCACGGCACCGAGTCCACGACCCGGGTGCTGATCTCCACCTCCGACGGCAGCGGCGAATGGTCCACGGTCGGCGTCGCGGAGAACGTGATCGCCGCGTCCTGGCAGGCCCTGGAGGACGCGTACACCTACGGTCTGCTGCGCGCGGGCGTCGAGCCGGCCGAGTAGACGAGAGCCGGGGCCCGCTGCCGGCGCCGCCGCGCCGGAGGCCGAGGGCCCGGGGGTCCAGGGGGCGGAGCCCCCTGGGCGGGTTCACCTACCGCAGGTTCCACTTCTGGTTGGCGGCACCCGTGCAGGACCAGATCTGCGCCCTGGCCCCGTTCGCCGACGAGTTGTCCGTGACGTCCAGGCACTTGTTCGCCGCCGTGTTCACCACGTCACCGGTGGACGAGTTGTACGACCACTGTTGTGCCCCGGTTCCGTTGCAGTCGTACAGCTGCACCTTCGCGCCGTCCGCCGTCGACGCCGACGTCACGTCGAGGCACTTGCCGAGCGCCCGGATCGACCCGTCGGACCCCACGGTCCACTGCTGGGCGGTGGACCCGTTGCAGTCGTAGAGCTGGACGGCCGTGCCGTTCGCGGTCGAACCGCCCGCGACGTCCAGGCACTTGCCCGCGAGCCCCACGAACGCGCCGGTCCGGCTGCCGCCGCCCGACTGGGTGCCGGACCAGGTGAAGGTCGCCGAGGTCTTGCCGGGGAGCGAGTACGTGGCGTGCTGCGAGCCCCAGTCGATGGTCACCGTCTGCGCGCTCGACGAGTCGTTGTAGGCGATCAGCGCCTTCGAGCCGTCGGGGTTGCGCCAGGCCACGTTCGGCACGGCGGTGGACGCGGTGGAGGCGATCCGCTGCGCGCCGGGCCGTACGAACTTGGTCAGGTGGCCCATGTCGTAGTACTCGACGGTGTAGTCGACCGTGCCGCTCGCACCGTCCCCGTTGTGCACGGTGATCAGCCCCGTGCAGGTGCCGCAGCCGCCGTTGTGCGGGCCCATGTTCTGGTCCACGGCCAGCGACCACTTCGTCACCGACTTCGCCCAGTTGCGGGTGTAGTCGATGATGTTGGACATGTCCTCCTGCTGCTGGTCGGCGACCCAGGTGCCGCCGGAGTGCTCGGTGCCGAAGGCGTCCAGCGTGGGGTACTGGTCGTGCACGGTGGTCTGCTCGGAGACGTCACCGCCGTAGCCGTGCCAGGCGATCCCGCCGAAGTTGGGGTGGTTGCGGATCGTCGCGTCGTCGACCAGGGCGGCCGCGTACGAGTCGTACACGTCCCAGTTCCAGTCGTGGGCGAGGACCTTGGTGGACAGGCCCGCCGACTGGAGCTGCGGCAGCAGGTCGTTCTTGAGGAAGTACTGCAGCCCGGAGGCGTTCCAGCTCATCGACGGGTAGCCGGAGCAGCAGGTGGGCTCGTTCTGCGGGGTGACGTAGGAGACCTTGACGCCCTGCGCCTGGTACGCCTGGAGGTACTTCACGAAGTACGCGGCGTAGGCGGCGTAGTCCTCCGACTTGAGCCAGCCCCCGTTGAGTGAACCGCTGTCCTTCATCCAGGCCGGCGCCGTCCATGGCGAGGCCATGACAGTCAGAGAGGGGTTCAGCTGGAGCGCCTGCCTGGTGAGCGGCACGACGTCCGCGAGGTCGTGCGAGATCGAGAAGCTGTTGAGGTTCGGGTCGGTCTGCCCGGCGGGTACGTCGTCGTACGTGTACCCGTACCGCGCCAGGTCCGAGGCACCCATCGGATTGCGCAGGAAGGACAGTCCGATGCCGTCCGTGGGGGAGAACAGCTTCCTCATGGTGGCGTCCCGGGTGGCCTGGGACAGCGCCCCGCTGCTGTTCATCAGCCAGGCCGCGGTGTCCGTGAAGGACGCGCCGCCGCCGGTGAAGGTCTGGTACCGGGTGTTCTCGTCGACGGTGATGTTCGTGCCGCCGCCCCCGGTCCCGGCGGAGAAGGTGAACGGCGTCTGCGCCTGGAGCCCGCGGGTGACATGGCGTCCGGCGGAGTCGTCGGTGGTGGTGAGGTACGCGGTGACCTGCTCACCGGCCGCGTGCGCGGGCGGCACGACGGCACTGAAGCCGGCCGCGGTGAGCAGCCCGGCCAGCACCAGGCGCAGGGTGTGGGGGGTTCTTCTCATGGGCACATCGCCCTTCCTGACGGGACGTCTTGACGGGTGTGCGAGCCGTTAGTTAACTCACGACGTGATCTAAGCCATGAGTGAACTGTGAGAGCCCCGAGTGAACCAGAGAGTCGAGGGAAGGTCCATGCCAAGAGCCGCCCTGCTCGTCTCCACCGCACTGCTCGCAGCCCTGATCCCCCTGTCCGCCGCCGGCGCCGCCGACGACCCCGCGCCCACCCCCGTCGACCGCTTCGAGGGCGAGGTCCCCTTCGCCTCCCAGCCCGCCGAGGGCATCTTCACCTGGGGAGGCGACAGCGACGACCCGCCCGCCCTCCAGTTCGCCGACCGCGCCGACGCCCCCGAGGGGGCCAAGGTCCTCTCCGGGACCTACGACATCAGCGGCTACGGCGGCTTCAGCCACGACTTCGCCGCCACCGAGCCGGCCCACGACTGGTCCGCCCACAAGGGCATCCGCTTCTGGTGGGACGGCCAGGACAACGGCAAGAAGATCGCCTTCGAGATCAAGGACGGCGGCGCCAACGGCGAGGCCTCCGAGCTGTGGACGACGTCCTTCACCGACGACTTCACCGGCTGGAAGCAGGTCGAGATCCCGTTCACCGACTTCGTCTACCGGACCGACTACCAGCCGGTCGGCGGCATCGACCACGTCCTCGGCCTGACCCGGATGTGGGGCTACGCGGTCACCCTCCCCGTCGGGATCAAGGGCCGGTTCGCCATGGACGACGTGGAGTTGTACGGCAAGGCCGACCAGGCGCTGCGCGCGTCGGTCACCACGGACGCGGCCGTCTACCCGGTGAAGGAGGGCTCCACGGCGAGCGTGAAGGTCACCGTCGCCACCACCGGCTCCGCCCCGATCGACGACCCGGTCACCGTCGCGTACACGACGCAGGGCGGGACCGCCGAGCCCGGCAAGGACTACACGGCGGTCTCCGGCACCGTCACCTTCCCGGCGGGCACGGCCTCCGGGACCACACGGACCATCAAGGTGCCGACGCTGAAGGACCGGTCGGCCGAGTCCGCCGAGACCGTCCCGCTGAAGCTCACGGTCACCGGCGCCAAGGCCCCCGCGGAGACCCCGCAGGTCGTCATCGACGCGCACGGACTGCCCTACCTGGACAGCAGGTTGCCCGTGAGGAAGCGGGTCGCCGATCTCCTCTCCCGGATGTCCCTGGAGGAGAAGGTCGGCCAGATGACCCAGGCCGAGCGCGGTGCCGTGGGCACCGGAGGTGACGTCGCCGCGTACGACCTCGGCTCGCTGCTCTCCGGCGGCGGCTCGACCCCCACGCCCAACACGGCCGCGGCCTGGGCGCAGATGATCGACGACTTCCAGCTCCGGGCACAGGCCACCCGGTTCCAGATCCCGCTCGTCTACGGCGCCGACGCCGTCCACGGCCACAACAACCTGGCCGGCGCCACCATCTTCCCGCACAACATCGGCATCGGCGCCACCCGCGACCCCGCACTCGCCGAGCGGGCCGGTGCGGTCACCGCCTCCGAGGTCCGGGCCTCCGGCGTCTCCTGGGACTTCGCCCCCTGCCTCTGCGTCAGCCGTGACGAACGCTGGGGCCGCTCCTACGAGTCCTTCGGTGAGGACCCGGCTCTCGTGCAGTCCATGGAGACCGTCATCCAGGGCCTCCAGGGGCGCGCGGACGGACGGGACCTGAAGCACGACGACAAGGTCCTGGCCACCGCCAAGCACTTCGTCGGCGACGGCGGCACCGCCTACGGCTCGTCCACCACCGGCACATACACCATCGACCAGGGCGTCACCACGGTCACCCGGCAGCAGCTGGAGGCCGTCCACCTGGCGCCGTTCCGGACAGCCGTGGACCGGGGCGTCGGCACGGTCATGCCGTCGTACTCCTCGCTGGAGATCATCGGCGACGGCCGGGGCCCGGTGAAGATGCACGCTCGCGCCGACATGATCACCCGGGTGCTCAAGGGCCGGATGGGCTTCCAGGGCTTCGTGATCAGCGACTGGAATGCCATCGACCAGCTCCCGGGTGACTACGCCTCCCACGTCGGCACGGCCGTCAACGCGGGCGTCGACATGATGATGGTGCCGTACAGCTACCAGGACTTCACGAAGACCCTGATCGACCAGGTGAAGGCGGGCACCGTCAGCGAGCGGCGCATCGACGACGCGGTGTCCCGCATCCTCACCCAGAAGTTCAGGCTGGGCCTCTTCGAGCACCCCTACGCCGACACCTCCGGTGCCTCGAAGATCGGCTCCGCCGGGCACCGGGCCGTCGCCCGGCAGGCGGCCGCCGAGTCGCAGGTGCTGCTGAAGAACTCCGGCGGCGTCCTGCCCCTGAAGAAGTCGCAGAAGGTGTACGTCGCCGGGTCCAACGCCGACGACCTCGGCAACCAGACCGGCGGCTGGACCATCACCTGGCAGGGCCAGTCCGGCACCCACACCACCGGCACCACCATCCTCCAGGGCATGAAGAACGCCGGGGGAGACGTCACCTACTCCAAGGACGCCTCGGCACCCACCTCCGGCTACGACGTGGGTGTGGTCGTCGTCGGCGAGACCCCCTACGCCGAGGGTGTCGGCGACGTCGGCAACGGCCACGACCTGGCCCTGTCCGCCGCCGACCAGGCCGCCGTGGACAAGGTGTGCGCGGCCATGAAGTGCGCGGTGCTGATCGTCTCCGGGCGCCCGCAGCTCATCGGCGACCGGCTCGGCGAGATCGACGCCCTGGTGGCGTCCTGGCTGCCGGGCACCGAGGGCGACGGCGTGGCCGACGTGCTCTACGGCAAGAAGGCCTTCACCGGGCAGCTCCCGGTCACCTGGCCGAAGTCCGAGGCGCAGCTGCCGATCAACGTCGGCGACGCGTCGTACGACCCGCAGTACCCCTACGGCTGGGGTCTGACCACGCTGACCAAGACACCCAAGGGCGGTGAGGCCACCCTGAAGGCGCTCGGCGCGGCGGCGAGGGCGGCCGAGCGTGCGGGCTCCGGCTCGGCGGGCCGGAAGGTGGTCGACCAGGCCCGGCTGCTGGTCCAGGCGAAGATCGGGCAGTCGGTCACCGCGGCCGTCTCGAAGCCCTTCGCCGACGCCGACCACCTGCTGCTGACCGGCAGGTACGCGGCGGCGGTGGAGAAGCTGACGGAGGCCTACCGGGCAGCGTAGGAGGACGGCGCTCCAGGGAGGCTTCGGGGTAGTTTCGAAGCATGAACGCGGTGCGACGGACCACTCGAAGCCTCCCGGGGCTGTTGTTCCTGGCGCTTGCCCTGGCGCTGGTCGCCCTGGCCGCGCCCGCCCCACGGGCGAGTGCGGCCACCGGTGTCTCGGCGGTGGCCGACGCCTTGCGCAAGAACCCGGTGTACGTCGACCCGGCAGCCGCCGCCCAGCTCTCCACGGCCGACGCGGAGGCGCTGGCCCGGCAGATCAAGGACGCGGACAAACCGCTGTTCGTCGCCGTCCTGCCCGCCGGTTACCCCACCAAGGACCTCTTCACCGACCTGCGCACCGCGACCGGCATCACCGGCCTCTACGCCGTCCGCCTCGGCGACCGCTTCGACGCCCGCGCCGACTCCTCGGTCCTGCCCAGGACGGCCGTGCGGAACCTGGTCACCAGCGTCCAGGGCGAGAGCGCCAAGGCCCAGCTGACCGACTTCACCGACCGCGCCCTGACCCACATGGGCGGCAAGGCCCCCGCGAGCTGGGGCGGCTCCGGCACGGGCGGCTCGGGCGTCTCCAGTACGGCGCTGATCGCGCTCGGCGCCGTGGTGGTGGCCGGCGGGGCGGGCGCGTACGCGCTGGTCCGCCGCAACCGCCGACGCCACGAGCAGGAGCGGCGGGCCGCGCTGGACCGGCTCCGGGTGGTCGTGGACGAGGACATCACCGCGTTCGGCGAGGAACTGGACCGGCTCGACTTCCACCCGGCCGAGTCCGGCGCGGACGACGCGATGCGCGCGGACTACGAACGCGCGCTGAACGCCTACGACCGGGCGAAGTCGGCGATGGCCGACGCCCGGCGGCCGGAGGACGTCCGCGCGGTCACCGAGGCCCTGGAGGACGGCCGGTTCTCGCTCGCCCAGCTGGCCGCCCGCCGCACCGGAACCCCGCTCCCGGAGCGCCGCCCGCCGTGCTTCTTCGACCCCCGGCACGGCCCCTCTGTCACGGACGCCACCTGGACCCCGCCCGGCGGCGCGCCCCGCGAGGTCCCGGTCTGCGCGGCCGACGCCACCCGGCTGGCCGACGGCCGCGACCCCGCGGTCCGCGAGGTCGACACCGACTACGGCCGCCGCCCCTACTGGGACGCGGGCCCGGCCTACGGTCCCTGGGCGGGCGGCTACTTCGGCGGCGGCATCCTGCCCGGCCTCCTCCTCGGCACCGCCCTGGGCGGCTGGATGTCCGCGCCCGCCTACGCGGCCGACTACGGCACCGGGTACGGCGACTTCGGCGGCTTCGACACCGGGGGCTACCAGGGCGGCGACGTGTCCGGCGCGGACTTCGACCCGGGGGACTTCGGCTCCTTCGGCGGGGGCGGGGACTTCGGGGGCGGCGGGGGAGGGGACAGCGGGGACTTCGGCGGAGGCTTCTGACCCGCTGTCTCCCTGGTGGTGCCAGGCCTGGCCTCCCGTGTTGTGGATGAAGCGGTCGCTGAACGCACGTGCCGACGTGCGGTTGGCGAGGTGACGTCATGCCGGTCCCGGCGTCAGCGGCCGCTGCGTGGCCGCGACCTGCGTGCCGTCAGGAACACCAGCGTGCCGCCCGCCACCAGCAGGACGGCGGTGCCCGCTCGCAGCAGGACCCCGTCCGCGCCCGTGGCGGCGAGCCCGCCGCCGGCCGTCGTCCCGCTCCCGGTTCCCGTCCCGGAGCCGGACGGGCCCGCGGTGGCCGTGGCCGACGGGGACGCGGGGGCGCTGGGTGACGGGCTGGACGTCGCCGAGCCGGTGGCCTGCACCGTGATCGCCGCGGTGTCGTTCGCCGCGTCGTCGTCACGGTTGGGGTAGTCGGGATTCGCCACCGCCCGCACGCTGCCCTGTGCGCCGGGGACGATCCGGTCGATCCGCACCCTGAACTCCTGGGTCACGGAGGCGCCAGGACGGAAGTCCGTGCTGCCGATGGCGCAGGTGTAGCTCTTCGCGCCGGCCTTGCGCGGTGTGCAGTTCCACAGCGGCCCGGGGTCGCCCTGCTCGCCGGGGTCGGGGGCGCCGGTGATGGTGGTGCCGGCGGGCGGGGTCACCACGAAGGTGCCGGAGTTGCCGGCGTCCGTCCAGCGGAAGTCCATCCGGCCCGGCCCGGTGTTCCGCACGCCCACGGTGATGCTCACCGTCTCGCCTACCTTGCCCTTCACCGTGGCACCGAGCGCCTGGTAGTCGGCGTGCTGGGTGGTGGCGAAGGTGCCGTACCCGGAGCCGGTGAAGCCGGAGCCGGCGGCGACGGACTTCAGGCCGAGCGGCGCGCCGGTGCCGGTCTTGGGGAAGTCGGACGGGTGGAAGGAGTCCGGCGCGGTGCCGCCGACCGGCCACACCACGTAGGTGTTGTATCCGTACATGGTGTCCGCGGCGGCGGTGTAGCGCAGCGGCGCGTCCGTCTCGTAGGCCGAGCCGGGCGCGACCGGGGTGTCGAACCGGCACCAGGCGCCGACGTCGGGCGAGTCCGAGTAATGGCAGTTGGAGTGGGCGCGGGCGAGGGAGACGCCGTCGGAGTCCTGCACCAGCAGCATGACGCCCTTGTCGGCGGGGGCGGAGCCGGTGTCGGCGAAGGCCGGGGTGCGCTCGAAGACGGCGCCGGGGGCGATGCCCTTCAGCGCCGGGTAGGGCCGGGTGACGAGCTTCGGGCCGCCGACCAGGACGTCCGTCCTCCCCGTCGCGGTGGGCGCGTCGGAGGCGGTGGCGGTGTAGGTGATGGCACCGGTGTCGCCGGCCTTGGCGGCCGCGGTGGGCTTCAGGAAGAACGGGTCGATCGACTCCCCGCCCGACAGCGGGCCCACGTCGCACCTCACCTTGAGGGCGCCGGTGCTCACACAGTCCCCCGTGACCACCATCGTCGCCTTCCCGGCGAGGGACGACGCGTCGACCGCGACCGAGACGCCGTGGGCGTCCCCGCCCGAGGCGGTGATACCGAGGTTCAGGTTCGGGCCTTCGCCCGTGGTGGGGAGGTAGTAGTTCTCCTGGGCGTCCAGGACGAGCGTCGTTCCGGCGGCGTGCGCGGCCGGGGTCACGAACGCCAGGAGGGCAGTCGCGCATGCGGCGGCGGCCGCCGTCCGCCATGTTCCACGTAGTGTCAGCACAGTACGTGGACACGCCAAGGTCGCGGAAGGTTGCGCCCGAGCGTCCGTCAGCCGAAGAACAGGTGCCGCTCCCCGGTGCGGCTAGGTGTCGAGGAACTCGGGGACGAAGATGTCGCGGCTGGTCAGCAGGCGCTGGGAGAGGCCCTGTTCGTGGTGGTAGCGCAGGAAGGTGTCGACCGCCTTGCGGTTCGCGCGCAGGCCGTAGGGCCACCAGTCCTCGCCGAGCAGGCTGCGGTTGCGTTCGAACAGGCTGCTGAACCAGGGGGTCACCAGGCTCATGTGCTGCTTCAGGGCGCCCTCGAGGTAGGTGCGTCCGGCCAGTTCCTTGGCCTGGACGAAGGCGCGGTAGACCGAGCGCAGATCCTCGCAGCGGTGCACCAGGTCCCTGCGGACCGCGACGACGTGCATCGGAGGGAAGATCCCGGTGCGCCGGTAGTAGTCGCGCTCGACGTTCTCGTAGTCGGGGAAGAGCCGGGCGATCTTCGCCGATCCCCGCACCATGGCCTGGGGCACGTCGACCGAGATGAGCGCGTCGATCTCTCCGGACTCCAACATGGCGCCGAGGGTCTGGCCGTCGTCGGCGTGCCGCACGTGCACGCCGTCCGGCACCGGCTGCGGGAGCCAGTCGAAGGCGGGGACGGGATGGTTGGTGCCGCCGATGACCCAGCGGCACTGGTCGACGGTCACGCCGAACTCGTCCGACAGGATGCCCTTGGGCCAGACGCCGGCGTCGTGTCCGAAGAGCGCGAACTCGCCGAGTGTCTTGCCGGCGAGGTCCTGCGGCTTCTCGATCCCCGCCTCGGTGTTCACGAAGATGGCGGAGTGCCGGAAGTTGCGGTTGGGGAAGATCGGCAGCGCCATGAACGGCGCGTCGTCCAGGTCGAAGGTCCGCAGGAAGTAGGTCAGGCCGAGTTCCGCCATGTCGTAGCGGCCTTCGAGCATGTGCCGGAAGAGGTCCGAGACCAAGGGCTCCGTCTCCAGGGTGGCGTCCACCCCGTCGATCTTCACGCGGCCGTCGAAGAGCGCCTCGGTGTGCTCGTACCGGTAGGTGCCGATGGTCAGCTCGCCGCTCATCAGGATCCCCGCTTCCGTGAATGACCTTTCACTTTTACGATGAGCCCGATAGCCTTCCGTGTCAAGATGAATGATCATTCACTTCGAGGGAGGCGGCCATGCCGCGCATCACGCCCGAGCGTCGGGAAGCCAAGCGTGCGGGGATCGTGGCGGCAGCGCGCCGGTGTTTCGCGCGGGGCGGCTTCCACCAGACCTCGATGCCGGACATCGCCGCCGCAGCCGGTGTTTCCGCGGGTGCCCCCTACCGCTACTTCGCGAGCAAGGACGAGATCATCCTGGCCATCGCCGCGGACGCCTTCCGGCTGATCTTCGAGCCGATGGAGCGGGTGGCCGTGGCGGCTGACGCCCCTTCCCTGGGCGACCTGGTCGCCGCCTCCCTCCAGGCGCTGAGCGCCGAGACGGTCACGGACGCGGCGGGGGAGGAGGTGCCGGTCGAGGAACTGCTCCAGTGCGTCGTGCAGACCTGGTCGGAACTGCTGCGCAACGACGGCGTGCACGCCCGCGCGCTGGAGGGCTTCGAAAGGGTCCGGCGCAGCATCGCCGCCGCCCTGCGCCGCGGACAGGCGGCGGGCGCTGTCCACACCGTGGAGCCGGAGAGCGGCGCACGGGTGTTGATCGGTCTGCTGCACGGGTTCCTGCTCCAGCGTGTGGCCTTCGGCTTGACCGACACGGCGGGGTTCGACGACGCCGTCCGGGGGTTGCTCGACGGAGCCGAGCGCCCGGACACCACCTCGCGGTGAGCGTTCCCCGGACCGGGCTGCCGTCCGGGGTGCGGACATGACGGAGCGCCCGCCCTGCCGCGGGAAGCGGAGGACGGGCGCCACGGAAGGTCACGCGTTCTTGATCGCGGAGATGTCGAAGTTCAGCTTGATCTTGTCGGAGACCAGGACGCCACCGGTCTCCAGCGCCGCGTTCCACGTCACGCCCCAGTCGGAGCGCTTGATCTCGGCCTTGCCCTCGAAGCCGACGCGCTCGTTGCCGAACGGGTCCTTGGCCGCGCCGTTGAACTCCAGGTCGATGGTGACCGGCTTGGTGACACCGAGGATCGTGAGGTCGCCGGTGATGCGGTAGTCCTCGTCGCCGAGGGCCTCCGCCTTGGTGGAGCGGAAGGTCATCGTCGGGAACTCGTCCGTCTTGAAGAAGTCCGCCGACTTCAGGTGGCCGTCACGGTCCGGGCTGCCCGTGGTGATGCTGGCCATCTGGATGTCGAGGGAGGCCGTGGACTTCGAGGGGTCCTCGCCGTCCAGGTGCAGCGTGCCCTCGAAGTCCTGGAAGCTGCCCTTGACGTTGGTGACCATCGCGTGACGGGCCACGAACCCGAGCGTGCTGTGGGCCGGGTCGATCGTGTAGTCGCCGGTCAGCGCGGCGAGGTCGGCGGTCGGCGTGGTGGTGGCGTCGTCGTTCTTGCGGCCGAAGATGCTCATGGGGGTGCTCCTTGGGGGACGGGTCGCGTTGATGTTTAACATTCAACGAACTCAACGAAGCCCACCGTAGACCTATTCCGTGCGACCTTCAACATCATCGGATCGCGTGTCCCACCCCTCACGCAACGTAACGCGACGGATGCCGTACGGTGGGGTGCGGACCGCCGTCCGAGGGGCTCTGTCACTCCCCGGGTGGTATGGAGGGCGCCGGAATGTGAGGCGGCTCTCGGTCGCCCCCTTTGTGTCACCCCTACAACGGCGAAGCCCTCTGAACAGTCGGAACGGCTGCATGCCGGTCAGGTTCTGTTCAGTGCTTCCAGGAAAACGCGCCGGAGACTGTACGGAGTCGACGTCACGCATTCCTTGGTGTCCTTCGTAAGGTCACTACATGACCGTTTTGGAAGAGACGACGGGCGAGCCCACCGGCGAACCGACGGACGCGCGCGGGCGGGTCGCCGAGCTGCACGAGATCCGTGCGGTGGCCGTGGCCGGGCCCAGCGAGAAGGCGACCGAGGCGCAGCACGCCAAGGGCAAGCTGACGGCCCGGGAGCGCATCGAGCTGCTCCTCGACCCGGGTTCCTTCCAGGAGGTCGAGCAGCTGCGCCGGCACCGCGCCGTCGGGTTCGGCCTGGAGGCCAAGAAGCCCTACACCGACGGTGTCGTCACCGGCTGGGGCACCGTCGACGGCCGTACGGTCTTCGTCTACGCCCATGACTTCCGGATCTTCGGCGGCGCGCTGGGCGAGGCCCACGCCACCAAGATCCACAAGATCATGGACATGGCCATCGCGGCCGGCGCCCCCCTGGTCTCCCTCAACGACGGCGCGGGCGCCCGTATCCAGGAGGGCGTCTCCGCCCTCGCCGGCTACGGCGGCATCTTCCAGCGCAACACGAAGGCCTCGGGTGTCATCCCGCAGATCTCCGTGATGCTCGGACCGTGCGCGGGCGGCGCGGCCTACAGCCCCGCCCTCACCGACTTCGTCTTCATGGTCCGCGAGACCTCACAGATGTTCATCACCGGTCCGGACGTCGTCAAGGCGGTCACCGGCGAGGAGATCACCCAGAACGGCCTCGGCGGCGCCGACGTCCACGCGGAGACCTCCGGCGTCTGCCACTTCGCGTACGACGACGAGGAGACCTGCATCGCCGAGGTGCGGTACCTCCTCTCGCTGCTCCCGCAGAACAACCGCGAGAACCCGCCGCGCGCCGAGTCCACGGACCCGGTCGACCGGCGCTCCGACGTCCTCCTCGACCTGGTACCCGCGGACGGCAACCGGCCGTACGACATGGCCAAGGTCATCGAGGAGATCGTCGACGACGGCGAGTACCTGGAGGTCCACGAGCGCTGGGCGCGGAACATCATCTGCGCGCTGGCCCGGATCGACGGCCAGGTGGTGGGCATCGTCGCCAACCAACCGCAGGTGCTGGCGGGCGTCCTGGACATCGAGGCGAGCGAAAAAGCTGCGCGCTTCGTCCAGATGTGTGACGCTTTCAATGTTCCGATCGTCACCTTCCTGGACGTACCGGGCTTCCTCCCCGGTGTCGACCAGGAGCACGGCGGGATCATCCGGCACGGCGCGAAGCTGCTCTACGCCTACTGCAACGCGACCGTTCCCCGGATCTCCCTGATCCTGCGCAAGGCGTACGGAGGTGCCTACATCGTCATGGACTCCCAGTCGATCGGTGCCGACCTGACGTACGCCTGGCCGACGAACGAGATCGCGGTGATGGGCGCGGAGGGCGCGGCCAACGTGATCTTCCGTCGGCAGATCGCCTCCGCCGAGGACCCCGAGGCCATGCGGCAGAAGATGGTCAAGGAGTACAAGGCCGAGCTCATGCACCCCTACTACGCGGCCGAGCGCGGCCTGGTCGACGACGTCATCGACCCGGCCGAGACCCGCGAGGTGCTCGCCAGGTCGCTGGCGATGCTGCACACCAAGCACGCCGACCTGCCGTCCCGTAAGCACGGCAACCCCCCGCAGTAATCCTGCGGAAACCTCTCTCACGGAGACTGACACCCATGAACGTGCCTGACATCCGCGTCGAGAAGGGCAACGCCGACCCGGAGGAAGTCGCCGCCATCACGGCGGTCCTCCTGGCCCGCGCGGCCGCCCGGCCGACCGCCGACACCGAGCAGACCCACCGAGGCCGCGCCAAGGCGGGCTGGCGCCGCCTGGAGCGCGAGAACGGCTTCCGCGCCCCGCACAGCTGGCACGGCTAGGCTGCGCCGCTCAGCCGACAGCACGAACAAGAAGGGCCCCTCTGCTGGAGAGGGGCCCTTCTGCGTGGGGCCAGGGCCTGCCGGCCGGTCCGGCACCGCCGAACACCGCCGTCTGGGCTGAGCACCGGCGCGGCGGGAAAGAGAGTTGCCTGTGCCGCGGCCGCGGCCGCGACAAAAAGTTCGGGCCCCTTCGCAGGAAGGGGCCCAGGTATGCGCCCCCGAGGGGGCGCTGGGGGTGCCCCCGGCCGAAGGCTGGGGGAGGAACTGCGCGACGAGCCACGATCCGCCCGCGGTCGGCGAACGACCGGTCGTGGCAGTCCGGTTGCCGGAACTACCGCAGCCGAGCCATCAGCGCGTGCTCCACGAGGGTGATCAGGGCGCTCTTCGCATCGGCACGATGCCTCGCGTCCGTCGTGATGATCGGCGTGTCCGGACCGATCTGCAGCGCCTCGCGGACCTCTTCCGGGTTGTACGGCTGGTTGCCGTCGAAGCCGTTGAGGGCGATGACGAAGGGCAGGCCGCTGTTCTCGAAGTAGTCCACCGCCGGGAAGCAGTCGGCCAGCCGGCGGGTGTCGACCAGCACGATCGCGCCGATGGCGCCGCGCACCAGGTCGTCCCACATGAACCAGAAGCGGTCCTGGCCGGGCGTGCCGAACAGGTACAGGATCAGGTCCTGGTCCAGGGTGATACGGCCGAAGTCCATGGCGACCGTGGTGGTCGTCTTGTCCCCGGTGTGGGTGAGGTCGTCGATGCCGGCAGACGCGGACGTCATCACGGCCTCTGTGCGCAGCGGATTGATCTCCGAGACGGCGCCGACGAACGTGGTCTTGCCCACGCCGAAGCCGCCCGCCACCACGATCTTCGCGGAGGTGGTGGAGCGGGAAGGACCGCCGCTAGAGCTTGCGAAGTCCACTGAGCACCCTTTCGAGCAGTGTCACGTCTGGCTGGCCGCCGGCGCTCTCGTCGCCGCCGGGCTGATGGATGGCGACCAGGCCCGCCTCCGCCAAGTCGGCGACGAGGATCCTGGCCACGCCGAGTGGGATCGACAGCAGGGCCGAGACCTCGGCCACCGACTTGATCTCCCGGCAGAGGTTGCAGATCCGCTGATGCTCGGGCAGTTGGCCCTGCATCTGGTGCGGCTGCGCGGTGGTGTGCACCAGTGCCTCGATGGCGAGCTGGTACCGCGGGCGGGTCCGGCCACCGGTCATGGCGTACGGACGCACCAAGGGGTTGTTCGAGCCGGAGGCCGGCGCCGCGTCGGGGCGGCGGTGCGGCTGCACCGGCTGGATGCGGGGCGCCGGCGGCTGGTCGTACGGGGACGGACCGGGGCCCTGCGGCGCGTACGGCTGCCGGTGGCTCGGCGTGGAGGGGAAGTTGTACCGGTTCGCGGAACCGTCGCCGCCCTGGCCCTGCGCAGGACCGTACGGCCAGTTGCCGTTATTCGAACCGCCTGGGGGTGTTGCCACTCTCTCTCCTCCTCCGACCGTGCCGGGCACCCATCCCTGTGGAGCCGCGTCCCGAAACCTTACGGCCCCGAGACGCCAAAACGCACCGTCTGACTATTAGTTGAGAAGGCTTCCCTGGAGTTCCGCACGCAGATCCGGGGTAAGAACCGTGCCCGCGCGGTCCACCAAAAGGGCCATCTCGTACCCAATCAGGCCGATGTCGGCCTCCGGGTGGGCCAGGACCGCAAGCGATGAACCATCGGAAATGGACATGATGAACAGGAACCCCCGCTCCATCTCCACAACCGTCTGGTTCACGCTGCCGCCCTCGAAGATCCGGGAGGCGCCTGCCGTCAGAGACGTCAGACCGGAGGCGACGGCCGCGAGCTGGTCGGCGCGGTCGCGGGGGAAGCCTTCGGACATCGCCAGAAGGAGTCCGTCGGCGGAGACCACCACCGTGTGGGACACCCCCGGGGTGTTGTCCACGAAGTTGGTGATCAACCAGTTCAGGTTCTGTGCCGCCTGGCTCATCGGGCTCACACTAACGCTCCTGGTTGTAGGTGCTGTCAGGACCGAAGCCCTGGCCGTTCGTTTCACTGCCTGCGCTGCGTCCGCGCTGGACGCCTCGACGCAGGTTGCTCAGCCGGCCCCGGACGTCCTCCGGGGCGCGGGAGACCTGTGGGCCTCCCTGAGGGGTGCTCGCGGCGGCTCCCTCGACCAGGTTGGCCTTGGGTACCCGCCTCGGCAGGCCGGAGGAGGTGACCCCGCCCGCCTTGGGCTTGCGCAGCGCCGAGGCCT
The DNA here is from genome assembly GCF_055562175.1 of Streptomyces sp. NPDC020958. Taxonomy (NCBI): domain Bacteria; kingdom Bacillati; phylum Actinomycetota; class Actinomycetes; order Kitasatosporales; family Streptomycetaceae; genus Streptomyces; species Streptomyces sp. NPDC020958. Next base: position 201,881 of record NZ_JBVHFU010000002.1, on the reverse strand, counting down.
GCTGCCAGCGCTCGTCGTTCTGCGACCGCCAGTTGCTCTCGCCCGTCGGCTCCGTGGCCGGGGCCGCCTGAGCGGACGGTGCCGGAGCCTGCTGCGCGGGGCTCGTGCCGTTCGCGCCGCCCGTGCCGTTCACACCGCTCGTGCCGCCGCCCACGGATCCCCGGCGGGGCAGTCCGGCGTCGGTCAGCTGGTGTCCGGCGGCGGGAGCCGCTCCCGGACGGTCGAAGCCTACGCGGTTCCGCTCGTCCACGTCACCGGCCTGCGCCGATTCCGCTTCGGGAGCGTACTGGGCCGGGTAGCCGTTCTGGTAGCCGTCCTGCTGCGGCCAGTCGTCCTGGTAGTCCCGTTCGCGGAAGGACCCGAACGCCTCGGGGGCGGCTGCCTCGGCGGCCGCGGGCTCCTCCTGGACCGGCTCCGGATACGCGGGCTCCGGGTAGCCGCCGCCCGAGGGGAACGCCCCGGACGAGAACGGGTCCTGCTGCTGCGGCAGGCCGCCGCCCTGCGCGTAGAACTGCTCGTCGTACGTGCCCTGCGACTGCTCCTGGTACGACGGCTGCGCGTCGTAGCCCGTGGGCTGCTCCTGGAAGCCCGTACCGCCGGTGTCGTAGCCCTGCCGGCCGCTGTCGAACTCGTCGGTGTACGCCGGGATCTCGGCGGTCTCCTGCGGGGCGCCCGGGAGCTGCGCGGCCCCCGGGGGCTGCGCCTGGGCCTCCAGGGCCGCACGGCGCTCCTCGCGCATCAGGGAGCGGCCCACGGGGTCGAGGTCCCGGATGTCGTCGGGGACCTCCGGGTAACGGCTGTCGTCGAAGCCGAGCTCGGCCGCGGTGCGCATCGGCTGGAGCTGCGGCTGCTGGAAGCTCTCACCCTGGAACTGCTGCTCCGGGATGATCTGCGAGACCGTGAACTCGTCGCGGTCCAGCGACTGTTCGCCGCCACCGCCGTGCGTGATCGCGTCGGGCAGCATGACCAGCGAGGTGGTGCCGGCCTGCTCGCCCGAGGGGCGCAGCTGCACCCGGATGCCGTGCCGGTCGGAGAGCCGGCCGACCACGAACAGGCCCATGCGCTGCGAGATCGCGGCGTCCACGGTCGGCGGGTTGGCCAGCTTGTGGTTGATGTCCGCGAAGTCCTCGGCGGTGAGACCGATGCCCTTGTCGTGGATCTCGATCATGATGCGGCCGTCGGGGAGACGGGTCGCGGTGACGCGGACCTTGGTCTGCGGGGAGGAGAACGTGGTCGCGTTCTCCAGGAGCTCGGCGAGCAGGTGCACGAGGTCGGTGACCGCGCGGCCGTGGATCTCGGCCTCCGGGACGCCGGACAGCTCGATGCGCTCGTACTGCTCCACCTCGGAGGAGGCGGCGCGCAGCACGTCGACCAGCGGGACCGGCTGGTCCCAGCGTCGGCCGGGCTCCTCGCCGGCGAGGACCAGGAGGTTCTCGCCGTTGCGGCGCATACGGGTCGCGAGGTGGTCCAGCCGGAACAGGTTCTCCAGCTGGTCCGGGTCCGCCTCGTTGTTCTCCAGGTCGGTGATCAGGGTCAGCTGGCCCTCGATCAGCGACTGGTTGCGGCGGGACAGGTTGGTGAAGATCGCGTTGATGTTGCCCCGCAGCAGGGCCTGCTCGGCGGCGAGCCGCACGGCCTCGCGGTGGACCTGGTCGAAGGCGCGGGCGACTTCGCCGATCTCGTCCGTCGAGGTGATCGGGATCGGCGCCACCCGGGTGTCGACCCGGCCGGGGTCGGTGCGCGAGAGCTGGTCGACCAGCATCGGCAGGCGCTGCTCGGCGATGCCGAAGGCGGCGTTGCGCAGCTGGCGCATCGAGCGGGACATCTGGCGTGCCACCATGCCGGCCAGGATGAACGCGGCGAGCAGGGCGACCACGACCGCGGCACCGGTGATGAAGGCCGAGGTCTTGGCGTCGTCGGCGATGCCGGACGCCTCGCTCACCGCCTTGTCGGCCATGTCCGACTCGATCGTGCGGTAGGCGTTGTACTTGAGGGTGTTCACCGCCCACCAGTTCTCGGCGGTGATCCCCTTGGTCGCCAGCGCCTGCCGGGTGAGGGGGTTGGTGTCCTGGAGCGTCGCCAGCGCCGAGACCATCGTGGTGGTGCTGGACGGCGGGGCCACGTACTTCGGGTCCTTGGCCTTGGCCTGCTGGACCATGGCCGCGCCGTCGGTCTTGATCTTCTGCTCGAGGTCGGTCAGCTTCTGCGCGTCGGCCTCGGTGCCACCGCCGACGTACTCCTCGACGGCGATCCCCTCCAGGTAGGCGTACGAGGAGAGGGCGACCCGCTGGGAGGCCAGGTTGCCGGCGTCCGGTCCCGGCTTCACCAGCAGGTGCATACCGATCGAGCGCTCCAGCGACAGCGCCGCCTTGGTGAGCGCGATGGCGTAGACGGTACGGCCGTACGAGGTGATGTTTCCGGTGCCCAGACCGAGTTCGTTGGCGAACTCCATCAGCGGGTGGGCGATCTGGGTGTAACCCTCTTCGGTCTTCACCCCGGTGAGCTTGGTGGTGTACGCCGCGGCGCGGAGGTTGGTGAGCTGCGGCTCGGCCTCCCGGAACAGTTTCAGACGGCGTTCCAGGCCGGCTTTCTGCGGCATGTTCTGCGCGGCCGCGTCGAAGGCGTCGGCGGCCTTGTCGGTCCGCTGCCGCGCGTCGGTGACGACCTGCTTGTTCTTGTCCAGCAGGATCGGGGCCGCGCTGACGTCACGCTCGTTGTAGAGGGCGTCGCTGTAGGTCAGGGCGGCGCGGACCAGGCGGGCGGTGTTCTCCGCGTCGCGGGCCTGCTGCCAGGTGTCGATGGAGCTCTTTACCTGGAAACCGCCCATGACCAGGCCGACGACCACGGGTATGAGCAGGATCGCGTTCAGCCTGGTCGGCACGCGCCAGTTCCGCGGGGAGAAGCGGCCGCCGCTCTTCGGGGGCGCGGCCGGTGGTTCCGCGGCTGGCACAGGGGTGGGCGCCGCAGCGCGCGGCGGCGGGGTGAAGTTGCCCCGTGCCGACGGCTCGGGACCGTTCTTGCTTCGCCTCACTCGACCAACAACCTCTCGGCGGCGGGCACCTGTCGTCGTGCCGCAGTCTCTCAGAGCCCGGTGTGTCACAGACCACTACTCAGTACGTCTTTGACTATTAGGCAGTTCAGGCATTCCAGCACGGGGCCCGGCGCAGTTCCAAACAGTGGAAACCGCCGGAGTGCGCTGATGTAAGCCCCAGATAAAACGGTCATAAAGAGCGAGCCCCGCCAAAAGGCGGGGCCGTTGTGCGCGCAGCGGTACCGCGCGACCGCGACGCGTGGCGATACCACCGGATTCCTCTGCCGAAACGTTATGAACACCGGAGCCGACCGTGTCAAAGGCCACAGCCGGCTCCGGTTTCCGTACGGCAACTGCCGTACATCACGTCAGATTTGGGTACGCCAGGCCGCTACCGCAGCCGAGCCATGAGCGCGTGCTCGACCAGGGTGATCAGCGCACTCTTCGCGTCGGCCCGGTGCCGGGCGTCGGTGGTGATGATGGGCGCGTCGGGCCCGATCTGGAGCGCCTCGCGCACCTCTTCAGGCGTGTAGGGCTGGTGTCCGTCGAAGCCGTTGAGGGCGATGACGAACGGCAGACCGCTGTTCTCGAAGTAGTCCACCGCCGGGAAGCAGTCGGCCAGCCGGCGGGTGTCCACGAGCACGACGGCGCCGATGGCGCCGCGCACCAGGTCGTCCCACATGAACCAGAAGCGGTCCTGGCCGGGCGTGCCGAACAGGTACAGGATCAGGTCCTGGTCGAGCGTGATGCGGCCGAAGTCCATGGCCACCGTGGTGGTGGTCTTGTCCCCGGTGTGGGTGAGGTCGTCGATGCCCGCCGAGGCGGACGTCATCACGGCCTCCGTGCGCAGCGGGTTGATCTCGGAGACCGCTCCCACGAACGTGGTCTTGCCGACGCCGAAGCCGCCCGCCACCACGATCTTCGCGGAGGTGGTGGCCCGGCCTCCGTCAGAGCTTGCGAAGTCCACTGAGCACCCTTTCGAGCAGCGTCACGTCCGGAGCGCCGCCGTTGTTCTCGTCGCCGCCCGGCTGGTGGATGGCGACCAGGCCGGCCTCGGCGAGGTCGGCCACCAGGATCCGGGCCACACCCAGCGGCATGGCGAGCAGGGCCGAGACCTCGGCCACCGACTTCACCTCACGGCACAGGTGGCAGATGCGCTGGTGCTCAGGGAGCAGCCCCATGAGCGCTGCCGGGTCGGCCGTGGTGCTGATCAGCGCCTCGATGGCGAGCTGGTAGCGCGGCCGGGTCCGGCCGCCGGTCATCGCGTAAGGACGTACCAGCGGCTGGTCGCCCTCGTCCCCGTACGGCTCCGCGTACGGATCATGAGAGGCGGTGGGCGGGGTCATCGTTCCTCCGGGCGGGACAGCAAGTCGATCGGGCTAGCCGTCTGACGTGGGCCGGTGGGGGGTTTGTGGCGGCCGGACGGTGATTTGGTGAGGCGGGTTGGATCCAGGCTGTCAGTGGAGCAGACTGCCTTGCAGTTCGGCACGCAGATCGGGAGTGAGTACCGCGCCCGCGCGGTCGACCAGCAGCGCCATCTCGTAGCCGACGAGGCCGATGTCGCACTCCGGGTGGGCCAGCACCGCGAGGGACGAGCCGTCGGAGATGGACATCAGGAAGAGAAATCCGCGTTCCATCTCGACGACCGTCTGCGCCACGTTGCCGCCCTCGAAGATCCGGGAGGCCCCGGCCGTCAGCGAGGTGAGTCCGGACGCGACGGCCGCCAGCTGGTCGGCGCGGTCACGCGGGAAGCCTTCGGACATCGCCAGAAGGAGACCGTCGGCGGACACGACGACGGTGTGGGACACACCTGGGGTGTTGTCCACGAAGTTGGTGATCAACCAGTTGAGGTTCTGTGCCGCCTGGCTCATCGGACTCAACTAACGCTCCTGCTGGTGAGTGGGGCTCGGGAAGCTGCCGGTCTGCGGGCCTGGTGCGGCCTGCCTGCCCTGCGCGATACCCCGACGGAGATTGGTCAGCCGGCCGCGAACGTCGTCAGGCGAACGCGAGACCTGCGGACCTGCTTGGTGCTGTTGCTGCTGCTGTGCGGTACCCGGGACGAGGTTCGCCCGGGGCACCCGGCGCGGCAGCCCGGAGGTGGTGACGCCGCCCGCGGCCGGCTGCCGTACGCGCTCCGCCTGCCGGACGAGGTCGTCGTTGGGGGAGGGGCGCCAGGAGCTGGTCGCGGAACGCTGGGGGGCCGCGGCCGCGGGGGCCGGCGGCTGTACGGGGACGGGCGGAAGCGGCGCGGAACCGTTGCCGTTGCCCTGGGGGTGCTGCTCCTCCTGGCCGCCGTGGAACCAGTTGGTCTCCAGCGTGTCGTACAGCGGGGTACGACCGTCACCGGGACCGCTCGCCGGGGGCAGCGCCTCCGGCTCCTGGCGGACCGGCGGCACCGGCTGGCGCTGCGAGGTGCCGAAGTCCATGCTGCGGGCGTTGTTCCCCTGGCCGTTGCCGCCCTGGCCGTTGCCCGCGAAGCCGTTCTGGCGGCCGGGCAGGGAGTGCTGGCCGGTGCCGCCGCCGTCGAAGGGCGGGGTGGCGAACTGGCCGGTGGAGCCGTTGTCGTAGGCCTGCGGCGCGGCGAACTGGCCGGTGTTCTGGGGACCGCCCGGCTGACCGGCCGGGGTGCCGAAGACGTCGGAGCGGACGAACTGCCCGGAGTCCTGCTGCCCGTTCACGTTCGGACGCGGGAACGAGCCGGTGTCCTGCGAACCGTTCACGTTCGGACGCGGGAAGGAACCGGTGTCCTGCTGGCCGTGCAGCCCCTGGCGGGGGTACGCGCCGGTGTTCTGGCCGCCGCCGGGGACGTTGAAGTCCGGGCGCGGGAACTCGCCGGTGGACGACGGGCCCTGCGGGATCGCCGGCATCTGCGAGGTGGCGCCGAGGTCGTGCCGCTCGTCGATGCGGGGCATCGGCGCGGTGTGACCCTGGTCCTGCTCGTCGTGGCCGCGCGGCGTGTCCAGCGAGGCGCGGGAGAGCGGCGGCTGGGCGTTGTCGTCGCTCCAGCTGGGCCGGCCCCCCTGCGGGTTGCCGCCGGGCAGCTCGGCCCGGGGACCGCCGCGCGGCGGGAGCTGCGGCTGACGGCCCTGGTCGGAGGGGTTCGCGGCGCGCTGCGGCGGGACCGGGCCGCGGTTGCCGAAGGCGTCCTGGCCGCCGAAGGGGCCCTGCGGGTTGCCGAACGCGTCCTGGTTGCCGAAGGCAGCGCCGTTCTGCCGGCCGCCCTGCGGGGCCTGCGGGCCGCGGGCGCCGCCGGGCGCACCGGGACGGTTGCCGTTCGGACCCGCGCCGGGCAGCGCGGCCCGGGGACCCTGGCCCGTGCCGACCTGACCGCGCGGACCGGCACCGGCACCGAGCGGCCCGCCACCGGAGGGCCCGCCGGAACCGAGGGCGCCACCGCGCGAGCCGCCCGCGGCACCGCCGCCGAGCGCCGGGGCGGGGGCACCCGCGCCGAGCGGACCCGGAGCGCCACCCTGGCCGTTGCCCCGCCGGGCCGCCGCGGCACCGGCCGCGGCCTGCGCGGCGGCCGGACCACCGGACGGCGCCGGGGCGCCGGGCTTGCCGGGAGCGGGCTTCTTGCCGCCCTGGGCGACGTCGACCGGGAGCATGACCAGCGCGGTCGTACCACCGGAGTCGGACGGGCGCAGCTGGATGCGGATGCCGTGCCGCTGGGACAGCCGGCCGACCACGAACAGACCCATGCGGCGGGAGACGGAGACGTCCACGGTGGGCGGCGAGGCGAGCCGCTCGTTGATCGCGGCGAGGTCCTCGGGGGAGAGGCCGATACCGGTGTCGTGGATCTCGATCAGCACCCGGCCGTCGGGCAGCGCGTGACCGGTGACCTTGACCTTGGTCTGCGGGGAGGAGAAGGAGGTCGCGTTCTCGAGCAGCTCGGCGAGCAGGTGCACGAGGTCGTTGACCACGCGGCCGGCGACCTCGGTCGTCGGCACCGAGGCCAGCTCGATCCGCTCGTACTGCTCCACCTCGGACGCGGCGGCGCGGAGCACGTCGACCAGCGGGACCGGACGGGTCCAGCGGCGGCCGGGCTCCTCACCCGCGAGGACGAGGAGGTTCTCACCGTTACGGCGCATACGCGTCGCGAGGTGGTCGAGCTTGAAGAGGGAGGACAGCTGGTCCGGGTCGGCCTCGCGGGACTCCAGTTCGGAGATGAGCGAGAGCTGACGCTGGATGAGGCCCTGGGAACGGCGCGAGAGGTTGGTGAACATCGCGTTGACGTTGCCCCGCAGCAGGGCCTGCTCGGCGGCGAGGCGGACCGCCTCGCGGTGCACGTCGTCGAAGGCCGCGGCCACCTGGCCGATCTCGTCCCGGGAGTGCACACCGACCGACTCCACGGACGTGTCGACGTCCTGGGGGTCGGACTCGGAGAGCTGCTTGACCAGCTCGGGCAGGCGGTCCTGGGCGACCTTGGTGGCGGTCTCCTGGAGGCGGCGCAGCGAGCGGATCATGGACCGGGCCACGATGAAGGCGCCGACCAGCGAGACACCGAGGACGAGCAGGATCAGGGCACCGGAGATGATCGCCGACTGCTCGGAGGAGTTGCGCAGCTCGCGCGCCTTCTGCTCCATGTCCTCGAGCAGGGTGTGCTCGATCTTCTGCATCTGGTCGATCTTGGTCGAGCTGTCGTCCACCCAGTCGCGGTACGACCGCTTGGACAGCTCGTTCAGACCGTTCTGGGCGCCGAGCGCACGCTTGGCGTAGGTGTTGGCGGCCTCGATCGTCGGGTTGTTCTCGTCGATCGGCTTGAGCAGCTCGGCCGCGTTGCCGGAGTAGATCTTCCGGAAGATCGTCAGCTCGGAGGTCTCGCTCGCCTGGGCCGACTCGCCGTAGAGGCGGTCGTTCTCCGAGAGGTCACCCGCGCTGGTGTTGTTGGCGGGCAGGGCCGCGGCGATGACGGCGCGCTGGACGGACGCGTACTCCTTGGCGGTCGAGAACGCCGCCAGGGCGCGGGTGCGCTGGATCATCTCCGGGTTGCTGGAGGCCTGCGCCATGTCCTGCGAGAGGTCGATCAGCTGGGTGATCAGCCGGTGGTAGGCCTCGACCGTCTGGGTCGAGTTCCGCTGCTGCTGGTAGGCGTCCTTGCGGATCTTCGCCAGGTCGTCCAGCTGGCCGGCGAGGCCGACGAGGCTGTCGCGGACGCCCTGGAGCTGACCGTTCTTGCTCGCGGTGTCGATTTCCTCGGAGGCGTTGAGGAAGTTCTCGCGGGCCCGGTCGGTCTTCTCCTCGAATCCCTTGACCGTGACGCTGTTCGTCGACTGGCCGTGCGCCAGCGGGCCGGCCGACTGGTCGCGCTCGTCCTGGAGCGCCTGGGCCAGCTCGGTGGCCTGCTTGGTCATGTCCGTCAGCAGCTTGATGTTGTCGAGCTGCTGGATGTCGTCCAGGGACTGGTTGATACGCACCGCGCCCAGCGTCGTGGCCGCGACCACGGGGAGCGCGAGCAGCGACACCAGGCGCGTGGAGATGCGCCAGTTGCGCAGGGCTATGCGCGAGCCCGCGTTGGACGGTCCCTTCGCGGGCTTGATCGGGGGTGCCGGCGCGGCGGTCGGCTGGGGGCCCGTGGAGCCCGTCGACCCCGAGGAAGCAGACACGGCGGGGCGCCCGGGGCGCTCACCGCCGTCACCACCGCCGACCGGGGCCGGGCCCGGGTTCTGGGCGTGCTGGGGCGAGGAACCGCGGTCGGTCCCGCCGTGCGCCTCCGGCTCCGCCGGAGCGCTGCCATCCCTCTTGAAACGTCCCTGCACTAGCGTCGCAACCTCTGGACCAGGCGCCCCTCCGCTGAACGGAGGGACACGGTGTCGGCGTTGTACGGGGAGCGCCCTGAATGCGCCCCCTGATTGGTCGTGAGTGTGACCGGCGCTGGCTCCCCCTGTCTCGCCGCCACTCGGCGCTGTTGCGCCCCCTGCGCGCCGGCTCGATCCTGCGGCGGTCCGTGGAATTCCAGCACAGTGCCGGATCTCCAACAAGGGCCGTGGGCCGAGCTGTGACCTCTGTGACAGCGTGTGAGTGACACGTTACGAGATGTCTAGGCCGTTCGCGTACATAACGGACGTATGCCCGCCAGTCGCGCGTGGGTGAGCCGTGTCCCAGTCGCCATGATCAGGAGCGGAATGACAGGTTCAGTTCGGCAATGTCCGTTTCGTTGCCGAGAGTTGCCTGTGGGGAATGACCTGTTTGTCCCTGCCTTCGTGAGCAAACTCACACGCGGATCAGGGCTAGTTGGCGACTTCCGTCGGGAATTCGATGTTTAGCCTGGCGCTTTACAAGAGGCGACGTTCTGCCAACCCACACACGACGGGGTCCACTGCAACCGTGAAGACGACGATGATGTTCCGCAACATAGCCAACCCCCGGCGCACCACCCTCGCCCACCTCAAGGACGCCGAGGAGCTGGGGACCCCGGAACTGCCCGAGCACTCCCTCGACCTCCCCGCCCAGACCGCCAACCCGCGCCGCACGATCCTCATGGAGGCCCCCGCCGGGACCCCGGTCGCCGAGTAGGACGGGGCCGCCCTCCAGTACGGGGCCGAGGCCGCCGTTCACTCAGTCACCTGGGTAATTCCACGGCGGCCGCCCCGCCCCGCGTTAGCCTGGAGCGTCAGACTCCGACCGGCTCAGTGAGGGGCGTCACGATCCCGTGCGCATCGCCAGGTTCTCCATCGACGGGAACGTCGCCTTCGGCGCCGTCGAGGGCGACAAGCAGGACGAACTCGTCCTCGACATCATCAAGGGCATTCCGTTCGCCGACTTCGAGCTCTCGGGGACCAAGGTCCCGCTGAGCAAGGTCAGGCTCCTGCCGCCGGTGCTCCCCAACAAGGTCGTGGCCTACGGCCGCAACTACGCGGAGCACGCGAAGGAGCTCGGCAACGAGGTCCCGGACGCCCCCTTCGCCTTCTTCAAGCCGTCCACCTCGGTGATAGGCCCCGGCGACGCGATCCAGTACCCGGCCTTCTCGCAGGAGCTCCACCACGAGGCCGAACTGGCCGTGGTCATCGGCCGCATGTGCCGTGAGGTCCCGCGCGAGCGCGCGGCGGACGTCATCTTCGGCTACACCTGCGCCAACGACGTCACCGCCCGTGACGTGCAGAAGCGCGAGAAGCAGTGGGCCCGGGCCAAGGGCTTCGACACCTCCTGCCCGCTCGGCCCCTGGGTGGAGACGGACCTCGACCTCGCCACCGCGTCCGACCTGACGATCCAGCTCACCGTCAACGGCGAACAGCGTCAGCTCGGCCGTACGAGCGAGATGATCCACCCCATCGCGGACCTGATCGTCCACATCACCGAGGCCATGACGCTGCTGCCCGGCGACGTGATCCTCACCGGCACCCCGGCAGGGGTAGGCCCCCTCAACGTCGGCGACGAGGTCGCCGTCACCATCGAAGGCATCGGCACTCTCACCAACAAGGTTGTCAAGCGTGGCTAGCGCATCCGGCTCCCCCGTCCGCGTACGTTTCTGCCCCTCGCCCACCGGTAACCCCCACGTGGGCCTGGTCCGCACCGCCCTGTTCAACTGGGCGTTCGCCCGCCACCACAAGGGCACCCTGGTCTTCCGTATCGAGGACACCGACGCGGCCCGCGACTCGGAGGAGTCGTACCGCCAGCTGCTCGACGCGATGCGCTGGCTGGGCTTCGACTGGGACGAGGGCCCCGAGGTCGGCGGCCCGCACGCGCCGTACCGCCAGTCGCAGCGGATGGACATCTATCAGGACGTCGCCCGGAAGCTTCTCGACGCCGGCCACGCCTACCACTGCTACTGCTCCCAGGAGGAGCTGGACAGCCGCCGGGAGGCCGCCCGCGCCGCCGGCAAGCCGTCCGGCTACGACGGCCACTGCCGCGACCTCACCGCCGAGCAGGTCGAGGCGTACAAGGCCCAGGGCCGTACGCCGATCGTCCGCTTCCGGATGCCCGACGAGACGATCACCTTCACGGACCTGGTCCGCGGCGAGCTGACCTTCACCCCGGAGAACGTCCCGGACTACGGCATCGTCCGCGCGAACGGCGCCCCGCTGTACACGCTGGTCAACCCGGTCGACGACGCCCTGATGGAGATCACCCACGTCCTGCGCGGCGAGGACCTGCTCTCCTCCACCCCGCGCCAGGTCGCCCTCTACAAGGCGCTGACCGAGCTGGGCATCGCCAAGCAGACCCCGGCCTTCGGCCACCTCCCCTACGTCATGGGCGAGGGCAACAAGAAGCTGTCCAAGCGCGACCCGCAGTCGTCCCTGAACCTCTACCGCGAGCGGGGCTTCCTGCCCGAGGGCCTGCTCAACTACCTCTCGCTGCTGGGCTGGTCGCTCTCGGCGGACCAGGACATCTTCTCGATCGACGAGATGGTCGCCGCCTTCGACATCTCCGACGTGAACCCCAACCCGGCCCGCTTCGACCTGAAGAAGTGCGAGGCGATCAATGCGGACCACATCCGCATGCTGGACGTGAAGGACTTCACCGAGCGCTGCGCCCCCTGGCTGAAGGCCCCCTTCGCCCCCTGGGCCCCGGAGGACTTCGACGAGGCGAAGTGGGAGGCGATCGCCCCGCACGCCCAGACCCGCCTGAAGGTCCTCTCGGAGATCACCGACAACGTCGACTTCCTGTTCCTCCCCGAGCCGGCCGTGGACGAGGCGTCCTGGGCCAAGGCCATGAAGGAGGGCAGCGACGCCCTCCTGGCCACGGCCCGCGAGAAGCTCGAGGCGGCCGACTGGACCTCCCCCGAGTCCCTCAAGGAGGCCGTCCTGGCCGCCGGCGAGGCGCACGGCCTCAAGCTCGGCAAGGCTCAGGCGCCCGTCCGTGTCGCCGTCACCGGCCGCACGGTCGGCCTGCCCCTCTTCGAGTCCCTGGAGATCCTCGGCAAGGAGAAGACCCTGGCCCGGATCGACGCGGCGCTCACCAGGCTGGCCGCGTAGCGCACGCGCGCGTGAGGGGCGGCCCCGGTTCATCCCGGGGCCGCCCCTTCGCCGTACCCGCCGGGTACCGTCGGGCCTATGACGATCAGGGCCGTGGTCTGGGACGTGGACGACACTCTCTTCGACTACACGAGCGCCGACCGCGCGGGCATGCGGGCGCACCTCGCGGCCGAGGGGCTGCTCGCGGCGTACGGGAGTGCCGAGGCGGCGCTGGTGCGGTGGCGGGAGATCACCGACCAGCAGTGGGCGCGGTTCTCGGCGGGGGAGGTGTCCTTCGAGGAGCAGCGCCGGGAGCGGATCCGGGTGTTCCTGGGGGAGGCCCTGAGCGGCGACGAGGCCGACGACTGGTTCAGGCGCTACCGCACGCACTACGAGGCCGCCTGGGCCCTCTTCCCGGACGTCCTGCCCGCCCTCGACGCGCTCGCCGCGGGGTACCGACACGCCGTGCTGTCCAACTCCAGCCTGCACGTCCAGGACCCCAAGCTGCGGGCGCTCGGTGTGCACGACCGCTTCGAGGTCATCCTGTGCGCCGCCGAACTCGGTGTCTCCAAGCCCGCCGCCGGCGCCTTCCTGGCGGCCTGCGAGGCGCTGGAACTGGCCCCGCACGAGGTCGCGTACGTCGGTGACCACCCGGAGATCGACGCGCGCGGTGCCGTCGACGCGGGGCTGCTGTCGGTGTGGATCGACCGGACCGGCGCGTCCACCGGGGCCGACGCGCCCGTCGGCCCGCACCGGATCGCCTCCCTCGCCGAACTGCCCGCGCTCCTGCGCGCCGATACCCGTTTTGGAGCCCCGTCCACCTTCAGGTAATGTTCTTCCTGCGCCGCCGGAGAGCGGGCCGAAAGGCCGGAACCGGAGGAGCGAAACTAGAACAAGATCCCCTCAGGGGCTTGCGTTCCAGTGGCCTATGGTGTAATTGGCAGCACGACTGATTCTGGTTCAGTTAGTCTTGGTTCGAGTCCAGGTAGGCCAGCTCGCAGAGCTCATCTGCAAAGCCCCCGTTGTGTAGCGGCCTAGCACGCTGCCCTCTCAAGGCAGTAGCGCCGGTTCGAATCCGGTCGGGGGTACGGAGATCATCCACGGATGATCGCTAGGGCCCCCGTTGTGTAGCGGCCTAGCACGCCGCCCTCTCAAGGCGGTAGCGCCGGTTCGAATCCGGTCGGGGGTACGAACTGGTCTAAACCATCATTGGTCTATGGTGTAATTGGCAGCACGACTGATTCTGGTTCAGTTAGTCTTGGTTCGAGTCCAGGTAGACCAGCTGGGATCTGCGGCGTCGCACGTTGAACGCCTGCAAGATCCACGCCCCCGTTGTGTAGCGGCCTAGCACGCCGCCCTCTCAAGGCGGTAGCGCCGGTTCGAATCCGGTCGGGGGTACACACGACGAAGGCCCTCCGCGTGAAGCGGAGGGCCTTCGTCGTGTCCGGGTCCTACTCGAAGCCGTAGCGCCGGGCCGTCTCCTCCTCCTGGGCCAGCCGGTGCAGGGCCTGGAGCATCGGCTCCACCAGCACCGCGCTGGCCACCGCGGCCGCCACCTTCTCCTTCTCCGAGGGTTGCGTCTCCAGGAAGTCCAGATCGGCGATCGCCGCCTGGTGCATCAACTTCGCCCGGGTCACGAGGAGTTCGCTGTCCCAGTCGTAGCCGAGCCGGCGGAACGCGGCCACCGAGACCACCAGTCGGCGGTAGGCGGGGGAGACGGTCGTCAGCTGCTTGGCGTTCTCCCAGCCGAGGGTGGTCAACAGGGCGCCCACCTCCCGGTGCGCGGCCCGCACGTACTCGTCGTCCTCGTCCGGCTCGGGCACCTGTGGCAACGCCCACAGCGCGGAGCCCACCCTGATGGTGCGGCCCAGCGACTCGTCGTCGACGTGCCCGAGCACCTCGCGCACCTTCGCCACCGGCACCCGGCCGACCTGGATCATCGCCCGCACCAGCCGCAGCCGGCGCAGGTGCTCCTCGTCGTACTCCGCGGTCGTGGTGTTGACCTGGCGGCCCGGCGGCAACAGGCCCTCGCGCAGGTAGTACTTGATCGTCGCGACGGGCACCCCGCTGCGCTCGCTCAACCGGGCCAGCCGCATCTCTTGCACCTCTCCTTGGTAAGTGCCACTATCCAAGCACCGAGAGACGGATAGTGCCGCTATCCGACAGGGAACCGGGGGGTGTCTCGCATGGTCGCCAAACCGATACCGGGCCGTACGACCGCGGCGCGCGAGGGCGATGCGGTGGTGCTGCTGATCGGCATGCGCATCAACCACTTCTGGGCGGTGCACCAGTGGCTCCCGGTCATGCTGTCCATGGTCCGCATGCTCCGGGAGCTTGCGCGCGACCCCGGACGGGGACTCCTCGGACGCGTCCTGCTGACGGCGTCACCGCGGACGTACTACGTCGTCCAGTACTGGGAGTCCAAGGAGAAGCTGTACGCCTACGCGAGTTCGCCGGAGATGCTGCACCACGGGGTGTGGAGCCTGGTGAACCGCAAGGAGCGGGCGGGGAAGCTGCGGCAGCACGTGGGCCTGTGGCACGAGACCTACGTGGCGCCCGAGGGGTCGTACGAGTCGATCTACTTCGACATGCCCGAGTTCGGACTGGGCGCGGCGAGCGGGACGGTCCCCGTGGAGCGCCGGGGCCGCTACGCGAAGGACCGGTTCGCTTACAGGGGCGTCGGCAAAAGCGCCCCGTAAGGGGCGCGGGGAACTGCGCGATCAGCCATGACGGCGCAGCGGTCGGCTGACGACGGGTGGGGGTTGTCTCTGCGCCGTTGGGGTCCGGCCAGGGGGGAGGGTGCTGGTCGCGTGCGGCTGATCGCGCAGTTCCTCCCCCAGCCTTCGGCCGGGGGCACCCCCAGCGCCCCTGGGTTTCTCCACTCCCGTCGGGAAGAGGCCGGCCGCGGCGTTGGGGCCGGCCTCTCCTGGCGGGAGCGTTCGTTTCGGGGCTCAGCCGGTGCGGCGAAGCGCCTCGGAGAGGCGGCCCGCCGCGTCGATGACCGCCTGGGCGTGCATGCGGCCGGGGTGGCGGGTCAGGCGCTCGATCGGGCCGGAGACGGAGACGGCGGCGACCACGCGGTTGGAGGGCCCCCGCACCGGCGCCGACACCGACGCGACGCCCGGCTCCCGCTCACCGATGGACTGGGCCCAGCCGCGGCGCCGGACGCCGGAGAGGGCCGTCGCCGTGAAGCGAGCCCCCTGCAGGCCGCGGTGCAGCCGCTCCGGCTCCTCCCAGGCCATCAGGATCTGCGCCGAGGAACCGGCCTTCATCGTGAGGGTCGAGCCGACCGGGACCGTGTCCCGCAGGCCGGACAGGCGTTCCGCGGCGGCCACGCAGATCCGCATGTCTCCCTGCCGGCGGTAGAGCTGCGCGCTCTCGCCGGTGATGTCGCGCAGGTGCGTGAGCACCGGGCCCGCCGTCGCGAGCAGGCGGTCCTCGCCGGCCGCCGCGGCCAGTTCCGCGAGTCGCGGACCGAGAATGAAACGGCCCTGCATGTCGCGTGCCACCATGCGGTGGTGCTCCAGAGCCACGGCCAGCCGATGGGCCGTGGGCCGTGCCAGTCCGGTTGCCCCGACCAGACCCGCGAGGGTGGCCGGACCGGACTCCAGAGCGCTCAGGACAAGGGCCGCCTTGTCCAGAACGCCGACGCCGCTACTGTTGTCCATGCAACGATACTCACGTCTCACTCTGTGAAACGCAAGTTCAATTTTCGGGGGAACGCGCCACTCTGGAAGAACACAGTGGCCCGCGGACCAACGGGCCCGGCGGCGGACGCCCGGAACCACGACTTCAGGGGCCCGGAACACGGGCAGCCGCTTCCTCAAGATCTCTAGTTGGGCCGGTGCACGTCTGCCGGCCGGAGGGAAAGCGATGGGTAGGACACTCGCGGAGAAGGTCTGGGACGACCACGTCGTCCGGCGCGCCGAGGGCGAGCCCGACCTCCTCTTCATCGATCTGCACCTGCTGCACGAGGTGACCAGCCCGCAGGCCTTCGACGGACTGCGCCAGAACGGCCGCCCGGTGCGCCGCCTCGACCTCACCATCGCCACCGAGGACCACAACACCCCGACCCTCGACATCGACAAGCCGATCGCGGACCCCGTCTCCCGCGCCCAGCTGGAGACGCTGCGCAAGAACTGCGCCGAGTTCGGGGTGCGCCTGCACCCGCTGGGCGACGTCGAGCAGGGCGTCGTGCACGTGGTCGGTCCGCAGCTGGGCCTGACGCAGCCGGGCACGACGGTCGTCTGCGGCGACTCCCACACCTCCACCCACGGCGCCTTCGGCGCGCTGGCGTTCGGCATCGGCACCTCCCAGGTGGAGCACGTGCTGGCCACCCAGACGCTGCCGCTGGCCCGCCCGAAGACCATGGCCATCACGGTCGACGGCGAACTGCCCGAGGGCGTCACCGCCAAGGACCTGATCCTGGCGATCATCGCCAAGATCGGCACCGGCGGCGGCCAGGGCTACATCCTGGAGTACCGCGGCTCCGCCATCGAGAAGCTCTCGATGGAGGCCCGCATGACCATCTGCAACATGTCGATCGAGGCCGGCGCCCGCGCGGGCATGATCGCCCCCGACGAGACCACCTTCGCGTACATCAAGGGCCGCGCCCACGCCCCCGAGGGCGCGGACTGGGACGCGGCGGTCGAGTACTGGAAGACGCTGCGCACGGACGAGGACGCGGTCTTCGACGCCGAGGTCCACATCGACGCCGCCGCGCTCTCGCCGTTCGTCACCTGGGGCACCAACCCCGGGCAGGGCGCCCCGCTTTCGGCGGACGTCCCCGACCCGGCTTCGTACGAAGACGCTTCGGAGCGCCTCGCCGCCGAAAAGGCCCTGGAGTACATGGGGTTGGAGGCCGGCCAGCCGCTGCGCTCCATCAATGTGGACACCGTCTTCGTAGGCTCCTGCACCAACGGCCGGATCGAGGACCTGCGCGCCGCCGCCGAGATCCTGCGGAGCCGCAAAGTCGCCGACGGCGTACGGATGCTGGTCGTCCCCGGCTCCGCGCGGGTCGGTCTGCAGGCCGTCTCCGAGGGCCTGGACGTGGTCTTCAAGGAGGCCGGCGCCGAATGGCGGCACGCGGGCTGCTCGATGTGCCTCGGCATGAACCCCGACCAGCTGGCCCCGGGTGAGCGCTCCGCCTCCACCTCGAACCGCAACTTCGAGGGGCGACAGGGCAAGGGCGGCCGCACCCACCTGGTGTCGCCGCAGGTCGCGGCCGCGACCGCCGTCCTGGGCCACCTGGCCTCCCCGGCCGACCTGTCCGACGTTCGTACGCCCGCTGGAGTCTGATCAGCCATGGAAGCATTCACCACGCACACCGGCCGGGCCGTCCCGCTGCGCCGCTCCAACGTCGACACCGACCAGATCATCCCTGCTCACTGGCTCAAGAAGGTGACCCGGGACGGCTTCGAGGACGGGCTGTTCGAGGCCTGGCGCAAGGACGAGAACTTCATCCTCAACCGCCCCGAGCGGCAGGGCGCCACCGTCCTGGTCGCCGGCCCCGACTTCGGCACCGGCTCCTCCCGTGAGCACGCCGTGTGGGCGCTGCAGAACTACGGCTTCAAGACCGTGATCTCCTCCCGCTTCGCCGACATCTTCCGGGGCAACTCGCTGAAGAACGGCCTGCTCACGGTGGTCCTGGACCAGAAGATCGTGGAGGCGCTCCAGGAGCTCTCGGAGCGCGACCCCGAGGCCGAGATCACCGTCGACCTGGAGAAGCGCGAGGTGCGCGCCGAGGGCGTCACCGCCTCCTTCGAGCTGGACGAGAACTCCCGCTGGCGGCTGCTGAACGGGCTGGACGACATCTCCATCACCCTCCAGAACGAGGCCGACATCGCCGCGTACGAGGCCAAGCGGCCGTCGTACAAGCCGCGGACGCTCCAGGTCTGACCCGGAGCCCGGTTCGGGCCTGATCACCACATCTGAATACGGCTGGTTTCAGCCATCGCACGACCCCGCCGGTACCCCCGATCGCCACGATTGGGGGTACGGCCATGTCTGCACCCGAACGGACGCTCGCGTTGTCGCAGGTCTTGCCAACTTCCCACGTTAGGGCTGATGTTGTCGGGGTAGGTGAGTGCTGTGTCCGGGGCTCGCGCAAGTGCCCGGAAGGCCATTCGAGGCGGCAGTTGCCCCCTGCGCAGGCGACAACTCGCCCCAGATGGCACAATCTGTGCATGGAACACGACGGCCAACTCCAGCTCTATGCGGCGGTCGCGGACCAACTGAAGGAAGCGCACACAACAGTGCGCGCACTGCAAGTCCCGGAGGGCGTACGGATGGCGCTGACCCGGAAGCTGCTGGTCATTACGGCCGCGGCCAAGCACGACATCGCCGACGCGGCAAGGCGGCTCGAGCGGTTCAACGCCGACCTCGAAGCGGGTCGATTCCCGCAAGAGGAAGGCTGACCGGACCCTGCGAGACGGTCGAGTCCGTTGCGGCACAAGGGTGATAAGCCCGTTTCGTGTTTGATTTGCGGTATATATCTGCCTAACGTGCGAAAAAGCTTGAACACTTTCGTTCTGGCGAGGTCTCCGAAGGGGAAGACGTGAACAAGGCGCAGCTCGTAGAAGCGATTGCCGACAAGATGGGCGGTCGCCAGCAGGCGGCCGACGCTGTCGACCATGTCCTGGACGCCATCGTCCGCGCGGTCGTCGCGGGTGAGCGGGTCTCGGTCACCGGCTTCGGGTCCTTCGAGAAGGTGGACCGCCCCGCCCGTTACGCCCGCAATCCCCAGACGGGCGAGCGGGTTCGGGTCAAGAAGACCTCCGTGCCGCGCTTCCGTGCAGGTCAGGGCTTCAAGGACCTGGTGAGCGGCTCCAAGAAGCTCCCGCGCGGCGGTGAGGTCTCGGTCAAGAAGGCGCCCAAGGGCAGCCTGACCGGCGCCGCTTCGGCGACGGTCAAGAAGGCGGCGGCGAAGAAGACCACCGCCAAGAAGGCGACGGGCGCGGCCAGGAAGACCACGGCCGCCGCGAAGAAGACGACGGCGAAGAAGACCACGGGCGCGGCGGCGGCGAAGAAGACCACCGCGGCGGCGAAGAAGACGACCGCCAAGAAGACCACGGCGACCGCGAAGAAGACCGCCGCGCAGAAGGCGCCGGCCAAGAAGGTCACCGCCAAGAAGGCGCCGGCCAAGAAGTCGACCGCGCGGAAGGCCACCGCCAAGAAGACCGCGAGTCGCTAGGCCTCCGCTTCCGCGGCGCAGTCGGGATACTCACGCGACGGGCCGGATTCCCCCGGGGAGTCCGGCCCGCGGTGTGTTCCAGGGGGCTTTCAGGTGCGGATACCGCCTCAGAGCGTCTGCAAGGTCACGAGGGTGATCCGGAGGTCGTCTCCAGCCCCCTCCGTTTCGATCCTTACCCGTTGTCCGGGTCGCAGCAGCCTCAGGCCGCCCGCCTCGAAGGCCGGGCCGTCGAAGGGGACTGGGGTTCCGTCGTCCAGGAGTACCTGGCCGCT
This sequence comes from Streptomyces sp. NPDC020958, assembly GCF_055562175.1. Classification (NCBI taxonomy): domain Bacteria; kingdom Bacillati; phylum Actinomycetota; class Actinomycetes; order Kitasatosporales; family Streptomycetaceae; genus Streptomyces; species Streptomyces sp. NPDC020958. The sequence continues at coordinate 182,495 of NZ_JBVHFU010000002.1, read as the reverse complement.
GTGGGTCTCGGGGTCGTACGTGTATGCGGTCGCCTGCATGGGCGCAGCCTACTGGTCCGGGATCAGCAGGCGGGCCGCCACCGCCGCCGTGCGGGTGCCCACGCCCAGCGCCAGGGCGGTGCGCAGGTCCGCGCCGGTGTCCACGTCCTGGCGTACCGAGTCGACGTCGGCGACCCGCAGCTCCACGGCTCCCGAGGCGGCGTGCCGGGCGCGGGAATCCGGGCCGAACGCGGGCGCCAATTCACTGCCGGGCGCCGCCGTCAGCACAGTGGTGCCGATTGCCGCCGCGTCCGGGAGAAAAGCACGCGGGAATTCCGCGGCCGAGTCGAGCACCCGGGCCAATTCCAGCGGACGCAACGCGGGCAGATCGGCGTTCAGGGCCGCCACGGGGCTTTCCGGACGCGATGCGCGGGCGACGGCCGCCCCGTGCCGGAGGGCGGCGTTCAGACCGCCTCCCGGCGTGTCGGGGACGATGCGCGCGCCCAGCGCCGAGAGCTCGCGCCCGGCCCGCGGATCGACCGTGACGACCGCCACATCCTTCACGGCCTGGCAGGCCAGGGCCGCCGCCACCGTGTCCAGGGCGAACGCGAGGGCCAGCGACGGGCGCACACCGTCCGCCGCGGTGTCCGCGAGCCTGCTCTTCGCCCGGGCCAGAGGCTTGAGTGGAATGACCAAGGTCCACTGCACCGATGTACCGTCCCTCCCTCGTTGCCTCATTGTCACCCGGGCCCACCCGGCGACCGCGACACCGGGGCGTACGGTGTTCTCGACAGACCGGCGGGCCGGGACCACACTTCTTCCCGATCCCGGACCGGGAGGAAGTCCTAGAGGAAGGTGTCCGCGTGCCCCGCCGGAGAATCGGCTTCTGGTACCGCTTCGCTGCGGTGCTCTGCAAACCGCCGCTGGTGGTTCTGATCAAGCGGGACTGGCGCGGAATGGACAACATTCCGGCCGAGGGCGGATTTATCACCGCGGTGAACCACAATTCTCACATCGACCCCTTCGCCTACGCCCACTATCAGTACAACACCGGCCGCGTTCCGCGATTCCTGGCGAAGAGCGGGCTTTTCAAGAAGGGATTCGTCGGTGCCGCCATGCGCGGCACGGGACAGATCCCCGTCTACCGGGAGTCCACCGACGCGCTCAGCGCCTTCCGGGCCGCGATCGACGCCGTGGAACGCGGCGAGTGCGTCGCCTTCTACCCAGAGGGAACGATCACGCGCGACCCGGACCAGTGGCCCATGACCGGCAAGACCGGTGCCGCCCGCGTCGCCCTGCAGACCAGGTGCCCGGTGATCCCGGTCGCCCAGTGGGGCGCCAACGAACTCCTCCCGCCGTACGCGAAGAAGCTCAACCTGCTGCCCCGCAAGACGCACCACGTCCTCGCCGGTCCGCCGGTCGACCTCACCCGCTTCTACGGCAGGGAGATGACCCAGGAGGTCCTCAAGGAGGCGACCGAGGTCATCATGGCGGCCATCACGCGCCAGCTGGAGGAGATCCGCGGCGAGAAGGCCCCCGAGACCCCCTACGATCCTCGTCAGGTGCGGATCGAGCAGCGGCGCCGGACGCGTGCGCAGAGCGGTCTGGAAGAGGAGAGCGGCAAGTGAGCAAGCCTGCCAAGGCGGCGGTCTTCAGCGCGGGTTCGTGGGGTACGGCCTTCGGGATGGTGCTCGCCGACGCCGGGTGCGAGGTCACCCTGTGGGCGCGGCGCGCGGAGGTCGCGGAGGCGATCAACTCCGGCCGTACCAACCCCGACTACCTGCCGGGCGTGGAACTCCCCGAGAACCTCCGGGCCACGACCGACCCCGCCGAGGCGGCCGCCGGCGCCGACTTCACGTTCCTGTCGGTGCCGTCCCAGACCATGCGGGCCAACCTCGCCGAATGGACGCCGCTGCTCGCGCCCGGGACGATTCTCGTGTCCCTGATGAAGGGCGTCGAACTCGGCACCGCCATGCGGATGAGCGAGGTCATCGACGACGTCACCAAGGTCGGCGCGGACCGTATCGCCATCGTCACCGGGCCCAACCTCGCCCGGGAGATCGCGGCCCGGATGCCGGCCGCCGCCGTGGTCGCCTGCACCGACGAGACGGTGGCCCGGCGCCTCCAGGCGGCCTGCCACACACCGTACTTCCGGCCGTACACCGAGACCGACGTGGTCGGCTGCGAGCTGGGCGGTGCCGTGAAGAACGTCATCGGCCTCGCCGTGGGCATCGCGGACGGCATGGGGCTCGGCGACAACGCCAAGGGCTCGCTCATCACCCGCGGTCTCGCGGAGACCGCCCGGCTGGGCAGCGCGCTCGGCGCCGACCCGCTGACCTTCTCCGGGCTCGCGGGCCTCGGCGACCTGGTGGCCACCTGTTCTTCGCCGCTGTCCCGCAACCACACCTTCGGCACCAACCTCGGCAAGGGCATGACCCTGGAGGAGACCGTCGCGGTCACCAGGCAGACCGCCGAGGGCGTCAAGTCCTGTGAGTCCGTGGCCGATCTGGCCCGCAGGCACGGCGTGGAGATGCCGATCACCGAGACCGTCGTGGACATCGTGCACGAGGGCAAGCCCCCGGTGGTCGCCCTCAAGGAGCTGATGTCGCGCAGCGCGAAGCCCGAGCGACGCTGAGCCACGGCACGCGACGGACGCTGTCTCGGGGCCCTACCACCGGGTACTCTCAACGCGATATGAGCACCGAGAACCTCCCCCAGAACCCTGAGCAGCCCGCTCGCAAGCCGCGTGTGGCCGTCGTGTTCGGCGGTCGCAGCTCCGAGCACGGGATCTCCACGGTCACCGCAGGCGCCGTACTCGCCGCCATCGACCGGACGAAGTACGACGTCCTGCCGATCGGCATCACCCGGGAAGGCCGCTGGGTGCTCACGGCCGACGAACCGGAACGCATGGCGATCGCCGACCGCCGCACCCCGGAGGTCGGCGACCTCGCCGAGTCCACCGAGGGCGGCGTCGTGCTCCCGGTCGACCCGGCCAGCCGCGAGGTCGTCTACAGCGAGCCCGGCTCGGTGCCCAAGGCGCTCGGCGAGGTCGACGTGGTCTTCCCGGTGCTGCACGGCCCCTACGGCGAGGACGGCACCCTCCAGGGCCTGCTGGAGCTCTCCGGCGTCCCCTACGTCGGCTCGGGCGTGCTCGCCTCGGCCGTCGGCCAGGACAAGGAGTACATGAAGCGGGTGTTCACCTCCTTCGGGCTCAAGGTCGGCCCGTACCTGGTGATCCGCCCCCGCGAGTGGAAGCAGGACGAGTCCGCCGCCCGCAAGCGGATCGTCGACTTCGCCGGCGAGCACGGCTGGCCGCTGTTCGTGAAGCCCGCGCGCGCCGGTTCGTCGATCGGCATCACCAAGGTCGACGACCTGGCGGGCCTGGACGAGGCGATCGCCGAGGCCCAGTCCCACGACCCGAAGATCCTCGTCGAGGCGGCGCTGCGCGGGCGTGAGATCGAGGTCGGCGTCCTGGAGTTCGAGGACGGCCCGCGCGCCTCGGTCCCGGCGGAGATCCCGCCGGCCGCCGCGCACGCGTACTACGACTTCGAGGCCAAGTACATCGACTCCACCCCCGGTGTCGTCCCGGCCCCGCTGACCGCGCAGGAGACGGCCGAGATCCAGGCGCTCGCGGTGGACGCCTTCGAGGCCGCGTCCTGCGAGGGCCTGGTCCGCGCCGACTTCTTCCTCACCGAGGACGGCGACTTCGTCATCAACGAGATCAACACGATGCCGGGCTTCACCCTGATCTCGATGTACCCGCAGATGTGGCAGGCGACGGGTGTCAGCTACCCCGACCTCATCGACCGCCTGATCCAGGCAGCCCTGACCCGCTCGACGGGCCTCCGCTAGAAACGCCCCGACTGGAGCGCCCCGTCAGGGGCGCGAGGAACTGCGCGAGCAACCCCGCACGACCTGCCCTCGACGCACTACTTCAACCGCCACGGCGCCTAGTCGGCGATCCCTTCGGGCACCGTCTCCTTGATGGCAGGCGCCAAGCTCACCAACGGCGCCATGCCATCCCCCGTCCGCTTCGCCGGGATCGTCACCTCGACATACGCCTTCCGCAGCGTCGTGGTGAACCGGAACGATTTGTCGGCCTGCTGCTCCAGCAGCCACCCCACCCCGTTCACCTCCACCCCGTCCGCCTCCGGGTCGGCCATCTTCGCGGGCCGCGGAACACCGCACCGCAGTATGATCGCCGGGTCGCCGCCCCAGCCGGCGGTGAGCGGAGAGGCCGGTTCCGGATCACGCCGGCCCAGCTTGTCAACCTTCGTCGGCAGCACCCGGTCAAGGCGGTCGCAGAGCTTCACGGCCGCCGCGCCCGGACGGGGAACCGCCGCCGACGGGGCGTCGTCTGCTGATGAGCAGCCCGCGGTCGCGATCACCAACGCGGCGAGCGCGGACAGACCGAATGGCCGGTGACGGAAGAAGTTCACCGGCCAAGGGTAGACGGGGGCTACAGATGGACCACCGGGCAGGTCAGGGTGCGGGTGATGCCGTCCACCTGCTGGACCTTCGCGACCACCATCCGACCGAGTTCGTCGACTGTCTCGGCCTGCGCGCGCACGATGACGTCGTACGGTCCTGTCACGTCCTCGGCCTGGATCACTCCGGGGATCTTGCTGATCGTCTCGGCGACGGTCGACGCTTTGCCGACCTCCGTCTGGATCAGGATGTACGCCTGTACCACGGAACCTCCAGGGCGGCCACGAGGATCATGTGGGGAAAAGGAACGCCACGGTATCGCGTCGCCGCTCACCGCGGGGAGACCTGCGCGGACAGGGGATTGCGCGCCAGGGTGCAGGCACGGCAGAAGTTGACGGTCACCTCGACCGTATCCAGGACGACGGTGACGCGCGAGCGGGCACGGCACGGCACAGAAGGGGCGCCAGGGCAATGAAGGGCACTGTTGGTGAGCTCGGGGAGTTCGGGCTCATCAGGGAGCTCACCTCCCGTCTCACCACCACTCCGGCGGTCCGGGTCGGTCCCGGTGACGACGCCGCGGTGGTCGCCGCGCCCGACCGCCGGGTCGTGGCGAGCACCGACATCCTGCTGGAGGGCCGGCACTTCCGCCGCGACTGGTCCACGGCCTACGACGTGGGCCGCAAGGCCGCCGCCCAGAACCTCGCGGACATCGCCGCCATGGGCGCCGTGCCGACCGCGCTGCTGCTCGGCCTGGTCGTCCCCGCCGAACTGCCCGTGACCTGGCCCAGCGAGCTGATGGACGGCCTCCGGGACGAGTGCCAGGTGGCCGGCGCCTCGGTGGTCGGCGGGGACGTCGTGCGCGGGGACACGATCATGGTGTCCATCACCGCGCTCGGCGACCTGCGCAACCAGGAGCCGGTCACCCGCGCCGGCGCCCAGCCCGGCGACCTGGTGGCCGTCACGGGCTGGCTGGGCTGGTCCGCGGCCGGCTACGCGGTGCTCTCGCGCGGCTTCCGGTCGCCCCGCGCCTTCGTGGAGGCCCACCGCCGCCCCGAGCCCCCCTACCACGCGGGCCCGGCGGCCGCCGGCCTCGGCGCCACCGCCATGTGCGACGTCAGTGACGGGCTGATCGCCGACCTCGGGCACATCGCGGAGGCCAGCAAGGTCCGTATCGACATCCGGTCCGGCGCGATCGACGTCCCCACCCAGATGAACGACATCGGGCAGGCCGTCGGCGTCGACCCCATCCAGTGGGTCCTGACCGGCGGCGAGGACCACGCGATCGTGGCGACCTTCCCGCCGGACGTGAAACTGCCCGCCCGCTGGAAGGTGATCGGCGAGGTCCTCAACCCGTCCGCGCTGCCCCAGGTCACCGTCGACGGGGCGCCCTGGACCAGCAAGGGCGGCTGGGACCACTTCGGGGACATCGAGTCATGACCCTCCCGCGCGTCCTGACGGTCGCGGGCTCCGACTCCGGCGGCGGGGCCGGGATCCAGGCCGACCTGAAGACGATGCTGGCGCTCGGCGCCCACGGCATGAGCGTGGTCACCGCGGTCACCGCGCAGAACTCCGTCGGCGTCCAGGGCGCCTGGGAACTGCCGGTGGCGGCGGTGCGCGCCCAGTACCGCGCCGTCGTGGACGACATCGGCGTGGACGCGGTGAAGACCGGCATGCTCGCCTCGGCGGAACTGGTCGAGGCGGTGTCCGAGTTGATCGCCGGGACCGGTGTGCCCACGGTCGTGGACCCGGTGGGCGTCTCCAAGCACGGTGACCCCCTGCTCGCCGCCTCCGCGCTGGACTCGGTCCGCACCAGGCTGCTCCCGGTCGCCACCGTGGCCACCCCGAACCTCGACGAGGTGGCGCAACTCACGGGCGTCCGCGTCGAGTCGGAGGACGGTCTGCGACGGGCCGCGGCCGCCGTGCTGGCGTACGGACCGAAGTGGGTGCTGATCAAGGGCGGGCATCTGCCGGGCGACGCCGTCGACCTGCTCACGGACGGCACGGACGAACATCTGCTGCGCGCGCCCCGGCACGGCAACCGGCACACGCACGGCACCGGCTGCACCCTCGCCGCCGCGATCGCCGCCCGGCTCGCGACGGGGCAGTCCGTGCCGGAGGCGGTGGCGGCGGCCAAGGAGTACGTCACCGGGGCGATCGCGGCCGGGTTCGCGCTCGGCGCCGGGATCGGGCCCGTGGACCACGGCTGGGCCCTCAGAAGGGGTACTCCCGCAGCGTGATGGCGGTGGCCGCCTTCTCGGTCATCCTCTTGAAGAAGCGGGCCAGCGGCCGGGAGGCCAGGATCCGGTACATCCGGTCCCGGCTGCGGATACGGCGTTCGGTGGGCGGCGCGAAGAACGGGCCGGCGTTACCGGAGATCTTCTGGCAGCCCTTGGCGAAGTCCCGGATCCGGGTCTCGTACTCGGCGAACGCGGTACGGAAGTCACCGCGCGCCAGCGCGAGCTCACCGGCGAGGACGTACGCCCCGACGATCGCCACCCCGGTCCCCATCCCGCCCATGGTCGCCCCGTACCCGGCGTCCCCGAGCAGGGCCACGCGGCCCTCGACGAGCCGGTCCACGTGGATCTGGGCGATCGCGTCGAAGTACGGGTCGTCGGTCTCCGCCAGGGCCTTGAGGACGGCCGGGACCTCCCAGCCCATCCCGGCGAACCGGTCCAGGAGGATCCGCTTGACCGCCGGGACGTCCCGGCGGTCGTACGACAGCTCCTCGGACCGGAAGACCAGCAGCGCGCCGGCGCGGTCCGGGTCGCCGTCGTAGTTGCCGATGACGGCCGCGCGGCCGGGCTCGCTGTAGACCCGGCCGGTGCGGTCCAGGCCCAGGTGGTTGGGGACGTCGAAGCCGGCCACGTAGTGGTGGGTTCACGGCCGATGAACCGGGTGAGCTGGACCGGCAGCCTGGGCCGCTCCGGTCCGGTGCCCCTGAGCAGCTCCAGGTGCAGCTCGGCCAGCTCCGGCGAGGGATCGGCGCCCAGGTGGTCGGCGAGCGCCCGGCGGGCCTCCTCGAACACCGTGAGCGCCTCGGCGGGTCTGCCGCTCGCGTGCAGGGCCCGCATCAGCTGCCCGTACAGCCGCTCGCTCAGCGGCCGGCCGGCCAGCAGGGCCCGCAGCTCCGGTACGAGTTCGGCACCGCCGCCGAGCACCAGCTCCGCCTCGATGCGGTCCTGTACGGCGGCCAGCCGCAGCTCTTCGAGGCGTGCGGCCTCGGCACCGGCGTCCGGGAGGTCGGGCAGCGCGGGGCCGCGCCACAGCGCGAGGGCCTCCCGCAGGCGGGCCGCGGCCTCCGCGTGGTCACCGGCGGCCAGTGCGGCCCGGCCGGCCGCGGACAGTTCCTCGAACCGGTGCGCGTCCACGCTGCCGCGGGGGGTCACCAGACGGTACCCGGTGGCGGTGGCCTCGATCTCGCCGTGCGGGGCCAGCCGCCTGCGCAGCCGGGAGATCTGCGACTGGAGCGCGTTGGCGGCCCCTGCGGGCGGCTCGGCGCCGTACAGGCCGTCGATGAGGCGCCGTGTGGAGACCGCGCGGCCGGCGTCCAGGAGCAGCAGGGCGAGCAGCGCGCGGGGCCGGGGTCCGCCGGGGTCGAGCGGGGTGCCGTCGTCGGTGCGCAGATCGAGGGGGCCCAGGATGCCGAAACGCATGGGGACAGCTTGTCAGGACGCGGTCGGCCGGATCCGGGATGTGCGGGCACGGCAAAAAGCCGGCCCACCTTCCGGTGGACCGGCTCTGTGCAGCGAACCAGCGGTGGCCGCGCGCTCAGCGACAGTGCGTCAGCGCGAGACCTTGCCGGCCTTGATGCACGAGGTGCAGGCGTTCACGCGCTTCGGCGTCCCGCCGACCACGGTACGCACACGCTGGATGTTGGGGTTCCAGCGACGGGACGTACGGCGGTGCGAAAACGAGATGTTGTTGCCGAAGCCCGGCCCCTTGCCGCAGACGTCGCAGTTGGCAGCCACGGGTCACTCCAAAGACTTCAGATGCACTTACGGTTGAATCCCGGCATGCCGGGATCGAGATCGATGGATCTGATGATCTTGATTGGCGTTGCCAGGGGAATGGCCCGATCGGATCGGGCAACCGGAGCAGCATACAACGGCTGCGACGGTTAGACGAAACTAGCATGGCAGCTCAGGGGCCCGCTCCAGGCCCTCTTCCGGCGGTCGGCCCCGCAGGGTCTACGCTGCGTCCACGTCCGGCCGGCTCAAGGAGGCGCAGGTGGCGCAGGTGCCGCAGACATTCTTCGATGCTCTGGCGGTACGCGCCTGGTGCGGACATGCGCTCGGGGCGCTCGGCCGGGCGCGCGAGGAGATCGACGCGATCAACGTCTACCCGGTGGCCGACGGCGACACCGGCACCAACCTGTACCTGACGGTCGAGTCGGCCACCGGCGCGGTGGAGGCCGTCTTCGCGGGCTACGAGCTGGGCGAGGAGGTCCCGACCCTTGCGGACGCCGCCCACGCGATGGCCCACGGGGCCCTCATAGGCGCGCGCGGCAACTCCGGCACGATCCTGGCGCAGCTGCTGCGCGGCATGGCCCAGGTGCTCACCGAGGGTGAGGCGACTCACATCGACGGGGAGGGGCTCCGGCTCGCCCTGCGGCACGCCGCCGCCTCCGCCCGGCAGGCCGTCGCCCACCCCGTGGAGGGCACGGTGCTCTCGGTCGCGACCGCTGCTGCCGCCGCCGCCGACGGGACCGGAGGCGACTGCGGGACGGTCGCGCGGGCCGCCTACGAGGGCGCGTGCAGGGCGCTCGCGGCGACCCCGGGACAGCTGGCCGTCCTGGAGCGGGCCGGAGTGGTGGACGCCGGCGGGCGGGGCCTGGTCGCGGTCCTGGGGGCACTGGTGGAGGCGTTCACCGGGGAGACCCCGGCACCCTTCGACGGGCGGGCGGCCGGGACGGGGCAGGTCCACGCGCGCGTGGACCCCGTCTCCGACGCCAGGGCCGACACCTGCGCCGAGGCCGCCGCCGGACCGGCCTTCGAGGTCGTCTACCTGCTGGAGGCCGAGGAGGCCGCCGTGGACCGGCTGCGGACCCGGCTCGACGCCCTCGGCGACTCCCTGGTGGTGGTCGGCGGCGACGGCCTGTGGAACGTCCATGTGCACGTCGACGACGCCGGTGCCGCCGTGGAGGCGGGCGTCGAGGCGGGACGGCCGCACCGGATCAGGATCACCCACTTCGGTGCCGGGGACGCGCACGCCGGCGGGGAGCGGACGCCGCGCGAGCGGGTGCAGCGGGCCGTGGTCGCCGTCGTACCGGGGGAGGGGCTGGCCGCGCTGTACGGCGAGTCCGGTGCCACCGTCGTCGTCGCGCGGCCCGGGGAGCCGCCCGCCAGCGGGGAGCTGGTGGACGCCGTTCGGCGTGCCCACGCGCGTGAGGTGGTGCTGCTGCCCAACGACGCCGACCTGCGGCACACCGCGGCCGCGGCGGCTGAGCAGGCCCGCGCGGAGGGCATCCGGGTCGCCCTCATCCCGACCCGCTCGGCGGTCCAGGGCATCGCCGCGCTCGCGGTGCACCAGCCGGAGCGCCGCTTCGACGAGGACGTGGTCCAGATGACCTCGGCCGCCGGCGCCACCAGGTACGCCGAGGTCGTGGTCGCCGAGCGCCAGTCCTGGACGATGGCCGGCATCTGCCAGGCCGGGGACGTGCTGGGGCTCGTCGACGGCGACGTGGCGGTGATCGGCTCGGACGTCACGGCCACCGCCGAGACCGTCCTGGACCGCATGCTCCAGGCCGGCGGCGAACTGGTCACCCTCGTCCTCGGCGACCAGGCGCCCGAGGGCGTCGCCGACCGTCTGCGGGCACGCGTACGCGAGGCGTACCTCGCGGTCGACACGGTGGTCTACGACGGCGGCCGGCAGGGGGCCCCGCTCCTCATCGGCGTCGAGTGAGCCCCGGCCCCCCTCACTGCTCCGTGGGCTCCAGCAGCTGCCGGGCCTCCGCCTGCCGGGCCCGGACCGTCTCGTCGGCCGGGTCGGCGCCCTCGTAGGCGGCCAGCACCGCACGCGCGCGTGCCGCCGCGTCCGCCGGCCGGCTCAGGTCCGCCTCCAGCCAGCCCGCGGCGAGCTCCGCGCCGGTACGGCTGTGCAGCGCGTCCGCGCCGAGCCCGGCGAACACCGATATCGCCGCCGCCATCTCCGTGAGCGCCGCCTCGAACGCCTCCTGGATCGCCGCGTCCTCGGCGTCCTCGGACACGGAACGGGCCAGCAGGTCACCGAACTGCCGGTGCGTCTGGCCCAGTTCACCCGCCAGCCGCTCAGCCGCGGCAGGGTCGCCGGCGGATTCCAGCGCCTGCCGGCACTCCCGCACCGCGTCCGCCATCAGCTGCCGCGCGCCCGCCGGGCCCGCCTCCGTGCGCAACGCCAGCCAGGCGCGGGCGCGCAGCGACCGGACCAGGAAGTGCACGTTGCCCATCGCCCGCCACAGCTCGCCCGAACGCCGGTAGGCCTGGTCGGCCTCGGCCGGCAGGCCCGCGTTGCCGAGCGACTCGGCGGCCAGGTGGGCCAGCGTGGCGTGGTCGTGCTGCTCGGGCCAGTGCCGGGCGATCTCGGCCGCCTGGAGCCGCCGTTCGGCGGCCGCGTGGTGCTCACCGAGCTCGCTCAGGCAGTCCCCGAGCCACCACTGCGTCTGGACCACCGCGCCGTCCCCGTGCGTCTCGGCCCGCAGGTCCGCCAGCGCCGACTCGAGCACCTCGGCGGCCTCCGCGAACCGCCCCTGCCGCAGCAGGAAGCCGCCCAGCTGGTGCCGGGCCCAGGCACCCAGTGTGCCGCTCTCCCCGGCCTCGTCGGCCCAGTGCGCGGCCTGCAGGGCGTGGTCGGCGGCCTCCTCCGCCGCACCCCGCCCGCCGACCACCTCGGCGAGCTGGAGGTGCAGCTGCGCCCGCCCGACCGGCTCCACGTAGGGCCCGCCGTGCTCCAGGGCCGAGCGCAGCGCCCGCTCCGCCTCGGCCGGGTCGCCCTGCTCATGGGCGAGCGCGGCCACCCGCACCTCGTACTCGACCGCGAACCACGGCAGCTCGGCGCCCACGAACTGCGCCGACGCCTGCCGGAACAGCTCGGCCGCCCGCTCCCCGTCCCCGGCGTGCTCGGCGAGTTCGGCGAGCATCGCCCGTCCCTCGGCCGCCCGGGACACCAGCCGTACGTCGGTGCCGCCGCGCCCGCCGACCAGCGCCAGCAGCTCCCGTACGGCCCGCTCGGCCGCCGCCGAACCCGTCGACCGCTCGTGCACCCGCCGCATCAGGATTCGCGCCCGGCTCATCAGCACCGACGCCGTCTGCCGCACCCCGGTCGCGTCCTGTGCGTACAGCGCGAGGATCCGGTCGTACGGCTCGTCGATCCCGGCCAGCGCCTCGTCCAGCTCCCCGGACAGAGCCCGTACGTACGCCGCACGCGCGCGTGCCGCGATCGCCTCGCCCTCGTCGCCCGCCTCCGCGTACAGCTCGGCCGCCCGCTCGAACAGGGCGACGCCCTCCGGGCCGCGCCCCATCGCCGTGTGGTCGGTGATCTCCGCGCGGACGTACGTGTCCACCTCGGTCTCCTCGGCGGCCCGCGCGACCGCCGCCCACGCCTCCAGGGCGTGCGGCTGGAGCGTGTCCGACAGCCGGCGTGCCTCGGCCAGCAGCGCCGGCAGCCCCGGCGGAGCCGCCGGAGCGGCCGGGACGGCCGGTGCCACCGGCCCGGCGGGCGCCGTGCGGACCGCCCGCACCCCCAGCGGCAGCCGGTCCGTCAACGGCCGCTGGGCCATCCGCTCACGCAACCGGTCGCCCACGGAGGAGGTGCCGTTGCGGGCGTCGAACCGCGCGGCCAGCTCCAGCGCCTCCCCGCGCGCGTGCACGGCGAGTTCCCCGGCGGTCCAGGTGCGCCCGGCGGGCCCCGGCACCCGCTGCCCCCCGAGGCCCAGCTCGGTGAGCCGGTCCATCAGCAGCGCCACCACCGCCAGGAAGTCCATCCGGCTGCGCGGCTGACCGGTGTCCGTGAAGTAGGCGGGACGTTCCGCCAGCAGCTCGAGACCGCGCGCCTCGTTGCCGGTCAGCGCGCAGAACTCCACATGGTCGGCGTAGGCGCCCCGCATGCTCTCCATGGGGCGCACCAGCCGGAATCCGCGCAGGTGGTGGGCGCGGGCCTCGTCGAACCTGCCCAGCCGCAGCAGCGGGAGCAGCGAGGAGGCGAGCACGGTGTGCGGCTCGTGGGCGCAGCTGTACTCGCCCTCCAGGACCGGGCGCCACAGCTCCAGGGCCTCCTCGTCCCGGCCGCTGCGCAGCTGCCAGCCGCCCTGCCCGTGCAGCTCGCAGGCGTGGCAGTCGGCCATCCGGTCCCGGTCCGCCGCCAGCCAGGCCGCGTACGCGCGCTCGGCGCGCGGGAGGTCGCCGATGTGCCCGGCGACACTGAACTCCGCGCTGCGCACCGCCCGTTCCGAGTGCCCGGCGAGCCGGTAGCGGTGCTCCATCTCGCCCAGCCACTTCTCGATCGAGGCGAGCGGGACGTGCGGCTGGTCGAGCATGCCGGCCGTCATCCACTTGAAGACCCAGTGCAGCGAATGCGTCTCGTACTCGTCGAAGTCCCCGGGCCGCTCGTCCCACATCCGCAGCAGCCGCGCGAACGGGACGAACATCTTGTCCTTCTCGGAGCTGTAGTTGTAGACCTTCAGCTGGTGCCCGAGCGCCTCGATCACGGCGAGCGGGATGTTCAGCTTCTCCGCCTCCGCCAGCAGCTGCTCCGCGCGCGCGTTGCGGGCGGGCCCCTCCGGCTCCTCGGAGTTCTCCGCCATCGCCCGGCGCAGCGAGTCGAAGTCGGTGATCCCGGCGATGTCGCCCATCAGCGGTCGCCCTCCCCGTGAGTGGCCCATTCCAGGAGGCCGATGAACGAGCGGTTGATCAACGCCGAGTCGGCCGGCCGCAGCGGACGCTGGGCCATCAGCAGCGCCTGGCCGTAGAGCGACTCGGTCGCGGTGCCGATCAGCTCCGGGTCCTTCAGCGAACTGATCCGCCGGATCAGCGGGTTGAGGTGGTTCAGCACCAGACGGGCCCGGGGCGCGCTGCCGCGCAGCGAGCCCAGGATGCCCGCCCACAGGTCGTCGGCCTGCTCCTCGGCGTCGGCGCGGGCCTGCTCGTGGCGGGCGGCACGGTCGTCGAGGTGCAGGGCGGGCACCGACAGCGGGTGGAAGGCGCGCAGCACGATGTCGCACTGCAGCGGGTCGAGCTTGGCCCGCGCCACCGCCAGGAACCCGGCGAGCGCCAGCTCCTCCGCCGGCTCGACCGCGTCCAGGTGCGCCGTCACGGTGTCCGCGTCCAGCTCGGCGACCACGGTCCCGGGCCGCACCGAGGGAAGCGCCTCCACCAGCTCGCTGTCGTACGTGTAACCGCCGTTGACCACCCCCACGCCTTGCGCGGAGGCGATCGGCGCGACCTGCCGGTACTCCTCGACCGTCCGCGTGAAGTGCACCACCGGGTGCCGCTGCGCGAACTCCTCCAGGGACAGCTGCCCGTCGGTGGTCTCGAAGGGCAGCCACGGCAGCATCGTGCGCAGCATCTCCGGGTCGTGCCGGGCCAGCGACTTCACACCCAGGTGGTGGACGGACAGGAAGGCGGACAGCCGCCCCGGATCGCCGGCCGCGAGACCGGTCAGCCAGGACCGGATCCGCTCGCCGAGTGCCTCCCGCACGGCGGCCAGCGTCTCGTCCTCGTACAGCGACTCGCGCGAGGCGGTGGGCCGCAGACTGTCCGTGTCCAGGACGCAGCGCACGAAGAACGCCCAGTCCGGCAGCAGTTGTTCGGCCCGCTCGGTGAGCAGCATGCCCTTCAGGTGCACCCGGTGCGTGGCCCGCTGGGCGGGGCTCACCGCCGACGGCAGCACGTAGGCCACGCCCCGGATCCCGGCCAGCGGCACGTCCAGCGCGATCGAGTCCAGCGGAGTGAACCCGAACAGCTCGTGGCAGTGCCGGGCCAGCGCCACCCGGCGGGTCGCGGGGGAGGGGTACGGCCGGTCCCAGGGCGCGGGCAGGTCGGTGACCGCCTCCTCGCCCACCCGGACGTCGTAGGGCAGCAGCGAACCGAAGTCCCGCGCCAGCTGGAGCACCCGCCGCTCGGCCAGCCACTCCGCCGCGCCCGCCCGCGCCACCAGGTGCACGGTGGTGCCGGGCTCCGGCCGTGCCTCGGGCGGCAGCGTCCGCACGGTGTACGACCCGTCCTCGCGCGCCGTCCACTCCACGGGCGGCGCGTCCGGCGTACGGGCACTGCGGCTGACCACCCGGATCCGCTCGGCGACCACGAAACAGGCCAGCAGGCCGATGCCGAACTGGCCCAGGAAGTCGGAGCGGGCCTCCTGCAGCCCGTCGCTCCGCTTGGAGCTGCGCCCGATGGTCGCCAGCAGGCTGTGCACGTCCGACTCGGTGAGCCCGACGCCGCTGTCCTCCACCCGAAGGGCACTGCCGTCGGCGTACAGCCGCACCCGCGCCGGGGCGTCGGGCTGCTCGGCCCGTCTGGCGGTGATCGCGTCCACCGCGTTCTGCAGCAGCTCGCGCAGGTAGACCTTGGGGCTGGAGTACAGGTGATGGGAGAGCAGGTCCACCAGTCCACGCAGGTCGACCTGGAACGTATGAGGTGACTGTGATGCCTGGGATGACTGTGAGGTCTGGGAATCCATCGTCGCTGCGCCGGAGGGGGGAAGACGCGGTCGGCGCGGGGTCGGGCGGTCCCTGATGGGGCGGTGACCGCGGAAGGATGGCCGGAGCGCGCCATCCTATGTCTCGAAACGACCGTCTGACCAGGAGTTTCCCGAACCGTATCCGGCGTTGTCAGTGACGTGGTGTGCAATGGATCTCGTGCCCGCACTGGAAGAACCCCTGAAACAACCGCTGAAGTCAGTGCTCGGCCCCGCCACCGCGAAGGTGATGGCCGAGCACCTCGGCCTGCACACCGTCGGTGACCTGCTGCACCACTACCCCCGCAGATACGAGGAGCGCGGCCAGCTCACCCACCTCGCCGACCTGCCCATGGACGAGCACGTGACGGTGGTCGCCATGGTCGCCGACGCCCGTCTGCACTCGTTCGCCTCCGCCAAGGCGCCCCGCGGCAAGGGCCAGCGCCTGGAGGTCACGATCACCGACGGCAGCGGCCGGCTCCAACTGGTCTTCTTCGGCAACGGCGTGCACAAACCCCACAAAGAACTCCTGCCGGGCACCCGCGCGATGTTCGCCGGCAAGGTCTCGGTCTTCAACCGTCGGCTCCAACTGGCCCACCCGGCCTACGAGCTGCTGCGCGGCGACGACCCGGACGAGTCCGTGGAGACGTGGGCGGGCGCCCTGATCCCGCTCTACCCCGCCACCGCCAAACTGGAGTCCTGGAAGATCGGCAAGGCGGTCCAGACGGTCCTGCCCAGCGCCCAGGAGGCCCTGGACCCACTGCCGCCGTCCCTTCGCGAGGGCCGCGGTCTGGTCCCCCTTCCCGAGGCCCTGCTCAAGATCCACCGTCCGGGCACCAAGGCGGACGTCGCCCAGGCCCGCGACCGCCTCAAATGGGACGAGGCCTTCGTCCTCCAGGTGGCCCTGGCCCGCCGCCGCCACACCGACGCCCAGCTCCCGGCGGTGGCCCGCAGGCCGTCCCCCGACGGCCTCCTCACGGCCTTCGACGACCGCCTCCCCTTCACGCTCACGGACGGCCAGCGGAAGGTCTCCCAGGAGATCTTCGAGGACCTGGCCACGGAGCACCCGATGCACCGGCTGCTGCAGGGCGAGGTGGGTTCGGGCAAGACACTGGTGGCGCTCCGCGCGATGCTCGCGGTCGTCGACGCGGGCGGCCAGGCCGCCATGCTCGCGCCCACCGAGGTCCTGGCCCAGCAGCACCACCGCTCGGTCACCGAGATGATGGGGGAGCTGGCCGAGGGCGGCATGCTGGGCGGCGCGGACCACGCCACCAAGGTCGTCCTCCTCACCGGCTCGATGGGCACGGCGGCCCGCCGCCAGGCGATGCTGGACCTCGTCACGGGCGAGGCGGGCATCGTGATCGGCACGCACGCGCTCATCGAGGACAAGGTCCAGTTCCACGACCTCGGCCTGGTCGTGGTCGACGAACAGCACCGCTTCGGCGTCGAGCAGCGCGACGCCCTGCGCGGCAAGGGCAAGCAGCCGCCCCACCTGCTCGTCATGACCGCGACCCCCATTCCCCGCACGGTCGCGATGACGGTCTTCGGCGACCTGGAGACCTCGGTCCTCGACCAGCTCCCGGCCGGCCGCTCCCCGATCGCCACCCACGTGGTCCCCGCCGCCGACAAGCCCCACTTCCTGGCCCGCGCCTGGGAACGCGTCAGGGAGGAGGTCGGCAACGGCCACCAGGCGTACGTCGTCTGCCCCCGCATCGGCGACGACATCGACGAGGCCGCCCCCGGGAAGGCGAAGAAGTCCGCCGAGGACGAGGCGGAGAAGCGCCCGCCGCTGGCCGTCCTGGAGGTGGCCGACCACCTGGCCAAGGGCCCGCTGCAGGGCCTGAGCGTGGAGGTCCTGCACGGCCGCATGCACCCCGACGACAAGGACGCCGTGATGCGCCGCTTCACTGCGGGCGAGACCGACGTCCTGGTCGCCACCACGGTCATCGAGGTCGGCGTGAACGTCCCCAACGCCACCGCCATGGTGATCATGGACGCCGACCGCTTCGGCGTCTCCCAGCTCCACCAGCTGCGCGGCCGCGTCGGCCGCGGCTCCGCCCCCGGCCTCTGCCTCCTGGTCACGGAGATGCCCGAGGCGAGCGCGGCCCGCCAGCGCCTCACGGCCGTCGCCGCCACCCTGGACGGCTTCGAGCTGTCGAGGATCGACCTGGAACAGCGCAGGGAGGGCGACGTCCTGGGCCAGGCCCAGTCGGGCGCCCGCTCCAGCCTCCGCGTCCTGGCGGTCATCGAGGACGAGGAGATCATCGCGCAGGCGCGCGCGGAGGCGACGGAACTGGTGGCGAGAGACCCGGAGCTGACCGGCCTGCCCGGCCTCCGGACGGCCCTGGACGCCCTCCTGGACGAGGAGAGAGAGCAGTTCTTGGAAAAGGGCTGAGCGGACGCGCCCGGTCAGGGGCGCTGGGGGTACCCCCGGCCGAAGGCTGGGGGAGGAACTGCGCGACCAGCCACAACGGACCTGCGGACGCCGTCGCACACCGGGCACCCACCCCCGTAGGCCTGCCAAACTGAACCCGTGAAGCCGCCCCCGAAGAAGGACCCGAGATGACCCGCGTGATCGCAGGCGCAGCCGGCGGACGTCGACTGACGGTGCCACCAGGCACCGGCACCCGCCCCACCTCCGACCGCGCACGCGAAGGTCTCTTCTCCACCTGGCAGTCCCTCCTCGGCGGCCCCCTGGACGGGGAACGCGTCCTCGACCTCTACGCCGGCTCCGGCGCCGTGGGCCTGGAGGCACTCTCCCGGGGCGCGGGCCACGCCCTCCTCGTCGAGGCCGACGCGAGAGCCGCCCGGGTCGTACGAGAAAACGTGAAGAATCTGGGCCTGCCCGGCGCCGAGGTGAGGGCGGGCAAAGCGGAACAGATCATCCAGGCACCGGCTCCCGCGCAGCCGTACGACATCGTCTTCCTCGACCCCCCGTACGCCGTCACCGACGACGATCTTCGGGAGATTCTCCTCACACTCCACTCGGAGGGCTGGCTCGCGCCCGACGCCCTCGTCACCGTGGAGCGCAGCACCAGAGGCGGCACATTCGGCTGGCCGGACGGCTTCGAGGCTCTCCGGTCCCGTCGCTACGGCGAGGGAACGTTTTGGTACGGTCGCGCCGCCTCTACGTGCGAAGACGCACGATGACCGGACCGGAGAGCGAGGGATCACTAGTGCGCCGCGCCGTCTGTCCCGGGTCGTTCGACCCGATCACCAACGGACACCTCGACATCATTGCCCGTGCGTCCCGCCTCTACGACGAGGTCTACGTCGCGGTGATGATCAACAAGTCCAAGAAGGGCCTGTTCGGGGTCGACGAGCGGATCGACCTGATCCGCACGGTCACCGCCGACTACGGGAACGTCCGGGTCGAGGCCTTCCACGGCCTCCTCGTCGACTTCTGCAAGCAGCGCGAGATCCCCGCCATCGTCAAGGGCCTGCGGGCGGTCAGCGACTTCGACTACGAACTCCAGATGGCCCAGATGAACAACGGCCTGTCGGGCGTCGAGACCCTGTTCGTGCCCACCAACCCCACCTACAGCTTCCTCTCCTCCTCGCTGGTCAAGGAGGTCGCCCAGTGGGGCGGCGACGTCTCGCACCTGGTCCCGCCGGCCGTTCTCGAAGCCCTCAACAAGCGTCTCGACAGGGACTGATGGGGCTACAGTCGTCCCGTCCGTCTCCAACCCAGCTGTAGAGAGTGGCGAGCACAGGTGGACGTGCAGAAGAAGCTCGACGAGATCGTGGCCTCGGTCTCGGGTGCCCGGTCCATGCCCATGTCGGCGTCGTGCGTGGTCAACCGCGCCGAACTGCTCGCGATGCTGGAAGAACTGCGCCAGGCGCTGCCCGGCTCCCTCGCGCAGGCCCAGGAGCTGATCGGCGACCGTGACCAGATGGTCGAGCAGGCCCGGATCGAGGCCGAGCGGATCATCGAGACCGCACACGCCGAGCGCGGTTCGCTGATCTCCGACACCGAGGTGGCCCGCCGCTCCCAGGCCGAGGCCGACCGGATCCTCGCCGAGGCCCGCCAGGAGGCCGAGGAGGTCCGCGCCGAGGCCGACGACTACGTCGACTCCAAGCTCGCCAACTTCGAGGTCGTCCTCACCAAGACCCTCGGCTCGGTCGGCCGCGGCCGGGAGAAGCTGCTCGGCACCGGGCCCGGCCTCGACGAGCAGGGCTACGAGGACGAGGACGCCCCCGAGCGCAGTCACGACCCCGAGACCCTGCGCCGGGACGCCGACGCCTACGTCGACAGCAAGCTGGGCGCCTTCGAGGCGGTCCTCGCCAAGACCCTGGAGGCGGTCGGCAAGGGCCGTGCCAAGCTGCACGGCCGGATCGCCACCGACGCCCTGGGCGCCCTGGCCGACGACAACACGACCTTCCAGCACTCCAGCGACGCGGACTACCTCGCCGACCTGGCGGCCCTCGCCGACCAGGACGCGCAGACGGCGAAGGCGGCCCAGGCCGAGCAGTCCGGCGCCGCCCCGCAGCAGCCGTCGTACGACCAGCAGCCGGTGGCGCAGGACCCGTACGGCTACCCGCAGCAGCAGCCCGCCTACGCCCAGCAGGACGCGTACGGCTACCAGCAGGACCCCTACGGCTACCAGCAGGCCGACCCCTACGCCGCCGCCTACCAGGGCTACGACACCGGCCAGCAGCCCGTCTACGATCCCCAGCAGCAGCAGCAGCCGGCCGACCAGCACCAGGCGCACCAGGCGTACGCACTCGACGAGACCAGCCTCTTCGACACCGGCATGATCACGCCGGACCAGCTGCGGGCCTACGAGCAGGGGCGGGGACTGTAGGAGACGGCCGGATTGGGCCGACAGCGAAAGGTCCAGTATCCTGGCTCTTCGGTCGCGTCTACGTCCGCGATCAACGCTGCCCGGAGTCCTCTCCGGACGGCCTCCCCCGCACTCGAAGATCGAAAGCAGGAATGGCTCCTCACGCGCGCCTCGACCACCGCAACCCGTTCGTGTTCGACACACACGAGCTGGGACGGCGTCCCGGTGCGCTGCTGCGCCTGACCCGCACGGTCGAGGCTCCCGAGGACTTCGGGATCAAGGGGGTCATCGGAGTGCCGCAGGGCGTCCCGGTGGAGCTCGAACTCCGGCTCGAGTCGGTCATGGAAGGTGTGCTCGTCACAGGCACCGCCCGTGCACAGGCCGAGGGGGAGTGCGTAAGGTGTCTGGAGCCGGTCGAGCAGGAGCTCGAAGCGGACTTCCAGGAACTGTTCTCGTACCCTGACGCCGACGACCGGGGCCGCGTGATCGCGGAACCGGGCGACGACGCCGAGGACGACGAGGACAGGTTCTTCATCGAGGACGGCCTGTTCGACCTCGAACCCGTGCTGCGTGATGCGGTGGTGCTCGCACTGCCGATGCAGCCGGTGTGCCAGGACGACTGCCTGGGCCTGTGCTCCGAGTGCGGAGCCCGGCTCACGGACGACCCGGACCACCACCATGACGCCGTCGACATCCGTTGGGCGGCTTTGCAGGGACTCGCCGGTTCCATGAAGGACGGCGAGAAGGACGAGATGAGCGGCGCTGACGCGGAAGCGGGCGTCGACGAGAAGCAGGAGAAGTAGCCGTGGCTGTTCCGAAGCGGAAGATGTCGCGCAGCAACACGCGCCACCGCCGGTCGCAGTGGAAGGCTGCGGTCCCCACCCTGGTTGCGTGCGAGCGCTGCCACGAGCCCAAGCAGCAGCACATCGCGTGCCCGTCGTGCGGCACCTACAACAAGCGCCAGGTCCTCGAAGTCTGAGCGGCCAGGTGAGAGGCACTGTGTCCAGTCCCAAGAAGGGCGAAGAGCCCAAGGCGGACCCGTCCGCCAAGAAGAAAGCGGACAGCACGGCCTCGTCCCACACGCTTCTGGAAGGGCGGCTCGGCTACAAGCTCGAGTCCGCCCTTCTGGTGCGTGCACTGACCCACCGTTCCTACGCGTACGAGAACGGCGGCCTGCCGACGAACGAGCGGCTGGAGTTCCTCGGTGACTCCGTCCTCGGTCTCGTCGTCACGGACACGCTGTACAACACCCACCCCGACCTGCCCGAGGGCCAGCTGGCCAAGCTCCGGGCCGCGGTGGTGAACTCGCGTGCGCTCGCGGAGGTGGGCCGCGGTCTCGACCTGGGCTCCTTCATCCGGCTCGGCCGCGGTGAAGAGGGCACGGGCGGCCGGGACAAGGCGTCCATCCTCGCCGACACCCTGGAAGCGGTGATCGGCGCGGTCTATCTCGACCAGGGCCTCGACTCGGCGTCCGAGCTGGTGCACCGGCTCTTCGACCCGCTGATCGAGAAGTCCTCGAACCTCGGAGCCGGCCTGGACTGGAAGACCAGTCTCCAGGAGCTCACCGCGACGGAGGGCCTCGGCGTGCCCGAGTACCTGGTCACGGAGACCGGCCCCGACCACGAGAAGACCTTCACTGCTGCCGCCCGCGTCGGAGGCGTCTCGTACGGCACCGGCACCGGCCGCAGCAAGAAGGAGGCGGAGCAGCAGGCCGCCGAGTCCGCCTGGCGCGCGATCCGCGCCGCGGCGGACGAGCGCGCCAAGGCCGCGGCGGCCGAGCAGGCCGCCAGGGCCGAGGCCGAGGAGGACGACGGTCCGTCGTCCGCCGCCTCCGCCTGACGAACAGCACGGTCCGAGCGCCCGCCCCGGCACCAGAGGGGGCGGGCGCTCGGAGTCTTCCACGGTCCTGCAACGGGAGCCCCGATGCCCGAACTGCCCGAGGTCGAGGTCGTACGGCGCGGCCTGGAACGGTGGGTCGCCCACCGGGTCGTAGCCGAGGCCGAGGTCCTGCACCCGCGTGCCGTGCGACGGCACCTCGCCGGTGCCGACGACTTCACGCACCGGCTGAAGGGGCACCGCGTCGGCACCCCGAGCCGGCGCGGCAAGTACCTGTGGCTGCCACTGGAGGACACGAACCAGTCGGTCCTCGCCCACCTCGGCATGAGCGGTCAGCTGCTGGTGCAGCAGCACGAGGCACCGGACGAGAAACACCTCAGGATCCGCGTCAGGTTCGCCGACGGTCTCGGTACCGAACTCCGCTTCGTCGACCAACGCACCTTCGGCGGGCTGTCGTTGCACGACAACACCCTCGACGGGCTGCCCGACGTCATCGCGCACATCGCCCGCGACCCCCTCGACCCGCTGTTCGACGACGAGGCCTTCCACCAGGCGCTGCGCCGGAAGCGGTCCACCATCAAAAGGGCGCTGCTGGACCAGTCGTTGATCAGCGGAGTCGGCAACATCTACGCGGACGAGGCCCTTTGGCGCGCCCGTCTGCACTACGAACGCCCGACCGCCGGCTTCACCCGCCCCCGCACCGCCGAACTGCTCGGCCATGTCCGGGACGTGATGAACGCGGCCCTCGCGGTCGGCGGCACCAGCTTCGACAGCCTCTACGTCAACGTGAACGGTGAGTCGGGGTACTTCGACCGCTCGCTGGACGCCTACGGCAGGGAGGGGCTGCCCTGCCGGCGGTGCGGCACGCCGATGCGCAGGCGGCCCTGGATGAACCGGTCCAGCTACTTCTGCCCGAAGTGTCAGCGGGCGCCGCGCGTCTCGTCGTAACGCGCGCGGGCGGCCAGCACCTCGTCCATCCGGCTCTCCACGAAGTGCACGACGGAGAGCAGTCGTTCGGCGACCTCACGACCGAGCGGGGTGAGGTCGTAGTCGACGCGCGGCGGGTTGGTCGGCTGGGCCTCGCGGTGCACCAGGCCGTCGCGCTCCAGGGCCTGGAGCGTCTGGGAGAGCATCTTCTCGCTGACGCCGTCGACCCGGCGGCGCAGTTCGTTGAACCGGAACGACCCCTCGTGCAGCGCGCTGAGCGTGAGTGCACCCCAGCGGCCCATGGCGTGTTCGAGGGTGGTGCGCGAGGGGCAGGCCCGAGCGAAGACGTCGTACGGAGGGGGCGTCCCCTCGGCGCGGTCCTGGGTGATGGTCATGGGCCAAGGGTACGGGAGTACAGCGCTAACCGGCAGGGTGCGCTAACCGGCAGTTAGCGCACCCTGCCGGTCAGTACCCGAAGTCCTGCGTCCACCACGGGCCGCCCGCACCGAAGTGCACACCGACCCCGAGGGTCTTGAAGTCGCAGTTCAGGATGTTGGCCCGGTGGCCCTCGCTGTTCATCCAGGCGTCCATGACGTCCTGGGCGGTGGCCTGGCCGCGGGCTATGTTCTCGCCGCCGAGGTTGGATATGCCGGCCGCCGCCGCCCGGTCCCACGGCGTCTTGCCGTCCGGGTCGGTGTGGTCGAAGAAGTTCCGGGCGGCCATGTCCGCGCTGAAGGACTCGGCCAGGCCGGTCAGCGACGAGTTCGCGGACAGCGGGCTGCAGCCGACCTTGCTCCGCTCCTCGTTCACCAGCTTCAGCACCTCGGCCTCGGCGGCGGCCGCCTCGGAGACGGTGATCGGCGCGGCGGTCTTCGCCGGCGCCTTGCTCGCCGTCCTGGAGGGGGCGACCGCCGGCTTCCTCGTGGACGGCGTGGCGCTGGGCGTCGGCGTGCGGGTCGCCGTCCTCGTCGGCGTGGGCGACGCGGCGGCGGACTTCGAGGGGGACGGCGACGCCGACGCCGAGGCCGGCGAGGACGCGGGCGAGGACGCGGTCGGCGCGGCGGAGGGCCGGGTGTCCCGGCCGGTCGAGGAGCCGGCACCGCGGCTCTCCGCGCTGCCGGAGGTGCCGCCCTGCTCGGTGGCCGTGTTGCTGGGCGCGCCGTCCGCCTGCACCCGGTCGCCGCCGGTGGTGCTGGTGGTGCCGCCCAGCTTGTAGTTCTCCAGGCCGGGCACCACACCGGTGGCCACCGCGACGGTGCCGATGGCGACGGCGGCCGAGACCCCGAGCAGACCGGTGGCCACCGGCCGCCCGCCCCGCTTCCTGCGCCGGTGCCCGCTGCCCGAGGGGGAGCCCCCGGCCGGTGCGAACTCCTCGACGGAGAAGACGGTGGTGTCCGTGGCGCGGGCGTAGTCGTCGTCCGTCGCGTACAGGTAGTTCGCGCTGCGCTGGTTCGCCTGGGCGTAGTCGCCCTGGTGCAGGTAGGCCGCGGTACCGGTGCCGAAGCGCAGCTCCGCGTACGAGTCCTGCGGGTCGCGGCCGCCCGGGCGCGGGCCGTTGTTCTCCGTGGTCCCCGTGGCGCGGCCCGTGGCGGCGCGGCCGGCGGCGGAGCGTCGGTGGCGTCCCATGTCCCTGCCTTCTTCCCTCGTCCTCGCGGTCGGGGTCGACCAGGGGCCGATGTGGCCAAAGACTCCTTCTGGTCAACCAGACTCACTCGATCGAGTGAGTTTCATATGAGATTCATTGGAGGGGGACGGTACCCCATGGCGCTGAGGGAGGAAGTGTCCCGAGCGACATCGGCCGGTTAGGTTGCACCCATGAGCGAGGATGTACGACTGGTCGCCTGGGTCCGCGGACGCGTGCAGGGCGTGGGATTCCGCTGGTTCACGCGGGCCAAGGCACTGGAGATCGGCGGGCTGAGTGGTTTTGCTCTCAATTTGGGCGACGGCCGCGTGCAGGTGGTCGCAGAGGGCCCCCGGGCGGGGTGCGAAGGCCTGCTCGGCTGGCTCCGGGGCGATGACACGCCCGGCCGGGTCGACGGTGTCACCGAGATCTGGGACACACCCCGCGGCGGCTACGACGGCTTCGCCATCCGCTGACCGCTCGCACCGAAGCGCCGCAGGCGACAGCGGAGCGAACGGTCACCGGCGGGTGCCCCGGGCGGGAATGGCCTGGTGGTTGCCAAGAACCGCGCGCCGTGGGAGGCTCCGCTCAGACAGCTGATCGCCACGCCCTGAGGGCCCCGCAGGAGTCGCAGCGCCGCCCGTCAGGGCCGCGTGCCCCCGGGTTCGCCCCCCAATACAGGGCGTGATCGTGTTGACCGTCAAACTTTTTGGTGAGACGCTGAAAGCCCCGCGCACCTTAGCTGTTTGGCATGGCGCAACAGTCGAGCAACCCTCGTATGTGTCAAGCACCGCGGGTGCGATCCCTCACGACCCACACCGCTTCGGTCGGTCACTCAGTGTGGAGGACCATCCATCATGGCAAAGGCGCTTCTCGGTTACGTCGGCGGCTCCGACCCGCGACTCCTCGCCGAGATGCGACGGCTCCAGCAGCGTGTCCAGGACCTCGAATCCGAACTCGGACGGATCCAGGCCGAGAACGACGCGCTGACGGCTGCCGCTTCTCACGACAGGATCATGGAGAGCATCGACGCAAACCAGGCGGAGCCTGCGCTCACCTGATCGCTGTATCGCTCCACAACAGCACACACGGCGATCGGGCAGCCCTTTCAACCGCTCTCATTGTCAAGATTTGCAAGGGACGCCCCCGGCGTCCCTTCTTTCTTGCGCCCCCGTCTTCCAGCCCCGCGCATCCTTTCACCGTCTTTAACGTCTGGTGTGCCCTGCATGTTCATACGTGAAACCGCGGGGTTGCGAGGCTTCGTGGAGTGGGGTAGCGGCGGCGGGTAGAGTCCAGCGGCGTGCACCTCAAGGCCCTGACCCTCCGCGGGTTCAAGTCGTTCGCCTCGGCGACCACGCTCCGGTTCGAGCCGGGGATCACGTGCGTCGTCGGTCCGAACGGCTCGGGCAAGTCCAACGTCGTCGACGCGCTCACCTGGGTGATGGGCGAGCACAGCGCCAAGTCGCTGCGCGGCGGCAAGATGGAGGACGTCATCTTCGCCGGCACCACCGGGCGCCCGCCGCTGGGCCGCGCCGAGGTGTCCCTGACCATCGACAACTCCGACGGCGCCCTGCCCATCGAGTACGCCGAGGTCACCATCACGCGGATCATGTTCCGCAACGGCGGCAGCGAATACCAGATCAACGGCGACACCTGCCGCCTCCTCGACATCCAGGAACTCCTCTCGGACTCAGGCATCGGCCGCGAGATGCACGTCATCGTCGGCCAGGGCCAGCTCGACTCCGTCCTGCACGCCGACCCGATGGGCCGCCGGGCCTTCATCGAGGAGGCGGCCGGCGTCCTCAAGCACCGCAAGCGCAAGGAGAAGGCGCTGCGGAAACTGGACGCGATGCAGGCCAACCTCGCCCGCGTCCAGGACCTGACCGACGAGCTCCGCCGCCAGCTCAAGCCGCTGGGCCGGCAGGCGGCGGTCGCCCGCCGGGCCGCCGTCATCCAGGCCGACCTCCGGGACGCCCGGCTCCGCCTGCTCGCCGACGACCTCGTCCGACTCCGCAACGCCCTCCAGGCCGAGATCGCCGACGAGGCCGCCCTCAAGGAACGCAAGGAGACGGCCGAGCAGGAGCTGAGGAAGGCCCTCCAGCGCGAGGCACTCCTGGAGGACGAGGTACGCAGGCTCAGCCCGCGCCTCCAGCGGGCCCAGCAGACCTGGTACGAACTCTCCCAGCTCGCCGAACGCGTCCGCGGCACGATCTCGCTCGCCGACGCGCGGGTGAAGAGCGCCACCTCCGCGCCCCCCGAGGAACGGCGCGGCCGCGACCCCGAGGACCTGGAGCGCGAGGCCCACCGCGTCCGGGAACAGGAGGCCGAACTGGAGGCCGCCCTCGAAGCGGCCCAGCACGCCCTGGACGACACGGTCGCGCACCGGGCCGAGCTGGAGCGCGAGCTGGCCGTCGAGGAACGACGGCTCAAGGACGTCGCCCGCGCCATCGCCGACCGCCGGGAGAACCTGGCCCGGCTGAACGGCCAGGCGGGCGCGGCCCGGTCCCGTGCCGCGGCCGCCCAGGCCGAGATCGACCGCCTGGCCGCCGCCCGCGACGAGGCCCAGGAGCGGGCGGTCACCGCCCAGGAGGAGTACGAGGCGCTCAAGGCCGAGGTCGACGGCCTCGACGCCGGCGACCACGAACTGGCCGAGCGGCACGAGACGGCGAAACACCGGCTCGCCGAGGCCGAGGCGGCCCTGACGGCGGCCCGCGAGGCGGCCACCGCTGCGGAACGGCGGCGCGCCGCGACCCAGGCCCGCCACGAGGCGCTGGCCCTGGGCCTGCGGCGCAAGGACGGTACCGGCATACTGCTGGGCGCACGGGACCGGCTCACGGGCGTCCTGGGCCCGGCGGCGGAGCTGCTCACGGTGACCCCGGGCCACGAGGTCGCCCTGGCGGCGGCCTTCGGCGCGGCTGCGGACGCCATCGCCGTGACGACCCCGGCCGCGGCAGCCGACGCGATCCGCCTGCTGCGCAAGCAGGACGGGGGACGGGCGGCCCTGCTGCTGGCGGGAGACACCGTGCCCCAAAGGGGCGCGGGGAACGGCGCGACCGGCCCCCAGGCACCCGCACCCGACGTACGACCCCTCCCTGCACCCCCCACCGGCGCCCTGGCCGCCACCCTCGTCCGCGGCCCCGCCGACCTCATGCCCGCCGTCCGGCGACTCCTCAGGAACATCGTCGTCGTCGACACCCTCGAAGACGCCGAGGACCTCGTCTACCGCCGCCCCGATCTCACCGCTGTCACCGCCGAAGGCGACCTCCTCGGCGCCCACTTCGCGCACGGCGGCTCCGCGGGCGCCCCCAGCCTCCTCGAAGTGCAGGCCTCCGTCGACGAGGCCGCGGCCGAACTGGAAGAGCTCGCCGTCCGCTGCGCCGAACTCTCCGAGGCACAGCAGGCGGCGCACGACCGCCGCAGGGAGTGCGCCGCGCTCGTCGAGGACCTGGCCGAGCGGCGCCGCGCCGCCGACCGCGAGAAGTCGGCCGTGGCCCAGCAGCTCGGCAGGCTCGCCGGACAGGCACGCGGCGCGGCCGGCGAGGCCGAGCGGTCCACGGCCGCCGCCGCCCGCGCCCAGGAGGCCCTCGACAAGGCCCTCGAGGAGGCCGAGGTACTGGCCGAGCGGCTGGCCGTCGCCGAGGAGACGCCGGTGGCGGAGGAGCCGGACACCTCGGCGCGGGACCGGCTCGCCGCCGACGGCGCCAACGCCCGGCAGACCGAGATGGAGGCCCGCCTCCAGGTCCGTACCCACGAGGAACGGGTCAAGGGCCTGGCGGGACGCGCCGACTCCCTCGACCGTGCGGCCCGCGCGGAACGCGAGGCCCGCGCGCGTGCCGAACAGCGCCGGGCCCGGCTGCGCCACGAGGCCGCGGTCGCGGAGGCCGTCGCCACCGGCGCCCGCCAGCTGCTCGCGCACGTCGAGGTCTCGGTCGCCCGCGCGGAGCGCGAGCGGGCCGCCGCCGAGGCCGCGAAGGCACAGCGCGAGCAGGAACTGGCCGCCGCACGCGGCACCGGCCGCGATCTCAAGGCGGAACTCGACAAACTCACGGATTCAGTTCACCGGGGCGAGGTACTAGGAGCAGAGAAGCGGCTGCGCATCGAGCAGCTGGAGACCAGGGCGCTGGAGGAACTCGGTGTGGAACCGGCGGGGCTCGTGGCGGAGTACGGTCCGCACCAGCTCGTGCCGCCCTCGCCCCCCGCCGAGGGCGAGGTGCTGCCGGAGGACCCCGAGCATCCGCGCAACCAGCCGAAGCCCTTCCACCGGGCGGAACAGGAGCGCCGGCTCAAGGCGGCCGAACGCGCCTACCAGCAGCTCGGCAAGGTGAACCCGCTCGCCCTGGAGGAGTTCGCCGCCCTCGAGGAACGGCACAAGTTCCTCAGCGAGCAGCTGGAGGACCTGAAGAAGACCCGTGCCGACCTGCTTCAGGTCGTGAAGGAGGTCGACGAGCGGGTCGAGCAGGTCTTCACGGAGGCGTTCCGGGACACGGCCAGGGAGTTCGAGGGCGTCTTCAGCCGTCTCTTCCCGGGCGGCGAGGGACGGCTCGTGCTGACCGACCCCGACAACATGCTCACCACGGGCGTGGACGTCGAGGCCCGGCCGCCGGGCAAGAAGGTCAAGCGGCTGTCCCTGCTGTCGGGTGGTGAGCGCTCGCTGACCGCCGTGGCGATGCTGGTGTCGATCTTCAAGGCGCGCCCCAGCCCGTTCTACGTCATGGACGAGGTCGAGGCGGCCCTGGACGACACCAACCTCCAGCGGCTGATCCGCATCATGCAGGAGCTCCAGGAGTCCTCCCAGCTGATCGTGATCACGCACCAGAAGCGCACGATGGAGGTGGCCGACGCGTTGTACGGCGTCTCCATGCAGGGCGACGGTGTGTCGAAGGTCATCAGCCAGCGGCTGCGCTGACCTGCGTCGGCCGGGAGTCCCTTCACGTTCCCTTCAAGAACTGAACGTATTCCCCGGATCCCCCTTCGACAACGTCACACCCACTGCCCTATTGACTTCGATACTTGAAGGCATAGTCTCTGCAACGTTGCTTTTACCTTCAGGTGTGAGCGGCGTGGACCTGTGCGCCACTTGACCTGAGAGGGCTCGCCCCCACCCCGGCAGCGTTGCCGGTGGCCCGAGGAGTTTCTTGTGACCAGCACAGCGCAGGCACCCCAGTCAGGAGCCGGTACGGCTCACCCCGATCATCTCGGGCATGTCATCTTCATCGCGGCGGCGGCCGCGATGGGCGGGTTCCTCTTCGGCTACGACAGTTCCGTCATCAACGGCGCCGTCGAGGCGATCCGGAGCCGTTACGACATCGGGTCCGCGGCCCTCGCCCAGGTCATCGCCATCGCCCTGATCGGCTGTGCGATCGGCGCCGCGACCGCCGGCCGGATAGCCGACCGCATCGGCCGCATCCGGTGCATGCAGATCGCGGCCGTGCTGTTCACGATCAGCGCCGTCGGCTCGGCGCTGCCGTTCGCCCTGTGGGACCTCGCCTTCTGGCGGATCGTCGGCGGTTTCGCCATCGGCATGGCCTCCGTCATCGGCCCCGCCTACATCGCCGAGGTCGCCCCGCCCGCCTACCGCGGCCGGCTCGGCTCCTTCCAGCAGGCCGCGATCGTCGTCGGCATCGCCATCTCGCAGCTGGTCAACTGGGGTCTGCTCAACGCCGCCGGCGGCGACCAGCGCGGCAAGCTGATGGGTCTCGAGGCCTGGCAGGTCATGCTCGGCGTCATGGTGATCCCGGCCGTCCTCTACGGCCTGCTCTCCTTCGCGATCCCCGAGTCCCCGCGCTTCCTGCTCTCCGTCGGCAAGCGGGAGCGCGCCCGCGCGATCCTCGAGGAGGTCGAGGGCAAGAACGCGGACCTGGACGCCCGTGTCGCCGAGATCGAGCACGCGATGAAGAGCGAGCACAAGTCCACGTTCAAGGACCTGCTCGGCGGCTCGTTCTTCTTCAAGCCGATCGTCTGGGTCGGCATCGGCCTCTCGGTCTTCCAGCAGTTCGTCGGCATCAACGTCGCGTTCTACTACTCCTCCACCCTGTGGCAGTCGGTGGGCGTCGACCCGACGGACTCGTTCTTCTACTCCTTCACGACGTCGATCATCAACATCATCGGCACCGTGATCGCGATGATCTTCGTGGACCGCATCGGCCGCAAGCCGCTGGCGCTCATCGGCTCCGTCGGCATGGTGATCGGCCTGGGCCTGGAGGCCTGGGCGTTCTCCTACGACCTGGTCGACGGCAAGCTCCCGGCCACGCAGGGCTGGGTCGCCCTGATCGCCGCGCACGTCTTCGTCCTCTTCTTCGCCCTGTCCTGGGGTGTGGTGGTCTGGGTCTTCCTCGGCGAGATGTTCCCGAACCGGATCCGCGCCGCCGCGCTGGGCGTGGCCGCCTCCGCGCAGTGGATCGCCAACTGGGCCATCACCGCGAGCTTCCCGTCGCTGGCCGACTGGAACCTCTCCGCGACCTACGTGATCTACACGGTCTTCGCGGCCCTCTCCATCCCGTTCGTCCTCAAGTTCGTCAAGGAGACGAAGGGCAAGTCCCTGGAGGAGATGGGCTGACCGCCCCCGACTCGGGGAGAAGGGCCAAGTCCCCGCTGCCCCTCTCCTCGTATCCCCCGTCGCCCCCGCCCGGTCACTGCCCGGGCGGGGGCGACGGCCGTTCCCGGCCCCCCTTCTGGGCCGCCGCTCACTTTCCGTCCGCCGCGACGGCGATCGGCCACGACGGCGGTGACCGGCGGTGCCCGGCGCGGTCGTGCCCACCGTTCCCGGCGCGGTCGTGTCCTACGCGGACAGTGCCGGAAGCACCGCCTCCGTGAACAGCCGCAGGCTTCGCCAGCCCTCTTCCAGGGGCATCCCGCCCGCCAGCGGATGCAGCACCAGGTTGTCCAGGCCCGCCGCCACGCACTGCTCCGGAGTGAGGATGCGGTAGACGCCCTCCGCGCGGAGTTCCGCCACCGTCGTCGCCGCCGAGCGCACCGCCGAGCGGATGTCCCCGGACTGCCAGGACGCGTAGGTCCGGGCCTCGTGCAGGAAGTGCTCCCCGTACCGCGCCCACGCCCGGTCCGGGTCCTCGGCGATGTGCAGGAGCGGTGTCTCGGCCGTCGGCATCATCGTCCAGCCCTCGGTGCCGTACTCGGTGAGCTTCTCCTTGTAGTACGCCTCCAACTCCGGCAGGTGCGCGCTCGGGAAGAAGGGCAGGCCGAGCCGGGCCGCGCGGCGGGCGGCGGCCTGGGAGGAGCCGCCGACCAGCAGCAGGGGGTGCGGATCGGTGAAGGGGCGCGGGGTGACCCGTACCGTACGGCCCCGGTACTCGAACTCCTCGCCGGTCCAGGCCCGCAGCACCGTCTCCAGCACCTCGTCCTGGATCCGCCCCCGGCGCTTCCAGTCCACGTCGAACAGGGCGTACTCCTCGGGCCGGTAGCCGATGCCGGCCACCGTCACCAGCCGCCCGCCGCTGAGCAGGTCGAGCACCGCGATGTCCTCCGCCAGCCGCAACGGGTCGTGCAGCGGGCCGATCACCGCCGACACGGTCACCGCGATGGAGCGCGTCGCCCCGAACACCGCGCCCGCGAAGGCGAACGGTGACGGCAGCCAGTTGTCGTCGACCCCGTGGTGTTCCTCGGTCTGCACCGTGGTGACGCCGTGCTCGTCGGCGTACGCGGCCATCTCCACGGCCGCCCGGTACCGGGCGCCCAGGGACGCGGAGTCGGCCCCGGGCTCGACGAGGTTGAAGCGGACGACCGAGACGGGCATGGGAGTTCCCCTTCACCTTGGCCGGGCTGGTGGTGCGGGGACAGTAACTGACAGGGCGTCAGACGGCCAGAGGCGCGGACTCCCCGGCCGCCGCCGGCACCACCGCCGGCTTCGGCAGCAGCGCGTACAGCAGACCCGAGACGAGGATCGTCGCGACCCATCCGAGGCCGTACCGCCCGACCGGGTTGTCCGACGCGAGCGGGCCGGTGAACCAGTCGGAGGAGGTGAACAGGAGGCCGGTCGCCAGGCCCAGCGCCCAGGCCGTGACGGCGGCGGGGGAGAAGCCCGCCCGGTACCAGTAGGCGCTGCTCGGCGTGGTGTCGAGCAGCGCGGTCGCGTCGTACTCCCGGCGGCGCAGCATGTCCACGCCGAACACGCCGACCCAGGCCGAGAAGGCGACGGCCAGCAGCGACAGGAAGGCGACGAACGAGCCCATGAAGGAGGTCGCCGCCAGCATCAGGACGCCGCCGAGGACCAGCGAGATCACCGCGTTCACGGAGACCGCCCAGTGCCGGGGGAGGCGGAAGCCGAGGGTCTGTGCGGTGAAGCCCGCCGAGTACATCGACATGGCGTTGATCAGTAGCATCCCCACCAGGGCGATGAGGAGGTAGGGCACCGCGAGCCAGAGCGGGAGGACCGCGCCCAGGAAGGAGACCGGGTCGGTCGCCTTGGCGAGGTCCGGCGTGGACGACGCCATCACGGCCCCCATCAGGACCATCGGGAGGACGACGATCCCGGCGCCGCCGACCGTGTTGCGTACGATCGCCACCGAGGACGCCGTACCCGGCAGGTACCGGGTGAAGTCCGGCGCGGCCGGCGCCCAGCTCATCCCGCCCGCCGCGATCAGCCCGACCCCGGTGACCATCGCCGCCGTCGGCCCGGCGCCCCGCCCGAGCACCCCGGCCCAGTCCGTCCGCACGACCAGGTGGCCGAGGACCAGCAGGGAGAAGGCGCCGAACAGTCAGGTCGCCCAGCGGTTGCAGCGCCGCACCGCCTTGATGCCCATGCCCGAGATCGCGAACGTGGCCAGGACGAAGAGAAGCAGGGTGACGACGACCAGGGGGGTGTTGCTCCTGACCCCGAAGAGAATGTCCAGGACGGTCAGCAGCGCATAGGCGCCGGTCACCGCGTTGATCGTCTCCCAGCCCCAGCGTGCCACCCAGATCAGCGCGCCGGGCAGCAGGTTGCCCCGCTGGCCGAAGACCGCCCGGGACAGTGCCATGCCCGGCGCGCCGCCGCGCCTGCCCGCGACGCCGATCATCCCGACCAGGCCGTACGAGACGACCGGGGCGGCGGTGCCGACCACCAGGGCCTGCCAGAAGTTCAGCCCGAACGACACCGCGAGGCTCGCGCCCATGGTCAGCAGCAGCACGCTGATGTTGGCGGCGATCCAGGTGGGCAGCAGTCCGCGGGGTGTCGCGGTGCGCTCGGAGTCGGGGACCGGTTCGAGGCCGCGGGTCTCGAGGCCGTGGTGCTCCAGTGACTCTTCGAGATGTTCGAGGGCGCCATCGTGGTGGGCGGTGGTGCTCATGGTCAGCCATCGTACGTTAGTCCGACAAATACCTCCAAAAGGAACATCCTGCTTCGGAGAATCGTCCAGGACTTCCTCGCGGGGGAACAAAGTCCGCCACGGGGGAGGGATGGATACTGGACGGGTTATGGAAACCGTCATCCTTGCTGTAGTCATCGCCGTGGTCGTGCTCGGTGCGCTCGGCGGGCTCGTCGTCGGCAGCCGGCGCAAGAAGTCGCTGCCCCCGCCGCCCCCCGCCGCCCCCGACATCACCGCGCCCCCGGCCGAGCCGCACGTCGGCGACGAGGCCGAGACGCCGCGCGACGAACCGCGCCGGACGATAGAGGAGGTCGACCTTCCCGACGGCTCGGCTCCCGTCGTCGTCGAGGAGCCCCCGGCTCCCGAGATCGAGATCCCCGAGCCCACCGCCGGCCGCCTGGTCCGCCTCCGCGCCCGGCTCTCCCGCTCCCAGAACGCCCTCGGCAAGGGGCTGCTCACGCTGCTGTCGCGCGAGCACCTCGACGACGAGACCTGGGAGGAGATCGAGGACACCCTGCTCACCGCCGACGTCGGTGTGCAGCCCACCACCGAACTGGTCGAGCGGCTGCGCGAGCGCGTCAAGGTGCTCGGCACCCGCACCCCCGACGAGCTGCGCGGCCTGCTCCGCGAGGAGCTGCTCAAGCTGGTCGGCACCGACGTCGACCGCACGGTGAAGACCGAGCCGGCCGACCGCAAGCCCGGCATCGTGATGGTCGTCGGTGTCAACGGCACCGGCAAGACCACCACCACCGGCAAGCTCGCCCGCGTGCTCGTCGCCGACGGCCGTACCGTGGTCCTCGGCGCCGCCGACACCTTCCGGGCCGCCGCCGCCGACCAGCTCCAGACCTGGGGCGAGCGGGTCGGCGCCCACACCGTGCGCGGCCCCGAGGCCGGCGACCCCGCCTCCGTCGCCTTCGACGCGGTGAAGGAGGGCAAGGAGATGGGCGTCGACGTGGTGCTCATCGACACCGCCGGACGGCTGCACACCAAGACCGGCCTGATGGACGAGCTGGGCAAGGTCAAGCGGGTCGTGGAGAAGCACGCCCCGCTGGACGAGGTGCTGCTCGTCCTCGACGCCACCACCGGGCAGAACGGCCTGGTCCAGGCCCGGGTGTTCGCCGAGGTGGTGGACATCAGCGGCATCGTGCTCACCAAGCTCGACGGCACCGCCAAGGGCGGCATCGTGATCGCGGTCCAGCGCGAACTGGGGGTCCCGGTCAAGCTCATCGGCCTCGGCGAGGGCGCGGACGACCTGGCCCCGTTCGAGCCGGAGGCGTTCGTTGACGCCCTTATCGGGGAGTAGCAGGGGGGTGAATTTACCCCCAGGCGTGAGAAGCGCCCGGTCCCGAGGTGCAGTCGGGGGCGGGCGCTTCGGTCCCTGTACGGCTGCTACGCCCGCGACCGGTGCGCCACGTAGGCCAGCGTCCCGAGCAGCAGCCGTGCGGCGGGCGGCCGCGTCGCCGAGTCCAGGGCCGGCGGCCGCAGCCAGCGCACCGGGCCCAGGCCGCCCCGGTCCGACGGCGGCGCGGTGATGTACGCACCGGAGCCGAGGCCGCGCAGGTCGAGTGAGCCCGGGTCGTCCCAGCCCATGCGGTAGAGCAGCTCGGGAAGCTCGGCGGCGGCGCCGGGGGCGACGAGGAACTGGGCGCGGCCCTCCGGGGTGGCGGTGACCGGCCCGAGCGGCAGGCCCATGCGCTCCAGACGGACCAGGGCGCGGCGCCCGGCGGCCTCGGCGACCTCGACGACGTCGAACGCGCGGCCGACCGGCAGCAGCACCGCCGCGCCCGGGAACTCGCCCCAGGCCTTGGTGACCTCGTCGAGCGTGGCGCCCGCGGGCACCTCGGGCGCGAAGTCCAGCGGATGCGCTCCCGGCGCGGGGCAGTCCGCGTGCCCGCAGGAGCACGCGCCGCCCGCGGCCCGGGCCCCCGGCACCACGTCCCAGCCCCACAGTCCGGTGAACTCGGCGACGGCGGTGCAGTCCGATGCACGGCCGCGTCGGCGTGTGCCGGAGCGGATCTCGCGAATGCCGCCGATCGTGAAGCCCATGCCCCCTCCAACGGGTCCGGCGCGCCGGTGGTTACGACACGGAACGGGATGAGAACGGAACGTGACGCTACGGTTCCGCCTCCCCCTTCGCCCGCACGGTCAAGGCAGCGCTCCGAAGCACCCCAGGTGGTGCGTTCGGAGACGCGCGCCCCCGAATGCATCGTTCCGTCAACTCTCGGCCGTCCTATGTCAAGTGAATCGCGCCAGGGGCATCGTGAGTTCATTCGAAGGGGTGGCGAATGGTGGCGTTTCCGGGATCGCCGTGGTGCGCCAGTGATCGTAGGATTACTTTGAGTGCACGAGGCCTGGGGGCACATGCTCTCCTGGGTATGCCGGAGGCAACTCGGGATCCCGTTCGAAGGGTGAGAACCGCCGACGGACGGCCGTATTTACCGGCATTCTGATAGGGCTTGGCGCATCCGGCATCAAGTGGTCTCAGGGATGGGGGCGTTCCAGTGGGCGGCAACGGCGGAAGCGGGGCGACCGCGACCAGCACGGACAAGCGCCCCAATGAGCTGCTCAACTCGTGGTTCGTGCGCAGTGGCTGGTCGAAGGGCGAGTTGGCGCGGCAAGTGAACCGCAGGGCACGTCAGTTGGGGGCCAACCACATCTCGACGGACACGTCCAGGGTGCGTCGCTGGCTCGACGGGGAGAACCCGCGCGAGCCGATCCCCAGGATCCTCTCCGAGCTGTTCTCCGAGCGGTTCGGCTGCGTCGTCGCGGTCGAGGACCTCGGTCTGCGGGCCGCACGCCAGTCACCCTCCGCGACCGGCGTCGACCTGCCCTGGACGGGCCCGCAGACGGTGGCCCTGCTCAGCGAGTTCTCGCGCAGCGACCTGATGCTGGCGCGGCGCGGCTTCCTCGGAACCTCGCTGGTCCTGTCGGCGGGCCCGTCCCTCATCGAGCCCATGCAGCGCTGGCTGGTGCCCGCGCCCGGCGGCCCGCAGCAGGCGGCCGCGGAACCGGCGGTCGAGTCCCGCCGCCCCGGCCGCCTCTCCCAACCCGAGCTGGAGCTGCTGGAGTCCACCACGGTGATGTTCCGGCAGTGGGACGCCCAGTGCGGCGGCGGGCTGCGCCGCAAGGCGGTCGTCGGCCAGCTGCACGAGGTCACCGACCTGCTCCAGGAACCCCAGTCCGAGCCCACCTCCCGCAAGCTCTTCCAGGTCGCCGCCGAACTCGCCGAGCTGGCCGGCTGGATGTCGTACGACGTCGGGCTCCATCCCACCGCGCAGAAGTACTTCGTGCTCGCCCTGCACGCGGCCAAGGAGGCCGGCGACAAGCCGCTCGGCTCGTACGTGCTCTCCAGCATGAGCCGCCAGATGATCCACCTCGGCCGGCCCGACGACGCCCTGGAGCTGATCCACCTCGCCCAGTACGGCAGCCGGGACTGCGCCAGCCCGCGCACCCAGGCGATGCTGTATGCGATGGAGGCCCGCGCCTACGCCAACATGGGCCAGCCCGGCAAGTGCAAGCGGGCCGTCCGGATGGCCGAGGACACCTTCGCCGAGGCCGACGAGTGGGACGACCCGGACCCCGACTGGATCCGCTTCTTCTCCGAGGCCGAGCTCTACGGGGAGAACTCGCACTCCTTCCGTGACCTCGCCTACGTCGCGGGCCGCAGCCCCACCTACGCCTCCCTGGCCGAGCCCCTGATGCAGCGGGCGGTGGAGCTGTTCGCCAAGGACGCCGAGCACCAGCGGTCCTACGCACTGAACCTCATCGGCATGGCCACCGTGCACCTGCTGCGCGGCGAGCCCGAGCAGAGCACGGTGCCGGCCGCCGAGGCCCTGGGCATCGCCAAGAAGGTGCGCTCGGAGCGTGTGAACACTCGTATTCGAAAGACGGTCGACTCGGCCGTCCGCGACTACGGCGACCTGGCGGCGGTCGTCGACCTCACCGAGCAGCTCGCCGCCGACCTGCCGGAGACCGCAGAGGCGGTCTGAACCCCGGCGACCCCCGACCCCGGCCGCGGCCGGCCCTCCCGAACTGCCCGACTCGGCTCCCCCATGCCAGGTCATTCGGAAGGCCGCCGCGGCCGGCTCTGTTCCGCCCGGAGACCTCCACGGTAGGTTGCGTCACGATAACGATCCCGGAGTCGGACATCTCGTAGTTCATCGACGCGTAACACGCAGGGCGCCTTCGTCACCCCGGCGAAACAACGAGGGGCTTCCACGGAAACCGCGCTGCGCCAATCTCATGGCGCATAACCGGCCCACCCCCCGCTTCACCGGACCGCTCACGCTCCGACCCGCACGGGGCCGTACCAACCGACGAGGAGACGCCGATGGCATCATCCGCCATCACGCTTGCCGCGGAGGCACCCAAGCTGTCCTCCGCGAACACGGGCTTCATGCTCATCTGTTCCGCCCTGGTGCTGCTCATGACGCCGGGCCTCGCCTTCTTCTACGGCGGCATGGTCCGCGTCAAGAGCACCCTGAACATGCTGATGATGAGCTTCGTCAGCATCGGGATCGTCACCATCCTGTGGGTGCTCTACGGCTTCTCCCTGGCCTTCGGCTCCAGCAACGGCTTCATCGGCTACGACTCCCACTGGCTGGGCATGAGCAACGTCGGGCTGACGGAGCTCTGGCCCGGCTACACGATCCCGATCTTCGTCTTCATGGTCTTCCAGATGATGTTCGCGGTCATCACCCCGGCCCTGATAAGCGGCGCGATCGCGGACCGCGTGAAGTTCTCGGCCTGGGCGCTCTTCGTCGCCCTGTGGCTCACGATCGTCTACGTCCCGGTCGCCCACTGGGTGTGGGGCGCCGACGGCTGGGCCTTCAAGCTCGGCGTGATCGACTTCGCCGGTGGTACCGCGGTCCACATCAACGCCGGTGCCGGCGCCCTCGGCGTCATCCTGGTCATCGGCAAGCGCGTCGGCTTCAAGAAGGACCCGATGCGCCCGCACAGCCTCCCGCTGGTCATGCTCGGCGCGGGTCTCCTGTGGTTCGGCTGGTTCGGCTTCAACGCCGGCTCGTGGCTCGGCAACGACGACGGCGTCGGCGCGCTGATGTTCGTCAACACGCAGGTCGCCACCGCCGCCGCCATGCTGGCCTGGCTCGCCTACGAGAAGATCCGGCACGGCGCGTTCACCACGCTCGGTGCCGCCTCCGGCGCGGTCGCCGGCCTGGTCGCGATCACCCCGTCCGGTGGCGCTGTCTCTCCGCTCGGCGCGATCGCCGTCGGTGTCATCGCCGGTGTCGCCTGCGCCGCCGCGGTCAGCCTGAAGTTCAAGTTCGGCTTCGACGACTCCCTCGACGTGGTCGGCGTCCACATGGTCGGCGGCATCATCGGCTCCCTGCTCATCGGCTTCTTCGCCACCGGCAAGGGCCAGTCCACCGCGACCGGCGTCTTCTACGGCGACCACTCCTTCACCCAGCTGTGGAAGCAGTGCGCCGGTGTCGGCGCGGTCCTCGCCTACTCCCTGGTCGCCTCGGCGGTCCTCGCCTTCCTCCTCGACAAGACCATCGGCATGCGGGTCACCGAGGACGAGGAGATCTCCGGCATCGACCAGGCCGAGCACGCCGAGACTGCATACGACTTCAGCGGCGCGGGCGGCGGTGTCGTCGGCTCCGTGACCGCGGCCCTGGCCGGCACGAGCAAGAAGGTGGACGCATGAAGCTCATCACCGCCGTCGTGAAGCCCCACCGGCTCGACGAGATCAAGGAGGCCCTGCAGGCCTTCGGCGTCCACGGCCTCACGGTCACCGAGGCCAGCGGATACGGTCGGCAGCGCGGCCACACCGAGGTCTACCGTGGTGCGGAGTACACGGTCGACCTGGTGCCCAAGATCCGTATAGAGGTACTGGCCGAGGACGACGACGCCGAGCAGTTGATCGACGTCATCGTCAAGGCCGCCCGTACCGGCAAGATCGGCGACGGCAAGGTCTGGTCGCTGCCGGTCGAGACCGCCGTACGGGTCCGCACGGGCGAGCGCGGCCCGGACGCGCTGTAGAACAGAACCACCATCTGCATACAGGCAGGAGTCGCCGGGTGACGGGTACGGATGTGCGCAACGACGCAGAGGACACGGGACCCAGCGGCTACGCGGCGGCCCGGCTGCGCCTCCTCACCGAGGGGGCGCGGTCCGGGCCGCCGCGCCGTGCCGCCCTCGCCGAGCTGACCGACGCATGGCTGACCGGGCTGTTCGCGGCGGCCACCGAGGGCATCAGGGGCGGCGTCTGTCTCGTCGCCGTCGGCGGCTACGGCCGCGGTGAGCTCTCCCCGCGCAGCGACCTGGACCTCCTGCTGCTGCACGACGGCGGCGACCCCGGCGCGGTGGCCGCGGTCGCCGACCGGCTCTGGTACCCCGTCTGGGACCTCGGCCTCGCCCTCGACCACTCGGTCCGCACGCCCGCCGAGGCCCGCAAGACCGCCGGTGAGGACCTCAAGGTCCAGCTCGGCCTCCTCGACGCCCGGCACATCGCCGGCGACCTCGGCCTCACCTCGGGACTGCGCACCGCGATCCTCGCCGACTGGCGCAACCAGGCACCCAAACGCCTCCTGGAACTCCAGGAGCTGTGCGCGGAGCGCGCCGAACGCCAGGGCGAACTCCAGTACCTGCTGGAACCGGACCTGAAGGAGGCCCGCGGCGGCCTGCGCGACGCCACCGCGCTGCGCGCCGTCGCCGCCTCCTGGGTGGCCGACGCCCCCCGCGAGGGCCTCGCCGACGCCCGCCGACGCCTCCTCGACGTCCGCGACGCCCTGCACCTGGCGACAGGGCGCGCGACCGACCGGCTCGCCCTCCAGGAACAGGACCAGGTCGCCGCCGAGCTGGGCCTCCTCGACGCCGACACCCTGCTGCGCCAGGTCTACGAGTCCGCCCGCGTCATCTCGTACGCCAGCGACGTCACCTGGCGTGAAGTGGGGCGCGTGCTGCGCTCGCGCGCCGTCCGGCCGCGGCTGCGCGCCATGCTCGGCGGCGGCAAACCCGTCCCCGAGCGCTCCCCGCTCGCCGAAGGGGTGGTGGAACAGGACGGCGAGGTGGTGCTCGCCCGCGCCGCACGCCCCGAACGCGACCCCGTGCTCCCGCTGCGGGCCGCGGCCGCCGCGGCCCAGGCCGGCCTCCCGCTCTCCCTGCACGCCGTCCGCCGCATGGCCGAGACCGTCCGCCCCCTGCCCACCCCCTGGCCCGCCGAGGCCCGCGAACTGCTGGTCACGCTCCTGGGCTCCGGCCGGCCGACGGTCGACGTGTGGGAGGCCCTGGAGGCCGAGGGCCTGATCACCGGCCTGCTCCCCGACTGGGAGCGGGTGCGCTGCCGCCCGCAGCGCAACGCCGTGCACATCTGGACCGTCGACCGGCACCTCATCGAGACCGCCGTACGAGCCTCCGAGTTCACCCGCCGTGTCCACCGCCCCGACCTGCTCCTGGTCGCCGCCCTGCTGCACGACATCGGCAAGGGCTGGCCCGGCGACCACTCCGTGGCGGGCGAGATCATCGCCAAGGACGTGGCGGCCAGGATCGGCTTCGACCGCGCGGACGTGGCCGTGCTGGCCACCCTCGTACGCCACCACCTGCTGCTCGTCGAGACCGCCACCCGCCGCGACCTCGAGGACCCGGCCACCCTCCGGCTGGTCGCCCAGGCCGTCGGCAGCCAGGGCACCCTGGAACTGCTGCACGCCCTCACCGAGGCGGACGCCCTGGCCACCGGCCCGGCCGCCTGGTCCTCCTGGCGCGGCTCCCTCGTCGCCGACCTGGTCAAGCGGGTCTCCGCGGTCCTCGCCGGGGACACCGCCGACGAACCCGAGCCGGCCGCGCCCACGGCCGAGCAGGAGCGGCTCGCCATCGAGGCGTTCCGCACCGGCGGCCCGGTACTGGCCCTGCGCGCCCAGACCGAGCCGGCGGCCACCGACGACGAGCCGGCCGGCGACCCGGAACCGCTCGGCGTGGAACTGCTCATCGCCGTACCCGACCAGCCCGGCGTCCTGCCCGCCGTCTCCGGGGTGCTGGCCGTGCACCGCCTCACGGTCCGCACGGCCGAACTGCGCACCCTGCGGCTCCCGGCCGACGTCGACGACGGCGACGGCACGGTGCTGCTCCTCGACTGGCGGGTGGCGGCCGAGTACGGCTCGCTGCCGCAGGCCGCCCGGCTGCGGGCCGACCTGGTACGGGCGCTGGACGGCTCGCTCGACATCGCGGGGCGCCTCGCCGAGCGGGACGCTGCCTACCCGAGGCGCCGCGGCCGGTCGGCGCCGCCGCCGCGCGTGACGGTGGCCTCGGCGGCCTCCCGGCACGCGACGGTCTTCGAGGTGCGCGCCCAGGACGCCCCCGGGCTGCTGTTCCGGATCGGGCACGCGCTGGAGAAGTCGGGTGTGCGGGTGCGCAGCGCCCACGTCTCCACGCTGGGCTCGAACGCCGTGGACGCCTTCTACGTGACCTCGGCCGCCGGGACCCCGCTGCCGGGCGAGGAGGCGGCCTCGGTGGCCCGGGCACTGGAGGAGACCCTGCGGGCCTGAACCCGCGGGTCCGGCCGACCGGTCGCGCACGGCGGGGACGACTTCCTTGCGCGGCCGGATACCCTGGAGGGCAGCCCAGACTGTCGCCTACGCCGAGGACCGACGCAGCCGTGTTCGATACCCTTTCTGATCGCCTCTCAGCCACTTTCAAGTCCCTCAGGGGCAAGGGGCGGCTCAGCGAGGCGGACATCGACGCCGTGGCGCGGGAGATCCGCATCGCGCTGCTCGAAGCGGACGTGGCCCTGCCGGTCGTGCGGGCGTTCATCAAGAACGTCAAGGAGCGTGCCCTCGGCGCCGAGGTCTCGCGTTCGATGAACCCGGCCCAGCAGGTCCTGCTGATCGTGAAGGACGAGCTCGTCACGATCCTCGGCGGCGAGACCCGGCGGCTGCGGTTCGCCAAGACGCCGCCGAGCGTGATCATGCTGGCCGGTCTGCAGGGTGCCGGCAAGACCACCCTCGCGGGCAAGCTCGGCCGCTGGCTGAAGGAGCAGGGCCACTCGCCGGTCCTGGTCGCGGCCGACCTCCAGCGCCCCAACGCCGTCAACCAGCTGAGCGTCGTCGCCGAGCGCGCCGGTGTCGCCGTCTACGCCCCGGAGCCCGGCAACGGCGTCGGCGACCCGGTCAAGGTCGCCAAGGACTCCATCGAGTTCGCCAAGCAGAAGGTCCACGACATCGTGATCGTGGACACCGCCGGCCGTCTCGGTGTCGACCAGGACATGATGCAGCAGGCCGCGGACATCCGGGACGCGGTCTCGCCGGACGAGATCCTCTTCGTCGTCGACGCCATGATCGGTCAGGACGCCGTCACCACCGCCGAGGCCTTCCGCGACG
This sequence comes from Streptomyces sp. NPDC020958, assembly GCF_055562175.1. NCBI lineage: Bacteria > Bacillati > Actinomycetota > Actinomycetes > Kitasatosporales > Streptomycetaceae > Streptomyces > Streptomyces sp. NPDC020958. The sequence continues at coordinate 139,639 of NZ_JBVHFU010000002.1, read as the reverse complement.
GCGTCGGCTTCGACGGCGTGGTCCTGTCCAAGCTGGACGGTGACGCCCGCGGTGGTGCCGCCCTGTCGATCCGCCAGGTCACCGGCAAGCCGATCATGTTCGCGTCGAGCGGCGAGAAGCTCGAGGACTTCGACGCGTTCCACCCTGACCGGATGGCCTCCCGCATCCTCGACCAGGGTGACCTGCTCACCCTGCTCGAGCAGGCCGGGAAGGTGTTCGACCAGGAAGAGGCCGAGAAGATGGCCTCCAAGCTGGCGTCCAAGAAGGGCCAGGACTTCACCCTGGACGACTTCCTGGCCCAGATGGAGCAGGTCAGGAAAATGGGCAGCATCAGCAAGCTGCTCGGCATGCTGCCCGGCATGGGCCAGATCAAGGACCAGATCAACAACCTGGACGAGCGGGACGTCGACCGCACCGCCGCCATCATCAAGTCGATGACCCCCGGCGAGCGCCAGGACCCGACCATCATCAACGGCTCCCGGCGCGCCCGTATCGCCCGTGGTTCGGGCGTCGAGGTCAGCGCGGTGAAGAACCTCGTCGAGCGGTTCTTCGAGGCCCGCAAGATGATGTCCCGCATGGCTCAGGGCGGCGGGATCCCCGGCATGCCGGGGATCCCGGGCATGGGCGGCGGCCCCGGCCGGCAGCGCAAGCAGCAGAAGCAGGCCAAGGGCAAGCAGCGCTCCGGCAACCCGATGAAGCGCAAGCAGCAGGAGCTGGAGGCGGCCCAGCGGCGCGAGGCCGCCGCTCAGGGCGGCAACGCCTTCGGGATGCCGCAGCAGGGCGCGGAGAACTTCGAGCTGCCGGACGAGTTCAAGAAGTTCATGGGCTGAGTCCACCGGTGCGGGCGCCGGGGGCCACCGCGGCCTTCCGGCGCCCGCGCACGGGGGCGCGACACACCCCCACTGCGCCGCGGACGACGTCCGGTGGTCCGGGCGGAGCGTCAGCGCACCCGCGCGATCAGGTACCGGAAGACGTTGGGCATCCACACCGTGCCGTCCGCGCGAAGGTACGGCTGGAGCGCCTCGACCAGCTCCTTGCCGACCTGCTCCTCGTCGGCGGCCGCGATCCCCGCGTCGAACAGCCCGGTCGACAGCAGACCCCGCACCGCGTTGTCCGCGTCGGCGTAGCCGAACGGGCAGGACACCCGCCCGGAACCGTCGATCCGCAGACCGGCCAGCCCGGCGACCTCCTCCAGGTCGTCCCGGCGGGCCGGACGCCAACAGCCCGCACTGCGCAAAGGATCGGCCAACTTCGCGGCCACCCGCAGTACGGACGAGGTCGCGCAGCGTTCCGGCGGACCCCAGCCGGCCAGCACCACGGCCGCCCCGCGAGCCGCCGACGGGAGCGCCTCGGCGAGCAGGTCACCGAGCCGCTCGGCGTCGCCGGCCAGGCAGCCGATCGGCTCGAAGGCGGTGATCAGGTTGTACGCCGGTGCCTGCGCGTCGGCCGCGTCCCGGGGCGAGCCCTGGACGATCCGGGCGCTGCGGCCACGCGCGCGTGCCCCCGTGGCAGGGTCGGGCAGCAGCCGTTCACGGGCGAGGGCGAGCCGTTCGGGAGCGGAGTCGACCCCGGTCACCGCGGCCCCTCTGGCCGCCGCCATCAGCAGGGCGAGACCGGAACCGCAGCGCAGGCCGAGCAGACGGGTGGCCGGGCCCACTTCGAGTCGCTCGTGGACGGTCTCGTAGAGCGGCACCAGCATCCGCTCCTGGATCTCGGACCAGTCACGCGCGCGTGCGCCCAGGTCCACGCGGGGGGTGGAGACCGCGTGAGAAGGAGGCTGGTGCCGCACGAGCGTAGGTGTCATAGGTAAGCGCCCCAATCCGCCGAGAGATACGCACTGACCGATTCCGTGGCCCCCGTGCCGTGCGCTCGCACTTCCCACCTATGCCACATAACTCCGGGCTCGCGGTGGCGTCCAGAGGTCGCGGGACCCCGCTTGTGCATGGACTATGACTGTGGCGAGATTTCACATCCCGGCAACTTGGGGCTCTACCATCGGACCCACGACACGGTGGTTCTGGCCATGGTCGGGCCCCGAGTAACGCCGGATTCGCCGGGCACGCTGACCGAAGTGGCGTCCTGCGCCACGAGAGCGGCCGAAACGTGTCTTGCGCAGCCACCGCCACCGCCGACCCGGCGCCCGGCCCGTGGGTACGCGCCGGGGCGTACGTCGGACTACGCACCGGCTTGGGAGGAGCTGTGAGGCTTCTCCGCAGATCAGCGCACCCGTACTCGTCTCCACGCATCAGCGGCAACTGACGGGTACGTGCAAATTATTTGGGATGCCCCGGAATAGGAACACAGCGGCACCCCCGCTCGTTGTCATTACGTGAGCACGACACAGACACCACCTGTCCTCGCCGCAGAGCTGGCGCAGGCGTGGGCCGACATTCAGCGGTACCACCCCGAGCTGCCGGACCTTGCCGCGCCAGAGTCCCTGATCGGGGAGTCGTCGTCCGCGTGCGGTCACGAACTCTCCTTCGAACGGCTGCTCCATGAGGCAGTCCACGGCATCGCCGCCTCCCGCGGAGTCCGCGACACCTCACGGGCCGGCCGCTACCACAACCGCCGATTCCTGGCGATCGCCGAGGAACTGGGCCTGGACCACCCCGACGAGCCGCATCCCAGCAGCGGCTTCTCGCTGGTCTCCCTCAACCCCGAGGCGAAACGCCGCTACCGCCCGACCATCGAGAGACTGCAGCGCGCCCTCAAGGCGCACACGGTGGCCACCTCCGCCGACACCACCCGCACCTTCCGCGGCCCGGCCGCCCGCCACGGGTCCTCCGGCGGCGGCGTCCGGGTCAAGGCGGTGTGCGACTGCGGCCGCAACGTCCGGGTCGTCCCGTCGGTGCTGGCCCAGGCGCCCATCGTGTGCGGCGGCTGCGGCAAGCCGTTCCGCATCCCGGAGGTCGTCGGCGCGGCGTAGGACGCGGCTGCTCGTGGCAGCCGCAGCCGTCGCCGCACCGTGACGCCGGTCAGCGCACCCGACGTGACATCACCTCCGCGCCGGGTGCGCCTTCGGTGTGCCCTCGCACGCCCGCCGGACGGAGCGACCCGCGGGGTGTGGCACAATGGCTAGCTGTACTCGACAGTCGCACAGGACCCCTCTCTCCTCCGGCTGACGCGTCCATCGGGCACTCGGGTACCGCAACCCCACGCGGCAGTCTCGCCGTGCCCAACCACGTCAAAACCAGGAGAATCCACTCCCGTGGCAGTCAAGATCAAGCTGAAGCGTCTGGGCAAGATCCGTTCGCCTCACTACCGCATCGTCGTCGCCGACTCCCGCACCCGCCGTGACGGCCGTGCGATCGAGGAGATCGGCAAGTACCACCCGACCTACAACCCGTCGGTCATCGAGGTGGACGCCGACCGCGTGGCGTACTGGCTCGGCGTCGGCGCCCAGCCGACCGAGCCCGTGCTCGCCATCCTGAAGAAGACCGGCGACTGGCAGAAGTTCAAGGGCGAGCCCGCCCCGGCTCCGCTGCTCGTCGCCGCGCCGAAGTCGACCCGTCCGTCGTTCGAGGCGCTCGGCGGTGACGACGAGGGCAAGGGTGAGGCGATCACCCAGAAGAAGAAGGCTGAGAAGAAGGACGAGGCGGCTGCCGAGTCCGAGTCGACCGAGGCCTGAGCACCATGCTCGAAGAGGCGCTTGAGCACCTCGTGAAGGGCATCGTCGACAACCCTGACGATGTGCAGGTCGCCTCGCGCAACCTGCGTCGCGGGCGCGTGCTGGAGGTTCGGGTGCACCCCGACGACCTCGGCAAGGTGATCGGCCGCAACGGCCGCACCGCGCGTGCCCTGCGCACCGTCGTGGGTGCCATCGGCGGCCGCGGTGTCCGCGTCGACCTCGTCGACGTGGACCACGTCCGCTGACGCTTATCGCAACCGGCTCGGGCCGGGGAGGGCCGCCGGCCGTCCCCGGCCCGCAGTCGTATGAGCGCAGTCGTATGAGCAGGGAATGACAGGAGACCAGGCACAGTGCAGCTCGTAGTCGCACGGATCGGCCGCGCCCACGGCATCAAGGGCGAGGTCACCGTGGAGGTACGCACCGACGAACCCGAGCTCAGGCTCGCCCCCGGCGCCGTGCTCGCCACCGATCCCGCCGGCGTGGGACCGCTCACCATCGAGACGGGCCGCGTGCACAGCGGCCGTCTGCTGCTGCGCTTCGAGGGCGTCAAGGACCGCACCGGCGCCGAGGCCCTGCGCAACACCCTGCTGATCGCCGAGATCGACCCGGAGGAACTGCCGGAGGGCGAGGACGAGTACTACGACCACCAGCTCATGGACCTGGACGTGGTCACCGAGGACGGCACCGAGGTCGGCCGGATCACCGAGATCTCGCACCTGCCCTCCCAGGACCTGTTCATCGTGGAGCGCCCCGACGGCACCGAGGTGATGATCCCCTTCGTGCAGGAGATCGTCGTCGAGATCGACCTGGAGGAGCAGAAGGCGGTCATCGCGCCGCCGCCCGGTCTGATCGACGACCGGGCCGAGATCGCGTCCTCGCGGGAAGAGTCGTAAGAGATGCGCCTCGACGTCGTCACGATCTTCCCCGAGTACCTGGAACCGCTGAACGTCTCGCTGGTCGGCAAGGCACGCGCGCGTGGGCAGCTCGACGTCCACGTGCACGATCTGCGGGCCTGGACGTACGACCGCCACAACACCGTCGACGACACCCCGTACGGCGGCGGGCCCGGCATGGTCATGAAGACCGAGCCCTGGGGCGACGCCCTCGACACCGCGCTCGCCGACGGCTACGAGACCGGCTCGCACGCCCCCGCGCTGATCGTGCCCACCCCGAGCGGCCGCCCCTTCACCCAGGAACTCGCCGTCGAACTCTCCGAACGGCCCTGGCTGATCTTCACGCCGGCCCGCTACGAGGGCATCGACCGGCGTGTCATGGACGAGTACGCGACCCGGATACCGGTGTACGAGGTGTCCATCGGCGACTACGTGCTCGCCGGTGGCGAGGCGGCGGTACTGGTGATCACCGAGGCGGTGGCCCGGCTGCTGCCCGGCGTCCTCGGCAACGCCGAGTCGCACCGGGACGACTCCTTCGCCCCCGGCGCGATGGCCAACCTCCTGGAGGGCCCCGTCTACACCAAGCCGCCCGTCTGGCGTGGCCGGGACATCCCCGAGGTGCTGCTCAGCGGCCACCACGGCAAGATCGCCCGCTGGCGCCGCGACGAGGCCCTGCGGCGGACGGCCGCCCACCGGCCCGACCTGATCGAGCGCTGCGACCCCGAGGCCTTCGACAAGAAGGATCGCGAGATGCTCTCCATCCTGGGCTGGGCCCCCGACCCGCAGGGCGCCGCCCACGGCCGATTTTGGCGCAGGCCAGAGGCCGTGGAAGAATAGGCCGCTGTTGTGCGTCCGTCCGGCGTGCGCCCCTGCCGCAGGGGGACACGACGCCCGCCCCGACCCGCACGTCAGTCCTCATGGAACACCTAGTTGCCGTTGATGACCTGTGGCATCAGCGAAGAAAGCAGACGAAATGTCTCACCTGCTCGACACCGTCGACGCCGCGTCGCTGCGCAGCGACGTCCCGGCCTTCCGCCCGGGTGACACCGTCAACGTCCACGTCCGCGTCATCGAGGGCAACCGCTCCCGTGTGCAGCAGTTCAAGGGCGTTGTGATCCGCCGCCAGGGCAGCGGTGTCCGCGAGACCTTCACGGTCCGCAAGGTCTCCTTCTCCGTCGGCGTCGAGCGCACCTTCCCGGTGCACACCCCGATCGTCGAGAAGATCGAGCTCGTCACCCGCGGTGACGTGCGTCGCGCCAAGCTCTACTACCTGCGCGAGCTGCGCGGTAAGGCCGCGAAGATCAAGGAGAAGCGCGAGAACTGATCTCGCGCGAACGGGGTTCTTATCGCGGCCGGATACCATCTGGCCTCGATGGACACCGAAGCACAGCCGACGGAACGCGACCGTTCCTCCCGCCCCGCACCAGGGGTCCCGGAGGGCCGGTCGCGTTTCGCGTTGCTGATCCGGCTCGCCGACTGGCTGCCGGGCGGCTGGATCACCCTGATCCTCTTCACCTGCCTGGCGTTTTTGCTCGCCCTCAACACTTTCGTGGCGCAACCGTTCCAGATTCCCAGCGGATCCATGGAACAGGGATTGAGGATCGGGGACCGGGTTCTCGTAGATAAGTTGGCGTACCGTTTCGGTGCCGAGCCGCGCCGCGGCGACGTCGTCGTGTTCGACGGAGCCGGGTACTTCGGGGACGCCGACTACATCAAACGCGTCGTCGGTGTGGGAGGAGACCATGTCGTCTGCTGCGACAAGAAGGGGAGGATCGAGGTGAACGGCCGGCCGGTCGACGAGAGCGCGTTCCTCTACCCGGGAGACGCCCCCTCCACCGTGGCCTTCGACGTCGTCGTCCCCGGCGGCCGGCTCTTCGTCCTCGGTGACCACCGCGGTGACTCCAGCGACTCCCGCGACCACCTGGGCTCGCCCGGTGGTGGCATGGTCCCCGTCGGCAAGGTCGTCGGCCGCGCCGACTGGATCATCTGGCCGTACGCCCACTGGACCAGGCTCACCCGTCCCACCGCCTACGCGCGCGTGCCGGACCCGGAGTCGGAGGAGCCGGGGCGGTCGGCAGGGGCGGGTGCCCATGGGTAACCGCGGCAAACCGCGCGGCGTACCGGTCGACGCCACCGCCGCCTTGCTGCCCACCGGGGCCCGGCGCACCTCCAGCCCGGGCGGCGGCCGCTCCCGCGCGGAGCGGCGCAAGCTGCAGCGCAAGGTCAAGCGCAAGCGCCGGCGCGGAGCCATGCGGGAGATACCGCTGCTGGTCGGCGTGGCCGTCCTCATAGCGCTGGTGCTGAAGACGTTCCTCGTGCAGGCCTTCGTGATCCCGTCGGGCTCGATGGAACAGACGATCCGGATCGGCGACCGCGTCCTGGTCGACAAGTTCACCCCGTGGTTCGGGTGGCAGCCGCACCGCGGGGACGTCGTCGTCTTCCACGACCCGGGCGGCTGGCTGGCCGACGAGCAGACCACCAAGGCGAACGACCCGGTCGTCGTCAAACAGCTCAAGGAAGGGCTCACCTTCATCGGTCTGCTGCCCTCGGCCAACGAGAAGGACCTCATCAAACGGGTCATCGGTGTCGGCGGCGACCACGTCAAGTGCTGTGACGCGCAGGGCCGGGTGACGGTCAACGGCGTTCCCCTCACCGAGGGCAGCTACCTGTATCCGGGGAACGCCCCCTCCATGCAGGAGTTCGACATCACCGTCCCGCAGGGCCGGCTCTGGGTGATGGGCGATCACCGCGGCAACTCGGCCGATTCCCGGGCCCATCAGGACACCGCCTACGGCGGCACGGTCCCCGTCAGCAACGTGGTCGGCCGGGCCAAATGGATCGGCTGGCCGCTCGGACACTGGGCCTCGCTCGAGGAACCTAAAACCTTCGCAAGCGTTTCCCACTCCGTGTCGGGGTCGACCGCGGCTCCCCGGGTGTCGCATAGGGTTGCCTCCGACGATCCGAACGGATACGTCCAACTCCCGAGCCCTGCGGAACTCCCGCTCGTTATGGGAGTGGTGGGCCTGCGTCGTGGATGGCGCGGGCGGCGGCACGGAGTAAGGAGTTGGCGTGGGGGATGTGGCGGTAGGCGCACGGTCGGGACACGACGGCGAGGACCACGGCGGGCGCCCCGAGGAGAACGTCCCCAGCGCAGACGGTGGTTCCACGTCCGGGAGTGAGAGCGGACCGGCCGGGGGCCCGACCCCGGCGGACGGCCCGTACTCCGGCGGTGCCGGGGACGGCCCCGGCGGTGACGGGAGCGACTCGTCGGCGGGCGCGCCGAAGAAGCCCCGCTCCTTCTGGAAGGAGCTGCCGATCCTGATCGGTATCGCGCTGGTCCTGGCGCTGCTGATCAAGACGTTCCTGGTGCAGGCGTTCTCGATCCCCTCGGACTCGATGCAGAACACCCTCCAGCAGGGTGACCGCGTCCTCGTCGACAAGCTCACGCCCTGGTTCGGTTCCGAGCCGAAGCGCGGCGAGGTCGTCGTCTTCCACGACCCGGACGACTGGCTGGCGGGCGAGCCCACCGCCCAGCCGAACGCGATCCAGACCTTCCTCAGCTGGATCGGCCTGATGCCGTCCGCCCAGGAGAAGGACCTGATCAAGCGCGTCATCGGGGTCGGCGGCGACACCGTCTCCTGCAAGGGCAGCGGCCCGCTCAAGGTCAACGGCCACGCGCTGAACGAGCCGTATGTGTACCCCGGCAACACCCCGTGCAGCGTCGACGACCAGGGCGGCCAGTTCACGGTGAAGGTACCCAAGGGCTCCATCTGGGTGATGGGCGACCACCGGCAGAACTCCCGCGACTCCCGCTACAACCAGTCGGACAAGCACCACGGCATGGTCCCGGTGGACGAGGTCGTCGGCCGGGCCATCGTCAAGGCCTGGCCGATCAACCGCTGGGGCACGCTGCCCGTCCCGGACACCTTCGACCAGTCCGGCATCAACACGCAGGCCTCCGCCGCGGCCTCCCTCTCGGTGGCCCCGCAGGGCGTGGCCGTCGCCGCCGTCCTGCCGATCGCGGTGTGGCGCCGTCGGCGGGGCGACCTGACCGGGTCGAAGTTCGACCGGCGCGCGGCCGCCGGCAAGCGCTGAACGCGGCGCGCGGGCCTCGGCCGACCGGCCCATGTGAAGCCCTTGGGGAGCTTGTGACCAGGGCTGTCGCAGAAGGGCTGCCCCTGCCCGGTACCGCCGGGTAGGGTGCGGCCTCATGAGCGGCGAGAGCACGATACGTACGGCCCCGCGCAGCGGCGGAGGCACCAGCACCGGCACGGCGCGGACCGGTGGCGGGCTCGGGAACCGGTTGTCCGGGATCGCCGTGGCGCTGGGCATCGTGCTGTTCCTCGGCGGATTCGGCTGGGCGGCGGTGGTCTACCGTCCGTACACCGTGCCCACCGGCTCCATGACGCCGACGATCGACGCCGGCGACCGGGTCGTCGGCCAGCGCATCGACGGCAGCGAGGTGCGCCGGGGCGACGTGGTCGTCTTCCATGACACCAGCTGGGTCGCCAACGCGGACGTCGTCAAGCGCGTGGTCGCGGTCGGCGGGGACACGGTCGCCTGCTGTACCGACGGCAAGCTGACCGTCAACGGCAAGCGGATCGACGAACCGTATCTGCCGGCGGGCAGCCTGGCCGAGCTCCAGGGCTTCCCGACCGTCACCGTCCCCAAGGGCCGGCTCTTCCTCCTCGGCGACGAGCGGCAGGGCTCCCTCGACTCCACCGCCCACCTCACCGACGCGGCGCAGGGCACGGTCGCGCGCAGCGCCGTGAGCGCCCGGGTGGACGCCGTGATCTGGCCCATGAAGGGCATGCTCAAGCGCCCGACCGGCTTCGAGACCCTGGGCACCCTCTCCCGGCCGGGTCCGCTGCGCACCATCGAGTTCATGATCGTGGCCGGTGGCGTGCTGGTCCTCGGTGGCGGCGCGTACGGCCCGGTCGTGAACCTGCTGGGCCGTTCCCGCACCCGCGGCCGTACGGAGCCCGCCGGTGCCCGCTGAGGCGCCGTACGAGGGTGGCCTGCGCAAGGTGGCCCGGGTCGTCCTGCTCGATCCCGACGACCGCGTCCTGCTGCTGCACGGCCACGAACCGGACGACCCGGCCGACGACTGGTGGTTCACGCCGGGCGGCGGCCTGGAGGGCGACGAGACCCGTGAGCAGGCCGCGCTGCGGGAACTCGGCGAGGAGACCGGCATCACGGACGTCGAACTCGGGCCGGTGCTGTGGCGGCGGACGTGCTCCTTCCCGTTCGCCGGCCGCCGCTGGGACCAGGACGAGTGGTACTACCTGGCCCGTACGACGCAGACGGCCACCGAGGCCAGGGGCCTGACGGAGCTGGAGCGGCGCAGTGTCGCCGGAGCGCGGTGGTGGACGTGCCAGGAACTGACCCGGGCACATGAGACGGTGTATCCGACCAGACTCGCCGAGCTGTTCCGTAGGCTGCTCGACGAAGGTCCCCCCGTCAGGCCCGTCACCCTGGACACGGAAATCGTCTAGGCGCGTGCGGTACTGGCGCACAATGGTGGGATCGCACGGCTGAAGGGGAACATGCCATGAGCGCCGAGGACCTCGAGAAGTACGAGACCGAGATGGAGCTGAAGCTCTACCGGGAGTACCGCGACGTCGTCGGTCTGTTCAAATACGTGATCGAGACCGAGCGGCGTTTCTACCTCACCAACGACTACGAAATGCAGGTGCACTCGGTCCAGGGCGAGGTCTTCTTCGAGGTGTCCATGGCGGACGCGTGGGTCTGGGACATGTACCGGCCGGCTCGGTTCGTGAAGCAGGTCCGCGTCCTCACGTTCAAGGACGTGAACATCGAGGAGCTGAACAAGAGCGACCTGGAGCTGCCGGGCGGCTGAGCCCCTCGCGGCGGCCGCTCGTGTGGGTGACGGAGTTGTCCACAACCGCCGAGTAGCTCACCAAGATCAACAGCTGGGCCGGGTGTGCGTGACGGTTGGCGCCGGAGGTGGTGCCGACATGAACACCAATCGAGCCCGCGGCGCACTCGGCAGGTACGGCGAGACGCTGGCCGCGCGGCGGCTGACGGAGACCGGTCTGACCGTCCTGGAGCGCAACTGGCGCTGCGGCAGGACGGGCGAGGTCGACATCGTGGCGCGGGACGGGGACGTCCTGGTCGTCTGCGAGGTCAAGACCCGGCGGGCGGGTCCCTTCGGGCAGCCCCTGGCCGGGGTGACCCCCGCCAAGGCGGAGCGGCTGCGCGGCCTCGCCGAACACTGGATCCACGCCCACGGCGGAGCGCCGCCGGGCGGCGTCCGCATCGACGTGGTCGGCGTGCTCCTGCCACGGCGCGGGGCACCCGTCGTCGAGCACGTGCGAGGGGTGGCCTGAGATGGGCTTCGCACGGACGTGCTCGGTGGCGCTGGTGGGCGTCGAGGGCGTGGTGGTGGAGGTCCAGGCGGACCTGGAGCCCGGAGTGGCGGCCTTCACGCTGGTGGGGCTGCCGGACAAGAGCCTGACGGAGAGCAAGGACCGGGTACGGGCGGCGGTGGTCAACTCGGGGGCCCAGTGGCCCTCGAAGAAACTGACGGTGGGGCTGAGTCCGGCGTCGGTGCCGAAGGCGGGCTCGGGCTTCGACCTCGCCGTGGCGTGCGCCGTACTCGGCGCCGCCGAGCGGGTCGACCCGCGGGTACTCGCCGACATCGTGATGATCGGGGAGCTCGGGCTGGACGGACGGGTACGTCCGGTACGGGGCATCCTGCCCGCGGTCCTGGCCGCAGCCGACGCCGGATACGAGCAGGTGGTCGTGCCGGAGTGCGCAGCCGCGGAAGCCTCACTGGTACCGAACGTCTCCGTGCTGGGCGTGCGGAGCCTGCGGCAACTGATCGCGATCCTCGCGGACGAGCCGGTCCCCGACGAGGAGCCGGACGACCCGGGACGGCCCGATCCGCTGCTCGCCGGTCTCCGGGTGCCGGGCTCGGGCGCGGCCACGGGGATGCACAGTGCCGGATCCGCGCACCAGGACCACGGGCACGACATGGCGGACGTCGTGGGCCAGCTGTCGGCGCGGACAGCCGTCGAGGTGGCGGCGGCGGGTGGCCACCACCTCTTCCTCGAGGGACCGCCGGGCGCCGGCAAGACCATGCTCGCGGAGCGGCTGCCGGCCGTGCTGCCCAGGCTGACCCGGGGTGAGTCGCTCGAAGTCACGGCAGTGCACTCGGTGGCGGGACTTCTGCCGCCGGGCAAGCCCCTGATCGACGTCGCCCCCTACTGCGCTCCGCACCACTCGGCCACCATGCAGGCTCTGGTGGGCGGCGGCCCCGGCATCGCCCGTCCCGGGGCGGTTTCGCTCTCTCATCGCGGCGTCCTCTTCCTCGACGAGACGCCGGAGTTCAACACCCAGGCGCTCGACGCGCTGCGACAACCGCTGGAGGCCGGCCACGTGGTGATCGCGCGCAGCGCGGGCGTGGTGCGGTTCCCGGCGAAGTTCCTCATGGTTCTCGCGGCCAACCCGTGCCCTTGTGGGCGGTTCTCGCTGACCGACGACTTCTGCGAGTGCCCGCCTTCGGCGATCCGCCGCTACCAGGCCCGGCTCTCCGGTCCGCTCCTCGACCGGGTGGACCTGCGCGTGCAAGTGGACCGGGTCACCCGCGCCCAGCTCACCGACCTGGGCGTCCGCGGCGAATCCACGGCGGTGGTCGCCGACCGGGTACGGGCGGCCAGGGAGCGGGCGGCGCTGCGGTTCGCCGGTACACCCTGGGGGACAAACGGCGAGGTGCCGGGCCGTGAGCTGCGCAGCCGCTGGCATGCGATGCCGGGCGCGATGGACGAGGCCGAGCGCAACCTGGAGCGAGGCGTCCTGACCGCCCGCGGCATCGACCGCGTCCTACGGGTCGCCTGGACGGTCGCGGACCTCGTGGGCCACGACAGGCCGGGAGCCGCGGACGTCGCCCTGGCGCTGCAACTGCGCACCGGGGTCCCGCGAGGCGTGCCGATGGCCCTCGGGGCGCTGACGTGACCGGTGACGACCGCGACGGCGAGCTGCTCGACCGGATCTTCCTCACCCGGGTTCTCGAACCCGGTGACGAGGTAGGCGGGCGGTGGCTTCGGGAGTACGGGGCGTCGGAGGTGGTCCGCCGCCTGCGCGCCGGTGGTGCGCTGCCCCTGCCCGGGGTGAGCGGAACCCGCTGGACCGGTCTCCTGGCCCGGGCCGCCCGGGCCGACCCGGAACGTGACCTCGAGACCGCCCGGAAGGCCGGGGCCCGCTTCGTCGCCCCCGGCACCGTCGAGTGGCCCGCTCAGCTCGACGACCTCGGTGACGCCCGTCCCCTCGGGCTCTGGGTGCGGGGACGGCCCGGTCTCCGGATGTGGGCGCTGCAGGCCGTCGCCGTCGTCGGCGCCCGGGCCTGCACCGAGTACGGCGCCCACATGGCGGCCGACCTCGCCGCGGGCCTCGCCGAGCGCGGCTGGGTGGTGGTGTCCGGCGGTGCCTACGGGGTCGACGGCGCCGCCCACCGCGGAGCCCTCGGCGCCGGCGGGGCCACCGTCGCCGTACTGGCCTGCGGGGTGGACCGGCCCTATCCCCGGGGACACGCGGGGCTGATCGACAGGATCGCCGAACAGGGACTGGTGGTGGGGGAGTTGCCGCCCGGCGAGCACCCGACCGCCAGCAGATTCGTGCTCCGCAACCGGGTCATCGCCGCGCTCACCAGGGGAACCGTCGTCGTGGAGGCCGCCCACCGCAGCGGCTCGCTGGTCACCGCGCGGGCGGCGCAGCGGCTCGGCCGGTTCACCATGGGCGTGCCCGGACCGGCCACCAGCGGCCTCTCCGCCGGGGTGCACGAACTGCTGAGAGGCGAGTCCACGCTGGTCACGGACGCCGCCGAAGTCGTCGAACTCGTGGGTGACATCGGCCGGCTGGCCCCGGCCCGACACGGGCCCGTCCTCCCGCGCGACCTGCTGGAGCCCGCCGCCCGGCAGGTCCTGGCCGCGCTGCCCGGCAACCGGTCGGCATCACCCGAAGAGGTGGCACGCGGCGCGCAGACGTCCGAGGACGAGGCCGTCGCCAGGCTGTACGAACTCCGAGCACTTGGTTACGTCGAACGACACGGCGACGGCTGGAAGTTGACACGCCAGGTGCTGATCTCGGTCAGGGACGGTCGGACTCGGCGCTGACCAAGCGTGTTCGGCCGTCCGGGGGAACGCCCGACGCCCTTGGGAATTCCCGGAGTTGACGCCATCGCGCGATCACGCAGAGCGATGTCCCGCATGCGGTCCGACGCGCCGTACAGGGGGTTCGCGCAGGGGTGGAGCCTCGCTGTTCGCGCACCGCGACTCCCCAGTCACGCTACGCTCACGAAAGGCCCCGCGTGGACCACGCCGTACGGCGACAGACACAGACCCTGCCCACCCCATCCCACCGGCTCCCCCCGTCCCGACCCCCGCCACCCTCGGCGCATCACGGCAATTCCTGGCACTTCACAGCAGAACGACACAAGGCGACGAATGCCCCAGCACACCTCCGGGTCCGACCGGGCGGCCATCCCCCCAGCCGCCCGCGACGGTGGCAGCGTGCGGCCGCCCGCTCCCTCGACGCTCGACGAGCTGTGGCGGTCGTACAAGGCGACAGGGGACGACCGGCTGCGGGAACAGCTGATCCTGCACTACTCGCCGCTGGTCAAGTACGTGGCCGGGCGGGTGAGCGTCGGGCTGCCGCCCAACGTGGAGCAGGCCGACTTCGTCTCCTCCGGGGTGTTCGGACTGATCGACGCGATCGAGAAGTTCGACGTCGACCGGGAGATCAAGTTCGAGACCTACGCCATCACCCGGATCCGCGGCGCCATGATCGACGAGCTGCGGGCGCTGGACTGGATCCCCCGCTCCGTCCGGCAGAAGGCCCGCAACGTCGAGCGGGCCTACGCCACGCTGGAGGCACGGCTGCGCAGAACGCCCTCGGAGGGCGAGGTGGCCGCGGAGCTGGGCATCGAGGTCGACGAGCTCCATGCCGTCTTCAGCCAGCTGTCGCTGGCCAACGTGGTGGCCCTGGAGGAGCTCCTGCACGTCGGCGGCGAGAGCGGCGACGGCCTGAGCGTCATGGACACGCTGGAGGACACCGCCGCGGACAACCCCGTGGAGGTGGCCGAGGACCGGGAGCTGCGGCGCTTCCTGGCCCGGGCGATCAACACGCTGCCCGAGCGGGAGAAGACCGTGGTCACCCTCTACTACTACGAGGGACTCACCCTGGCCGAGATCGGGAACGTGCTCGGGGTCACCGAGAGCCGGGTCAGCCAGATCCACACCAAGTCGGTGCTGCAGCTGCGCGCGAAGCTGGCCGGCTTCGGCCGCTGACCGGGGTTTCCGGTCGTCCGACCGGGGGTTTCCGGTCGTCTGAACGGGGGTTTCCGGTCGTCGTCGGGGCGGGGTGACCGGCGTCCCCGTCGCGCTGCCTCCCGTCCGAGCCGGCGCGTCCGTACAGTGGACGGCGTGCCAAGGATTCGAGCGGCCTCCGTGGCCGAGCACCGGTCGATGCAGCGAGCCGCCCTGCTGGACGCCGCGCGGTCCCTCCTGTCCGAGGGCGGTACGGAGGCGCTGACGTTCCCGGCGCTGGCCGAGCGGACGGGGCTCGCGCGGTCGTCGGTGTACGAGTACTTCCGCTCCAGGGCCGCCGTGGTCGAGGAGCTGTGCGCGGCCGACTTCCCCGTGTGGGCGGCGGAGGTCGAGGCCGCGATGGAGCGGGCGGCTTCCGCCGAGGGCAAGGTCGAGGCGTACGTGCGACGGCAGCTGGCCCTGGTCGGGGACCGGCGGCACCGGGCGGTGGTCGCGATCTCGGCGAGCGAGCTCGACGCCGGGGCCCGCGAGAAGATCCGGGCCGCGCACGGGGGACTGGTCGCGATGATCGTCGCCGCGCTGGGGGAGCTGGGGCACGAGCAGCCCCGCCTGGCCGCGATGCTGGTGCAGGGGATCGTGGACGCGGCGGTGCGCCGTATCGAGCTGGGCGCGGCGGAGGATCCCGCGGTGATCACCGACGCGGCGGTGGCCATGGCGCTGCGGGGTGTGCGGGGCTGATCAGCCCCTTCCCCCACTACCCCTCCGGCAGCGGAACCCCCAGCACCGGCAGCAGTCTCGCCGGCCCCCGGTTCAGCAACCACGGCGGCACCAGCAGCAACGGGTCCAGGTACACCTCCCCCCTGAGCAGCCCCCAGTGCACGCACACCGCCGCCCCGCAATGCGCCCCCGCCCCCTCGACCACCCCCACCACCTGCCCCGCCGTCACCTCCTCCCCCTTTCGCACCGTCGCCGTCACCGGCTCATAGGTCGTGCGCAGCTCGGTGCCCGCCAGCTCCACCGACACCACGCCCCTCCCCGCGACCCGCCCCGCGTAGGAGACCCGGCCCGCCGCCACGGCCCGCACCGGTTCCCCCGTGGCCGTGCCCAGATCGACCCCCCGGTGCCCGGGCCCGTACACCGACGCCGGGGGCTCCCAGCCGCGCAGGACCGGCGGGCGTACCCCCACCGGCCACACCCGGGCGACGGCCGGAACCGATGCCGGAACCGGCGCCGGAACCGGCGCCCCGTCCGCCCGGGCACCTGCCACCGTCACCGCCAGGACCAGCGGCAACACCGTCGCCGCCCACACCCACCGCATCGTTCGTCGCATGCGGACACCGTCCCGCAGCGCGCCGATCTTGGCCGGTACCTGTGGACCGCGCCCAGGTTGTGGACAGCGGCGTCACCCGGTACCCCGCCGGTCCCGTACACTTCTTCTGGCGATCCGGGCCACCGGGTCGACTTCGCACGCCCCGACATCCGGCCGGTACGGCAGGTGTCAGCGCTACTCGGTCCTTCGTGGCACAGCGCGCACGGGCGTCAGGCGCGGGAGCCGTCCGGCATCCGCGACACAACCGAGAAATTCAAGGAGATACGGCCATGGCCGTCGTCACGATGCGGGAGCTGCTGGAGAGCGGCGTCCACTTCGGTCACCAGACCCGTCGCTGGAACCCGAAGATGAAGCGCTTCATCTTCACCGAGCGCAACGGCATCTACATCATCGACCTGCTCCAGTCGCTGTCGTACATCGACCGCGCCTACGAGTTCGTCAAGGAGACCGTCGCCCACGGCGGCACGGTCATGTTCGTCGGCACGAAGAAGCAGGCGCAGGAGGCCATCGCCGAGCAGGCCACCCGCGTCGGCATGCCCTACGTCAACCAGCGCTGGCTGGGCGGCATGCTCACCAACTTCTCGACCGTCTACAAGCGTCTGCAGCGCCTCAAGGAGCTCGAGCAGATCGACTTCGAGGACGTCGCCGCTTCCGGTCTGACCAAGAAGGAGCTTCTCGTGCTCTCGCGCGAGAAGGCCAAGCTGGAGAAGACCCTCGGTGGTATCCGCGAGATGCAGAAGGTGCCCAGCGCCGTCTGGATCGTGGACACCAAGAAGGAGCACATCGCCGTCGGCGAGGCCCGGAAGCTCAACATCCCGGTCGTCGCGATCCTCGACACCAACTGCGACCCCGACGAGGTCGACTACAAGATCCCGGGCAACGACGACGCGATCCGCTCCGTCACCCTGCTCACCCGCGTGATCGCCGACGCGGTCGCCGAGGGTCTCATCTCCCGCTCCCGTGTCGCCACCGGCGACAAGGGCGAGAAGGCCGCGGGCGAGCCGCTGGCCGAGTGGGAGCGCGACCTGCTCGAGGGCGAGAAGAAGGCCGACGAGGCGGAGAAGCCCGCCGAGGCTCCCGCCGCGGAGGCCGCTGAGGCGCCTGCCGCCGAGGCTCCGGCCGCCGAGACCGCCGAGGCCCCGGCCGCGGACGCCGAGCAGGCCTGACCCGTCAGCGTCGACGGCGGGGGCGGCGACATCCCGAACGCCCCCGCCGTTCACCCACAGGTTCGCGGTCTACATCCACGTGTGGATCGTGGATCGGGCAGATCTCCCGACTTCGAGAAAGACTTAACGACTCATGGCGAACTACACCGCCGCTGACGTCAAGAAGCTCCGTGAGCTCACCGGCGCCGGCATGATGGACTGCAAGAAGGCGCTGGACGAGGCCGAGGGCAGCGTCGACAAGGCCGTCGAGGCGCTCCGCATCAAGGGCCAGAAGGGCGTCGCCAAGCGCGAGGGCCGCTCCGCCGAGAACGGCGCCGTGGTCTCGATCATCGCCGACGACAACTCCTCCGGCGTCCTCGTCGAGCTGAAGTGCGAGACGGACTTCGTCGCCAAGGGCGAGAAGTTCCAGGCCGTCGCGAACGCCATCGCCGAGCACGTCGCCAAGACCTCCCCGGCCGACCTGGAGGCCCTGCTCGCCTCCGAGATCGAGGCCGGCAAGACCGTCCAGGCGTTCGTCGACGAGGCCAACGCCAACCTCGGCGAGAAGATCGTCCTGGACCGCTTCGCGCAGTTCTCCGACGGCTTCGTCCTCGCCTACATGCACCGCACGATGCCCGACCTGCCCCCGCAGATCGGTGTCCTCGTCGAGCTGGACAAGCCGAACGCCGAGGTCGCCAAGGGCGTCGCCCAGCACATCGCCGCCTTCGCGCCGAAGTACCTCTCCCAGGAGGACGTCCCGGCCGAGGTCGTCGAGTCCGAGCGCCGGATCGCCGAGGAGACCACCCGCGCCGAGGGCAAGCCCGAGGCCGCGATCGCGAAGATCGTCGAGGGTCGTCTGAACGGCTTCTTCAAGGACGCCACGCTGCTCGGCCAGCCGTACGCGCTCGACAACAAGAAGTCCGTCCAGAAGGTCCTGGACGAGGCCGGTGTCACCCTGAAGCGCTTCACCCGCATCAAGGTCGGCATCTGAGTCCGTACCCCGATCGACGCGCGACCCACGGGGAAATCCCGATAGGGTCGGTCGAGAGCAGTCGTCCGGGTACCCGGCCACAGCCAGGGTCGTGACGGACGGCAGCAGATCTGACGAGGAGGCCATTGCCGCGCATGGGCAGCGAAAAGCGACCCCACCGGCAATGGCCTTCTTCGTATGTGCACCACGTGAAAGAGGCGGGATCTCCATGACCACCAAGGCCCAGAAGAGCGACGACGGCAAAGTGCGCGGCCGGTTTCTGCTGAAGCTGTCCGGTGAGGCCTTCTCCGGTGGCGGGGGCCTGGGGGTCGACCCCGACGTGGTGCACAAGATCGCCCGTGAGATCGCGGCCGTCGTACGGGACGGCGCCGAGATCGCGGTCGTCATCGGCGGCGGCAACTTCTTCCGCGGCGCCGAGCTCCAGCAGCGCGGCATGGACCGGGCCCGTTCCGACTACATGGGCATGCTCGGCACCGTGATGAACTGCCTGGCCCTCCAGGACTTCCTGGAGAAGGAGGGCATCGACTCGCGCGTGCAGACCGCGATCACCATGGGGCAGGTCGCCGAGCCGTACATCCCGCTGCGGGCCGTGCGCCACCTGGAGAAGGGCCGCGTGGTCATCTTCGGCGCCGGTATGGGAATGCCGTACTTCTCCACCGACACCACCGCCGCCCAGCGCGCCCTGGAGATCGACGCCGAGGCGCTGCTCATGGGCAAGAACGGCGTGGACGGGGTCTACGACTCCGACCCCAAGACCAACCCCGACGCCGTCAAGTTCGACTCCCTCGGCTACGGAGAGGTCATCACCCGCGAGCTCAAGGTCGCCGACGCCACCGCGATCACGCTCTGCCGCGACAACAAGCTGCCGATCCTGGTCTTCGAGCTGCTCGCCGAGGGCAATATCGCGCGGGCCGTCAAGGGTGAGAAGATCGGCACGTTGGTGGGTGACCAGGGCAGCCGGGCCTGACCGGCAACGCCCGAGGACCCTGACCGGGGGATGGACATTGTCCGGCCGGTCGGGAACCGTGCAGCTAAGAAGACGCGACGCAGCCGGCCGCCGACCGCAACGGAACCGCAGCCGGGCCTTACTCAAGACACGCAGGAGCAAGTGGTGATCGAAGAGACCCTCCTCGAGGCCGAGGAGAAGATGGAGAAGGCCGTCGTGGTCGCCAAGGAGGACTTCGCCGCGATCCGCACCGGCCGTGCGCACCCGGCGATGTTCAACAAGATCGTGGCCGACTACTACGGCGCGCCGACGCCGATCAACCAGCTGGCCTCGTTCTCCGTGCCGGAACCGCGCATGGCGGTCGTGACCCCGTTCGACAAGACGGCCCTGCGCAACATCGAGCAGGCGATCCGCGACTCGGACCTGGGCGTCAACCCGAGCAACGACGGCAACATCATCCGGGTGGTGTTCCCCGAGCTCACCGAGGAGCGCCGCCGCGACTACATCAAGGTCGCCAAGGGCAAGGCGGAGGACTCCCGGGTGTCGATCCGTTCCGTGCGCCGCAAGGCCAAGGACGCCATCGACAAGCTGATCAAGGACGGCGAGGTCGGCGAGGACGAGGGCCGCCGCGCCGAGAAGGAGCTCGACGACACCACCGCGAAGTACGTCGCACAGGTGGACGAGCTCCTCAAGCACAAGGAAGCGGAACTTCTCGAAGTCTGATGAACGACTCATCCTGGGGAGCCCCGCCGCCCGCCGGGCCGCAGGCCGGGCAGGCCGGGGCACCGGCCGGGTACTGGCGGCCGACCGATCAGGGCGCCGGCCAGGGCTACGGCCCCGGCCCCGCCGACGGCTCGGGCCAGGGCCCCGCCCACGGCTCCAGCGGCGATCACGCCCACGGCGCCGGGCAGGGCTACGGGTTCGCTCCCGCCGCCGGTTCCGGCCCGGGCCACGGGCGCATGCCCGCCGAGGCTCCCGCCCAGGGCCCCGTCGACGGCTCGGGTCAGGGGCACGCCCACGGCTCCCGCCAAGGGCACGCCCAGGGCTACGGCCACGGTCCCGTCGACGGCTCCGGCCGGTACGGGATGGGCCACGCCCACGGCTACGACCAGGGGTACGCCCAGGGAGCCGCCCCGGCGGGTCCCGCGTACGATGCGCATGACGCGCAGCAGACTCGCCCCATGCCCATCGTGCCCGACGACGTACCCCCGTACGGCGGTGACCAGGACGACGACCGGGGGGCCGCTCGGCTGAGCGGCCCCTTGTTCCGCAACGACACCTCGTCGGCGCAGCCCCTGCCCCACGCGGCCGCGCCGCAGAATCCGGAGCCCATGCCCGAGGTCCCGCAGCCGGCGTCCGCGCCGCAGAAGAAGAGCGCGGGACGCGACCTGGGTGCGGCCATAGGCGTCGGCGTCGGACTGGGCGTCGTGATCGTGGCGTCCCTCTTCGTCGTCAAGGCCGTCTTCGTCGGCGTGGTGGCGGTCGCGGTCGTGGTGGGACTGTGGGAGCTGACCAGCCGGCTCCAGGAGCGCAAGGGCATCAAGGCGCCCCTGGTCCCGTTGGCGCTCGGTGGCGCCGCCATGGTGGTCGCCGGCTACGCCCGCGGTGCCGAGGGCGCCTGGGTGGCCCTCGCGCTCACCGGGCTCGCCGTCCTGGCCTGGCGGATGACGGAACCGCCGGACGGCTATCTCAAGGACGTCACGGCAGGCCTCTTCGCGGCGTTCTACGTCCCGTTCCTGGCCACGTTCGTCGCGATGATGCTCACCGCCGAGGACGGCCCGCAGCGGGTGCTGACCTTCCTCCTCCTCACGGTCGTCAGCGACACCGGCGCGTACGCGGTCGGCTGGCGGTTCGGCACCCACAAGCTCGCCCCGCGCATCAGCCCCGGCAAGACCCGCGAGGGCCTGGTCGGGGCGGTGCTGTTCGCCATGGTCGCGGGCGCGCTGTGCATGGAGTTCCTCATCGACGACGGCACCTGGTGGCAGGGTCTGCTGCTGGGCCTCGCGGTCGCGGCCAGCGCCACGCTCGGCGACCTCGGCGAGTCCATGATCAAGCGGGACCTGGGCATCAAGGACATGGGCACGCTGCTGCCGGGCCACGGCGGCATCATGGACCGCCTGGACTCGCTGCTGCCGACGGCTCCGGTGGTGTGGCTGCTGATGGTGTTGTTCGTCGGCAGCGGCTGAGGAACGCGCACCGCCACGGGCACCGGCCCGGCACCGGCTGTCGTACCCCTGTCGTGGGTGGGCCGCGTCCTGAGCAGGACGGGGCCCACCGGCACGTCCGCCCCCGGATGCCGCACCAGAAATCGCACCTCCGTGCCGGTCACCGGCAGACTCCCGGTGAGGACGCCGTGTCCTCCGACGTCCAGGGAGTGTGCCCATGCCCCTCGACCCGGCCCCGGCCGCGGGCCCGTCCCCGGTCCCGGATCCGCCACCGGTGCGGTTCTGGTCCGTCGACGACCTGCCCGCGCTCGACCCCGACCCGTTCCTCGACGAGCTGCTGCGCGACGAGCCGGTCACCCGGATCAGGCTCCCGCACGGCGAGGGACACGCCTGGCTGGTCACCCGGTACGAGGACGTCCGCTTCGTCACCTCCGACCCGCGGTTCTCCCGGGAGCGGGTCGTCGGCCGCGACGTCACCAGCATGCGTCCGGAACCGGTGGCCTCGCAGACGGCGGGCCTGCAGTACATCGACCCGCCCCGGCACAACCGGCTGCGCCGGGTCGTCGCCCGGGCCTTCACCGGGCGCGCCATGCAGCGGCTGCGGCCGATGGCGGAGCGCCGGGCCGGTGAGCTGCTCGACACGGTGGCGGCCGCGGGGCCGCCCGCCGACCTCATGGAGCATCTCCACGGTCCCTTCCCGATCGCCGTGGTCCGTGACTTCCTCGGCGTCGACGAGAGGGACTGGCACCGCTGGGCGGCGACCGGTGAGGCCCTGCTGTCCGCCGGTGCCGGCTCCGCACAGCGTGCCGGGGAGGCCGCACGGGCCACCCGGGCCCGGATCGCCGAGCTGCTCCGAAGCCGCCGGCAGGAACCCCGGGAGGACCTCGCCGGGGTGCTGGCGCAGGCCACCGAGGCGGGCGAGATCACCGCGGACGAGGCGATCTCCCTGGCCACCGCCATCCAGGTCAGCGGCGGACACGCGGTCCGCAACAACAGCGGCTCGATGATGTACGCGCTGCTCACCCACCCCGAGCACCTGGACCGGCTGCGCCGGGAGCCGGAGCTGCTGCCGAAGGCCGTCGACGAACTGTTCCGCTACGTCCCGCACCGCAACGGCGTCGGCATCCCGCGGGTCGCCGTCGAGGACGTCGAGGTCGGCGGCCGGCTGATCCGGGCCGGCGAGGTCGTCTACAACGCGTACGTCTCCGCCAACCGCGACCCCGAGGTCTTCACGGATCCCGACCGCCTGGACTTCGACCGCGCGGACGGCCCCCACCTGGCCTTCGGGCACGGACCCCACCACTGCATGGCCGCGATCATGGCCCGGATGGAGGCCGAGGTGATGATCGGCTCGGTCCTCACCCGCTTCCCCGGCATCCGGCTGGCCGTACCCCCGGAGCGGGTCGAGTTCCAGACCCAGGGCCTGATCCGCGGGCCCCGCACCCTGCCGGTGACCTGGTGACCGAGGTGAGCCCCCCGGCGGCCGGTCAGCCGAGTGCGTGCGGGACGGCATCCGTACGTGAGGCGGCCCGCAGGCGCAGGCCGGCGGTCGCGAGCCCCACGAAGGTGGTGACCCGGTAGGCGGCTTCCGGGCCGGGCGGCTCGCTCAGGCGGTGGCGGCGGGCGGTCCCCGCGGTCAGGAGCGTCAGCGTCTCCATGGCCAGCGCGGCCCCCTCACAGCCGTGCGGCCCGGTACCGAAGGAGAGGAAGGCACCGGGTTTCGCCGACGAGCCGGGTTCGTCCGAGCCCGCGTCGTCGAGCCAGCGTTCCGGCCGGAACCGGTCCGGGTCGGGGTGTTCCCGCGCGTCGCGGTGGGCGGTGTAGGGGCAGACGAGAACGGTCGACCCGGCGTCGATGCCGTAGCCGGCGAGTTCGGTCCGGTGCCGGGCCTGCCGGGTCAGCAGCCAGCTCGGCGGGTGCATCCGGAGCACCTCGCGCACCAGGGCCCGGGTGTACCGCAGACTTTCGAGGTGCTCGCCGGTGGTCGCTGCCGGATCCGCGGGCAGCAGGGCGGCCTCGGCCGCGACGCGGTCCGCCGCCTCCGGGTACCGCGCCAGGTGGAGCAGGATCCAGCCGGCCGCCCGGGACGGTGCCTCGAAGGTGGCGACGGTGATGCCCGGGAGCGTGTCGAGGACGGCCTGCTCCGGCAGCGGGCCGTGCCGGGGGGAGGGCTGGAGCATCTGCCCGAGCATGTCGTCACCCGGTAGGCCCGACGCAAGGCGCCGGCGGACGACGGGCCGCAACGCCTCGGTGAACGCGACCTGCTGCCGGGTGCGGAACCGCCGTGCCGGTGTCGGGATCCAGGGCGGCCAGACCCAGCGCGAGGGGAGTGCGAGCAGTTCCCGGGCCAGGAACAGCTGTGCGGCGAAGGGCAGCAGGGCCGGCGCGTCCTCGGAGAAGAGGTAGCGCACGCCGACCTCCGCCAGCACGTGCCGCACGAGGGGCAGGACCTCGACGTCCCGGTCCGTGGGCCACCGCTCGGCGAGACGAGCGGTCCCGGCCGCGATCTCACCGGTCCGGGCCACCACCGCCTGCGGCCGCAGTCCGCGCATCCGGGCGGCGTGGGCCCGGGCCCGTTCCTCGGGCGTCGGAACTCTGCTCGCCGGCCGCAACGGGGGGAAGAGCGGCGACGACGCCTTGGGGAAATCCGACGCGCGGTGCAGGACCTCCGCGCACGCACCGGCCGTGGCGGCCACATAGACCCCCGGCTCCAGCTGCCAGACGTCCCCGCACTCCGTCGCGCCGCGCCGGGCCGTCGCCAGCCGGTCCCGGCTCCAGGCCGCGAAGCTGCCTCCGGGCAGCCGCGGCGGCTCCTTCAGCGAGCCCATGAGAACGTTGGCCGGCGGGAGCCACGCAGGGTCCCCGCCGGCGGTGCGGTCAGGCCGAGTCGTCGCCGGCGTACGCGTTCCACTCGTGTTCGCCGTACGCACCGTAGTGGCGGGTGAAGAACAGCTTGCCGAGCAGCTTGGCGATCATGATGTACTCCTCACTCCTGTCGGCAGACCCAATGCCACATGCCCCATATTGCCACATATGTGAGTTATGTGATATGCGACCTGGGGTCGCCTGGACGGTCCCGGGCCACCCATGTGGATCTGCGACACTGGTACCACCATGCCCAAGCCCGGAGAACTCACTTTCGTCGCCCCGCGCGGAGCCAAGAAGCCGCCGCGGCATCTCGCCGATCTCTCGCCCGCCGAGCGCAAGGACGCGGTGGCAGAGGCCGGGGAGAAGCCGTTCCGTGCCAAGCAGCTCTCGCAGCACTACTTCGCGCGGTACGCGCACGACCCCGAGCAGTGGACGGACATCCCGGCCGGCTCCCGGGACAAGCTGCGGGAGGCCCTGTTCCCGGAGCTGATGACCGTCGTACGGCATCTGTCCACGGACGAGGGCACCACCCGCAAGACGCTGTGGCGGCTGTTCGACGGCACGCTCGTCGAGTCGGTGCTGATGCGCTACCCGGACCGGGTGACCATGTGCATCAGCTCGCAGGCGGGGTGCGGGATGAACTGCCCGTTCTGCGCGACCGGGCAGGCGGGTCTGGACCGGAACCTGTCCACCGCGGAGATCGTCCACCAGATCGTCGACGGTATGCGGGCGCTCCGGGACGGGGACGTCCCCGGGGGACCGGCGCGGCTCTCCAACATCGTCTTCATGGGCATGGGCGAACCGCTCGCCAACTACAAGCGGGTGGTCGGCGCCATCCGGGCGCTGACCGACCCGGCGCCCGACGGGCTCGGCCTCTCGCAGCGCGGGATCACCGTGTCCACCGTCGGACTCGTCCCGGCCATCCACCGGTTCGCCGACGAGGGCTTCAAGTGCCGGCTCGCGATCTCCCTGCACGCCCCCGACGACGAACTGCGCGACACCCTCGTCCCGGTCAACACCCGCTGGAAGGTCCGCGAGGTCCTCGACGCCGGGTTCGAGTACGTCGAGAAGAGCGGCCGGCGGCTGTCCATCGAGTACGCGCTCATCCGGGACATCAACGACCAGGCGTGGCGCGGTGACCGGCTCGGCCGGCTGCTCAAGGGCAAGCCCGTGCACGTCAACCTCATCCCGCTGAACCCCACCCCGGGCTCCAAGTGGACCGCCTCGCGGCCCGAGGACGAGAAGGCGTTCGTCGAGGCGATCGCCGCGCACGGGGTGCCCGTCACCATCCGGGACACCCGTGGTCAGGAGATCGACGGGGCCTGTGGCCAGCTCGCGGCCACCGAGCGGTAATCTGAGGGCCGCAGGTACATCTTCATATTCCGACAGGGGAGCGCCACAGCGCTGAGAGTGCGGCAATCGGGCCGCAGACCCTCTGAACCTCGCCCAGGTCATTCTGGGTAGGAAGTTCGGTCATCACTCAAGCTGTTGCGCCCTGCCCGCGAGCCCCGTGCTCACGGGCAGGGCCGCGCCTCTTCCTGGTCCACCCCAGGAGGAAAACACCAGTGCACACCAGAACCCTCATGGCCGCGGCCGTCGCGCTCGGTCTCGTCACGCTGTCCGCGTGCTCGTCGTCGGGCAGCGGCGCCGACTCCAAGACCGTCACCCTGGTCAGCCACGACTCGTGGGCCGTCTCCAAGAACGTGCTCAAGGACTTCGAGAAGCAGTCCGGCTACCAGGTCAAGGTCCTCAAGGACGGCGACGCCGGACAGGCCGTCAACAAGGCGATCCTGACCAAGGACAACCCCCAGGGCGACGTCTTCTTCGGCGTCGACAACACCCTGCTGTCCAGGGCTCTCGACAACGGGTTGTTCCAGCCCTACGAGGCCAAGGGCCTGAGCCAGGTCGGCGCGGCGTACCGGCTCGACGCCGGCAAGCACCGGGTGACGCCCATCGACTACGGCGACATCTGCGTGAACTACGACAAGGCGTACTTCAGCGAGCACAAGCTGACCCCGCCCACGTCGTACGCCGATCTCGTCAAGCCGCAGTACAAGAACCTGCTCGTCACGGAGAACGCCGCCACCTCCTCGCCGGGCCTCGGGTTCCTGCTCGGCTCCGCCGCCCGGTACGGGGACGGCGGCTGGCCGGACTACTGGAAGAAGCTCAAGGCCAACGGCGTGAAGGTCGTCGACGGCTGGGAGCAGGCCTACAACGAGGAGTTCTCCGGTTCGGCCGGCGGCAAGAAGGCCAAGGGGGACCGGCCGCTCGTCGTGTCGTACGCCTCCTCGCCGCCCGCCGAGGTCATCTACGCCGACCCGAAGCCCAGCACCGCCCCCACCGGTGTCGCCACCGGAACCTGCTTCCGGCAGATCGAGTTCGCCGGACTGCTGAGCAACGCCGGGAACACCAAGGGCGGCAAGGCGCTCATCGACTTCCTGGTCTCCAAGGAGTTCCAGGAGGACATGCCGCTCAACATGTTCGTGTACCCGGTGGTCAAGGGGGCCGCGGTGCCCCACGAGTTCACCGAGTACGGTCCTGCCGCCCCGGACCCCGAGACCATGGCGCCCGACAAGATCGCCGCCAACCGTGACCAGTGGGTCAAGACGTGGACGTCACTCGTACTGAAGTGACCGCCGGCAGGCGGGCGGGCGCGGCGCGGCTCGGGCTGATGCTCGTGCCCGTCGCGTTCTTCGCGGTCTTCTTCGCCTGGCCGGTCGCGGCGATCGTCGAACGGGGCCTGAAGGTCGACGGGGTATGGCAGTTCGGGCGGATCGCCGAGGTCGTCGGGCAGTCCGACATCCGGCACGTGCTGTGGTTCACCACCTGGCAGGCGCTCGCCTCGACCGCGCTCACCCTGCTGGTGGCACTGCCCGCGGCCTATGTCTTCGCCCGCCTCGACTTCCCCGGCAAGCAGGTGCTGCGGGCCGTCGTGACGGTCCCCTTCGTCCTGCCGACGGTCGTGGTGGGGACCGCCTTCCTCGCGCTCGTCGGGCGGGGCGGTCTGCTGGAGGAGTGGTGGGGCGTACGGCTCGACACCACCGTCTGGGCCATCCTGCTGGCGCACGTCTTCTTCAACTACGCGGTGGTCGTACGGACCGTGGGCGGCCTGTGGTCCCAACTCGACCCACGCCAGGAGGAGGCCGCACGGATGCTCGGCGTCTCGCCGGCGGCCGCCTGGCGCAAGGTCACCCTGCCCGCGCTCGCGCCCGCCGTGGCCGCCGCCGCGCTGATGGTCTTCCTGTTCACCTTCACCTCCTTCGGCGTGGTGCAGATCCTCGGCGGGCCCACCTTCGCCACCCTAGAAGTGGAGATCTACCGGCAGACCTCCGAGATCTTCGACCTCGCCACGGCCGCCGTCCTCACGATCGTCCAGTTCGTCGCGGTCGGCGCGATCCTCGCCGTGCACGCGTGGACGGTACGGCGCCGGGAGAGCGCGCTGCGGCTGGTGGACCCGTCGGTGACGGCACGCCGGCCGCGCGGGGCCGGCCAGTGGGCGCTGCTCGCCGGGGTCCTCGCGACCATCGCCGTACTCCTCCTCCTGCCGCTGGCCGTCCTGGTACGGCGGTCGTTCGACGGCGGTGTCGGCTACTACCGGGCGCTGGGCGACGCCGACGGCGGCACCTTCCTGGTCGCGCCGATCGAGTCGGTCGTGAACTCGCTGGAGTACGCGGCCGCCGCCACCGCCATCGCGGTGCTGATCGGCGCACTGGCCGCCGCCGCGCTGGCCCGGCGGGACGCGGGACGGCTGGTACGGGGGTTCGACGCGCTGCTGATGCTGCCGCTCGGGGTGTCCGCGGTGACCGTCGGCTTCGGTTTCCTGATCGCGCTGGACAAGCCGCCGCTGGACCTGCGGCAGTCCTGGATCCTCGTCCCGCTCGCCCAGGCGCTGGTCGGCGTCCCCTTCGTGGTGCGGACCATGCTGCCCGTGCTGCGGGCCGTGGACGAGCGGCTCCGGGAGGCGGCGGCCGTGCTCGGCGCCTCGCCGTGGCGGGTGTGGCGTGAGGTCGACCTGCCGATGGTGCGCCGGGCGCTGCTGATCGCGGCCGGGTTCGCCTTCGCGGTGTCGCTGGGCGAGTTCGGGGCGACCGTGTTCATCGCCCGGCCCGACAACCCGACGCTGCCGGTCGCGGTGGCCCGGCTGCTGTCCCGGCCCGGTGATCTCAACTACGGGCAGGCGATGGCTCTTTCGACGATTCTCATGGTGGTGTGCGCGGTGGCCTTGCTGGTGCTCGAACGGCTGCGGACCGACCGGACGGGGGAGTTCTGATGCCGCTTCTCGAACTGGACGCGGCGACCGTGCGGTTCGGTGCCCGCGCCGTGCTCGACACCGTGGACCTGGCGGTCGCCGAGCACGAGGTGGTGTGTGTCCTCGGGCCCAGCGGGAGCGGCAAGTCGACGCTGCTGCGGGCGGTGGCGGGGCTGCAACCGCTGGGCGCGGGACGGGTGTTGCTCGACGGCCAGGACCAGGCGCGGGTACCGGCGCACCGGCGGGGGGTCGGGCTGATGTTCCAGGACCACCAGCTGTTCCCGCAGCGGGACGTGGGCGAGAACGTGGCCTTCGGGCTCCGGATGCGGGGGGTTGGGACGGAACAGCGGGCCGCGCGGGTGGCCGAGCTGCTGGAGCTGGTGGGGCTGCCGGGGGCGGCGCGGCGGGCGGTGGCCGGGCTGTCCGGCGGTGAGCAGCAGCGGGTGGCGCTCGCCCGGGCGCTGGCACCCCGGCCGCGGCTGCTGATGCTCGACGAACCGCTGGGGCAGCTCGACCGCTCGCTGCGGGACCGGCTGGTGGTGGAACTCCGCGAGTTGTTCGGGCGGCTGGGCACCACTGTGCTCGCCGTGACGCACGACCAGGGCGAGGCCTTCGCGCTGGCCGACCGGGTGGTGGTGATGCGGGACGGACGGATCGCCCAGTCCGGCACGCCACTGGAGGTGTGGCAGCGGCCGGCCGACGAGTTCGTGGCCCGTTTCCTCGGCTTCGGCAACGTGGTCCCGGCGACCGTCGAGGGCGCGGCCGCGGTGACTCCATGGGGCAAGCTGCCGGTGCCGGAGGGGTCGGGGCAGGGGGCACGGTCGCTGCTGGTGCGGCCGGCGGGCGTCCGGCTCGTCGCCGCCGCCGCGGGGCTGCCCTGCACGGTGACCGCCCGGACCTTCCAGGGCACCCACGTCACCGTCCACCTCCAGCCCGAGGACGGCGGCCCCCGCCTGGAGGCGGCCTGCGCGCTCAGGGCGGCACCGGCGACCGGAGAGACGGTGGGCGTCGCGTTCGACGCGACGGAGACCGTCGTACTGGACTGAGCCCCCGATGAGCCCCCGACGGCACGACCCCGTCAGCGACCGAGGCCCGTCCCCGGCGGAACGGGGACGGGCCTCGGTGCGGTACGGGTGTCGGGCGCGGTCAGTCCCCGCTGTGCGCGCCGCGACGGCGCATGCCGAACCAGACGGCTCCGCCGCCGACCACGACCAGCGCACCGGCGACACCGGCGATCAGGCCGGTGTTGGAGTTGGCGCCGGTCTCGGCGAGGTTCGACTCACCGACCGCCGGGGACGGGGCGTTGTCCGACGAACCGGCCGGAGCGGTGCTGCTGCTCTCGGTGGCCGACGGGGTGGGGGAGCCCGACTCGGCGGGAGTGGACTCGGACGCCGACGGGGACGGGGTGGCGGACTCCGCCTGCGACGCCGACGGCGACGGGCTGGCGCTCTCCTCGGAGGCGCACGCCGTCGACGGGGTCGTCAGGTTCGGCGTGATGTCCGTGTCGATCTGGGTCTTGCCGCTGTCGACCTTGACGCGGACGCGGTACGTCGCGTTGGGGGCCCAGTCCTCGGAGAAGGTGATCTTCTCGCCGGACCTGGAGCCCTTGACGGTCTGCGCCTTGCCGACCTGCTTGGCGTCGGCGCCGTTGTTCTCCAGGAAGACGGTGATGGTGGCGGCCGTGCCGGTGGCGTCAGTGTCCGTGACGACGATGGCGCCCTTGGCACCGTCGCAGGTGGCTTCGGCGGAGAAGTCCTTGATGTTGCAGGCGAAGGCGGTGCTGGAGACGCCCAGGGCCAGTGCGGCCGACGCGGAGGCGACACCCAGGATGCGCACGGAACGACGTGCACTGCGGCGGGATATGGACACGTTTGTCCTTACTGAGTGCATAACTGCGGGGGGTAAAAGGGAGTTGACGCTACGGCGAGATGAGGCATCAGAATCCCCAAGAGGCTCACAGGTCTATAAGCGCTCCATAAGCAGTGTCAATGCATATGCGGTCCACGGGTGTTGACTTTGCACAGTCGTTAACTGCCGAGACGTTTCAGCGCCTCTGCGGCCTGCTCGATCCGGTCAACGAGGCCGATACGGGACGCCATCGACCGCTCCCGCGCCAGCGAGGTCAGCAACTGCCAGGCAGGCAGCCGCTCGCTCCAGTGCGCCTCGTCCACGAGCACCATCGGGGTCGGCTCACCCCGCGACTCGTAGTAGTTGGGCGTCGCGTTGTCGAAGATCTCCTGCACGGTCCCGGCCGCGCCCGGCAGGAACACCACACCGGCGTTGGAGCGGGCCAGCAGGCCGTCCTCGCGGGTGGCGTTGGCGAAGTACTTGGCGATGTGCGCGGCGAAGGCGTTCGGCGGCTCGTGGCCGTAGAACCAGGTGGGGATGCCCACCGAGGAGCCGCCGTCCGGCCAGCGCTCGCGGACCTCGAAGGCGGCCCGCGCCCAGTCGGTGACCGAGGGCCGGAACGACGGGACCTTGGCGAGGAGTTCCAGGGCCTCGTCGAGCATCCCGTCCTCGAAGGGGGCCGCGTAGGCGCCCAGGTTCGCCGCCTCCATCGCGCCCGGCCCACCCCCGGTCGCCACGGTGAGGCCGGCGCGCGCGAGTTCCCGGCCGAGCCGCGCGGCACCGGCGTACTCCGTCGTGCCGCGCGCCATCGCGTGTCCGCCCATCACCCCCACCACCCGGGCGTCGGCGAGGAGTTCGTCGAGCGCGTCGGAGACCGCGTCGTCGTGGATCGAGCGGAGCATCGAGGCGAATATGTCGCCGTCCGCCTTCGTCTCCTGGAACCAGGCGTACGACCGTGCGTCCGGGGTCCCCCCGTAGCCCTCGGCGAGCGAGTCGAACAGCTCTCCTGGGGTGTAGACGAAGGCCCGGTACGGGTCGAAGGGGAGGTCGGGGACCGGCGGGAACACCAGGGCGCCGGACGCGCCGACCCGGGCCGCGGCCTCGGCCGACATCGGGCAGCCGAGGAAGACGGCGCCGGTGGTGTCGGTGGTGAGCAGGACGTCCGTACGGCCCGTCAGATCGACGGCCTGGACGCGGTACCGGGCGAGGGAGCCGCGCGCGGCCACGACCTCGTCGAACTCGGCGAGCGACTCGATCTCGAGGTCGTGGGCGGCACGGTTCGGCTGGGCGGGTGTCGGTTGCACCCGCCCATGCTGGCACAGCCGTTCGCCAGGACAGCCGTGCCGGTGGAGGTCAGCCCTGCACCGCCGCCGGGTCCATCCACACGACCTCCCAGCTGTGGCCGTCCAGGTCCTCGAAGGAACGGCCGTACATGAAGCCCTGGTCCTGGATGTCGTCGTTCGCCGTGCCGCCGGCCGCGACCGCCTTCTGGACCAGCTCGTCGACCTTCTCGCGGCTCTCGGCGCTCAGGCAGATCAGCACCTCGCTGGTCTTCGTCGAGTCGGCGATCTCCTTCTTGGTGAAGTCCGCGTAGCGCTGCTTGCTCAGGAGCATCGCGATGATCGTGTCGCTGATCACGACACAGGCGCAGTCGTCGCCGCTGAACTGCGGGTTGATCGTGTAGCCGAGCTCCGTGAAGAACTTCCGCGCCGCCGCCACGTCGTCGGTGGCCAGGTTCACGAAGATCATCTGCTGGTACATGGGGTCCCTCTTCCTCCGGTGTCGTGCTGTTCGAGGGGTGGACCGGGGGGCACGGCGAAAGTCATCGGTCCCGTCGGACTTTTGTGCGGTGAGTTTCGCGCGACCGCTCAGCGGACCAGCGGGCGGGCGGCGAGGTCCGCGATCAGCAGGGTGAAGGGACCGAAGAGGGCCAGCAGGGCGCCGGTGCGCAGGGCCGCCGCACCGCGCAGCAGCGTCGCCGGTGCGCCGAGGCGCAGCAGCGCCTCGGTGGTGCCGGCGCGGGCCTGGCGGGCCTCCACGGCGGTGGTGAGGAGCGTGGCCACCGCGCAGCCGGCGACCACGAGGCCGCCGAGGGTGGTGAGCGGGCCGCCGGGGTGCTTGCCGCCGCTGTGCAGGACGGTCGCCGCGAAGGTCGCCGACGTCACCGCGCAGACGACGCCGAGGGGGCGGCCGATACGGGTGGCCTCCGCCATCAGGACGCGGCCGGCCAGCAGCCGCAGGGCGCCGGGGCGGACGGCCTGCAGAAGGCGGCCGCAGAGGTGGGCGAGGGCCGGGGCGGCGAGGACCAGGCCGAGGGCGGTGAGCGACCAGCCGACCAGGACGCCTACCGGGCCGGTGGCGAGGCCGCCGGGGAGAGCGGTGCGGGGGGAGGTCTCGGTGACGCCGGCGTAGGACTCCATGGCGAGCCCGGCGGCCAGAACGGCGACGGCCCAGGGCAGGCCGGTGGGGGCGGGCTCGGCCACGGCCGGGACGGGCGGGACCTCGCTCACCGGGGTCGGCAGGGCGCCGTCCGCGCCCGTCCGAGCCGCCCCGGTGGCACGACCGCCCCCGGAGTGACGGGACGGCTGGTCACCGTCCGCGGGGTGCTGGGGCGGCGTGGGGTCGGGCGCGGGGTGCTGGGGCGGGGTGGGGTCGGGCGCCGTGTGCCGGGGCGGTGCGGTGTCGGGTGCGGGGTGGCCGGTGAGGCGGGTGTTCGTGGTGGGGCGGGAAACCGTGGTGGCGTTGGCACCCGTGGCGGCGAGGGCGCCCGTGGTGGTGCGGGCGCCCGTGGTGGTGCGGGCGCCCGTGGTGCGGCGGGCGGCGAGGAGTGCGTACACCGGGTTGCGGCCCGGTGTGCCGGGCAGGTCGCGGGGGCGCAGGACCAGCGCCACCGCCGTGGACGCGAGCACCGGGGGCACGGTCAGCAGGGTCAGGGCGGCCGGCAGGGGCAGGGGCTGGTCCGCTGCCAGGAAGTCCTTCGCCGCGCCGTCGAAGGGCATGCCCGTGAGGTCGCCGCGCAGGTGCAGGAAGACGGCCAGGGCCAGCAGCGAGCCCAGGGTGCAGGCGAGGACCGTGTTGAGGGCGGCGACGGCCATCAGGCGGGCCGGACCGAGGCCGAGGGCGGACAGGCCGGGGCGGGGTCTGGTGCCGGGGTCGGTGCGGGCCACCGCCACCGCGAGGTACACCGTGGCGGCGAGCGGGATCACACACCAGGCGAGCCGCAGGAGTGCCGCCGTCGAGTGGTCGGGGTGGGCCATCGCGTAGCCGAGGGCGGACAGCAGGAGGAAGCCCGTGCCCGCCGCCGCCGCGGCCACCAGGAGGCGGCGCAGCTGGACGGCCGGGTGGGCGACGCGGGTCAGGCGGAGAGCGAGCACTCGGCCCGGCCTTCCGCTTCGGGGGCGGGCAGGTGGACCGTGTTCACCCGGCGGCCGTCCAGGAGCGAGAGCCTGCGGTCGGCGAGGGCGGCGGTCTCCGCGTCGTGGGTGGCGAGGACGACCGTGATGCCGTGCGAGCGGGCCGCGGTGGTGAGGGTGCGCAGCACATGGGCGCGGTCGGCGCGGTGCAGCGGGGCCGTCGGCTCGTCCGCGAAGAGGATGGCGGGGGAGGGCGCGAGGGCGCGGGCGATGGCGACGCGCTGCCGTTCGGCCTGCTGGAGTTCGGCCGGGCGCCGGCGGGCCCGGTCGCCGACGTCGAGGCGGTCCAGCCACTCCAGCGCGGCCACCTTGGCCCGGCGGCGGCTGGTGCCCCGCAGCATCAGGGGCAGGGCGGTGTTCTCCCAGACGTTCAGCTCGGGGACCAGTGCCGGGACGGGGTCGATCCAGCCGAAGCGGTCGCGGCGCAGCCGTTCGCGGGTGACCGGGCCCATCCGGTGCACGGCCGTGCTGTTGAACCAGACCTCGCCGCCCTGTACCGGCGTCAGACCGGCGAGGCACCTCAGCAACGTCGTCTTGCCGCTGCCGCGCGGACCGCTGACGGCGAGGATCTCGCCCTCCCGCACCGCGAGCGAGACCCCGGTGACACCGGGCGAGCCGTCCTGGTGGCGGAAGTGCAGGGCGCGTGCCCACAGCACGTCGTTGTCCGGCGGGGCCTCCATGGGCGTACACCTCGGTTCTGATCCGTTTTGCCGTGCCTTCCCACGTCGGGGGGAACGAAGGCTGGGCCGATCGGTCACGTGCACGCTAGGCAGGCCCGCGGGCGGAGCCCGGGCAGCACACGGCCCCGGGCGTCCGTTCTCACTCGAACGGACGGCACCGGGGCCGGTGTCGGTCAGCCGGTCGGGGCGCTGGACTCAGAGCTTCGTCCAGGCCTCCGTCAGCGTGGCGCGCAGGATCTGCTCGATCTCGTCGAAGGTCTCCTGGTTGGAGATCAGCGGCGGGGCGAGCTGGACGACCGGGTCGCCGCGGTCGTCGGCACGGCAGTACAGGCCGTTCTCGAACAGGGCCTTGGAGAGGAAGCCGTACAGGACGCGCTCGGTCTCCTCCGCGTCGAAGGACTCCTTGGTCGCCTTGTCCTTGACCAGCTCGATGCCGTAGAAGAAGCCGTTGCCGCGGACGTCGCCGACGATCGGCAGGTCGTGCAGCTTCTGGAGGGTCGACAGGAACGCGCCCTCGTTGTCGAGGACGTGCTGGTTGAGGCCCTCGCGCTCGAACAGGTCGAGGTTGGCGAGGCCGACGGCCGCGGAGACCGGGTGACCGCCGAAGGTGTAGCCGTGCAGGAAGGTGTTGTCGCCCTTGTAGAACGGCTCGGCGAGCTTGTCGGAGATGATGCAGGCGCCGATCGGGGAGTAGCCCGAGGTCATGCCCTTGGCGCAGGTGATCATGTCCGGGACGTAGCCGAACTTGTCGCAGGCGAACATCGTGCCGAGGCGGCCGAAGGCGCAGATGACCTCGTCGGAGACGAGCAGGACGTCGTGCCGGTCGCAGATCTCGCGGACCCGCTGGAAGTAGCCGGGCGGGGGCGGGAAGCAGCCGCCCGCGTTCTGCACCGGCTCCAGGAAGACCGCGGCGACGGTGTCGGGGCCCTCGAAGAGGATCTGCTGCTCGATCTGGTCGGCGGCCCAGCGGCCGAAGGCCTCCGGGTCGTCGCCGAAGAGCGGGGCGCGGTAGATGTTGGTGTTCGGGACCTTGTGGGCACCGGGGACCAGCGGCTCGAACGGCGCCTTCAGGCCCGGCAGGCCGGTGATGGACAGGGCGCCCTGCGGGGTGCCGTGGTAGGCGACCGCGCGGGAGATGACCTTGTACTTGGTCGGCTTGCCCTTGAGCTTGAAGTACTGCTTGGCCAGCTTCCAGGCGGTCTCCACGGCCTCGCCGCCGCCGGTGGTGAAGAAGACCTTGTTCAGGTCGCCGGGCGCGTAGTCGGCCAGGCGCTCGGCCAGCTCGACGGCCTTCGGGTGGGCGTACGACCACACCGGGAAGAAGGCCAGCTCCTGGGCCTGCTTGAAGGCGGTCTCGGCGAGTTCCGTGCGGCCGTGACCGGCCTGGACCACGAACAGGCCCGCGAGACCGTCCAGGTAGCGCTTGCCCTGGTCGTCGTAGATGTAGGTGCCCTCGCCCCGGACGATGGTCGGGACGGGGGAGTTCTCGTACGAGGACATGCGGGTGAAGTGCATCCACAGGTGGTCGTACGCGGTGCGGCTGAGGTCCTTCTGGGTCACGGTTATCGGGTTCCCCACATGTAGGTCTGCTTCTTCAGCTTCAGGTAGACGAAGCTCTCGGTGGAGCGCACCCCTGGCAGCGCCCGGATGCGTTTGTTGATGACGTCCAGCAGGTGGTCGTCGTCCTCGCAGACGATCTCGGCGAGGATGTCGAACGAGCCCGCGGTCATCACCACGTACTCGACTTCCGACATGGCCGTCAGCGCGTCCGCGATCGACTCGACATCGCCCTCGACGTTGATGCCGACCATCGCCTGCCGGCGGAAGCCCACGGTGAGCGGGTCCGTGACGGCGACGATCTGCATGACGCCCTGGTCCAGCAGCTTCTGGACGCGCTGGCGCACGGCCGCCTCCGACAGGCCGACGGCCTTGCCGATCGCGGCGTACGGCCGGCGGCCGTCCTCCTGGAGCTGCTGGATGATGGCGAGGGAGACGGCGTCCAGCTGGGGACTGTTGCCGTTCCTGGACTCGCGGGACGAGTCCCTCTGGTCTGCGCTTCGACTGGCCACGACCTCACTGTGCACGACGTCTCGACGGTTCCGCAAGGCCGTATCGATGAAATTCGTTGTTTCAGGGAGCTTGCATTGCGGATTTCGCAGACTCGGCGCGGCCGGGGGTGTTGAAAACGTGGGATCTCGGATTACTGTGGGTGTCTCAGTGATTGGACACCCAACTTGGAGGGCCGGCAGTGAGCACCGAGCTGCGTCGCCTGCGCAACTACATCGACGGTGAGTTCCGGGACGCCGCCGACGGACGGACCACCGAGGTGGTCAACCCCGCGACCGGCGAGGCGTACGCGACCGCGCCGCTGTCCGGGGCGGCCGACGTCGACGCGGCGATGGCGGCCGCGGCCGCGGCCTTCCCGGCCTGGCGGGACACCACCCCGGCCGAGCGGCAGAAGGCCCTGCTGAAGATCGCCGACGCGTTCGAGGAGCGGGCCGAGGAACTCATCGCGGCCGAGGTGGAGAACACCGGCAAGCCGGTCGGACTGACCCGGGACGAGGAGATCCCGCCGATGGTCGACCAGATCCGCTTCTTCGCGGGCGCGGCCCGGATGCTGGAGGGCCGTTCGGCCGGCGAGTACATGGACGGCCACACCTCGATCGTCCGCCGTGAGCCGGTCGGCGTCTGCGCGCAGGTCGCGCCGTGGAACTACCCCATGATGATGGCCGTGTGGAAGTTCGCCCCGGCGATCGCGGCGGGCAACACGGTCGTGCTGAAGCCGTCGGACACCACCCCCGCGTCCACCGTCCTGATCGCC
Source organism: Streptomyces sp. NPDC020958 (assembly GCF_055562175.1). Classification (NCBI taxonomy): domain Bacteria; kingdom Bacillati; phylum Actinomycetota; class Actinomycetes; order Kitasatosporales; family Streptomycetaceae; genus Streptomyces; species Streptomyces sp. NPDC020958. The sequence goes on along the minus strand of NZ_JBVHFU010000002.1, from coordinate 102,376 downwards.
GAGATCCTCGGCGGGATCCTTCCCAAGGGCGTCTTCAACGTCATCACCGGCGACCGCGAGACCGGCCGTCTGATGGTCGAGCACCCGACCCCGGCGATGGCCTCCATCACCGGCTCCGTGCGCGCCGGCATGCAGGTCGCCGAGTCCGCGTCCAAGGACGTCAAGCGGGTCCACCTGGAGCTGGGCGGGAAGGCGCCGGTCGTCGTCTTCGAGGACACGGACATCGCGAAGGCCGTCGAGGGCATCTCCGTGGCCGGCTTCTTCAACGCGGGCCAGGACTGTACGGCCGCCACCCGCGTGCTCGTCCACGAGTCCATCCACGACGAGTTCGTGGCCGCGCTGGCGAAGGCCGCGGCCGAGACGAAGACCGGCCAGCCGGACGACGAGGACGTGCTGTACGGGCCGTTGAACAACCCGAACCAGCTGAAGCAGGTCTCCGGCTTCATCGAGCGGCTCCCCGCCCACGCCAAGGTCGAGGCCGGCGGACAGCGGGTGGGCGACAAGGGGTACTTCTACGCGCCGACCGTCGTGTCCGGGCTCAGGCAGGACGACGAGATCATCCAGAACGAGGTCTTCGGGCCGGTCATCACCGTCCAGTCCTTCACGGACGAGGACCAGGCCGTGCAGTGGGCCAACGACGTCGAGTACGCGCTGGCGTCGTCCGTGTGGACCAAGGACCACGGGCGGGCCATGCGGATGTCCAAGCGGCTGGACTTCGGCTGCGTGTGGATCAACACGCACATCCCGCTGGTCGCGGAGATGCCGCACGGCGGGTTCAAGAAGTCCGGCTACGGCAAGGACCTGTCGGGCTACGGCTTCGAGGACTACACGCGGATCAAGCACGTGATGACGTCGCTGGACGCGTGAGTCGCAGCCCCTTCGGGGCGCGCGACCCAGCGTCGATTGCCCCGCGACCGGTGGGCGCGACATCCTTCAGGTGTGCCTCACACCTCTCCCCGGACGCCCGCGCTCACCCGTCGCTCCCTGCTGCGCGCGCTCGGCGGTACCGCCGCGCTGGGCGCGCTGGCGAGCTGCGGGGTGCCCGCCGCCTACGTGAAGGCCGGCGACCGCGCCGTGACCGACCTGTCCGGCAAGGACCACAGGCTGGTCTTCGCGAACTGGCCGCTGTACATCGACGTGGCCGACGACAACCCGAACGAGCGGCCCACCCTGGACGCCTTCGAGAAGCGCACCGGGATCTCCGTCGACTACACCGAGGAGATCAACGACAACGACGAGTTCTTCGGCAAGATCAGCCCCGCGCTGATGAACCACCAGCCCACCGGCCGGGACCTCATCGTCATGAGCGACTGGATGTGCGCGCGGTTCGTGCGCCTGGGCTGGGTGCAGAAGATGGACCGCGCCCACCAGCCGGACGTCGCGCGGTACCTGGACCCGCTGCTCCGCTCGCCCGCCTTCGACCCGGGGCGCCGGTTCACGGTGCCGTGGCAGTCGGGCATCACCGGCATCGCCTACGACCGCAGGAGGCTGGGCCGCGAGATCCGGCACGTCAAGGACCTGTGGGCGAGCGACCTCAGGGGCCGGGTGACGTTGCTCTCCGGCCTCGACGAGGCGTTCGCGCTGCTGATGCAGGGCAACGGCGTGGACATCACCCGGTGGACGGCCGACGACTTCCACGCCGTCTGCGACGAGGTGCAGAAGCAGGTCGACCGCGGCCAGATCCGCCGCTTCACCGGGAACGACTACACCAAGGACCTGGTCAGCGGGGACGTCCTGGCCTGCCAGGCGTACTCGGGCGACGTCGTCCAGCTCCAGGCCGACAACCCCGGCATCCGCTTCGTCGTCCCCGAGGAGGGCGCGGAGCTGTGGTCCGACTCCCTGATGATCCCGGACCGCGCCGTCCACAAGGCCAACGCGGAACGCCTCGTCGACTACTATTACGAGCCGGCGGTCGCCGCCGAGCTGGCCGCCTGGGTCACCTACGTATGCCCCGTCCCGGCGGCCCAGCAGGTCCTCGCCGACTCCAAGGACAAGGACACGGCGGCACTCGCCGAGAACCCCCTGATCTTCCCGAACGCCGAGATGCGCAGACGCCTCGCCGTCGCCCGGGACATCACGTCGACGGAACGGGTGGAGTTCGCCAGGCGCTGGAACAGGATCGTGGGGCTGTAGGCCGCCGGACGTCCGGCGGGGACCCCTCCGTCAGCTGAAGACCACCGTGCGGTTGCCGTGGATCAGGACCCGGCCCTGGCAGTGCCAGTTGACGGCGCGGGCCAGGGCCAGGCGTTCGGCGTCGCGGCCCACGGTGACCAGACGGTCCGCGCCGCAGCGGTGGTCGACCCGGATGATCTCCTGCTCGATGATGGGCCCTTCGTCCAGGTCGGCCGTGACGTAGTGGGCGGTGGCGCCGACGAGCTTCACCCCGCGGCGGTGGGCCTGGTGGTACGGCTTGGCCCCGGCGAAGCTCGGCAGGAACGAGTGGTGGATGTTGATGGCCCGGCCCTCCAGCCGCTTGCACAGGTCGTCGGAGAGCACCTGCATGTAGCGGGCGAGCACGACCAGGTCGACGCGGTGCTCCTCGACCAGGGCGAGCAGCCGGGCCTCCGCCTGCGGCTTGGTGCCGGCCGTGACGGGGACGTGCTCGAACGGCACGCCGTCGGCTGCCGCCAGCGGCTCCAGATCGGGGTGGTTGGAGACCACCAGGACGATCTCGGCGTCCAGGGCCTTGCTGCGCCACCGGTAGAGCAGGTCGGCCAGGCAGTGGTCGAACCTGGAGACCATCACGAGCACGCGCGGCTTGACCGCGGAGTCCCTGAGGTGCCACTCCATCCCGAACTCGGCGGCCACCGGGGTGAAGGTGTCCCGCAGCCGCTCCAGGGTCGTCTCGGCGTCGGGGGCGGTGAAACCGGTGCGCAGGAACACGATGCCGTGGTCGGGGTCGTCGAACTGCTGGTGCTCGGTGATGTCGCAGCCGTGCCCGAGCAGGAACGACGTCACGGCGTGCAGGATGCCCGGCCGTTCGGGGCAGCTGAGGGTGAGGACGAACTCGGTCTTCATGAGGCGCTTCCCCGGTATTCCGTGCAGGCGTCGAGCAGCCATGCGGCCAGGTAGGTGGCGAACGAGGAGCGGACCAGCAGCCGGACGTCGCGGGCCGCGTCGTCGCGCACCACGAGGGTGACCGGGGCCTGGGCCAGCAGGGTGGTCGGGCAGGAGCCGGCCGGGGTGACCCGGGGGTCCAGGTCGATGGCGCAGCCCTGGGCCAGGACCGCGCGGACGAGGGGGCCGGACAGGTCCAGCGTGGTGCGCTGCGCCGAGACGTCGGTGACGGTGGCGAACCCCGCGCCGACGGCCGAGCGCAGCCGTGCGACCAGGTCTTCCGGGCGGCCGTCCGGAGCCACCAGCAGCCATTCGTCCGGCCCCATCCACACCACGTCGACCCCGCCCGACAGGTCGGCGCGCAGCGGGCCGGGCAGCGGGACGCCCAGGCAGGACTCGACGGCCCGCGCCGCCGCGCCGCCGGGCTCCGCCCGCAGGGTGAGCTGGGTCAGGAAGGGCACTTCCCGCACCCGGATACCGGCCGGCAGCCGCGCCAGGCGGTCCTGCCACTCGGACAGCGGGCTGCGGCGAGCGGGTGTCTCAACCGTCACGGCGAGCTCCCTCCTTGTCGAAGAGCACGGGGTCGGTCACGGTCACCGGGACGGTCCGGCCGTCCAGCGGCACGTAGAGGGTCTCGCCGATGCGCCGGGTGCCCGAGCGCACCAGGGCCAGGGCGAAGGTCCGCCGCAGGGCGTCGCTTCGGTAGCTGGACGTGACGTGGCCCAGCATGGGCACGGGGGGCGCCGGGACGTCGCTGGTGGCGATGATCTGGGCGCCCTCGGGGAGCAGCACGTGCTCGTCGGCCGGGAGCAGGCCCACCAGCTGCTTGCGGTCCTCGCGCCGGTTCTCCGCGCGGGCGAAGGACCGCTTGCCGACGAAGTCCGGCTTCTTCTTCGACACGACCCAGGACATCCCCAGGTCCTGCGGGGTGACGGTGCCGTCGGTGTCCTGCCCGATGATCGGATAGGCCTTCTCGGCGCGCAGCACGTGCATCGTCTCGGTGCCGTACGGGGTGATGCCGAACGCGTCCCCAGCCGCGAGGAGCGCCTCCCACACGGCGATGCCGTACCAGGCGGGCACGTTGACCTCGTAGGCGAGTTCACCGGAGAAGCTGATCCGGCACACCCGCGCCGCCACCCCGGCGACGGTGGTGTCCTGCCAGGACATGAAGGGGAAGGCGTCGTTGCTCACGTCCAGGTCCGGCGCCACCAGGGCCAGGACCTCGCGGGAGCGGGGGCCGACCAGCGGGATCGTCACCCAGTGCTCGGTGACGGAGGTGAGGTGGACGCGCAGGTCGGGCCATTCCGTCTGGAGCCACTCCTCCATCCACTCCAGGACCTTGGCCGCGTTGCCGGTGGTCGTGGTCAGCAGGAACTCCTGCTCGGCCACCCGGATCACGGTGCCGTCGTCGAGGGCCATGCCGTCCACGCCGCACATCACGCCGTAGCGGACCCGGCCCACCTTGAGGGTGCTCATCAGGTTCGTGTAGAGCCGGTCCAGCAGCACACCGGCGTCCGGCCCCTGGACGTTGATCTTGCCGAGCGTGGAGCCGTCCATCATCGCGACGCCGGTACGGGCTGCCCGGCACTCGCGCAGCACGGCGTCCTCCATGGTCTCCCCGGCCCGCGGGTAGTACCAGGGGCGCTTCCACTGGCCGACGTTCTCGAACCGCGCGCCGTGCTCGACGTGCCAGGGGTGGAGCGCGGTCACCCGCACCGGATCGAAGAGCTCACCGCGGTTGCGGCCCGCGAGGGCGGCGAAGGAGACCGGCACGGCGGGCGGCCGGAAGCGGGTGGTGCCGAGGTCGGCGACTTCCAGGCCCAGCGCCTCGGCGACGATGCCCGAGGTCAGCACGCCCGAGGTACGGCCCTGGTCGTGGGCGGTGCCGATGGTGGTGTACCGCTTGACGTGCTCCACCGAGCGCAGGCCCGCCCCGGTCGCCCGCAGCACGTCACCGACGGTCGCGTCCCGCTGGAGGTCGACGAACTGCGGGGCGCCTTCCTGGCCCTCCTGCGGGCTCGGCACCCGCCACAGCACCCGGGCCGGTGCTCCGTCCGGCAGCGGGTCGGTGGCCGGCAGGGCGATCTCCGGAGCGGTCCTGCCGATCGCCGACAGGGCCTGCCGGGCCGCGGCCACGCCGTCCGCGAGACAGCCGGCGAGGGTGAAGGTGCCGTCGGCCGCCCCTGCCGTACGGACGTCGGCGGGTGCGTCGGCGGGGACGAAGGCGCCGATCCCGGCGTCGTGGCGCAGGGTGCCGCGGGCCTGGCTGAACAGGGCCACCGCCGGGTTCCAGCCGCCGGAGACCAGCAGCAGGTCGCAGTCGACGCCGTGCCGCTCGCCGAGGCGTCCGTCCCGGTAGGAGGCGACGTGGGCGCGGGTGACGCGCTCGATGCCGCTGGTGCCGGTGACGACGTGCCCCGCGCGGACGTCGATGCCGCGTTCGGTGCAGGCGCCACGCCAGTGCTCGGGCACCTCCTCGCGCACGTCGACCACCGCGGCGATCCGCACGCCCGCGTCGGCCAGTTCGAGCGCGGCCGGGTAGGCGCTGTCGTTGGTGGTGAAGACGACCGCCCGCGAACCGGGCAGCACGCCGAAGCGGTTCAGGTAGGTGCGGGCCGAACCGGCCAGCATGATCCCCGGGCGGTCGTTGTTGTCGAAGGCGATCGGACGCTCGTGGGCACCGGTGGCGTACACGACCTGCCGGGAGCGGATCCGCCAGATCCGCTGCCGGGAGACGTGGGCGGGGGCGGCGGCGCCCAGGTGGTCGGTGCGCTTCTCCAGGGCGAGGACGAGCCCGTCGCCGTAGTGGCCGAAGGCGGTGGTGCGGGGCAGGACGCGGACGTCCGCGTGCTCGTCGAGCTCCGCCAGGACGGCGCCGGCCCATCGGGGGGCCGGGGCGCCGTCGATGAGTTCCCGGGTGCCGAGCAGCGAGCCGCCGGCCTCCGGGAGTTCGTCGACGAGGACGACCCGGGCCCCGGCCCGGGCGGCGGCCAGCGTGGCGGCCAGGCCCGCCGGGCCCGCGCCGACGACCAGGACGTCGCAGTGGGCGTGCACGGTGTCGTAGCGGGCGGTGTCCGGCTCGGTGCTCAGCCTGCCCTGGCCGGACAGGCCACGGGCGACCAGACCCTCGTACAGCTCCACCGTCGTGGCGGTGAGCATGGGCTCGGGGAAGGGGAACTCGATCTGGACGAGGGCGTTGGGTTCCTCGGCGCCGGCGGCCAGGAACCCGCGCGGGCGGCCGTACTTGATGCTGTCGGCCACGTGGTGCACGCCGTTGGCCAGCAGGGCGGAGGCGAGGGTGTCGCCGGGGTGACCGGTGTACGCGGTGCCGTCGAAGGTGAAGGCGAGGGTGGTGTCGCGGTCGACCCGGCCGAGGCCCGGAGCGCGGAAGGGGGTGTTCATCGGGTGGCCTCCTGACCCTTCGAGGTGCTCGTGGGGGAGGGGCGGTCGGCGCCGGCCTCGTAGACGGCGAGGAACTCGTGGGTGACGGTGTCGCGCAGGGCGTTGAACCAGCGCCGGCAGCCGGCCGCGTGCACCCAGCGCTCGGCGAACGGGCCCTTGGGGTTGTCACGGAAGAAGACGTACTGGGCCCACTGCTCGTCGTCGATCGCGTAGGGGTCCTCGGGGTAGGCGACGTGCGCCTGACCGCCGTAGTGGAACTCGATCTCCTCGCGGTCACCGCACCAGGGGCAGGTGATGAGCTGCATGTCGGTACTCCTCGGCTAGTGGGCGACGGCGGCCGCGCCGTGCTCGTCGACCAGGGCGCCGGTGGTGAAGCGGTCGAGGGTGAAGGGCGCGTTGTAGGGGTGCGGTTCGCCGGTGGCGACGGTGTGCGCGAAGCACCAGCCGACGCCCGGGGTGGCCTTGAAACCGCCGGTGCCCCAGCCGCAGTTCAGGTAGAGGTCCGTGACGGGCGTCAGGCCGACGATGGGGGAGGCGTCCGGGGTGGTGTCGACGATGCCGGCCCAGGTGCGCAGCATGTGGGCGCGGGCGAAGACGGGGAACAGCTCCAGGGCGGCGGCCATCTGACGCTCCAGGATGTGGAAGGCGCCGCGCTGCCCGTACCCGTTGTAGCTGTCGATGCCCGCGCCCATGACCAGCTCGCCCTTGTGCGCCTGGGAGACGTACACGTGCACGGCGTTGGACATCACCACGGTCGGGTGGACGGGTTCGAGGAGCTCCGAGACCAGTGCCTGGAGGGGGTGGCTCTGCAGCGGCAGCCGCAGCCCCGCCATGGCCGCCAGCACGGACGAGTGCCCGGCGGCCGCCAGCGCGACCTTCCCGGCCGCGATGGGACCGCGCGTGGTGCGCACCCCGCGCACCCGGCCGTCCACGATGTCGAGTCCGGTGACCTCGCAGTCCTGGATCAGGTCGATGCCGTACGCGTCGGCCCTGCGGGCGAAGCCCCAGGCCACGTAGTCGTGCTTGGCGATGCCCGCACGCGGCTGGTAGGTGGCGCCGAGCACCGGGTACCGCACATCCTGCGAGATGTTGACGATGGGACAGACCTTGGCGACCTCGTCCGGCTCCAGCCACTCGGCGTCGATGCCGTTGAGCTGGTTGGCGTACACGCGCCGCTTGCTGTCGCGGATGTCCTGGAGGGTGTGCGCCAGGTTGAGCACGCCGCGCTGGCTGAAGAGGATCGGGTAGTCGAGGTCCTCCTCCAGGGTCTCCCAGAGCTTCAGGGAGTGCTCGTAGATGCCGGAGCTCTCGTCCCAGAGGTAGTTCGAGCGGATGATCGTGGTGTTGCGGGCCATGTTGCCGCCCGCGAGCCAGCCCTTCTCCAGCACGGCGACGTTGGTGATGCCGTGGTTCCTGGCCAGGTAGTAGGCGGTCGCCAGCCCGTGCCCGCCGCCGCCGACGACGACGACGTCGTACGACCGCTTGGGGTCGGGGTTGCGCCACAGGAACTCGGGGTGGTCGGGGAGGACGTCGCCGGGGGTGGCGGGGGCGGTCCTGCCGGCGGCGTTGTCGCGCGGGTGCGTCACTGGACGGCCTCCTCGGCCTCGGGCCGCGGGGCGGCGGGGTAGAGCGGGAAGCGTTCGGTCAGGACCTGGACGCGGCCGCGCAGTGCGGCGGCGGTCCGGTCGTCGAAGCCGGGCAGGAGGGCCGTGGCGACGATGTCGGCGACCTCGGTGAACTCCTGCGCGCCGAAGCCGCGGGCGGCCAGTGCCGGGGTGCCGATGCGGACACCGGAGCTGACCATCGGGGGACGCGGGTCGAAGGGGACGGCGTTGCGGTTGACGGTGATGCCGACCCGGTGCAGCCGGTCCTCGGCCTGCCTGCCGTCGAGTTCGGAGTGGCGCAGGTCCACCAGGACCAGGTGCACGTCGGTGCCGCCGGTCAGCACGCTGACCCCGGCCGCCCTGGTGTCCTCGGCCAGCAGCCGCTCGGCCAGGATCGCCGCGCCCGCCAGGGTGCGGCGCTGCCGGTCCGCGAACTCCGGTCGGCCGGCCATCCTGAACGCCACGGCCTTCGCCGCGACGACGTGTTCGAGCGGGCCGCCCTGCTGGCCCGGGAAGACCGCGGAGTCGATCTTCTTGGCGACTTCCGAGGTGCACAGGATCACCCCGCCGCGGGGGCCGCCCAGCGTCTTGTGGGTGGTCGTGGTCACCACGTGCGCGTGCGGTACCGGGGACGGGTGCAGGCCGGCGGCGACCAGGCCGGCGAAGTGCGCCATGTCGACCATCAGGTAGGCGTCCACCTCGTCCGCGATGCGGCGGAACTCCGCGAAGTCCAGGTGGCGGGGGTAGGCCGACCAGCCGGCCACGATCAGCTTCGGCTGGTGCTCGTGGGCGAGCTCGCGGACCTGCGCCATGTCGACGCGGTGGTCCTTCTCGCCCACCTGGTAGGCCGCCACCTGGTAGAGGCGGCCGGAGAAGTTGAGCCGCATGCCGTGGGTGAGGTGGCCGCCGTGCGCCAGGTCGAGTCCGAGGATGGTGTCGCCGGGCCGCAGCAGGGCCGCCATGACGGCCGCGTTGGCCTGGGCGCCGGAGTGCGGCTGCACGTTGGCGTGCTCGGCGCCGAACAGCTCCTTCACCCGGTCGATGGCGATCCGCTCGATGGCGTCGACGTGCTCGCAGCCGCCGTAGTAGCGGCGGCCGGGGTAGCCCTCGGCGTACTTGTTGGTCAGCACCGAGCCCTGGGCCTGCATGACCGCGAGCGGTGCGAAGTTCTCGCTCGCGATCATCTCCAGGGTGCCGCGCTGCCGGGCCAGCTCGGCGTCGATCGCCGTGGCGATCTCGGGGTCGAAGTCGTCGAGCGGGGCGGTGAGCACCGCGGTACGGGCCGCTTGCTGGTCGGGGGCGTGGGCAGTCATGGCAGCTCCCTGAAGACCTGAAGGCCTGGAGACCGACTGGAAGGCGACTGATATATCAACCTGCTGTTGCGCTACGCTAAGAGGACGGATCGGCTCGCGTCAAGGGAGGGCTGCGCGTGACTGGGAGCGCCGGGCAGAGCGCGCGGGAGGATGCCGGGACGCTGGCCGACCAGGCCTATCGCGCCATCTCGGACCGGCTCGTGACCCTCCAGATCCGCCCGGGTGAGCCCATCAACGACGAGCGGATCGCCGCCGGACTCGGCTTCGGACGCACCCCGGTGCGCGAGGCCCTGAAGCGGCTCGAACACGAGCGGCTGATCGTTGCCTACCCCCGGCGCGGAACCTTCGCCACCGAGGTGCACATCGCCGACCTCGGGCACATCTCGGAGGTCCGCAGACGGCTGGAGCCCCTCGCCGCCGACCTGGCGGCCCGGCGCGCCGGCGAGGCCGACCGAGCCGCCCTGGAACGGCTGCTGGCCCGGCTGGCCGACGCGTCCGACGCCGGCACCGACCTGATCCGGCTCGACATGACCCTGCACCGCGCCATCTACGCCGCGACCCGCAACCCCTACCTGGAGGACACGCTGGTCCGGTACGACAACCTGGCCACCCGCATCTGGTGCCTGTTCCTCGACCGGCTGCCGGGCCTGGCGGGGCACGTCCAGGAACACGGCCCCCTGCTGCGCGCCGTCATCGACGGAGACGCGGAGAAGGCGGCGGCGCTGGCCGAGGGGCATGTGGAGGGCTTCGAGAAGGCGATCCGCAGCCTGATCTGAACCGCACCCCGGCGAAGCCCCAGCCGCACGACGCCCGAGGTGGGTCTCCCCGGCGCCGGACTCGCGGAGGACCGGCACCGGCCGATGCCGCTCGCGGGTCCGGCGGACCGTGACGGTGGCTGCCGTCGAGGCGGGTCCGCGCCGGCGGCACGGCGATGCGCCGCGCCCGGCTGTCCGCCGCGGACGGCGCCGCCGGTGACCGGCTCTCGCCGCGGCGCGCCGCCGCTACGGCGCCCGTGGCCGCTCCGCCCAGCCGGGGAACGGCGCCACCGTCACCTCGGACGGCAGGTCGAGCTGGGTGACCACTTGGATCGCCGAGGGGAGAGCCAGGCCGTCGTCCGGTGGCAGGGGGCCGACGCCCGGGTGGCGCGAACGCCGCCCTGTGCACCGCGCGTCCCACGGGGCCTGGCAGCGCACGGTGTGGATGCTGCCCCCTGGCGGCACGGGTCCCGAGGGTCGGGAAGACGCACGGCGCGGACGCGCGTCCCGTCGGTCGGTGACCCGCGCCGCCCGGTCCGGGCGCGGGGCGGGGGTGCTCAGGTGGCGGTGGCGCGCAGGACCGAGCGGAGGTGTTCGGCGCTCGCCCACACGTCGTCGACCGGGCCCTTCCCCTGGGGTTCCTCGGTGAGGATGGTGTCCTGCTCCAGCACGTACCAGCCGTCGTAGCCGCGGGCGGCGAGGTGGCCGACGATGGCCTCGACGTCGACGTCACCGGCGCCCAGCGGCCGGTACATGCCCGCGCGGACCGCGTCGGTGTAGGTGAGGCGGCCGGACTGGACCTTGGCGGCGAGGGCGGCGTCCACGTCCTTCATGTGCGTGTGGGCGATCCGCTCGGGCGCCTGCCGGGTCAGCTCGGCGGGGTCGGTGCCGCCGATGAGCAGGTGACCGGTGTCCAGGCAGAGCGAGATCGCCGAGTCCTCCAGGACCCGGCGGACCTCGTCGCCGTTCTCGATCATCGTGCCGACGTGCGGGTGCAGCACGGCCCGTACGCCGCGCTCCGCCGCCAGCGCGGTCAGCCGGTCGAGGTTGGAGAGCAGCAGCCGCCAGCCCTCGGCGTCGAGTGCGGGACGGGAGTCGTAGCCGTCCTGGCCGGTGATGGCCGACAGGACGAGGACCTCGGCGTCGGAGGCGGCGTAGCCCTCCAGGAGCTGCTCCGCCTCGGGCAGCGGGTCGTGTCCGGGCACGTGCAGCAGCAGCGGGGTGAAACCGCCCACCGCGTGCAGGTCGTGGTCGGCGAGGACCTTGGCCATCGCGTCGGGAGCGGCGGGCAGGAAGCCGTCCGGCCCGAACTCGGTGGCCGCGAGACCGACCTCGCGCATCTCCTTCAGTACCCGCTCGGGGGTCAACTGGTGGCCCCAGCCCGGTACTTCGCAGACACCCCAGGAGATGGGCGCGCCGGCGATCCGGTTCAGGGAAGGGGTGCTCATGCCGTGGCCTTTCGGTGGTTCCGGTCGGGGTGGTCCAACGGCGAGGCCGTTCACGTGCCCGTAACGCTAGGTCCGCGAGGACGGTCACCGGAACCCCCGAACCCATCAATTGGCCATCATCAAAACCATCATTTTTCCTTCACGGAGGCCGTCGTGCGCAGCGCGTGGTCCACGAAGCGGCGGGCGGCCGGCGGCAGGGTGCGGGAGGTCAGGCAGGCGATGCCGATGTCGCGGGCGGCGCGTACGTCGGTGAGGCTGAGGTAGCGGATGGGAAGGTCCGGGTTGGTCTCCGGGGCCGCCGCGGCGTCCGGCGCGGCCGGGATGAGGGAGACCCCGAGCCCGGCCGCGACCAGCCCGCGCAGCGTCTCCACCTCCTCGCCCTCGAAACCGACGAGCGGCGCGAACCCGGCCTGCCGGCACAGGGACTCGGTGACACTGCGCAGGCCGTAACCGGGCTTGAGCACGATGAACTGCTCCGCCGCCACCTCGGCCAGCCGGACGCGCCGGCGCTGCGCGAGCCGGTGCCGGGCCGGGACCGCCAGCCACAGCGGCTCGACCAGCAGCCGGCGCCAGGTGATGAGCGGATGCCCGGGATCCTTGCCGGTGATGATCAGATCGGCGGTGGCGTCCAGCAGGTGCTGGGCGAGCCCGTTCTCGTCGGCCTGGTGCAGTTCGAACCGGACGGCGGCGAACCGCTGCCGGAACCCGGTGACCAGCCTCGGTACCAGCCAGGTGCCCAGGGTGTGCAGAAAGGCCAGGGAGACCACGCCGGTGTCCGGGTCGACGACCTCGGCCACGGCCCGCCGGCCCCGGTCGTAGCCGTCCAGCACGGTGTCGACGTACTCCTTGAACACCCGTCCCGCCGGGGTGAGCCGCAGCACCCGGCCGACGCGCTGGAACAGCTCCGCGCCGACCTCGCTCTCCAGCCTGCGCAGCGCCCGGGAGAGGGCGGGCTGGGTGACGTGGGCGTCGGCCGCGGCCTCGGTGACCGTCACCCCCTCGGCCACGGCCCGGAAGGAGCGCAGTACCTCAAGATCCATCGTCCCACTCTCCCGCCGCACGGGAAGCGTCCCGTGCCGGTCCCCTCAGACGGCCTCGACCGGCGGGTACACCGGCTGCCACATGGCCGCCCTGACCCGGTCCTCGATCGTGGCGTCCACCGTCGCGCGGGCCACCCCGGCGGCGTCCGCCGCGCGGGCCACCGCCACCGCGACGGCCACCGACGTCTCGCGCAGCTGGTCGGTGAGGGGCAGGATCGGCGTCCCGGGACCGTCGGCCCGGGTCTGGTCCGCGACGGCGTGCGCGGCGGCGACCAGCATCCCGTCGGTGACCCGGGTGGCCCGTGCGACGATCGAGCCCAGCCCGAGACCGGGGAAGACCAGCGCGTTGTTGGCCTGCCCGATCCGGTACACGACCCCGTCCTGCTCGACCGGCCGGAACGGGCTGCCGGTGGCGATCAGCGCCCGCCCGTCCGTCCAGGCCAGCAGGTCGGCGGGGACCGCCTCGGCCAGGTCCGTCGGGTTGGACATCGGCAGGATGATCGGGCGCTCGGCGTGCGCGGCCATCGTGCGGACGATGTCCTCCGTGAAGGCGCCGCCCTGCCCCGAGGTGCCGATCAGCACCGTCGGCCGCACCCGTTCGACGACCTCGGCCAGCGCGATGCCGCCCACCTTCTCGTCCCGGTGCCAGTCGGCGACCTCGGCGGCCGGGCGGGCGTAGCGGGTCTGGAAGTCGCGCAGGTCGTCCTGGTCCTCGGTGAGCAGGCCGTACCGGTCGACGGCGAAGATGCGGGCGCCGGCCTCCTCGGCGGTCAGCCCGTCGGCGACCATGGCGTCCCGCAGCTGGTCCGCGATGCCGATCCCGGCGGTGCCCGCGCCGAAGACCACCGCCCGGTGGTCACGCAGCGCAGTGCCGCTGGCCTTCACGCCGGAGAGCACGGCGGCGAGGTTGACGGCGCCGGTGCCCTGGACGTCGTCGTTGAAGGTGAACTCCTGCGGGCGGTACCGCTCCAGGATGCGGCGGGCGTTGGCGGGACCGAAGTCCTCCCAGTGCAGGAGGGCGTCGGGGAAGAGGCGGCGGGCGGTGGTGACGTAGGCGTCGATGAAGGCGTCGTAGGTCTCCCGGTCCACGCGCGGGTGCTGGTTGCCGAGGTAGAGGGGGTCCTCCAGGAGTTCCTGGCGGTTGGTGCCGACGTCCAGCATGACCGCCAGGGTGCGGTTCGGGTCGATGCCGGCGGCGGCCGTGTACACGGCGAGCTTGCCCACCGAGATGTCGATGCCGCCCACTCCCCAGTCGCCGATGCCGAGGATCGCCTCGCCGTCCGTGGCGACGATCAGGTCGACGTCGTGCGGGCCGAGGCCGGAGGCGGTGAGCGCGCTCTCGATCTCCTCCGGCGCGTTCACCGACAGGTACACCCCGGCCGGGCGCCGGTACTCGTAGCTGTAGCGCTGGATCGCCCTGCCGACGGTCGGGGTGTAGACGATCGGCAGCATCTCTTCGAGGTGATCGCCCAGCAGCCGGTAGAAGAGCACCTGGTTGCGGTCGTGCAGGGCGGTGAGATTGACGTTCTTGGCCAGGTCCGTCGGCTGCGCGACGTACTGCTGGTAGGCCCGCTCGGCCTGCTGCTCCAGGGTCAGCACCGCCGGCGGCACCAGCCCCACCAGGCCCAGCTTCCGCCGCTCCTCGGGGGTGAAGGCGGTGCCCCGGTTGAGGCGGGGCTGGGAGAGGACGGCGCGTCCGCGGTCCGTGGTCTCGATGCGGCCTTCGTCGGCGTTCCACTGGGTGGTCATGCTCGGCTCCTTGTCGCTTCCGGCGTATCCCTGCCTTCCGCCAGAGTCGACCCGCGGGAACGCATACGTCCAATGCCTGAAACGGCGGTGATCCATGAGCCGACGGCATGCATGGCGGCCCACCTGGGTGTTCGCCTGCCCGGGCGCCGTGGCCCTCAGGCCGCCGGGCGGATCAGTCCCGACTCGTAGGCGAAGGTCACCGCCTGCACCCGGGCGCGCGCGCCGATCTTCCCGAGGACGTTGCTGACATGGGTCTTCACGGTGGTCGGGGCGATGGACAGCCACTGTGCGATCTCGGCGTTGGTCCAGCCGGAGGCCACGGCGATCAGGACGTCGCGTTCGCGCTGGGTGAGGGTGCCGATCCCCGAGGTGCGGGGGAGCGGGCGGACGGTGTGCTGCTGGCGGACGGCGTCGATGAGCGCGCGGGTCAGCCCGGGCGTGATCACGGCGTCCCCGGTGGCCACCACTCTGATGGCCGCGGTCAGTTCGGCCGGGTCGGCGTCGTCGAGCAGGAATCCGGCGGCCCCCGCCCGCAGCGCCGCCCAGGCGTCGGCCTCCCGGTCGGCCGCGGTCAGCACCAGCACCCGGGTGGCGAACGGCTCCTCGCCGGGGGGCCCCGGAGTGCGGGCCGGGTGGGTGGGCCCGGCCGGGTGGGCCGGGCGGGTGATGCGGCGGATGGTGTCGATGGCGTCCGCCCGGGACGGCGTGCTGTCCATGACGACGACGTCGGGACGGAGCGCGGCGCTCGCACGGATCGCCTCGTCCCCGTCCGCCGCCTCGCCGACGACCGTCAGTCCCGGCTCGGCGGTCAGCAGCATGCGCAGGGCGAGGCGCTGGAGTGACTGGTCGTTGACGACGAGTACGGAGACGGTCTTCTCCCTGCGGGGTTCCACGCGAGGTTCCATGCGAGGTCCGTTCCCTGAACGAAACAGTTTCGTTCACATGCTACGCCCGCGACCGCCGTGCCGGGAGAGTGGGCCTGCTCACTCGCCCCGGACGGGCGGGCTTCAGCGCAGGGCGTCGAGCAGGTCCACTCTGTTCGTCGTGATCGAGTCCACGTTCATGTCCAGCAGGCGGCGCAGGGAGCGGCGGGTGTCCGGGGTCCAGCAGGAGACCAGGTGGCCCGTGTGGTGGACGTGCTCGGTCAGGGCGTGGTCGAGCAGGGTGAAGCGGTAGTTGAGGTAGCGGGGGCGGATCGCGGCCAGCAGCACGGGGCGGGTCGGGGCCAGCGTCGTACGGGTCAGGGCGATCTCCGCCGCCGTGTCCGCCGCGCGCACCGCCAGCATCGCCGCCGCGTCCCCCGTGTAGTAGACGCGGTCCGTCGCACCGCACTCCCGTGCCACGGCCACGATCCTGGCCACCGCTCGCTCGCTCGGGCCTCCGGGCAGGTCGATCATCACCCGGCCGCCCTCCGTGGCCGCCAGCGCCTCGGCGAGGGTCGGCACGCCGCCCGCCGTGAGACCGCGAACCTCGTCCGCCGACAGGGCGTTCAGCGGGCGGTCGTGCCTCCACAGCCGCTTGAGCGTGGCGTCGTGCAGGAGGACGGGGACGCCGTCACGGGTGAGGCGTACGTCGATCTCCACCGCGTCCGCGCCCCGGCGGAGCGCGGAACGCAGCGAGTCGAGCGTGTTCTCACGGAAACGGTAGGGGTCGCCGCGATGGGCCACGGCGGTCACGGTCTGCATGAGCCCATGGTCTCAGGGGCCGGCAGGAGACCGTCGGCTCGTCAGGGGGCGAGCCACGCCTTCGTGTAGGCGTCGATCTCGGCCGAGATCCTCGTCTTGCCCGGCTGGTCCAGGAAGGACGCCTCGACCGCGTTCTTGGCGAGGTCGGCGATGCCGTTCTCGTCGAGGCCGAGGAGACGGGCGGCGACGACGTACTCGTTGTTCAGGTCGGTGCCGAACATCGGCGGGTCGTCGGAGTTGACCGTGACCAGGACGCCGGCGTCCACGAAGGCCCTGATCGGGTGCTCTTCGAGGGTGCGGACCGCGCGCGTGGCGATGTTGGAGGTCGGGCACACCTCCAGCGCGATCCGGTGCTCCGCGAGGTGCGCGAGGAGCTTCGGGTCCTGCGCGGAACTGGTGCCGTGGCCGATGCGCTCGGCGTGCAGCTCGACCAGGGCGTCCCAGACCGTTCCGGGACCGGTCGTCTCACCGGCGTGCGGGACGGAGTGCAGACCGGCCGCGACCGCCTGGTCGAAGTACGGCTTGAACTGCGGCCGGGGCACCCCGATCTCGGGACCGCCGAGACCGAACGAGACCAGGCCCTCCGGGCGGAGCCGGTCGTCGGTCGCGAGGCGTACCGTCTCCTCCGCGGCCTCCAGACCCGCCTCGCCGGGGATGTCGAAGCACCAGCGCAGCACGGTCCCGAACTTGGTCTCGGCCGCCTTCCGCGCGTCCTCGATCGCGTCCATGAAGGCCCGCGCGTCGATGCCGCGCCGGGTGGACGAGAACGGGGTGATCGTCAGCTCCGCGTAGCGCACGTGCTGGCGGGCCAGTTCGCGGCCCACCTCGTAGGTGAGCAGGCGGACGTCCTCGGGCGTGCGGATCAGGTCGACGACCGACAGGTAGACGTCGATGAAGTGCGCGAAGTCCGTGAACGTGAAGTAGTCGACCAGCGCCTCGGGATCCGTGGGCACCTTGGAGTCGGGGTGCCGGGCGGCCAGTTCCGACACGATGCGGGGGGAGGCGGAGCCGACGTGGTGGACGTGCAGTTCGGCCTTGGGCAGCCCGGCCACGAAGGCGTGCAGGTCGCGCGGGGCGGCGGGTTCGGCGTGGCGGTCGGTCAAGGGTTCCTCCCCGGAACGGCGCGGGGGCCGCCTGCGGCGGCGGTACGCCGTGAGACGGCCCTTTGCGCGGTGATCGGCTGATCGGTGGTCCGGGGTCATCGTAGGCCGGACCGGTGTCCGACATGACCGGGCCGTAGCATGACGGGCGGCACGCGCGTGGGAGAGGGGACACCGGCAGATGGCTGACGAGGCGCCTGAGGCTCCGCGGATACGGCTGGACAAGGGCGCGGAAGCGGGGGAGGGGGCCGGACGGGCGGCGGACGCCGCGGTGCCCGGCGACGGCTCGCGGCGCTGGGCCGGCGCCGCGCCCACGGGCGGCCCCGGTGAGACGGTGCTGTCCGTCGGCTCGTCCGTCGGCCCGGACACTCCGGGGACACCGGCACCGTCGGTCCACGACCAGCGGACGGCCGCGGGGGCCAACCCCTTCGCCGCCCCGACCGCCCCGCCCCCCAGCTCCTTCGCGCCGCCGTCCCCCACACCCGCGGTGTCGCCCCCCGCCCCCTTCGCGCCCCCGGCCTCCGCCCCTCCGCAGTCGCAGGCCAACCCCTTCGCGCCGCATCCCCATGCCTCGCCGGGGCCCCCGCTCAGCGCGGCCGTGCCTCCGCCGCCCATCGCCCCTGACGGGCCCGGGCAGGTGCCGTACGGCTACCCGGGCGCGCCCGCTCCCGGCGCGGTGCCCGGGGGCCCGGGTTACGGGTATCCCGGGCCGCCGCTGCCGTCGTACCCGGGTGGGCCCGGAGGGTACGGCGGCTGGCCCGGGATGCAGGCCGCGCCCAACAACGGGATGGGCACGGCCGCCATGGTCACCGGGATCATCAGTGCCCTCGGGTTCTGTCTGACGCCGGTCGCACTGGTCACCGGGATCCTGGCGATCGTCCTGGGCGTCCTCGGGCGGGCGCGGGTCAGGCGTGGGGAGGCCACGAACCCCGGGCAGGCGCTGGCGGGGATCATCTGCGGGTCGGCGGGGCTGGTGCTGGCCACCGCGTTCATCGCACTGATCGTCTTCGCCGAGACGCAGAACTAGGAGGCGGCACCGGTCCCGTTCGCCGACAGTCGCTCTCTCGCCTCCATCAGCGCGAACCCCAGCAGGTTCGCCCCCTGCCACCGCTCCGGGTCGTCCGCCCGCGCATCCGTCGCCGCCAGTCCGATCCCCCACACCCGGTCCACCGGGCTCGCCTCCACCAGGACGCGGTCGCCCGTGCCCAGCAGGAAGTCCCGCAGTGCGGCGTCGGCCGCGAACTTGTGGACGCTGCCCTCGGTCACGATCCCCAGCCGCTCCCGCTGCCAGATCGCCTCGTCGAAGCCCCGGACCAGACGGCCGGCCTTCTTCGCCTCGGCGGGATGCGATGCCGCCAGCACCCGGCGCTCCGCCTCGGCGTCCGCGAAAAGCCTCGCCTTGGCCGCCATCATCCAGTGCTCGGCGGTCGCGTAGCCGACACCGTCGACCACGAAGGGTGACGGCCACCACTGGCTCAGACAGCTCGCCGAGACCTGGCCGTCCGGCCGCGGCCGGTGCCCCCAGAAGTGCAGGTACTTGATCCTGGCCCCCGCCCGGACCGCCCTGATCAGGGCTTCCACAGAATCGATCTTCACCATGCACGCCAGTCTGGCAGGCACCACTGACACTCCGTCCTCCCTTTTCCGTTCCCACTCGACACCTGGTCGACAGATTCCGTCGCGTAACCAAAAGGCAACAACGGAATCACTTGTTGGACTCCCCTTGCTCTGTCAGGATCGGCAGTCAAATCCAGCTGGAGCTACGCCACCCGCCTCTCGGGACGGGCGCACGGCGGAGGAGAAGCGACATGGACAACCCGGGCACCGCCACCCCGGAGACCTTCCCCGCGCAGGAGCGGCTCGCCGGCGGCGCGCAGTACATCGCGGGACGGTTCGCCAAGGGCACGTCGGGCCGCACGCACGCCGTCGTCGACCCGGCCACCGGCGCGGACGTGTACACCTACGAACTGGCGGGCACGGCGGACGTGGACGCGGCCGTGGCCGCCGCACGGGACGCCTTTCCCGGCTGGGCCGGGGCGACCCCCGGTGAGCGGTCCGACGCGCTGCACCGGTTCGCCGCCGTGCTCGCCGACCGCGCCGAGGAGTTCGCCCGTGCCGAGTCGCTCCAGTGCGGCAAGCCGCTGAAGCTGACGCGCGAGTTCGACGTGCCGGGGACCATCGACAACACCGCCTTCTTCGCGGGCGCCGCCCGGCACCTCCAGGGGCAGGCGGCGGCCGAGTACTCGGGCGACCACACGTCGTACGTCCGCCGGGAGCCCATCGGGGTCGTCGGGTCGATCGCGCCCTGGAACTACCCGCTCCAGATGGCCGCCTGGAAGATCCTCCCGGCGATCGCCGCGGGCAACACCGTCGTGCTCAAGCCGGCCGAGCTCACCCCGCTCACCTCGCTCCTCTTCGCCGAGGCCGCCACCCTGGCCGGGATCCCCGACGGTGTGATCAACGTCGTCACCGGGACGGGGAAGGAGGCCGGTGAGCACCTCGTCGGCCATCCCGACGTCGCCATGACCTCCTTCACCGGCTCCACCGGCGTCGGGAAGCGCGTCGCCGAGATCGCCACGGCGACCGTCAAGCGCCTCCACCTGGAGCTGGGTGGCAAGGCGCCCTTCGTGGTCTTCGACGACGCCGACCTGGAGGCCGCGGTCCACGGGGCGGTCGCGGGTTCGCTGATCAACACCGGGCAGGACTGCACGGCGGCCACGCGCGCGTACGTGCAGCGGCCGCTCTACGACGCCTTCGTGGAGCGGACGGCCACGCTCATGGAGACCGTCCGGCTCGGTGACCCGTTCGCTCCCGGTACCGACCTCGGGCCGTTGATCTCGCACGCGCAGCGGGACCGGGTCGCCGCCTTCGTGGAGCGGGCGCGCGGCTACGCGCGCGTGGTGACGGGCGGCGAGCCGCCCCAGGACGAGCTCAAGAGCGGCGCGTACTACCGGCCCACCCTGATCGCCGACGCGCCGCAGGACAGCGAGATCGTCCAGGCCGAGATCTTCGGCCCTGTGCTGGTCGTCCTGCCGTTCGACACTGATGATGAGGGCATCCGGCTGGCCAACGACACCCCGTACGGACTGGCCGCCTCCGCGTGGAGCGGCAGCGTCTATCGCGCCAACCGTGCGACCCGTGAGATCAAGGCGGGGTGCGTATGGGTCAACGACCACATCCCGATCATCAGCGAGATGCCGCACGGCGGCTACAAGGCGTCCGGCTTCGGCAAGGACATGTCGGCGTACTCGTTCGAGGAGTACACCCAGGTCAAGCACGTAATGTTCGACAATACGGCGGTGGCTCGGAAGGACTGGCACCGCACGATCTTCGGGGACCGATAGTCATACCTCCGGCCGCTCGGTGAACGGCCGTCTTCCCGAAAGGGCATCTAGCGCATGAGGCAGTACGAGCCCGACCGCCCCACACCGGTCGAAATGGCCGCGATCCGGCGCAGCCTACGCACCGGCCGGGCCGCCCTGGCCCGCCGTTCGTTCCTGGGCGGCGCGCTCGCGGTGGGCGGCGTCGGGGCGCTGAGCGCCTGCGGCATCCCCGCGGCCGGCAAGACCCAGGGCGGAGTCTCCGCCGACGACCACTCGGCCAAGGAGAAGGTGGTCAACTTCTCCAACTGGCCCGAGTACATCGACGTGGACGACAGCGGGAAGACCCACCCCACGCTGGACGAGTTCCGCAAGCGGACCGGCATCACCGTCAAGTACACCGAGGACATCAACGACAACGACGAGTTCTTCGGCAAGGTCCAGCCGCAGCTCGCCGCCGGCCAGGACACCGGCCGGGACCTGATCGTCCTCACCGACTGGCTGGCCGCCCGGATGATCCGGCTCGGCTACGTCCAGCAGCTGGACGCGTCCAACCTGCCGCATGCCTTCGCCAACCTGTCCGACCAGTTCCGCAGCCCCGACTGGGACCCCGGCCGCGCCTACTCGTACCCCTGGCAGGGCATCTCCACCGTCGTCGCCTTCAACAAGAAGGCACTGAACGGCGTCGAGGTGAAGTCGGTCTCCGACCTGCTCGACAACCCCGCGCTCAAGGGCCGGGTCGGCCTGCTCACGGAGATGCGGGACACCGTCGGCATGACCATGCTCGACATGGGCATCGACCCGGGGAAGTTCGGCGACGACGACTACGACAAGGTGATCGCCCGCCTGCAGAAGGCCGTCGACAAGGGACAGATCCGCCGCTTCACCGGCAACGACTACACCTCGGACCTCAGCAAGGGCGACCTGGCCGCCTGCGTGGCCTGGGGCGGCGACATCGTGCAGCTCCAGGCCGACAACCCGGACGTCGCCTACGTCATCCCGGACAGCGGCTACATGACGTCGACCGACAACATGATGATCCCCAACAAGGCGCGTCACAAGACGAACGCCGAACGGCTCATCGACTTCTACTACGAGCCCCAGCCGGCCGCGGAACTCTCCGCCTACGTCAACTACGTCAGCCCGGTCGCGGGCGTGCAGCCGTACCTCGCCAAGATCGACAAGGGGGCGGCGAGCAACCCGCTGATCGTTCCCGACAAGGCCATGCAGGCCAAGTCCCACGCCTTCCGGGCCCTCAGCTCGAAGGAAGAGACGGCCTACCAGCAGAAGTTCGCGAAGCTCACAGGGGCGTGACGACACCATGACGAAAGACAGCAGCGGCGACGTCCGCCTCACCGGCATCGGCAAGACCTACGACAACGGCTTCACCGCCGTACAGCCGATGGACCTGACCGTGCCGCAGGGCTCCTTCTTCGCCCTCCTCGGCGCCTCGGGCTGCGGCAAGACCACCACCCTGCGGATGATCGCGGGCCTGGAGGAGCCGACCAGCGGCACCGTGCACCTCGGCGACCAGGACGTCACCCACCTGCCGCCCTACAAGCGGCCGGTGAACACGGTCTTCCAGTCCTACGCCCTCTTCCCGCACCTGGACATCTTCGAGAACGTCGCCTTCGGACTGCGCAGGCGCGGCATCAAGAGCGTGAAGAAGCAGGTCGAGGACATGCTGGAGCTGGTCCAGCTCGGCGAGCAGGCCCGCAAGAAACCGCACCAGCTCTCCGGCGGCCAGCAGCAGCGCGTCGCGGTGGCCCGCGCCCTCATCAACCACCCCAAGGTGCTCCTGCTCGACGAGCCGCTCGGCGCCCTCGACCTCAAGCTGCGCCGTCAGATGCAGCTGGAGCTCAAGCGCATCCAGACCGAGGTGGGCATCACCTTCATCCATGTCACGCACGACCAGGAGGAGGCCATGACCATGGCCGACACCGTCGCCGTGATGAACGCGGGACGCGTCGAGCAGCTCGGCTCGCCGGCCGACCTCTACGAGAACCCGAACACCACGTTCGTCGCGAACTTCCTCGGCACGTCGAACCTCATCGAGGCCGAGGTCGACACGAAGAACGGCGACGACATCGTGCTCAAGGCCGGCGACGGCAAGCTGGTGCTGCCCGAGGCGCGATGTTCGGCGCCCACCACGACCGGCGGCAAGGTGCTGGTCGGGATCCGGCCCGAGAAGATCTCCCTCACCCACGCCGACGACGCGGGCACCATTCCCGAGGGCCGCAACCGGATCACCGGCAAGGTCGCCGACGCCAGTTTCATCGGTGTCTCCACGCAGTACGTCATCGACAGCGCGGTCTGCCCCGAGTTCGCGGTGTACGTGCAGAACGTCGAGCGCGACGGGCGGCTCGTCCCCGGCGCCGACGTGGTCCTGCACTGGAGCCCCGCCCACACCTTCGGACTCGACGCCGCCCAGGACATCGACGCCGGCACCGAGGAGGAGGCCGCCTGATGGCCACGCTCTCCGAGGCGCCGCCGCCGCCGGCGCCCGCCGCACCCGAGGCGAAGCCACCGCGCAGGCGGGGCAAGTGGACCCCCTACTGGCTGCTGCTGCCGGGCATCCTCTGGCTGGTCGTCTTCTTCGCGCTGCCGATGATCTACCAGGCGTCCACGTCGGTCCAGACGGGCTCCCTGGAAGAGGGCTACAAGGTCACCTGGCACTTCGCGACCTACTGGGACGCGCTGAGCGAGTACTGGCCGCAGTTCCTGCGGTCCGTCTTCTACGCCGCCGCGGCCACCGTCCTGTGCCTGCTGCTCGGCTACCCGCTGGCGTACCTGATCGCCTTCCGCGCCGGGCGCTGGCGGAACCTGATCATGATCCTGGTGATCGCGCCGTTCTTCACCAGCTTCCTGATCCGCACCCTGGCCTGGAAGACGATCCTCGCCGACAACGGCCCGGTCGTGCACGTACTGAACTCGCTGCACGTCCTGAGCGTCACCGACTTCCTCGGCTGGACGGCCGGCGACCGGGTACTGGCCACCCCGCTCGCGGTGGTCTGCGGTCTGACGTACAACTTCCTGCCGTTCATGATCCTGCCGCTCTACACCTCGCTGGAGCGCATCGACGGACGGCTGCACGAGGCCGCCGGCGACCTGTACGCCAAGCCGTGGACGACGTTCCGGAAGGTCACCTTCCCGCTGTCGATGCCGGGCGTGGTCTCCGGCACCCTTCTCACGTTCATCCCGGCGGCCGGTGACTACGTCAACGCCGAACTCCTCGGCTCGACCGACACCCGCATGATCGGAAACGTGATCCAGACGCAGTTCCTGCGCATCCTGGACTACCCGACGGCGGCAGCCCTGTCGTTCATCCTCATGGCCGCGATCCTCGCCATGGTCACGATCTACATTCGCCGGTCCGGGACGGAGGATCTGGTCTAAATGCCCTTCGTCAACTGGCTCAAGAAAAACCTCGTCGTCATCGCGGGACTGCTGACCCTCGGATATCTGCTCCTTCCGAACATCATCGTCACGGTGTTCTCCTTCAACAAACCGAAGGGGCGCTTCAACTACGAATGGCAGCAGTTCTCGCTGGACGCCTGGAAGCAGCCGTGCGGGGTCGCCGACATGTGCGGCTCGCTCGCCATCAGCCTCCAGATCGCCGTCTGGGCGACCATCGGGGCCACCGTGCTCGGCACGATGATCGCCTTCGCGCTGGTCCGCTACCGCTTCCGCGCCCGCGGCGCCGTGAACTCGCTGATCTTCCTGCCGATGGCGATGCCCGAGGTCGTGATGGCGGCCTCGCTGCTCACGCTGTTCCTCAACATGGGCGCCCAGCTGGGCTTCTACACCATCCTGATCGCCCACATCATGTTCTGCCTCAGCTTCGTCGTCACCGCGGTCAAGGCGCGCGTGATGTCGATGGACCCGCGCCTGGAGGAGGCCGCCCGGGACCTCTACGCCGGACCGGCGCAGACGTTCCTCAGGGTCACCCTCCCCATCGCGGCCCCCGGAATCGCGGCGGGCGCGCTGCTGTCCTTCGCGCTCTCCTTCGACGATTTCATCATCACCAATTTCAATGCGGGCTCCACCGTCACCTTCCCCATGTTCGTCTGGGGTTCGGCACAGCGCGGCACGCCCGTCCAGATCAACGTCATCGGTACGGCCATGTTCCTGGTCGCCGTACTGTTCGTCCTGGCCTCGATGCTCATCAACAACCGCCGCAACCGGCAAAAGGCATAACGCCTTTATCGCTCTGTAGGGAGTTGGAATCATGGCCCCGAGCGCCATGAGCCGTCAGGCAGATTGGACCACGTCACTCCGCGAAGCACAGCCGGTCGCGTACTGGCTCGAAGACCCCGGCAAGCCCCACCCCGAGCCCGCGCTCACCGGCACCGACACCTGCGACCTGCTGGTCGTCGGCGGCGGGTACAGCGGACTGTGGACCGCGCTCAACGCCAAGGAGCGCGACCCCGGGCGCGATGTGGTCCTGCTGGAAGGCCACGAGGTGGGCTGGGCCGCCTCGGGCCGCAACGGCGGCTTCTGCGCCGCCTCCCTCACCCACGGGCTGCCCAACGGGCTCGCCCGCTGGCCCGGCGAGATCCACCGGCTGCAGGAGCTGGGCATGCGCAACCTCGACGAGATCGAGGCCGCCGTGGCCCGGCACGGCATCGACTGCGAGTTCGAGCGCACCGGCGAGATCGACGTCGCCACCGAGACCTACCAGGCCTGGGCACTGCGCGACTGGCACAGGGAACTGGAACAGCGCGGCCTCGCGGACGGCTTCGAGTTCCTCGACGCCGACGCCGTGCGCGCCCAGGTCGCCTCACCCACCTTCGAGGCCGGCCTGTGGGACCGGCGGGGCGTGGCCATGCTCAATCCGGCCAAGCTCGCCTGGGGCCTCAAGCGGGCCTGCCTGGACCTCGGCGTCCGGGTGTACGAGCACACGCCCGCCCTCGAACTGAAGCAGTACGGCGCCGGCATGGCCGTACGCACCCCGTACGGCGGGGTCCGTGCCCGGCAGGTCGCGCTCTGCACGAACATCTTCCCGAACCTGCTCAAGCGGGTCCGCGCCTACACCGTCCCGGTCTACGACTACGCCCTGATGACCGAGCCGCTCACCGCCGGGCAGCTCGCCGCGATCGGCTGGCAGAACCGGCAGGGCCTCGGCGACTCCGCCAACCAGTTCCACTACTTCCGGCTCTCCGCCGACAACCGCATCCTGTGGGGCGGCTACGACGCCATCCACCACTACGGCGGCCGGGTGCGCCGCGAGTACGACGACCGCCCGGAGACCTACGCCAAGCTCGCCGGTCACTTCTTCACCTGCTTCCCGCAGCTGGAGGGCGTCCGCTTCAGCCACGCCTGGGGCGGCGCGATCGACACCTGCTCCCGCTTCTCGGCGTTCTTCGGCACCGCGCACCAGGGGAAGGTGGCGTACGCGGCCGGGTACACCGGCCTCGGTGTGGGGGCGACCCGGTTCGGCGCCGACGTGATGCTGGACCTGCTGGCCGGGGAGGACACCGAGCGCACCCGCCTGGAGATGGTCCGCAGGAAACCGCTGCCGTTCCCGCCCGAGCCGTTCGCCTGGACCGGCATCGCCCTCACCAAGTGGTCGCTGGCCCGCGCGGACGCGCACGGGGGACGCCGGAACCTGTGGCTGAAGGCCATGGACCGGCTGGGGCTCGGATTCGACAGCTGACGGCCCGGCAGGCGACGGCCCGGCAGGTGGCCGAGGTCACCCGATCGGGTCGGTGAAACCCGCGTAATGCTCCCGGAGGACCTCCCTCTCCCCTCGTGGACGCGACCACCGCGTCCACGAGTCGGATCGGGAGGTCCTCTTGATGACTGGGGCGAAAACGGCGGTCGAATGGCTGGCATCCGTCGCACCGGACCCCGAGTCCTGCCGCTGGGAGTGGGAGCGCAACCCCCTGGGGGTCGCGCTGCTGCCCGCCGGCAGGGCCTGGGACGTGCTGATCCTGCCGGGCGAGCTCGGCTGCCGCACCCTCGACGTGCTCATCCGCGTCCTCGACCGGCCGGGGCCCGTCCTGGTCGACTTCGGGGACAACCGGGTGGGCTTCTTCGTACCGCCCGGCACGGCCGCGCGCTGGCTGGGCACGGGGATCCGCGCGGCGGGGGCCGGCACCTGGATCGTGGTGCCTCACCCCGGGCGGTCGGCCCACGGGGTGCGGTGGCTGGTGGCGCCGGACGGATCGGGGACGCTGACGGATCCGGCGCTGCTGGAGCTGGCGATGCACGAGGCCGCCGCCGGCCTGGCCGACGGTGACTAGGCGCCGTTCGTATCCGGATTGTCGGTTGGCGGCGGGTGGGTGGGGGTTGTTCGCGCCCCGGCCGTAGCTCTTGACAGGAGAATTGGTCTGGACCAAGTTGAGTCCGCACCGCACCTCCAAATCCCCCATCACCGGAGGCACTTGTGGTTCGCGCGAGACCTGTCCTCACCATGCTCACGGCCGCGTTGCTGGCCGTGCCCGGTATCACCGCTCTCTCGTCGGC
The DNA here is from genome assembly GCF_055562175.1 of Streptomyces sp. NPDC020958. Lineage (NCBI taxonomy): Bacteria > Bacillati > Actinomycetota > Actinomycetes > Kitasatosporales > Streptomycetaceae > Streptomyces > Streptomyces sp. NPDC020958. Next base: position 75,435 of record NZ_JBVHFU010000002.1, on the reverse strand, counting down.
CGCCCGTGCGGCCGACGCGGACCTCGCCGTCAATGGCGGCTTCGAGTCCGGCCTCGCCGGCTGGACCTGCACGGCGGGCAGCGGCATGACGGTCAACTCTCCCGTGCACAGCGGGAGTTCCGCGCTGCAGACGACCCCGGCCGGCAGTGACAACGCCCAGTGCGCGCAGACCGTGACCGTCAGGCCGAATGCGCAGTACACCCTCTCCGGCTACGCCCGCGGCTCCTACGTCTACCTCGGCGCGAGCGGTACCGGCACCACCGACGTCTCCACCTGGACCCAGTCCGCCCCCGACTGGCAGAAACTCACCACCGCCTTCACCACCGGCGCCTCGACCACCAAGGTCACGATCTACACCCACGGCTGGTACGGCACCGGCGCCTACTACGCCGACGACGTGTCACTCATGGGCCCCGGCGCTCCCGCGGACCGGCCACCCGCCGCGCCCACCGGGCTGCGGACCGGCACCGTCACGTCCACCGCCGTGGCCCTGGCGTGGACCGCGGTCACCGGCGCGACGAGCTACGCGGTCTACCAGGACGGGGCGAAGGTCCAGACGGCCGCCGGGACCTCGGCGACCGTGACCGGCCTGTCCCCGGCCACCGCGTACAGCTTCCGGGTCACCGCCCTGAACGGCGCCGGCGAGTCCGCGAAATCCGCCGCCGTGACCGCCACGACCGCCCCCGGGTCCTCCGGCGGCTCCAGCGGCCTGCCCACCCACGCCCTGGTCGGCTACCTCCACGCCTCCTTCGCCAACGGCTCCGGCTACACCCGCCTGGCCGACGTGCCCGACAGCTGGGACGTCATCGACCTGGCCTTCGGCGAGCCGACCTCCGCCACCTCCGGGGACATCCGCTTCAACCGCTGCCCGGTGACCCAGTGCCCGAACGTCGAGTCCGACGCCGACTTCAAGGCGGCCGTCAAGGCCAAGCAGGCGGCGGGCAAGAAGGTGCTGATATCCATCGGCGGAGCCAACGGCCAGGTGCAGCTGACCACCACGGCGGCCCGTGACACCTTCGTCTCCTCGGTCTCGGACATCATCGACACCTACGGTCTGGACGGCCTGGACATCGACTTCGAGGGCCACTCGCTGTCCCTGGACGCGAACGACACCGACTTCAGGAACCCGACGACCCCGGTGATCGTCAACCTCATCTCCGCGCTGCGGACGCTGAAAGCGAAGTACGGGGCGAGGTTCGTGCTGTCGATGGCGCCCGAGACCTTCTTCGTGCAGATGGGCCACCAGTACTACGGCACCGGCAAGTGGGGCGGCCAGGACCCCCGCTGCGGGGCCTACCTCCCGGTCATCCACGCCCTGCGCGACGACCTGACCCTGCTGCACGTCCAGGACTACAACTCGGGACCGATCATGGGCCTCGACAACCAGTACCACTCGATGGGCGGCGCCGACTTCCACATCGCGATGACGGACATGCTGCTCACCGGGTTCCCGGTGGCGGGTGACGCGGGCAACGTGTTCCCGCCGCTGCGCCCCGACCAGATCGCGATCGGCATGCCGGCGTCGACCGACGCGGGCAACGGCTACGTGGCGCCGTCCGAGGTCACCAAGGCCCTGGACTGCCTGACGAAGAAGACGAACTGCGGGTCGTACACCACGCACGGCACCTGGCCCGCGCTGCGCGGCCTGATGACGTGGTCGGTCAACTGGGACCGGTACGCGAACTGGGAGTTCCAGAAGAACTTCGACGCCTACTTCGGCTGAGCAGCAGGGCCAGCGCGGTCAGCATGATCGTGCCCAGGCACCAGCTGGCCAGCACGTCCAGCGGCCAGTGCCAGCCGCGGCGGACCAGGCCGTAGGAGACGCCGAGGACCAGGGCCGCGCAGATCCCGACGGCCAGTCGGCGGGCCCGCGCGGAGGCCAGCCAGGGGAGGAGGATCAGGGTCGCGGAGCCGTACGCGATCGCGGCCGTCGCCGTGTGGCCGGAGGGGAAGTAGCCGACCGCCGGGGGCACCACGGGGGTCCCCGGGCGGGCGGTCCAGTCCTTGAGCGGGACGACGATCGCGGGGACCAGGGCCATCAGGACGGCCGCCGCCGCGGGCGGCAGCCACCAGCGGTCCGTGCCGGCGGTACGGCCGCGCCGGCCGACGTAGGCGATGGCGACCACCAGGACCGGGACCGCGACCTGCACGTTCCCGAGGTCGGAGAGGCCCGAGGAGAACCGGTCCGGGTGGACCAGGGCGCTGCTCAGACGGCTGTCCAGGCGCAGCAGGGGGCCGTGCGCCACGACCTGCCAGGTGATCAGCGCGAAGAGGACGGCCGGAAGGCCGATGAGTCCCGCGAGGAGAAGGAGAAGAAAGGAGGTCGGCCGCCCCGGAACAGGGGGGGTGGTTCCGAGGCGGCCGTCCGGACCGGAACGCCGCACGCCCCGGGGGGTTTGGGGCGGGCGACCGTCCGATCGGTGAGGAGATCCGGCGCCGGAGGCTCCGGTTGTGTGCGCGAGGGCACGACCAGGTCGAAGCTGGGGAGGCCCCGTCCTGAAATCACCCACAGTCCCCTGTGGGCGGGGTGTATCTCTCATCTGCTCAGAACCTACGGCAGGGTGTGGCACGGCGACAGGCGGAATCACGTCCCGCCATCCACCTCGCACACGTTCTTCACACGGCCTGACGGGAGCCGCCCAAGCCTCCCACATCCCACCGGACGGGACGGCCGGGGCGGCGGCGACGCACGGGAACGGGCCCCCTCGCGCGGCCCGGCGCGGCCCGGTGGCTCAGATCCGCGCGAAGGCCTGCTCGATGATGTCGAGGCCCTCGTTGAGGAGGTCCTCGCCGATCACCAGCGGGGGCAGGAAACGCAGCACGTTGCCGTAGGTGCCACAGGTCAGGACCAGCAGGCCCTCCTGGTGGCAGGCCTTGGCGAGCGCGGCGGTCGCCTCCGGGTTCGGCTCCTTGGTGGCCCGGTCCTTGACCAGTTCGATGGCGATCATCGCGCCCCGGCCGCGCACGTCGCCGATGACGTCGAATTTCTCGGCCATGGCGGTCAGGCGAGGCTTCATGATCGCCTCGATGTTCTTCGCCCTGGCGTTGAGGTCGAGCTCCTTCATGGTCTCGATGGCGCCGAGCGCACCGGCGCAGGCGACCGGGTTGCCGCCGTACGTGCCGCCGAGGCCGCCGGCGTGGGCGGCGTCCATGATCTCGGCGCGGCCGGTGACGGCGGCCAGCGGCAGACCGCCCGCGATGCCCTTGGCGGTGGTGATCAGGTCGGGGACGATCCCCTCGTCCTCGCAGGCGAACCACTGGCCGGTCCGGCAGAAGCCGGACTGGATCTCGTCGGCGACGAAGACGATCCCGTTGTCCTTGGCGAACTGGCTGATCGCGGGCAGGAAGCCCTTCGCCGGCTCGATGAAGCCGCCCTCGCCGAGCACCGGCTCGATGATGATCGCGGCGACGTTGTCGGCGCCGATCTGCTTGCTGATCTGGTCGATGGCCTGCCCGGCGGCCTCCGGACCGGCGTTCTGCGGGCCGGTGGGCCAGCGGTAGGCGTACGCGACCGGCACCCGGTACACCTCCGGTGCGAACGGCCCGAAGCCGTTCTTGTACGGCATGTTCTTCGAGGTCAGCGCCATGGTGAGGTTCGTACGGCCGTGGTAGCCGTGGTCGAAGACGACCACGGCCTGCCGCTTGGTGTACGCCCGCGCGATCTTGACGGCGTTCTCGACGGCCTCGGCGCCGCTGTTGAACAGCGCGGACTTCTTGGCGTGGTCGCCGGGGGTCAGCTCGGCGAGCGCCTCGGCGACCTCGACGTAGCCCTCGTACGGGGTGACCATGAAACAGGTGTGCGTGAAGTCGGCCAGCTGGGCGCTCGCCCGGCGTACGACGGCCTCCGCGGAGGCACCCACGCTGGTCACCGCGATGCCGGAACCGAAGTCGATCAGGCGGTTGCCGTCGACGTCCTCGATGATGCCGCCGCCCGCGCGGGTGGTGAACACCGGCAGCACGGAGCCGACGCCCTGCGCGACCGCGGCGAGACGGCGGGTCTGCAGCTCCTGCGACTTGGGGCCGGGGATGGCGGTGACGACGCGGCGCTCCTGCGGAAGTGCGGTCATGGGGGGCTCCCTGGTGAATCGTGCGAACCGGCGAGTCCCGGGCTGCGGACCGAGTGGTCTTCCGGGTGACTCCGGCGGTGCGTCTTCGGACGCTTTCCTTCTTTCTTCGCAGGCTAGGGCCGGGTGTGGGAGGTGGGCATGCTCCATGTGGGCGTTGTCGGGGCGTGGCGTTGTCCGTCATGGACATAGTGCCGCGCAAGGGGCCGTGGCCGGACCGCGAGGCTCCTCGGCCGCGTAAGCGGTGAACTCCCTTGGGGTGAGCGTTAGATTGGCCGCTGACGGTGGACGGAACGGCTGGTCAGGGAGCGAGAGCGATGGACAGCGACGGGACGCGGGACGCCCGGGGCACGCATGCGAATCCTGTGCCGCGTCCGGCGGGGCCGCAGGACACGGGCGCCGCGCCGGTCGAGGCGTCCGCGGTGCCGACCGGGGCGTCCGCCGTGCCGGCCGGCACCTTCTCGGTGCCGCCGCGGCCGACGGCACCGCCGACGGTGCCCCCGCTGCCGGACGGCGCGGCCTTCCTCGGCTGGCTGCGCACCCCCCGGCCGGAGGCGGCCCCGGGGGTGTGGCGGTTCGGGTACCGGGCGCGGCCCACCGAGGAGCCCGAGGCGATCCCGGCCCGGCAGCTGCTGAGCGGCGCGCTGATCGCGTTCCTGGTCGGCTGGCTGCTCTGGTCGCTGCTGTGGAACGGTTACCTGGGCGGCTGGTGGGTGGTCCCGCTGGAGCTGTTCACCCCGGACTCCTGGCGGCACAGCGGCGACGCCGTCGGCAACGCGTTCCTCTGGTACGGCTACTACGCGCTGATCGCCCTCGCGATCGCGCTCGTCGTCGGCCGTCTCGGCCGCTGGGGCGAGGTCTGGCGCCGCTACGGCCCGCCCGCCTGGAACCCGGCCACGCCGGCCGCCGAGCGGCCGCCCGCCCCCGAGCAGGACCCCGCCGAATTCGTGTACCTCCGCCAGGCCGGCGCGCACGAGGCCGCCGACCGGCTGGCCGCGGAGGCGCGTGGCGGCCTGATGCGGGACGTGGACCACGCCCGCATCGCCCGTGCCTGGCAGGGGGTGCAGAGCGGCCGGCACGGCATGGCCGCCTTCTGCGCCGCCGTCGTCAAGGACGGCGCCGCCGCCTGCCTGCACCCCTCCGGCGAACGCGACCTGCCCGCCCGGCACGCCCGGCACGACCTGGTGACCGGCCAGGTCCGGCTCGGCACGACGGCCGACGACCCCCGCAACCCCTACCACTACCGGGGCACCGGCCTCGCCCTCGGCCCCGACCTGCTCGGCACCTCCCTGCTCGCCGTCGGCCCGGCCGGCTCCGGCAAGACCGGGTCCCTGGTCCGCCCGCTCGCCGAGTCGCTGTGCCTGCACGCGCTCGCCGGGCGCGCCTCCGTGGTCGTCGTCGGCGCGGCCGGCGCCGGGCTCGGACCCGCCGACGCCTACGACGTCGTCGTCCGCATCGCCCACCCCGAGTCCGTCTACGACCTCGACCTGTACGGCGGCACCACCGACCCCGACGAAGCCGCCGCCATACTCGCCGAGGCCCTCGTCGGCGACCTCGCCGACCCGCACCCCGGCAGCGACAGCCGTCGCTCCACCACCGTCCTCGCCCAGCTGCTCGGCCCCTTCAGGGCGGTGCACGGCCGCTTCCCCTCGGTGCCCGAGCTCCGCCAGCTCCTCGACGGGGCCGCCGGCCCGCTGGCCGCGCTCCGCAAGGGGCTCAGCGTCACGGGGCACGAGTCGCTGCTGCGCGAACTCGACGCCCGGGAACGCCAGATGGGCCACCCCGGCGACGTGGGAGGGGTCCTCGCCGACCGCATCGCCCTGCTCGACCGCCCGGCCTTCGCCGGCTTCTTCGACACCTCGGGACAGACCCGCCCCTTCTCCCTCAAGGCCCTCGACCACCCGGTCCGGGTCCGCATCGACCTGCCCGAGCGCGGCCACGCCGACGCCTCCCGCATCCTGGCCCGCCTGGTGCTCGCCCAGTTCACGGCGAGCGTGACCGTACGGGACGACCGCTCGCTCTTCGCCTGCCTGCTCCTGGACGACGCGACGGGCGTCGTCACCCCCGAGGCGGTGCGCGGCATCCAGCGGCTGCGCTCGGCCAACGCGGGCGTCGCGCTGACCCTGCGTACCCTCGACGACGTACCCCGCCCGCTGCGCGGTCCGCTGCTCGGCGCCGCCGGCTGCCGGATGGCCTTCGCCGGCCTCACCCCCTGGGACGGCCAGGACTTCGCCGAGGTGTGGGGCAAGGAGTGGACCGAGACCCGGGACGTCACCGACCGGCAGATCATCGCGGAGACCCCGGCCGGCAAGGCGCTGCACGTCGTCCGCCGGGTGATCACGGGCAAGGCGCCCACCGCGCGGGCGGTCACCGTACGGCAGGTGGAGCGGGAGCGCTGGTCCGCCTCCGAACTGGCGCACGGGGTGCCCGCCGGTCACGCCGTCCTCTCCCTGACGACGGTCAAGGGCGAACACGCGCCGCCCCTGCTGGTGGACCTGCGGAGCGGCGGCCGGGCCTGAACGGGGGCGCACAAGCGACCGTACAGTGAGGCAGAATCGACAGTGGCCCTTCGTACGGGACGGCCAAACTGCCCGCTGCCCTGTCGCGACTGTCACGACCGTCCCGACGGTCACGACCGAAGAGAAGACCTGACGGCCCGATGCCACCGACGCTCGCCTCGCTCGTCCACCACTCCGCGCTCAAACTGACCGTGCGCGCGGGCGAGGGCCGCCTCGACGTGCCCGTGCGCTGGGCCCATGTCAGCGAACTCGCCGACCCGGTGCCGTACATGGAGGGCGGCGAACTGCTCCTGATCACCGCGCTGAAACTGGACGCGGAGGATCCCCAGGCCATGCGGCGGTATGTGAAACGCCTGGTCGGAGCGGGTGTGGTGGGTCTCGGCTTCGCCGTCGGGGTCAACTATGAGGAGATCCCCGACGCGTTGGTCGACGCGGCGGAGAAGGAGGGCCTGCCCCTCCTGGAGGTGCCGCGCCGCACCCCCTTCCTCGCCATCAGCAAGGCGGTCTCGGCGGCGATCGCGGCCGACCAGTACCGCGCGGTGACCGCGGGCTTCGCCGCCCAGCGGGAACTGACCAGGCAGGCGCTGAACGCGGGACCCGAGGGGCTGCTGTCCGCGCTCGCCGCCCAGGTGGACGGCTGGGCGGCGCTGTACGACGCGTCCGGCGCGGTGGTGGCGACCGCACCGGAGTGGGCGGGGCGCCGGGCGGCACGGCTCACCGCGGAGGTGGAACGCCTCCGGGAGCGCCCGGCACCGGCGTCCTCGGTGGTGGGCGGCCCCGACCACGAGGACCGGGTCGAGCTGCACTCCCTCGGGACGGGCCGCCGCCCGCGCGCCGCCCTCGCGGTCGGTACGGCGGCGGCCCTCGGCACGGCCGAGCGCTACGCCGTCCACTCCGCCATCGCCCTGCTCACCCTCACGACGGAACGCTCCCGTTCGCTGCACGCGGCCGAGCAGCGGGTCGGGGAGGCGGTGCTGCGCATGCTGCTCGCCGGGCAGCCGGACCACGCGCGGGCCGTCGCCGGAGACCTGTACGGGAGGCTGCTCGACGCACCCTTCCGGGTGCTCGTCGCGGACGCGGGCGGCGAACTGCGGGCCGGCCTCACCGAGGTGGTGGAGTCGGCCGCGGCGCGTTCCGGGGAGGCGGTCCTGGTGGTGCCCGAGGGGGAGGAGCGGCTGGTGGTGCTGGCCGCCGACGGAGGCGCGGCGGTGACGGCGTGCACGGAGTACGCGGCGGCCTGGGAGGCCGCCCGGACGGCGGCCGACGAGCAGGGCGGCGGAGACGCCGAGGAACTGGTCGTGGGCCTGTCCGCGCCGGCCGGCCCGACCGGCGCCGCGGCCGCCTGCAGGCAGGCCGAACAGGCGCTGTCGGTGGCCCGGCGCAGGGGCCGGGTCCTGGTCGAGCACGAGCAGCTGGCGTCGGGCTCGGTGCTGCCGCTGCTGGCCGACGACGCGGTGCGGGCGTTCGCGGACGGCCTGCTGAGGGCGCTGCGCGAGCACGACGCGACCGGCCGGGGTGACCTGGTCGCCTCGCTGCGGGCCTGGCTCTCCCGGCACGGCCAGTGGGACGCGGCGGCCGCGGACCTGGGCGTCCACCGCCACACCCTGCGCTACCGGATGCGCAGGGTGGAGGAGATCCTCGGCCGCTCCCTGGACGACCCGGACGTACGGATGGAACTGTGGCTGGCCCTGAAGGCGACGTCAGCGGACTGACCCGGCGGCGGCGCCCCTGACAAAGCGTCGCACCCGCGCCCGCCACCACTACACCCCGGACAAACGCACCGCCGCCCCCGGCGACCTACCGTGGACCCGAACGCACACACCCCCAACGCGGAAGGGCCGGGGCCCGCACATGACTTCCACCACCGCCTTCTGGCTCGCCGGCCGCCAGGTCACCGGCGAGGACACCTTCGACGTCACCAGCCCGTGGGACGGTCGTCTCGTGGGCAGGGTCGGCGTCCCCACCGACGCCCAGGTCGAAGAGGCCGTCGCCGCCGCGTACGCCGTACGCGACGAGTTCGCCGCCACTCCGGCCCACGTACGCGCCGCCGCCCTCGACCACGTCAGCCGCCGCCTCGCCGAGCGCACCGAGGAGATAGCCCAGCTGATCTCCGCCGAGAACGGCAAGCCGATCAAGTGGGCCCGCGGCGAGGTCGGCCGTGCGGTCTCGGTGTTCCGGTTCGCCGCCGAAGAGGCCCGCCGCTTCAACGGCGGCGAGGCCCAGCGCCTCGACACCGACCTCGGCGGCCAGGGCCGGCTCGCGCTGACCCGCCGCTTCCCGAAGGGCGTCGTCCTCGGTATCGCGCCCTTCAACTTCCCGCTCAACCTGTGCGCCCACAAGATCGCCCCGGCCATCGCGGCCGGCGCGCCGATCATCCTCAAGCCGGCCCCGGCCACCCCCCTCTCCGGCCTGATCATCGGCGACCTGCTCGCCGAGACCACGGGTCTGCCGGCCGGCTCCTGGTCGATCCTCCCGGTCGCCAACGACAAGATGGCCGCCCTCGTCCAGGACGAGCGCCTCCCGGTCATCTCGTTCACCGGTTCCGAGAAGGTCGGCTACTCGATCATGGACTCGGTCCCGCGCAAGCACTGCACCCTGGAGCTGGGCGGCAACGGCGCGGCCGTCGTCCTCGGCGACTACGCGAGCGACGCCGACCTCGACTGGGCCGCCGGCCGCATCGCGACCTTCTCCAACTACCAGGGCGGCCAGTCCTGCATCTCGGTGCAGCGGGTCATCGCCGACGCGTCCGTGTACGACCGTCTGCTGCCGCGCATCGTCGCCGCCGTCGAGGCCCAGGTCACCGGTGACCCCGCCGACCCGAAGACCGACGTCGGCCCGCTGGTCAGCGAGGCCGCCGCGGAGCGCGTCGAGGCGTGGGTGAAGGAGGCCGTCGAGGACGGCGCCACCCTGCTCACCGGCGGCGACCGGGACGGCGCCACCTACGCGCCGACCGTCCTCACCGACGTCCCGGCCGACACCACCGTCTCCTGCGAGGAGGTCTTCGGGCCCGTCCTCACGGTGCAGAAGGTGAACGGCGAGGCCGAGGCCTTCGCCGCCGTCAACGACTCCAAGTACGGCCTCCAGGCGGGCGTCTTCACCCACGACGTAGGGACCGCCTTCCGGGCCCACCGCGCCCTGGAGGTCGGCGGTGTGATCATCGGCGACGTCCCCTCCTACCGCGCCGACCAGATGCCGTACGGCGGCGTCAAGCAGTCCGGCGTCGGCCGCGAGGGCGTCAGGTTCGCGATGGACGACTACACCTACGAGCGAGTCCTGGTCCTCACCGGCCTCGCCCTCTGACCTCCCCGAAACACCCACCACGGCCGGAGCCCGCTGTGCGGGGGCTCCGGCCGCGCCGGTGGTTCCGGCGTCCGCGCGGTGCCCCGCTGATCTGCTGGACGGACCGGCCCGACGGACGGGCAGCGGACCGCCACATCGTCCTCAACCGCCGGACCGACCGCCGGTCTTTGCGGCCGGCGCCGCATAGATGTACTCGCTGCCCCAGCGATCCCCGTCGAGGTCGTTCTCGACGCACCACGACTGACGCGCAGCCACCCCCTTTCAAGAGCAGCGCCCGACAGCCCCGCTTCACCACGAGCGTTCCTGTCCGTCGTCCTCGGGCCGGCCGTCTGCGAAGACGAACAGTGGCTTGGCGCCACGGACCCTCAGCCGGAGAAGTCCAGGTGCGCGAGCCGCAGCGGGCCGTGCAGTTCGATGCGCAGGTCGTGGACGCCCTCGGCGGCGAGGTCCGCGGTGAGCGTGGTGTAGGTGTACACGTCCGCGGTGGGCTCGCCGAGGGTGAGTACGGCCGTCCGCCCGCCGCCGTCCAGGGTCAGCTCCAGCGTGCCCGCGCCCGAGACCAGCGCCCGGACCGTCGTCACTCCGGTGCTGAAGTCGCAATCCCGGTAGAGGAGTTCACCGGGTCCGTCGCCCTCGGGGGTGACCGCGTCGCCCGCCGACTTCGACCGGTCCACGAGCGCGGTGCCCGACTGCTCGTCGAAGTCGGCCGCGTCCAGGCCGCGTTCGGCGACGGGACGCGGCACCGCCCGCTCGCCGTCCAGGACCAGGGTCGTACGCAGCCGGATGTCCTCGCTGGACGCGCCCACCAGCACGTCGTACGGACCCTGCTCCAGGCGGCGGGCACCGCTCCGCACGTCCCAGAAGGCGAGGGCGGTGAGCGGGACCTCGAAGAGCAGGCCGGCGCGCTCGCCCGGGGACAGGGTGATCCTGCGGTGGTCGAGGAGTTCGCGGCGCGGGCGGGGCACGGAGGGTTCGACGGCGCGGGCGTAGAGCTGGGGCACCTCGTCCGCCGTCATGTCGCCCGTGTTGGTGACGGTGCACGAGACGCGGAGCGCCCCGTCGCGCACCTCGGCCGTCAGGTCCGCGTAGGAGAAGGACGCGTAGGACAGGCCGTGGCCGAACGGGAAGAGCGGGGTGCCCTCGAAGTAGAGGTACGTCTGGCGCGAGCCCAGGATGTCGTAGTCGAGGAGGCCGGGCAGGTCGGCGTCGGAGGCGTACCAGGTCTGCGGGAGGCGGCCCGCGGGCGAGACGTCACCGGCCAGCACGCGGGCGAGGGCGGTGCCGGCTGCCTGGCCGCCGTGGGCCGTCCAGAGCACGGCCGGCAGGCCGGCCGGGTCCACGGCGTAGGGGTAGGCCGACGTCAGTGCCAGGACGGTGTTCGGGTTCGCGGCGCGGGCCGCGCGCAGCAGGCGTTCCTGCTGCGGGGGCAGCGCCAGGGTCGTACGGTCCTCGGTCTCCCGGCCGTTGATGTGCGGGTCGTTGCCCGCGACCACCAGGACCGCGTCGGCCGCGGCGGCCACCCTGGCGACGGTGTCCGCGCCGCGCTCCACGACGATCATGTCGAAGACCGCCGCGTTCTCGGCGGCAACCCGGACCCCGTCCGCGGCGACACAGACGTGGCGGCCCGTGCCGAGATGCCGGAGGAGGTGACCGTCGTCGTGGGGTTCCAGGCGGAACGTCTCCTGCACGACCCAGCCGCCGGGCTGGTCCGCGGCGGCGCGCACGAAGCCGTCGTCGGCGACCGAGAGGTAGCGGCCGTCCGGGGCGCGCAGCGTCAGCACCCCCTCGCCCCAGTCGAGGAGGGCGAACTCGGTTCCGGTGGCGTCGGTGCCGAGCGGCGGGAGGTCCGTCCGGCCCGCGAGCAGCGCCGGGTCCAGGGCGCCCGCCGCGCCGCGCACCTCGTCGGCGGCCTCGGGAGCGGGCGGGACGTGCAGGAAGGTGCCGTCGGCGAGCCTCAGCCGGACCCGGTCCACGCCCTCCGCGAACTCCACGCGCCCCGCGCCGAACCGTTCGTACAGGCCCTCCAGCGGGGTGGCCCGGTGCAGCAGGGTGCCGCTGTACCAGTCCAGCTTGCACTCGTCGGCGAGCAGGCCGACCACGGCGAGCCGGGTGTCGGGCGCGAGCGGCAGCAGGTCACCGTCGTTCTTGAGGAGGACGACCGCCTGCTCCGCCGCCTCCCGGGCGAGGTCCCGGTGCGCCGCGGTGTCGAACTCCGGGGACCCGGCGGTGGGCAGGTGCGGGTCGTGGTCCGGGTCGAACTCGCCGAGCCGGAAGCGGACCGAGAGCTGGCGGCGCACCGCCGTGTCGATGTCGGCCTCCGTCAACAGGCCTTCGGACAGCGCCCCGTTGACGCGTGCGATGATCCCCGAGGCGTCCGTGCCGTGGTCGGTGAAGCTGTCGACGCCCGCGAGCAGGGCGGCCGCCGTGGCCTCCTCGTGGGTGTCGAAGTAGTGCTCGTGGTCGACCAGGTTGGAGGGCGCGCCGGCGTCCGAGCAGACCAGCAGCTCCTCGTCGGTCCAGGTGCGCAGGTGCTCGCGCAGGTACGGGGAGACGTGGTTGGGACGGCCGTTGACCAGGTTGTACGCGGGCATCACCCCGGCCACCGCGCCCGCCCGGACGGTCTCCTCGAAGGCGCGCAGGTCGTACTCGTGCAGCACGCGCGGGCGCACCGAGGAGGACGAGGTGGCCCGGTCCGTCTCGTTGTTGTGGGCCAGCCAGTGCTTCAGGACGGGGGCGGTGCGCCAGTACACCGGGTGGTCGCCGCGCAGCCCGCGGGTGTAGGCGGTGGCGAGGGCGGAGGTCAGCTTCGGGTCCTCCGAGTAGCCCTCCTCGTTGCGGCCCCACAGCGGGTGGCGCAGCAGGTTCACCGTCGGCGCCCAGACGTTGAGGCCCACGCGGTCGTCGCGTGCCCGCATCGCCCGGACCTCCTTGGACACCGCCTCGCCGACCCGGCGGACGAGCTCGGTGTTCCAGGTCGCGCCGAGCCCCACCGCCTGCGGGAAGACCGTGGCCGGGCCCATCCAGGCCACGCCGTGCAGGGCCTCCTGGCCGGTGCGGAAGGCGGCGATGCCGAGGCGCTCGACGGCAGGCGTGAACTGGTGCAGGAAGGAGACCTTCTCGTCCAGGGTGAGGCGTGCCAGCAGGTCGTCGATGCGCTTCGCGAACGGCAGGTGCGGATCGCGGAAAGGCGGCGTAGGCGGCGTTGGTGCGGTCACGTGGCGTTCCCCTTGCGCTGGAGCGGCGAGACGCTTTCGAAGCGCTTCGATGCTCATTCGACGCTGGGGCGGGTGTCAAGGGATGCACACCGCGATTTCAAGCAGCGCATGCAAAGTGGTCACTCTCGGCGGTGCGGAGGAATCTTGGAAGCGACCCTTGTGCACCCCCCGGTGTTCACTTAACCTCGCAGCAACATCGAAGCGCTTCGACTAGCGATTTCCGCCCAGCGATCCCCTGACCGGAGCCGGGCGACAGCGGTCGGAGCACCGCTTCTGCTCAGCCAGTTCCACTCGAGACACCGCAGCCGACGGCCACCGCCGGGTGTCCTGGTGCGCCATGAAGGGTTGACGCAATGACGCCGAACGCCGCTTCCGCCCCCTCCGGGCCGAGCCGGAGAAGTTTCCTCGCCTCCACGGCCGTCGCCACCGCAGCGGTGGCGGGCGGGATGCCGTTGCTCGCGGCGTGCGGGGCGTCGGACAGCGGGTCGGGAGGGGGCTCCTCCTCGGGCAAGGACGCGAAGAAGCTGCTGCCGTCCTACGTCGCCAACAACGTGGTGACCCCGGACATCCCGGCGAAGAACGGCTCCGCGATCGGTTTCACCGCCAAACTCGACCTGGCGACCCTGAAGACCTCCGTCCCGAAGAAGCTCGGCAAGGGCGGCAAGGTCACCGTCATGTCCCCGTTCTGGGGCTCCCCGCCGAAGCAGGACAACGCCTACTACCAGGCGATGAACGACCTGATCGGCGTCGACGTCCAGTGGCAGAACCAGGACGGCAACACCTACGACCAGAAGCTGGGCGCGGTCCTCGCCTCCAGCGACGTACCGGACGTCGTGGTGGTCCCGGGCTGGAACATGGGCGGCAAGATCCCCTCCGCCATCATCAGCAAGTTCGCCGATCTCGGCCCGTACCTGTCGGGCGACAAAGTCAAGGACTACCCGAACCTGGCCGCCATCCCGACCGACGCCTGGCGGCGCTGCATCTTCGGCGGCAAACTGCGCGGCCTGCCGCAGCCCGCGCCGTACGTCACCCGGATCGTGCCCCTCTACCGCAAGGACATCTTCGACAAGACGGGGTACGCCGTCCCGCGGTCGGCGGACGAGTTCCTCTCCCTCGCCAAGGAGATCACCGACGCCAAGGCCAAGCGCTGGGCGTGCCTGGACATGAAGTGGACCGCCTTCCAGTCCTTCGGTGTGCTCTCCGGCAGCGAGAAACCGCTCGGCTGGAACCTCGTCGACGGCAAGCTGGTCAACCGCATCGAGACCCAGGAATACCTCGAAGCGCTGGAGTGGGCCCGCAAGCTCTTCGCCGCCGGGGTCGTGCACCCCGACGCGATGCTGGGCAAGAACGCCCCCGACCCGGGCCCGAAGTTCGCGGCCGGCGAGTTCCTGATCTACCCCAACGACATCAGCCAGTGGTGGGGCCGCACCGCGGAACAGGCCACCCAGAACCCCGGGTTCAAGATCTGGGGCATGGACATCTTCGGTCACGACGGCGGCGACCCGCAGCTGTGGGCCGAACAGCCCGCCGGCATCTTCGCCTTCATCAACAAGAACGCCTCGGAGTCCGTGATCCGCGACGTGCTGGCCGTCGCCAACGTCACCGCCGCGCCGTACGGCACCAAGGAGTACATGCTCACCAACTACGGCCCCGAGGGCACCGACTACACCGTGAAGAACGGCGTGCCCACCAAGACCACCCAGGGCAACAACGAGGTCCTCAACGCCTACGTCATGGTCGCCAGCCCCGCCGCCACCATCGCCCACCCCGACTTCCCCGAGGTCGCCAAGGCCCAGGTCGAGTGGCAGCAGCGGATGGGCGCCTTCACCAAGAAGTCCAGCTTCTACGGCCAGATGATCACCGAGCCGTCCCGCTACACGAACCTCGGCAACGACTTCGAGCAACTGGAAGACGACATCACCCGCGGCCGCAAGAAGATCAGCGACATGCAGCAGGCCGTCTCCGACTGGCGGAGCAAGGGCGGCGACAAGCTGCGCGACTGGTACCAGAAGCTGCTCGACGACAGCGGCTCCACGGCGAGCTGACCGGGCACCGAGGCAAGGAGAACGGCCGTGTCCCACAGCACGGTGCCTCGCAGCAGAGCCGAGGCAGACGACAGGGCGGGGAGGACCGCGGTGGCGTCCGACGGCACCACCGCAGGCGGCGGGAAGGAGAAGGCCGGGAAACTGAGCCTGCGCCTCAGATTCAGACGCGACCGGACGCTGATCCTGATGACGCTGCCGGCGGTCCTGCTCCTCCTGGTCTTCAACTACCTGCCGATCCTCGGCAACATCGTCGCCTTCCAGGACTACGACCCGTACGTCAGCGACAACGGCATCGTCTCCATGCTGCACAGCGCCTGGGTGGGCGTGGAGAACTTCCAGCAGATCTTCGCGGACTCGGCGTTCTGGAACGCGGTGAAGAACACCCTGGTGCTGTTCTTCCTGCAACTCGTGCTGTTCTTCCCGGTCCCGATCGCCCTCGCGCTGCTCATCAACAGCGTGGTCCGGCCCCGGCTCCGGGCGCTCTCCCAGGCGATCCTCTACCTCCCGCACTTCTTCTCCTGGGTGCTGGTCATCTCCGTCTTCCAGCAGATCTTCGGCGGCGCGGGCGTGCTCTCGCAGCTGCTGCGGCAACACGGGTACGACGGCCTCACGATCATGACCGACCCGTCGACCTTCAAGTTCCTGGTCACGGCGGAGAGCGTCTGGAAGGACGCCGGCTGGGGGATCATCGTCTTCCTCGCCGCGCTGGCCTCGGTCAGCCCCGACCTGTACGAGGCCGCCGCGATGGACGGCGCGGGCCGCTGGCGCCGCATCTGGCACGTCACGCTCCCCGCGCTGCGCCCGGTGATCGCGCTGCTGCTGGTGCTGCGCGTCGGTGACGCGCTGACCGTCGGCTTCGAACAGATCCTGCTGCAGCGGGACGCGGTCGGACCGGGAGCCGCGGAGGTCCTCGACACCTTCGTCTGGTGGAACGGCGTCCGCAACCAGGACTTCGGCTACGCGGCCGCCGCCGGCCTCATCAAGGGCGTGGTCAGCCTCGGCCTCGTCCTCGTCGCGAACAAGGTGGCCCATCTCATGGGCGAGCAGGGGGTGTACAAGAAGTGACCGCCGTCATCGACAAGCCGCCCGTGCGGGAACCCTCCCGGTGGGCCGCGCCGCCCCGGCCGGTCTGGGAGGAGGAGCCCAGCAAGGCCGGTGTGGCGGGCAAGGGCCTCGTCCTCACCCTCGCCTGCCTCGGTGTCCTCTTCCCGCTGTGGATCATCGTGGTCACCAGCCTCTCCTCGCGGAAGACGATCGACGAGGCCGGCGGACTGGTGATGGTGCCCAGGAGCATCACCTTCGTCGCCTACCGGGAGCTGCTGAGCGGCGGCCAGGTCACCCGGGCCGCGGTCATCAGCGTCCTGATCACCGTCGTCGGCACGCTGTTCTCGATGACCGTGTCGGTGCTGTGCGCCTACGGCCTCTCGCGCATCGGCTCCCTCGGGCACCGCTGGTTCCTGATGCTGCTGCTCGCGACCATGTTCTTCAGCGCGGGCCTGATCCCGACGTACCTCCTGGTCCAGTCCCTGGGCCTGACCGACACCTACCTCGCCCTGATCCTTCCGAGCGCGGTGAGCGTCTTCAACATCCTCGTCCTGCGCGGGTTCTTCATGGGGATCTCGCAGGAACTCATCGACAGCGCCCGCATCGACGGCGCCGGGGACTTCCGGATCCTGTGGCAGATCGTCATGCCGCTGTCCCGGGCGGTGCTGGCCGTGATCACCCTGTTCTACGCGGTGGGGTACTGGAGCGCCTGGTTCAACGCGTCCCTCTACCTCAACGACCAGGACATGATGCCGCTGCAGAACGTCATGATCCAGCTGGTCCAGAAGCAGCAGGCCCCGGTGGGGCTGGGGCAGGCGATCAAGACGGGCCAGCTGTCGTACCTGTCGGTGCAGATGGCGGTGATGGTGATGGCGCTGCTGCCGGTGGCGGTCCTGTCGCCGTTCGTCCAGAAGCACTTCAAGAAGGGGATGCTCACCGGGGCGGTCAAGGGGTAGCCGACGGCGCCTTCCGGGAGGGGCGGCGGGCAGCGTCGGCGACTGCGGGTGCTTCGTGGCTGATCGCGCAGTTCCTCCCCCAGCCTTCGGCCGGGGGTACCCCCAGCGCCCCCAAAGGCGCGCTTCCCAGCCGTGCCTCACAGAGCTGCGGGCATGCGTGCCGCCCGGGGCGGCACGGGTGGGCGCAGCGGCGCCCCGCCCGCGCCGGTGAGGTGAAACGCCGGTACCCCGACCGCACCCCGGACCACCAACCCACCCACGTCACCGAAGGTCCCCCATGCCCACCCTGAGCCGCAGAACCCTCCTCGCCGGTACGGCAGCAGCGACCGCCCTCACCGCTCTCCCCACCTTCACCGCCCCCGCCCACGCGGCCCAGCCCGAGCCGCAGGCGTACCGCTGGCGCAACGTCGTCATCGGCGGCACCGGCTTCATCACCGGTGTCCTCTTCCACCCCACCGTCCCCGGCCTCGCCTACGCCCGCACCGACATCGGCGGCGCCTACCGCTGGGACGCCCGCCACGCCCGCTGGACGCCGCTCACCGACCACCTCGGCTGGGACGACTGGAACCTCCTCGGGGTCGAGGCCCTCGCCGTGGACCCCGCCCATCCGGACCGGCTCTACCTCGCGTGCGGCACGTACTCCCAGTCCTGGGCGGGCAACGGCGCCGTCCTGCGCTCGGAGGACCGCGGCGCCACCTGGACCCGTACCGACCTCACCGTCAAGCTCGGCGCCAACGAGGACGGCCGGGGCACGGGCGAGCGCCTCCTGGTCGACCCGCGGGACAGCGACACGCTGTGGCTGGGCACCCGGCACGACGGGCTGCTCAGATCGACCGACCGGGGCGCCACCTGGTCGGCGGTCACCGGCTTCCCGCCCGCCCCCGCGGCCTCCGGCCAGGGCGTCACCCTGCTCGTCGCGGTCGGCCGTACGGTGTACGCCGGCTGGGGTGACGGTGACGGCGGCGCCACCGCCGTCACCCTGTACCGCACCGCCGACGGAACCGGCTGGGAAGCCGTACCCGGGCAGCCCACCGGCACCGCCGCCAGGATCCCGGTGCGCGCCGCCTACGACCGTCACGCCCGTGAGCTGTACGTGACGTACGCCGACGCCCCCGGCCCCAACGGGCAGGCGTCCGGCAGCGTGCACAAGCTCGCCACGAGCCGTGACGAGTGGACCGAGGTCACCCCGGTCCGGCCCGGCGGCAGCGACACCTTCGGCTACGGCGGCGTCGCCGTCGACGCCCGCAGGCCCGGCACCGTCGTCGTCTCCACCAACAACCGGTGGACGGCCGTCGACACCCTCTACCGGACCACCGACGGCGGCCGCACCTGGACGTCCCTGAAGGATTCCGCCGTCCTCGACGTGTCCGAGACCCCCTTCCTCACGTTCGGCGGCGACCGGCCCAAGTTCGGCTGGTGGATCCAGGCCGTCGCCGTCGACCCGTACGACTCGAAGCACGTCCTCTACGGCACCGGTGCCACCCTCTACGGCACCCGTGACCTCGTCCACTGGGCCCCGCGCGTCCGGGGCCTGGAGGAGACGTCGGTGCTCCGGCTGGTGTCGCCCCCGGCCGGAGAGGCGCACCTGCTGAGCGGCTCGGGGGACATCGGCGTCCTGTACCACGACCGGCTCACCGCGTCCCCGTCCCGCGGCACGGCCACGAACCCCGTGTTCGGGTCGGCGACGGGGCTCGCGCAGGCCGCGGGCAATCCGGCGTACGTGGTCCGCACCGGCTGGGGCGACCACGGCAACGGCGCGTACTCGCACGACGGGGGCCGGACGTGGGCGCCCTTCGCCGCCCAGCCCTCCGTCGCCCACGACGCACCGGGGCCGATCGCCACCAACGCCGACGGCAGCGTGCTGCTGTGGTCCTTCGTGCACTGGGACGGGACCACGTACCCCGCCCACCGGTCGGACGACAACGGCGCCACGTGGACCGAGATCGCCTCCTTCCCGAAGGGCGCCACGCCCGTCGCCGACCCGGCCGACCCGACGCTCTTCTACGCGTACGACACCGTCACCGGAACGCTGCGAGCCAGTACTGACAGCGGCCGGACGTTCACGACGCGGGCGACCGGGCTGCCCGCCGGGGACAGCCAGTTCCAGCTGGTCGCCGCGCCCGGCCGGACCGGCGACCTGTGGCTGAGCGGGAAGGTGAACGGCCTGTACCGGTCCACCGACGGTGGTGCCACCTTCGCCGCGGTCGCGAGCTGCCCGGCCGCGTACACCCTCGGCTTCGGCAAGGCGGCGCCCGGCGCCGGCTACCCGGCGGTCTACCTGGTCGGCTCCACCGGGTCCGGTATCGCCGTCCACCGCTCCGACGACGAGGCGGCCACCTGGACCCGGATCAACGACGACCGGCACCAGTGGGGCTGGACCGGGCAGGCCGTCACCGGCGACCCGCGCGTGTACGGCCGGGTCTACCTGGCCACCAACGGACGCGGCATCCAGTACGGGGAGCCGTGCTGATGCCGGGGCTCTCCGACGCCACCCGCGGCCGCATCCTCTTCGGCGGCGACTACAACCCCGAGCAGTGGCCCGAGGAGACCTGGCACGAGGACGTCCGGCTGATGAAGGCGGCCGGCGTCAACTCCGTCACCATGGGTGTCTTCTCCTGGGCCCGCCTCGAACCCAGTCCGGGGGAGCGCGACTTCGGCTGGCTGGACCGGCTGATGGACCTGATGCACGAGAACGGCATCGGTGTCGTCCTGGCCACTCCGACCTCCGCCCCGCCACCGTGGCTGGGGCGGCTGCACCCCGACACGCTGCCCCGGGACGCCGAAGGACGTATCGAGTGGTGGGGCGGCCGCCAGCACTTCTCGCACTCCAGCGCCACCTACCGCCGCCACGCCGCCGCCATCACCGAGGACCTCGCCGCCCGCTACGCCGGCCACCCCGCCCTCACCATGTGGCACATCAACAACGAGTACTGCACCGTCGACCACGGCGACGAGGCCGCCGCCGCCTTCCGGCGCTGGCTGCGCGACCGCTACGGCACCCTCGAAGCCCTCAACTCCGCCTGGGGGACCGCGTTCTGGAGCCAGAACTACGACACCTGGGACGGCATCCTGCCCGCGCGCCACACGCACTACATGAAGAACCCCGCCCAGGTGCTGGACTTCCGCCGCTTCACCTCCGACATGCTCCTGGAGTGCTTCACGGCCGAGCGGGACATCGTCGCCCGGCACACCCCGCACATCCCGGTGACCACCAACTTCATGCCGCTGTGGATCGGCCAGGACGCCTGGCGCTGGGCCGGCGAGGAGGACGTCGTCTCCGTCGACCTCTACCCCGATCCGCGGGACCCCCTCGGCCCGCAGCACGGCGCGCTCGTCCAGGACCTCGCCCGCTCCCAGGCGCGCGGCCCCTGGATGCTCATGGAGCAGGCCGCCGGGCCGGTCAACTGGCGCGGGGTGAACCACCCCAAGCCGCGCGGCCTCAACCGCCTGTGGTCCCTGCAGGCCGTGGCCCGCGGCGCGGACGCCGTCTGCTACTTCCAGTGGCGGCAGTCGAGGCAGGGCGCCGAGAAGTTCCACTCCGGGATGGTCAGCCACGCGGGGGAGGAGGGCCGCACCTACCAGGAGGTCAGCCAGCTCGGCTCCGAACTGGCCGTGATCGGCGACCGGGTGGCGGGCGGCCGCATCGACGCCGGCATCGCGATCCTCCACGACTGGCACTCCTGGTGGGCCGGCGCCCACGAAGGGCGGCTCTCCACCGAGGTCGACCTCCCCGACGTCCTGGGCGCCTGGCACCGGGCCCTGTGGGAGTCCAGCCTCACCACCGACTTCGCCCACCCGGAACACGACCTGTCCGCCTACCGGCTGGTGGTCGTCCCGCAGCTCTACCTGCTGACCGACGCCGCCGTCGACAACCTCCTGGCCTACGTCCGCGCCGGTGGCACCCTCGTCAGCGGCTTCCTGACCGGCGTCGCGGACGAGGACGACCGGATCCGCCCGGGCGGCATGGACGGCCGGCTGCGGGAGCTGTTCGGCATCCGCACCCTGCACGAGTGGTGGCCGCTGGACGCGGGGGAGACCGTCGCGTGCCGGGGGTTCCGGGGAACGCTGTGGTCGGAGGAGATCGAGGCCGCGCCCGGTGTCGCGCAGACGGTGCCCTACGTCGGCGGGGAACTCGACGGGCTGCCGGCCGTGCTGCGCAACGGGCGCGCCTGGTACCTCTCCACGCTGCCGGAGCCGGCGGCGTTGCGGGCGCTGCTCCGCGAGATCGCCGCCGGGGCCGGCGTCGCCCCGGTGCTGGAAGGGCTGCCGACCGGCGTCGAGGCGGTCCGCCGGGGCGATCTGCTGTTCCTTTTGAATCACGGGCGTGATCGGGTAAAGGTGCTGGTCATGGGAACACACCGAGATCTGCTGACCGGCACGAGCGTCACGGACGAGATCGTGCTCGACCGCTACGGAGTGGCGGTGCTCGCGCCGTGACCGCCACCGGCCCCGTCCACGGCACCTGGGAGCCCGCCCCGGCCGCCCGCTGGGAAGACGCCTTCCTGAGCGGCAACGGCCGGCACGGCGTCCTGGTGTTCGGCGACCCGTACGACGACCGTGTCATCGTCACCCAGCACACCCTGGTCCGCCCGAACGGCGGCGAACACGCCCGTCCGCCCCGCCTGGCGGCCGAACTCGCCGACGTCCAGGACAGGCTGCTCGCCGGCGAGTCGGACGCCGCCGAGCGTTTCACCGACGGCCGTCCGCTCCAGTGGGTGCAGCCCTTCCACCCCGCCTTCCAGGTCCGGCTGCGCAGGCCGAAGGGCCGGACCGACGGCTACCGCCGCTCCGTCGACTTCACCACCGGCGAGGTCACCGCCACCACCGCCGACTGGACCAGCAGGGTCTTCGTCTCCCGCGCGGACGACGTGATCGTGCAGCAGGTCACCGGTACCACCGGTCTCGCCCTCGACATCGCCCTCGACCACCGGCTCCCCGGTGCCCCGCACGACCTGGGCATCGGCCACGGCACCCTGCGCACCCCCGAGGGCGCCCTGCTCAGCCTCCGCGCCCGCTACCCGGGCAGCGACCGCGCCTACACCGGCGTCACCCTCGTCGCCGTCACCGGCGGCACCACCGAACTGGCCCCGCCCGCCCTCCGCGTGACCGAAGCCGACTCCGTCCTCCTCCTCACCCGGGTCCACCGCCACACCGGCGAACTCGACGTGACCGCCGAGGCACGGGCACTCGCCGACCTCCTCGCCGACGAACGGCCGTACGACTCCCTGCTCGCCCGCCACCTCGCCCTGCACCGCTCCGCCTACCGCCGGGTCGTGCTGGACCTGGCCGCCGAACTGGCCGAACGCGCGCTGCCCGGAACCGGGTTGCTCGACCGGCCGCACAGTGCCGCGCTCATGGAGCGGCTGTTCGCGGCCGGCCGCTACCACCTGCTCTCCGCCGCCGGCCTCAACCCGCCCCGCCTGACCGGCCTGTGGACCGGGGACTGGGACACCGCCTGGTCCGGCGCCTTCACCAACGACGCCAACGTCAACCTCCAGACGGCCTCGGCCGCGGCCGCCGCCCTGCCCGAGGTCACCGAGGCGTGCGCCGCGCTGGTCCAGCGGCAGCTCGGCGACTGGCGGGAGAACGCGCGCGCGGTGTTCGGCGCCCGGGGCGTGGTCGCGCCCGCCCACAGCGACGGCGAGTCCGGGCTGTCGTACCACTTCGACCGGGAGTACCCGCTGCACCTGTGGACGGCCGGCGCCGACTGGCTGCTGAAGCCGCTCGTCGACCACGACGAGATCCGCGGCGAGCGCGATCCGCGCACGGCGGACGCGCTCGCCGAGGTCGCCGCGTTCTACGAGGACTTCCTCAGCCGGACCGACGCCGACGGCCACCTGGTGATCGTCCCCTCCTACTCGCCCGAGAACCGGCCCGCGAACGGCAGCTGGGGAGCGATCAACGCGGCGATGGACCTGTCCGCCGCCCGGCACGCCCTGCGGACGGCGGCCGACTACCACCCGGGTCCGGACGCCGACCGCTGGCGCGCCCTCGCCGACCGGCTGCCCCCGCACCGGATCAACGCCGACGGGGCGCTCGCCGAGTGGGCGTGGCCCGGCCTCGACGACAGCTACGACCACCGCCACCTCAGCCACCTCTACGGCGTCTGGCCGCTGGACGAGATCACGCCGTACGACACCCCGGACCTCGCGGCCGCCGCCCACCGGGCCCTCGAACTGCGCGGCGCCGAGAACGACTCCGCGCACGGCCACCTCCACCACGCGCTCATCGCCGCCCGGCTCCGCGACGGCGCACGGGTCGCCGCCGCCCTCGGCCAGGTCCTGGACGGGGACTTCTTCCACGCCTCCCTGATGAGCGCCCACTACCCGCACCGCGACGTCTACAACGCCGACGCCGCGCACACCCTCCCCGCCGTGCTCGTCGAGGCACTCGTGCAGTCCACGCCCGACCGGCTGGTCCTGCTGCCCGCGCTCCCGGCGGCCCTCCCGGCCGGCCGGCTGACCGGCGTCCGCACCAGGTTCGGGGCCGTGATCGACCTCACCTGGAACCCGCGGGAGGCGACCGCGGTGATCCGCCCCACCCGGACCCACCGCGTCGAACTCCGGACTTCCTCCGGCGCGACCCCGCTCGACCTCGTCGCCGGAGAAGACCACGTCCTCACCCTGGGGGCGTGGTGACCACCCCCGCAACTCCCCCCACCCATGGAAGGGACACCATGGCAGCACACACCCTGCGCCGCCGGATCACGATGGCCGTGACCGCCCCCGCGCTGGCGCTCGGAGCCACCGTCGGCCTGGCCTCCGCCCCCGCCTCGGCCGCCGTCTGGAGCTCCTGCGACCAGTGGGCCAGCACGACCCTGAACAGCTACACGCTCTACAACGACATCTGGGGCTCCGGCGCCGGCACCCAGTGCATCTGGGCCAACTCCGGCACCAACTGGGGTGTCTGGGCCGACCACCCCAACACCGGCGGCATCAAGTCCTACCCGAACGCCACCAAGGCGATCAACAAGTCGGTCACCTCGCTCGGTTCACTCTCCAGCGGCTACAACGTCACGGTCCCGTCGTCCGGCGCGTACGAGACCGCCTACGACATCTGGGACACCAGCCACAAGTACGAGATCATGCTCTGGATGAACAAGACCGGAGCCGTCGGTCCGCTGGGCACCTCGCAGGGCACCGTCACCCTGGGCGGCCACACGTGGACCGTCTACAAGGGCAACAACGGCTCCAACGACGTCTTCTCGTTCGTCCGCACGTCCAACTCCAGCTCCGGCACCGTCGACGTCCTGCCGATCCTGAAGTGGATCAAGGACACCAAGGGCTGGTTCGGGAACGTCACCATCGGGGACTTCCAGTTCGGCTTCGAGATCACGTCCTCGTCCGGTGGCCTGAACTTCACCGTCAACAGCGAGAGCGTCAGCAGCAGTTGAGTGACCGGCCGGCCCCGCGCGCCGTGCGGGGCCGGCCTCCTCGCGGTCAGGCCCGGTCGACCTCGGCGCGCAGCGCGTCGTAGTCGGCGAAGGCCGCGTCGACGTCGGCCCGGGTCAGGCCGTAGCGGGCCAGGTCGTAGGCGTGCACCCGGGTGCCCTTCGGGCGGGCCGTGACGGCCGGCAGGCGGGCCGCGTCGGCCTCGGTCCAGCGGGCGCCGACGGCCGCGTAGAGCTTGGGGGCGCCCGCGGCCGGGTCGGCGCCCAGCCAGGAGTACGGCACGTCGACGAGCAACTCGCGGGGGACGGCCGCCCGGGCGGCCAGGCCGCGGGACGCCGAGCGGGCCAGCAGCCGCAGCCAGGTGGCGCCGACCCAGTGCGGGTCGACGGGGCGGGTGTTCACCGCCATTCCGTGCTCGACCAGGCTGCAGAACGAGGCCACGACGGTGACCGGATCGCGGTGCGTCCACACGATCGTGGCGTCCGGGAAGACCGCGCGCAGCGCGTCCAGGTTCTCCAGGTGCAGCGGCGACTTCAGCACCCAGCGGCGGCGCGGACGGCCGTACTGGAGCACCTGGTAGATCTGCTTGAGGTAGCGGTAGTCCGCCTCGAAGTCACGGGCCTCGTGCCAGGGCAGGTACGCGGGGATCACGGCCTGGGACAGCGGCATCACCGTGTGCGGCAGGGCGAAGGTGCACTCCTCCGGGCCCTCGGGGCGCAGGGCGTGGATGTGCCGGAAACGTGGCGCGAAGAGGTTGATCCCGTCCACCAGGCGGCGGGCCGCCGAGATCGCCTGCTCCCGCTCCGCGGGCGTGCGTTCCAGGTCGGGGGCGAGCAGCTCCCAGAGCAGCGGGCAGCGGTGGTCCGCGGCGAGGGACAGCACGCCGTGCGTGAGCGTGGTGGCGGTGCGGGGCAGTCCCACCACGAACACCGGTGCGGTGATGGGTTCCTGCTCGATCCCGGGATGCGCGGCGATCAGCCGGCGGACACGGGCCCGGTTGGCGAGGTGCCGGCCGACGTGTCCGCGTGCGGACAGCCAGCCGACCGGGGTGAGGTGCTCGGCGCCCGCCCAACATCGCAGCAGGTGACGGAAGTCCTCGGTGTACGGCTCGTCGCCCTCGGTGGGTCCGGCCGCGTCGAGCAGCCGGTCGAAGGCCCGGTCCGGAGCGTGGCGGCCGCGGAAGCCGGGCCTGAGGAACAGGTTGGCGAGCGTCAGGGGGAGCGGGTCCATGGGCACGGGGACGGAACCCTTCGTGGGGGGACAGTGGAGGGGATACTGCCTACCCCCTCCAACTGCCCTACCACACCGTGGAGTTGAGACATTTACCGGCCGGTAACAGACGGCGTCGTCTTCCGGCCGGACTACGCCTCCTCCGCCACCGGCAGCCGCGCGCCGTCCCGCAGGAACAGCGGGATGCGGTCCAGCGGAGCGTCCACCGTCACCGCCGTACCGCCCTCGTACGAGGCACCCGTCCACGCGTCCGTCCAGCGGGCGCCCGCCGGCAGGTACGCCGTCCGGGCCGTGGCGCCCGCGGTCAGCACCGGCGCCACCAGGAGGTCCCGGCCGAACAGGTACGCGTCGTCGACCGTCCAGGCGGCCTGGTCCCGCGGGAACTCCAGGAACAGCGGCCGCAGCACCGGCAGACCCTCCTCATGGGCCTCCCGCATGACCCGGAGCACGTACGGCTTCAGGCGCTCGCGCAGCCGCAGGTACTTCTCCAGGATCGCGCCGGCCTCCTCGCCGTACGACCACACCTCGTTCGGGCCGCCGGTCATGTCGGGGCCGAGCGGCATGCCCGGGTCACGGAAGCCGTGCAGCCGCATCAGCGGGGACAGCGCGCCGAACTGGAACCAGCGGACCATCACCTCGCGGTACGCCGGGTCGTCCGGGTCGCCCCCGTGGAAGCCGCCGATGTCCGTGTTCCACCAGGGGATGCCGGACAGCCCGGTGTTGAGGCCGGCCGCGATCTGGCGGCGCAGGGTCGCGAAGTCGGTGCCGATGTCACCCGACCAGACGGCGGCGCCGTAGCGCTGGCTGCCCGCCCAGGCCGACCGGTTGAGGGTGACCACCTCCTCGCCCTGCGCCCGCAGGCCCTCGTAGAAGGTGCGGGAGTTCTCGGCCGGGTAGCTGTTGCCGACCTCCAGGCCCGGACCGGTCCAGTAACGCAGGTTCTCCTGGAAGCCGGGCTTCAGCTCCGGCTCGCAGGCGTCCAGCCAGAAGGCCGTGATGCCGTACGGGTCGAGGTAGTTCTCCTTGACCTTCGACCACACGAACGCGCGGGCGTCCGGGTTGGTGGCGTCGTAGAAGGCCACCTGGACGGTCGACGCCACCTCCTTGTCCGGCCAGTCCGCGTGCGCCATCGGGCCGTACTGGGTGCCGATGAAGTAGCCGCGCTGCTCCATGACGGCGTGGTTCTCGCTCAGCGGCGACACCGACGGCCAGACGCTCACCACCAGCTTGATGCCCAGCTCGTCCAGTTCCCGGACCATCGCGGCCGGGTCCGGCCACTCCTTCGGGTCGAACTTCCACTCACCCAGATGCGTCCAGTGGAAGAAGTCGCAGACGATCGCCGAGACGGGCAGGCCCCGGCGCTTGTACTCGCGGGCCACGGCGAGGAGCTCGTCCTGGGTGCGGTAGCGCAGCTTGCACTGCCAGAAACCCGCCGCCCACTCCGGCAGCATCGGCGAACGGCCGGTCACCGCGCTGTAGTTGCGCTGCCCGTCGGCCGGTTCACCCACCGTGATCCAGTAGTCGAGCTGGCGGGCCGAGTCGGCCACCCAGCGGGTGCCGTTGCCCGCCAGCTCGACCCGGCCGATCGCCGGGTTGTTCCACAGCAGGGTGTAGCCGCGGCTGGAGACCAGGACCGGGACCGAGACCTCGGCGTTGCGCTGGACCAGGTCGAGCACCAGGCCCTTCTGGTCGAGGCGCCCGTGCTGGTGCTGGCCCAGGCCGAACAGCTTCTCGCCCTCGTAGGCGGCGAACCGCTGTTCCAGCCGGTGGTAGCCGTTGCCGACGGCCGTGTAGAGGCGGGAACCGGGCCACCAGAAGTGCGCGCGTTCCTCGGCCAGCACCTCCGAGAGGTCGTCGGTGCGCAGGAAGCGGACCAGGCCCTCGGCGGACACCTCGACGGTCAGGCTCCCGACCGTCAACCGCCCCTCGCCTTCGGTGATCTTGACGGTCGACGCGGCCGGCGGCCGCTCGTCGAGCAGGGCGCCCGGCAGGCCGTCGAGGACCGGGCCGCCGAGCCGGGCGCGCACCCGTACCGCGTCCGGCCCCCACGGCTCGATCCGCAGCGTCTCCTGGCGCCCGCTCCACTCCAGGCCGCCGTCCCGCTCACGGAACGTGCCGACGGTGGGGGAGGACTGCGCGAGACTCACCTTGGGCGGGTGGTCCGCGGACTGCATGTCGGCAGGCTGGTTCACGTCAAGTCCTCCTGGAGGAGTGCAGACAGAGGGGTGCCCCGGCGCGGCGGGGCACTGCAAACGAAACGCCGCGAACGGCTCAGGAACCGGCCGGCGCCGGTCCCGTGCTCGCCCTTACCGTCAACTCGGGTGCGATCAGCACGACGTCGTCACTGCCCCGGCCGTCCAGCTTGGCGACCAGGTGCTCCACGGCATGGCGGCCCATCTCCTGGGCGGGGATGGCGACCGAGGTGAGCCGCACCGAGGCCTGGACGGCGACCTGCTCCGGGCAGATCGCGACCACCGACACGTCCTCGGGCACCGCCCGGCCCTGCTGGCGCAACAGGGCGAGCAGGGGTTCCACCGCGGACTCGTTCTGCACGACGAACCCCGTGGTGCCCGGGCGCTCGTCGAAGACCCGGGCCAGCGTGGCGGCCATCGCGTCGTAGCCGCCCTCGCACGGCCGGTGCAGCACCCCGAGGCCCAGCTCCCGCGCCCGGGACCGCAGGCCGTCCAGGGTCCGCTCGGCGAAGCCGGTGTGCCGTTCGTAGACCGCCGGGGCCTCGCCGATGACAGCGATGTCGCGGTGGCCGAGCTTGGCGAGGTGCTCCACGCAGAGCGCCCCGGTGGCCCCGAAGTCGAGATCGACGCAGGTCAGACCGGAGGTGGAGGCGGGCAGGCCGATGAGCACGGAGGGCTGGTCGCTCCCCCTGAGCAGCGGCAGCCGCTCGTCCTCCAGTTCGACGTCCATCAGGATCATGCCGTCGGCCAGTCCGCTGCCGGTGACCCGGCGCACCGCGTCCGGACCCTCCTCACCGGTGAGCAGCAGGACGTCGTAGCCGTGCAGGCGGGCGGTGGTGGCCACCGCGATCGCGATCTCCATCATCACCGGCACGTACATGTCCGTCCGCAGCGGGATCATCAGCGCGATGATGTTCGACCGGCTGCTGGCCAGGGCGCGGGCACCGGCGTTCGGGTGGTAGCCCAGTTCCCGGATGCTCTGCTCGACCCGCTGCCGGGTGGTGGCGGAGATGGACCGCTTGCCGCTGAGGACATAGCTCACCGTGCTCGCCGAGACTCCGGCGTGCTGGGCGACCTCGGCGAGGGTGACCATCCAGCTCTCCAAGCATGTGTGAAGCGCTTCGACAGTGCGCATTGCTGACAAGGGCGAGTGAGGGTGGTTCGACAGTAGCCCCAGAGGGGGTGGGTGTCCATAGCCTGTCGAAGCGCTTCGATAGCGCGGGGGTGCCGTGTTCTCGCCGAACCGTCCCCCGTGAGGGCCCCTCGGTGCAACACCGGAGCCGACGGAGTGCCCCGATCGGACCGCGAGGACTGGTGGGTGCGGCCCGTTTGGGGTACCAACGATCCAGTAGCACTGGTCGGTAACGAACGGTCCTCAACGTCCCCTTTCGTGGCGAGGTGAGCCTCAATGTCCGCCCCCACCACCAAGAAACCCACCGTCTCCGAGCGGGAGGCCCGCCAGGTGGCGGAGGCCGCCCGGGAACAGCACTGGCGCAAGCCCAGCTTCGCCAAGGAACTGTTCCTCGGGCGCTTCCGGCTCGACCTCATCCACCCCCATCCGCTGCCGGCGGACGAGGACGTGCGCCGCGGCGAGGAGTTCCTCGCCCGGCTGCGCGAGTTCTGCGAGACGAGGATCGACTCGGCGCTCATCGAGCGCGAGGCGCGCATCCCCGACGAGGTGATCGCCGGCCTCAAGGAACTCGGCGCCCTCGGCATGAAGATCGACCCCAAGTACGGCGGTCTCGGCCTCACCCAGGTCTACTACAACAGGGCCCTCGCCCTGGCCGGCTCCGCGAACCCGGCGGTCGGCGCGCTGCTCTCCGCCCACCAGTCGATCGGCGTGCCGCAGCCGCTGAAGATCTTCGGTACCCAGGAGCAGAAGGACGCGTTCCTGCCGCGCTGCGCCCGCACCGACATCTCGGCGTTCCTGCTCACCGAGCCGGACGTCGGCTCCGACCCGGCCCGCCTCGCCACCACCGCCGTACGGGACGGCGACGACTACGTCCTCGACGGCGTGAAGCTCTGGACCACCAACGGCGTCGTCGCCGACCTGCTCGTCGTCATGGCCCGGGTGCCGAAGTCCGAGAACGGCAAGGGCGGCATCACGGCCTTCGTGGTCGAGGCCGACTCCAAGGGCATCACCGTCGAGAACCGCAACGCCTTCATGGGCCTGCGCGGCCTGGAGAACGGCGTCACCCGCTTCCACCAGGTCCGGGTTCCGGCCGCCAACCGCATCGGCCCCGAGGGCGCCGGCCTCAAGATCGCCCTCACCACCCTCAACACCGGACGGCTGTCCCTCCCCGCGATGTGCGTGGGCGCCGGCAAGTGGTGCCTGAAGATCGCCCGGGAGTGGTCGGGCGTCCGCGAGCAGTGGGGCAAGCCGGTGGCGCTGCACGAGGCGGTCGGCTCCAAGATCAGCTTCATCGCGGCGACCACCTTCGCCCTGGAGGCGGTCGTCGACCTGTCCTCGCAGATGGCCGACGAGGACCGCAACGACATCCGCATCGAGGCCGCCCTCGCCAAGCTCTACGGCTCCGAGATGGGCTGCCTGATGGCGGACGAGCTGGTGCAGATCCGCGGGGGCCGCGGCTTCGAGACGGCGGAGTCCCTCAGGGCGCGCGGCGAACGGGCCGTCCCCGCCGAGCAGATGCTGCGCGACCTGCGCATCAACCGCATCTTCGAGGGCTCCACCGAGATCATGCACCTGCTGATCGCGCGGGAGGCGGTGGACGCCCACCTGTCGGTCGCGGGCGACCTCATCGACCCCGACAAGTCCCTCCAGGACAAGGCGAAGGCAGGAGCGAACGCGGGCGTCTTCTACGCCAGGTGGCTGCCGAAACTGGTCGCGGGGCCGGGTCAGCTCCCCACGTCCTACGGCGACTTCAAGCACGGCATCGACCTCTCGCCGCACCTGCGCTACGTGGAGCGGCACGCCCGCAAGCTGGCCCGGTCCACCTTCTACGCCATGTCCCGCTGGCAGGGCCGGATGGAGACCAAGCAGGGCTTCCTGGGCCGGATCGTGGACATCGGCGCCGAACTGTTCGCGATGAGCGCCGCCTGCGTCCGCGCCGAGCGGCTGCGCCGCGAGGGCGAGCACGGACGCGAGGCCTACCAACTCGCCGACGCGTTCTGCCGGCAGGCCCGCATCCGCGTCGACGAACTGTTCACCCGCCTGTGGTCGAACACCGACGACCTGGACCGCAAGGTGGTCAAGGGCGTGCTCGGCGGTTCCTACGAGTGGCTGGAGCAGGGGATCGTCGACCCGTCGGGCGAGGGCCCGTGGATCGCCGACGCGACCCCCGGGCCGTCCGCGCGGGAGAACGTCCGCCGCCCGCTGAAGTAGCGGTTCAGCAGTACGTGTCGCTCGGATCCCGCGTCGTCCAGGAGCAGGAGTCGACCTTGGCGCCACTCGCCCTGGTCAGCGTCGCCGTGTCGCTCGTGTTGTTCCACACGTAGGCGCGGCGGTTCTGGAACTTGTCCGACGCGGTGTCCGTGCCCCGGCCGGTGTGCACCTTCATCGTCTTGTGGGCGCCGATCCTGACGTCCTTGAAGACGTAGCGGTGGTCGGAGGCGTCCTTCAGGATCCACCCCTTGAGCGAGACGGCCGAACCGCCGGTGTTCTTGATCTGCACCCATTCGGCGTTGAGGCTGGCGTTGGAGCGGTCGTCGCTGCCGGGGCTGTCGAACCAGACGTGGTAGATGGTCACCCCGCCCGCCGCCTGGGCCGGAGTGCTGAGCAGGGTGCCGGTGAGCAGCGCGGCGCCCGCGAGAGCCGGCAGGGCAGCACGTATGTGCGCAGTACGCATGGAGAGATCCCCCCTGGATCCGAATCCGAAGACACAGCAGTGCTATCACATGATCTTCACCTGAATCTCACAAAAGGAATTTCGCGTCATACGACGCCAGGAACCGTTGACGCACCCGCCTGAGGGATGCGCTGTCCGCCGGGCCGCCCGGTGCGGCCACAATGGGGGGATGACCGACAGTCCCGCCAGTCCGGCCCCCCTCGCCGACCCGCATCTCGTGTACGACCCGCTCGTGGGTGACGGCCCGAAGGGCGTGGTGATCCTCGGCTCCACCGGATCCATCGGCACCCAGGCCATCGACCTCGTCCTGCGCAACCCCGACCGCTTCCGGGTCACGGCCCTCTCCGCGAACGGCGGCCGCGTCGCCCTCCTCGCCGAACAGGCGCACCGACTGCGGGTGCGGACCGTGGCGGTCGCCCGCGAGGACGTCGTACCGGCCCTGCGCGAGGCGCTGACCGGGCGCTACGGCCCCGGCGAACCGCTTCCCGAGATCCTCGCCGGACCCGACGCGGCCACGCAGGTCGCCGCGACCGATTCCGCGGAGTGCCACACCGTCCTCAACGGCATCACCGGATCCATCGGCCTCGCGCCGACCCTCGCCGCCCTGGAGGCGGGCCACACCCTCGCGCTCGCCAACAAGGAGTCGCTGATCGTCGGCGGCCCGCTGGTCAAGGCGCTCGCCGAGCCCGGCCAGATCATCCCGGTGGACTCCGAGCACGCGGCGCTCTTCCAGTCGCTGGCGGCGGGCACCCGGGCCGACGTGCGCAAGCTGGTCGTCACGGCGTCCGGCGGCCCCTTCCGCGGCCGCACCAAGGCCGAACTCGCCGACGTCACCGTCGAGGACGCGCTCGCCCACCCCACCTGGGCGATGGGTCCGGTCATCACGATCAACTCCGCGACCCTGGTCAACAAGGGACTGGAGGTCATCGAGGCGCACCTCCTCTACGACATTCCCTTCGACCGTATTGAGGTGGTCGTGCACCCGCAGTCGTATGTCCACTCGATGGTCGAGTTCACGGACGGATCCACGATCGCGCAGGCGACGCCCCCCGACATGCGGGGGCCGATCGCCATCGGTCTCGGCTGGCCCGAACGGGTCCCCGACGCGGCGCCCGCCTTCGACTGGAGCAAGGCCTCCACCTGGGAGTTCTTCCCGCTGGACAACGAGGCCTTCCCGTCGGTGAACCTCGCCCGGCACGTCGGGGAGCTCGCGGGCACCGCGCCGGCGGTGTTCAATGCGGCCAACGAGGAATGTGTCGAGGCCTTCCGGAGCGGTCTGCTGCCCTTCAACGGGATCATGGAGACCGTCACCCGGGTGGTGGAGGAGCACGGCACCCCTCGTACGGGAACTTCGCTCACCGTGCCGGACGTCCTCGAAGCGGAGACCTGGGCACGGGCCCGGGCCCGGGAACTGACAGCACTGACGGCTACCGCGGAGGCGCGTGCATGACAGCCCTGATGATGATCCTCGGCATAGTCGTCTTCGTGGTCGGCCTGCTGGTCTCGATCGCCTGGCACGAGCTGGGGCACCTCTCCACCGCCAAGCTCTTCGGCATCCGGGTCCCGCAGTACATGGTGGGCTTCGGCCCGACCATCTGGTCGCGGCACAAGGGCGACACCGAGTACGGGATCAAGGCCATCCCGCTCGGCGGCTACATCCGCATGATCGGCATGTTCCCGCCCGGCGCCGACGGCCGCATCACCGCGCGCTCCACCTCGCCCTGGCGCAGCATGATCGAGGACGCCCGCTCGGCGGCCTTCGAGGAACTCCAGCCCGGCGACGAGACCCGCCTCTTCTACACGCGCGCCCCCTGGAAGCGCGTGATCGTGATGTTCGCGGGCCCCTTCATGAACCTCGTCCTCGCGGTGGCGCTGTTCCTCACCGTCCTGATGGGCTTCGGCATCAGCCAGCAGACCACCACGGTCAGCTCGGTCTCCCAGTGCGTGATCGCGCAGAGCGAGAACCGCGACAGCTGCAAGAAGACCGACGCGGCCTCCCCGGCCGCCGCGGCGGGCCTGAAGGCCGGCGACAAGATCCTCTCCTTCAACGGCGTCGAGACCACCAGCTGGAACCAGCTCTCCGACCTGATCCGGTCCACCCCCGGCAAGGACGTCGCGATCGTCGTCCAGCGCAAGGGGCAGGAGGTGACCCTGCACGCGAAGATCGCCACCAACCAGGTCGCCAAGAAGGACTCCAGCGGCCAGATCGTCCAGGGCCAGTACGTCACCGCGGGCTTCCTCGGCTTCAGCGCCGCCACCGGCATCGTCCGCCAGGACTTCGGCGACTCGGTGACCTGGATGGGCGACCGACTCGGCGAGGCCGTCGACTCCATCGCGAGCCTGCCCGGCAAGATCCCGGCCCTGTGGGACGCGGCCTTCGACGGCGCCCCCCGCCAGCCGGACTCCCCGATGGGCGTGGTCGGCGCCGCCCGCGTCGGCGGTGAGATCTTCACCCTCGACATCCCGCCCACCGAGCAGCTGGCGATGGCCCTGATGCTGGTGGCCGGCTTCAACCTCTCCCTGTTCCTCTTCAACATGCTCCCGCTGCTCCCGCTCGACGGCGGGCACATCGCGGGCGCCCTGTGGGAGTCCCTGCGCCGCAACCTGGCAAAGGTGCTGCGCCGCCCGGACCCCGGCCCGTTCGACGTGGCGAAGCTGATGCCGGTGGCTTATGTGGTGGCCGGGATCTTCGTCTGCTTCACCGTCCTCGTGCTGATCGCCGACGTGGTTAACCCGGTGAAAATCTCCTAGCCACGCACCGTTCGAAGCGGCCCGGGACATGGTGTCCCGGGCCGCTTCCATCGAGTGGGTTTACGGGTGGGGGATGTGCTCGCCCGGGTGCCGGTGCCGTAATCTCGGAGCCTGGAACCCGCTTACGACGGGACCTGGACCTAGATCCACGACTTGGGGTTGCACAGCAGATGACTGCGATTTCTCTCGGCATGCCGTCCGTTCCGACCAAGCTCGCCGAGCGCCGGAAGAGCCGGCAGATCCAGGTCGGCTCCGTGGCGGTCGGCGGGGACGCCCCGGTCTCGGTCCAGTCGATGACGACGACCCGGACGTCCGACATCGGCGCGACCCTCCAGCAGATCGCCGAGCTGACGGCGTCCGGCTGCCAGATCGTCCGGGTCGCCTGCCCCACCCAGGACGACGCCGACGCCCTCGCGACGATCGCGAAGAAGTCCCAGATCCCGGTCATCGCGGACATCCACTTCCAGCCGAAGTACGTCTTCGCCGCGATCGAGGCCGGCTGCGCCGCCGTCCGCGTCAACCCCGGCAACATCAAGCAGTTCGACGACAAGGTCAAGGAGATCGCGCGGGCCGCCAAGGACCACGGCACCCCGATCCGCATCGGCGTCAACGCCGGCTCCCTGGACCGCCGGCTGCTCCAGAAGTACGGCAAGGCGACCCCCGAGGCGCTGGTCGAGTCGGCGCTGTGGGAGGCGTCCCTCTTCGAGGAGCACGACTTCCGGGACATCAAGATCTCCGTCAAGCACAACGACCCGGTCGTGATGATCGAGGCGTACCGGCAGCTCGCCGCCCAGTGCGACTACCCGCTGCACCTCGGCGTGACCGAGGCGGGCCCGGCCTTCCAGGGCACGATCAAGTCCGCGGTCGCCTTCGGCGCCCTCCTCTCCCAGGGCATCGGCGACACCATCCGCGTCTCCCTCTCCGCGCCGCCGGTCGAGGAGGTCAAGGTCGGCAACCAGATCCTGGAGTCCCTCAACCTCAGGCAGCGCGGCCTGGAGATCGTCTCCTGCCCGTCCTGCGGCCGCGCCCAGGTCGACGTCTACAAGCTCGCCGAAGAGGTCACCGCGGGCCTGACCGGCATGGAGGTCCCGCTCCGCGTCGCCGTCATGGGCTGCGTCGTCAACGGCCCCGGCGAGGCCCGCGAGGCGGACCTCGGCGTCGCCTCCGGCAACGGCAAGGGCCAGATCTTCGTCAAGGGCGAGGTCATCAAGACGGTCCCGGAGTCCAAGATCGTGGAGACCCTCATCGAGGAGGCCATGAAGCTGGCCGAACAGATGGAGGCGTCGGGCACGGAATCCGGCGAACCGACGGTGTCGGTGGCAGGCTGACCTCAAAGCGCCGGGAGTGGACGCGCCCCGAAGGGGCGCTGGGGGTACCCCCGGCCGAAGGCTGGGGGAGGAACTGCGCGACCAGCCACACACCACCCGCACCCGCGCGGTCACCCCACTGCCGGGCTCGTAAACGCTCAAGCAGTCACCAGGGTTGACGGCACCAACCAGCCAACGGCAACCCGCACCGGGGCGGCACCGCTCAGCTTCCGCAGGTACAGTGCGGAGATCAAGCAGAACCCCTCAGCGTGAGGCCCCGCACGTGTTGACGCAGACCACCTCACGGGTGCTCGAACCGAGCGACCTGGACGCCGCGCTCGCGGTACTCGACCGCGAGCCGGTCGCGAACGCCTTCGTGACCTCGCGTGTCCAGGTGGCCGGCCTCGACCCCTGGCGCCTCGGCGGCGAGATGTGGGGCTGGTACGAGGACGGCATGCTCACGTCCCTCTGCTACGCCGGCGCCAACCTCGTCCCGATCTGCGCCACCCCCCGCGCGATCCGCTCCTTCGCCGACCGCGCCCGCAGGGCGGGCCGCCGCTGCTCCTCCATCGTCGGCCCCGCCGAGGCCACCGCCCAGCTGTGGCGCCTCCTGGAACCCCACTGGGGCCCGGCCCGCGAGGTCCGCGCCCGCCAGCCCCTGATGGTCACCGACCGCATGTCCGCAGACATCGCCCCGGATCCGTACGTCCGCCGCATCCGCAAGGACGAGATGGAGACGATCATGCCGGCGTGCGTGGCGATGTTCACCGAGGAGGTGGGCGTCTCCCCGCTGGCCGGTGACGGCGGCCTCCTCTACCAGGCGAGGGTCGCCGAACTGGTCGGTTCCGGCCGCTCGTTCGCCCGGCTCGACGAGCACGGCAAGGTCGTCTTCAAGGCGGAGATCGGCGCGGCGACGGCCGAGGCCTGCCAGATCCAGGGCGTCTGGGTGGCCCCCGAGTACCGCGGCCAGGGCCTGGCGGCCCCCGCGATGGCAGCGGTCCTGCGCTACGCCCTCGCCGACGTGGCCCCCCTCGTCAGCCTCTACGTGAACGACTTCAACACGGCGGCGAGAAGGACGTACCTGAGAGTGGGCTTCCAGGAGGTCGGCGCGTTCATGAGCGTGCTGTTCTAGCCCGAGGCCCACGGCGCCCGCCCCGCACCCGGACGGCGAACCGGAACCCCCTGTACCCTCCCCACATGACCCTCGTGATCGGCCCCCTGGACCTCCCCTCGCACGTGGACGAGGCCCTGGCGGTCCAGGCCGTCGCCTTCGGCCTGGGCCCCGACGAGGTGGCGGTCCGCCGGGGGATCGTCCTGCGCCACATGCAGTACCCCGGGGCGAGGGCACTCGGCGCGACGGACGCGGGCCGCCTCGTCGGCTTCGTCTACGGCATGCCCAACTCCCGCACCCACTGGTGGTCCACCGTCGTGGAGCCCTACCTCCGCGCCCAGGGCCACGCCGACTGGCTCGACGACTCCTTCGTCATCACCGAGCTGCACGTCCACCCGCACCACCAGAACCGCGGCATCGGCCGCCGCCTGATCACCATGATCACCGACGGCGCCGCCGAACCCCGCTCGATCCTCTCCGCGATCGACACCGACAGCCCGGCCCGCGGCCTCTACCACTCGCTCGGCTACGTCGACCTCGCCCGCCAGGTGCACTTCCCGAGCGCCGCCAAGCCGTACGCCGTGATGGGCGCCCCGCTGCCGCTGCGGCGCCGCTGAGCCGATCGACCCGATCGCCGATAACGGATTTCCACCGGCACAGCAGGCCCGGCTAACCTCCTAGCCATCAACCTTTCCCGGCAGGAGTACGAGAACCATGGCGAACGCACCGGTCCAACGCATGTCCCACTTGCTGGCGAAGACGCTGCGTGACGACCCGGCGGACGCCGAGGTCCTCAGCCACAAGCTCCTCGTCCGCGCCGGCTACGTCCGCCGCACGGCCGCCGGTATCTGGTCGTGGCTGCCGCTCGGCCTGAAGGTGCTGTCCAACATCGAGCGGATCGTCCGCGAGGAGATGGACGCGATCGGTGCCCAGGAGGTGCTGCTGCCGGCCCTCCTGCCCCGGGAGCCGTACGAGGCGACCGGCCGCTGGGACGAGTACGGCGCCGAGCTGTTCCGCCTCCAGGACCGCAAGGGCGGCGACTACCTGCTCGGCCCCACCCACGAGGAGATCTTCACCCTGCTGGTGAAGGACCAGGCGTCCTCCTACAAGGACCTGCCGGTCATCCTCTACCAGATCCAGAGCAAATACCGCGACGAGGCCCGTCCGCGGGCCGGCATCCTGCGCGGCCGCGAGTTCCTGATGAAGGACTCCTACTCCTTCGACCTGGACGACGAGGGCCTGGGCACGTCGTACGCCCTGCACCGCCAGGCCTACCAGCGGATCTTCGAGCGCCTCGGCCTCGACTACCGGATCGTCGCCGCCACCGCGGGCGCCATGGGCGGCTCGAAGTCGGAGGAGTTCCTGGCCCCGGCCGAGGCCGGCGAGGACACCTTCGCCGACTGCCCGAACTGCGACTTCGCGGCGAACACCGAGGCGATCTCGTACACGCTGAAGCCGGTCGACGCCACCGAGGTGCCCGCGCTGGAGGAGATCCCCACCCCGGACACCCCGACCATCGAGACCCTCGCCGCCCACCTCGGCGTCCAGGCCTCCGACACCCTGAAGAACCTCCTGGTGAAGGTGGACGGCGAGATCGTGGCCATCGGCGTGCCGGGGGACCGGGAGGTCGACATGGGCAAGGTCGAGGAGCACTTCGCCCCGGCCACCGTCGAGCTGGTCACCGAGGCCGACTTCGCGGGCCGCCCCGACCTGGTCCGCGGCTACGTCGGACCGCAGGGTCTCGGGGAGAAGGTGAAGTACATCGCCGACCCGCGGGTGGCGCCCGGCACCTCCTGGATCACCGGCGCCAACAAGGAGGGCACGCACGCGAAGAACGTCGTGGCGGACCGTGACTTCACCGTCGACGAGTACGTCGACGTCGTCGTGGTGCTGGAGGGCGACCCCTGCCCGAAGTGCGGCACCGGCCTCAAGCTGGACCGCGCCATCGAGATCGGGCACATCTTCCAGCTCGGCCGCAAGTACGCCGACGCGCTCAAGCTCGACGTCCTCGGGCAGAACGGCAAGCCGGTCCGCGTCACCATGGGCTCCTACGGCATCGGCGTCTCGCGCGCCGTCGCCGCCCTCGCCGAGCAGACCGCCGACGAGCACGGCCTGGTCTGGCCCCGCGAGGTCGCCCCGGCCGACGTCCACGTGGTCGCCGCGGGCAAGGCCCTGCAGACCGAACTCGCCCTCGACGTCTCCGAGCGGCTGCGGGAGGCCGGCCTGCGCGTCCTGGTCGACGACCGGGCCGGGGTCTCCCCGGGCGTGAAGTTCACGGACGCCGAGCTCATCGGCGTACCGCAGATCCTGGTCGCGGGCCGCCGCTCCGGCGAGGGTGTGCTGGAGCTGAAGGACCGCAGGACGGGCGAGCGCGAGGAGCTGACGGTGGACGAGGCCGTCGCCCGCCTGACCGCGAACTGACCCCGGCTCCACCCGAGCGGGCCGCCGGTGACCACCGGCGGCCCGCGCTCGTCCTTTCAGGAACCTCTCAGACAGTTCTTCCGATCCCTGTGGGATGCGCACAGCTCTCTCTCAGGCCGGTACCCGAACGTAGTGCGTGACAGAGAGTCACACGGGAGGGGATCGGCCATGACGGGGAGAGCGCAGCACAGTCAGCAGGGGGACCGGCCGGGGGACCGGGGAGCCGCCGCGGCGGTCCGCCGCGGTGCCCGGCGGACGGCGGCCCTGGCGGCGGCGGTCACACTCGCCGCGGCGGCCGGGGTGTTCGCCCTGGTCGGCGCGATGCAGTCGGACGCCGCCACGACGGCCAGCAGCACCACGGGCACGACGTCCAGCAGCTCCGACTCGGGCGCCGGGACGGGCAGTTCGTCTTCATCGTCTTCGTCTTCGCCGTCTTCGGCTTCGTCTTCGTCGACCTCGTCGTCTTCCTCTTCCTCTTCCTCCTCGGACCTCCAGTCCTCCGCCGGCGGCCTCAGCTCCGGCAGCGGCTCCACCGACGCTACCTCGGGGGCGTCATGACCACCCTCGCCGCGCGCACCACGGCCGCCGCCGACTGGCGGGCCCTCGGCACCACGGTCCGCCTGGTCGTCACCGACCCGGCCCTCCTGGACTCCTGCAACCTGCTCCTCGCCCGGCAGCTCGCCGAGGTGGACGCGACCTGCAGCCGGTTCCGCGCCGACTCCGAACTCGCCGCCCTGGACACGTCCGACGGCCGCCCGGTCCGGGTCAGCCCGCTGCTCGCCGAGGCCCTCGCCGTGGCGCTGCGCGCGGCCGAGGCCACGGACGGCGCTGTCGATCCCACGGTCGGCTCGGCGATGGCCGCGATCGGCTACGACCGCGACTTCACCCTCGTCCGCGACGACGACCGCCCGGTCTCCCTGCGGGTGCGCCGTGCCCCGGGCTGGCGCAGGGTGCTGCTCGACCGGGCGACCGGCACGGTCACCGTCCCCGCGGGCGTCCGCCTCGACCTGGGCGCGACGGCCAAGGCGTGGGCCGCCGACCGGGCCGTGCGGACGCTGGCCGAGGCGGCGGGCTGCGGGGTCCTGGTGAGCCTCGGCGGCGACACGGCCGTCGCGGGCGAACCTCCTGCGGGCGGCTGGCAGATCCGCGTCCAGGACGTCACCGGCGCGGTCGACGAACAGCCGGCCCAGGGGTCGTACGACACCGTCGGGCTGCGCTCCGGAGGCCTCGCCACCTCGGGCACCTCCGCCCGCCGCTGGCAGCGCGGGGGGTACGACCTCCACCACGTCGTCGACCCGCGCACCGGGCTGCCGGTCCGCTCCCCGTGGCGTACGGTCTCGGTGGCCGCCGCCGACTGCGCCGACGCCAACGCGGCGACCACGGCGGCCTTGGTCAAGGGCGCGGATGCGGAACGCTGGCTGACCCGGCTGGGCCTGCCGGCGCGCCTGGTCGCGCACGACGGCACGGTCGTCACCACCCCGGGCTGGCCCACCGCGGCCGTCGCGCCGGAGGCCGCGGCATGACCTCCGAGACCCTCTGGTACGCCAACCGGGCCACGGGCGCCGTCTGCCTGGTCCTGCTCACGGTGGTCGTCCTGCTCGGCATCGCCGTCCGCCTCAGGACCCGCCTGCCCGGCCTCCCGCGCTTCGGCACCGTCTCCCTGCACCGCACCCTGTCCCTGTCGGCCACCGCCTTCCTGGCCCTGCACGTCGCGGTGGCCGTCGGAGACGGCTACGTGCACATCACGGTCGCCGACGCCGTCGTCCCCTTCGTCTCCGCCTACCGGCCGCTCTGGCTCGGCCTCGGCACGGTCGCCCTCGACCTGATGCTCGCGGTCCTGGTCACCAGCCTCCTCCGGGGCCGACTCGGGCACCGCACCTGGCGGGCGGTGCACTGGCTCGCGTACGCCTCCTGGCCCGTCGCCCTGGTCCACGGCATCGGCATCGGCACGGACGCCGGCACCGACTGGATGACCTGGCTGACGGTGGCCTGCGTGGCGACGGTGCTCACCGCCTTCGCCGTGCGCACCGCCCAGGCGGCCCGCTCCGCCCGCCAGACCCCCGCGGCACTCCTGCACACCGAAGGCGCCCACCGATGACCACACTCCGCACCGACGTCTGCATGCCTCCGCGCCTGCTGGCCCCCGGCGGCGCCCCGGCCGACCTCGCCACCCACGAGCAGCGCTACGGCCCCCTCGCACACGGCGATCCGGCCGCCGTCCTGCGCACCCTCGCCGAATCCGGCCTCACCGGCCGCGGCGGGGCGGGTTTCCCGGCCCACCGGAAGTTCGCCGCGGTCGCCGACGCGGCCCGCCGCACCGGACGCGCACCGGTCGTCGTCGCCAACGGCGCGGAGAGCGAACCCGCCAGCCACAAGGACCGGACCCTCCTGAGGCTGTCACCGCACCTCGTCCTGGACGGGCTCCAGCTGGCGGCCGGGGTGATCGGCGCCCAGGAGGCGTACCTCGCCGTCGAGGACGGCGCCTCCTCCCTGGAGGCCGCCCTCGCCCAGCGCCGCGACCCGGTGCGAGTGCGGGTCGTACGCCTGCCCGCGCGCTTCCTCTCCGGCCAGGCCTCCGCCCTCGTCCAGTACATCTCCGGCGGCCCGGCCCGCCCCACACATCCGAGCCCGCCGGTCCGTGAACGCGGGGTGCGCCGGGCCCCCACCCTCGTCCAGAACGTCGAGACCCTGGCCCACCTCGCCCTGATCGCCCGCTACGGCGCCGCGTGGTTCCGCTCGGCCGGCACCCCCGCCGAACCGGGCAGCGCACTGTGCACCCTGCACGCGGCCGGCCGTGAAGTCCGGGTGGTGGAAGCGCCGTTCGGCATGCCGCTGGGCCGGCTCCTGCCGCTGGACGGCGCGTCCGCGGCGCTCGTCGGCGGCTACCACGGCACCTGGATCCCGGCCGCCGAGGCCGCCCGGGTCCCCGTCTCGTCGGCCCACCTGGGCGCGGGGGTGCTGGCCGCCCTGCCCGCCGACCGCTGCGGCGTGACCGAGACCGCCCGCGTCCTGCGCTACCTGGCCCTCCAGTCCGCGGGCCAGTGCGGTCCCTGCCGCAACGGCCTTCCCCGCATCGCCACCGCCTTCCGGACCCTGGCCGAACCCGGCCCCCAGGGCGGCATCCGCACCGACATCAGCCGCTGGGCGGGCCTGGTCGAGGGCCGAGGAGCCTGCCACCACCCCGACGGCACGATCCGCCTGGTACGCAGCGCACTCACGACCTTCGCCACGGAGATCGACGCCCACGCGAACGGCCACTGCACGGCGACCGACCGCACCCCCCTGCTCCCCGTACCCACCGAGAAGGCCTGACATGGACCAGCGCATGGAGATCGACTGGACGTCCTGCCGGGGCCACGGCCTGTGCGCGGAACTGCTGCCCGAGCACATCACCCTGGACGAATGGGGCTACCCCTTGGCCGACGGCCGCCCCCTGCCGCCCCGCACGAGGAGACGAGCCCGCAGGGCGGCCGCGGACTGTCCGGTCCTGGCTCTGAAACTGACGGAGGGTTGAGGCCCCTGAGGGGGCGCGGGGCCGTATCCGATGTGCGGCTCCGCCGCGTGGACGCGACCAGCCCCACC
The DNA here is from genome assembly GCF_055562175.1 of Streptomyces sp. NPDC020958. Lineage (NCBI taxonomy): Bacteria > Bacillati > Actinomycetota > Actinomycetes > Kitasatosporales > Streptomycetaceae > Streptomyces > Streptomyces sp. NPDC020958. Next base: position 32,501 of record NZ_JBVHFU010000002.1, on the reverse strand, counting down.
GACCCGCATCCGACCGCGTCACACCCACCCGGCGAATTCAAGCAACAGCTCCGCATCCCTCGGCCGCCCCACGCGCAGCGCCCGCACCCCCGACTCCACCGCCCGGAACAACGTCCACCCCCGCAACCGCTCCTGATCCACCTCGAGCGACTCCGCGAGCCGCTTGATCCGCCGCCGGGTGATGGACGCCCCCGAGGGGGACGCGATCAGGTCCTCCACCCGGTCCCGGACCAACCGCGCCAGATCGAACGCGCACTCCCCGACCACCGGGTCCGGCCCCACCGCCAGCCACGGCAACCGCTCCCCGGCCAGCACCTTGCTCTGCCGGAACGTGCCGTGCAGCAACCGCGGCTCCGGCTCGCCGGCCAGCAACTCCTCCCGGGCGGCCAGCGCCCCCGCCACCAGCGCCACCACGTCCGCGTCCCCGGCAGCCGCGGCCATCGCCGCCGCCTGCCGTCCCGTCCGCTCCGCCACGGTCTCGAACACATGCCCCGACGGCGGTTCCACCCAGAGCCGCCGCAACGTTCCCGCGGCCTCCAGCAGCGCCTTCGCCTCCGGCAGCGACCGCACCGACACCTCCGGGTGCAGCCGCTCCAGCAGCAGCACCCCGGCGGCCGCGTCGGCCTCCAGCAGCCGCACCGCCCCCAGCCCACCCCAGTGGGCCAGCGCGGCCGCCTCGCCCTCCGGCCGGGCCCGTCGCGGCGCCAGCTTCAGCACCGCCGGTGTCCCGTCCGGCCGCCGGACCAGCAGCACGACACTGCTGCGGCCGCCGGGCACCTGCACCCGCTCCACGGTCAACTCGCGTAGCGAGACGGCTCGTTCCACCGCACCCGGCAGCTTCTCCAGCCACTCGTCACCGTCCGGCGCCGTCTCACCGAGCGCCTTCACCAGGCGCCGCGGCGGTTCGAAAGCCATACGCGAGTCGTTCCTTCCTGTCCTAGGGATTCGCCGAGGCGGCGGGCGAGGCCGAGCCGCCGGCCTGCCCCTGCGGCGCGCCCCGCTCGGCGAGCCCAGGGAAGGCTACGCTCTCCCCGCGCCAGCGCACCGCCCGCACCGCGGCCTCCCGCAGTGCCCCGGCCGCCGCGCCGCGCCGCTCGCCCGAGGAGGCCCGGACCAGGTCGGAGTAGACGTCGGCGACCCGGTCCTCCAGTTCGGCGGCGAGCCGTACGGCCGTCGCCGGGTCGCTCACCGCGAACGGCAGCGCGTACGCCGCGCTCGCGGCGACGGGCTCACCGCCCAGGTCCCGCACCTCCCGGGCCAGCGCGTCCCGGCCGGACCGGTGCGCGTCGTAGGCGGAGCGCGCCTCGGCCAGCCGCTGTGCGCCGACCCGGCCCCCGACCACCCCGTAGCCGTACACCGCGGCGTGCTCGGCCGCCAGCGCCGCCTGGAGCGCCCTGAGCACGCCCGCCCTGGCCTCGTCGCTCACTTGTCCCCCTTCGTCAGCAGGTACGCGTGCCCGGCACCGGCGGCCGCCACGCCCGCGAGCAGCCGCGCCAGCTCGCCCGGGACGTCCAGGAGCGCCTTGGCCCGCTGGTCGGCGAGGCTCCGCTCGGCCGCGGCCAGCTCGGCGAGCGCGGTCTTCTGGTCGGCCGGAACGGCCGGGGAGGCCGAACCGGACGCCGGGGCGGTGGCGGAGGGCGGGGCCGACGGCGAGCCGGATGCCGGAACGGACGCCGAAGTGGATGCCGAAGCGGACGCCGAAGTGGATGCCGAAGCGGACGCCGAAATCGATGCCGGAACGGACGCCGACGCGGACGCCGAGCCCGTCGTCGAGGGGGAGGCCGTGCCCTCCTCGAACGCCGCCACATGGGCCGCCACCTCCGCCCGCAGCGGCCGCAGCCGCTCCGCGAGCGCGGGATGGGCGGCGAGCACGGCGTCGTACCGCCCGAGCAGCCCCCGGCTGTCCCGGGCCGCACGCGCGCGTGCCCGCGTGGACACCGACGGGGTGGTGCCGTCGGGGCCGGGACCGGCGGAGCAGCCGGCCAGTACGGCGGCCGAGGCCGCTGAAACGATCAGGCTCCTCCTGCGTACTCCCGGGCGGGTACGCGACGGCGGGGGCAACGGCACGGCAGACGTCCTCGGGGGGGCTCGTACGAACACACGGGCGGGCAGACGCCCCGCCGTGATCACGTTACCCGCGCATCCGGTCAACCCGCGTCACCGGCTCGTCACCCTCGCGGCGGCAGCACGCACCACACCTCACGACCCGATACGCTTTGACCAGACACGCGACCCATCCCACAACAGCACACGCGGCCGAGGAGTCACCCGGATGAGCACCACCCAGAGCGAGAGGCTGCGAGAGCTCCTGGAACCGCTCGTCACCTCCCAGGGACTGGATCTCGAAGAGATCGCCGTGGACTCCGTAGGACGCAAGCGGGTGCTGCGCGTCGTCGTCGACTCCGACACCGGGGCCGACCTGGACCAGATCGCCGATGTGAGCCGTGAGCTCTCGGCGAGGCTCGACGACACCGACGCGATGGGCGACGGCGAGTACACCCTCGAGGTCGGCACCCCCGGCGCCGAGCGCCCCCTCAAGGAGCACCGGCACTACGTGCGGGCCGTGGACCGGCTGGTGAGGTTCCAGCTCGCCGAGGGCGGGGAACTGGTCGCCAGGATCCTGGACGTCGACGACGAGGGCCTCGACCTGGAGGTGCCGGGCGTCAAGGGCCGCAAGGCCACCGCGCGCCGGCTCGCCTTCGCCGACATCGACAAGGCGCGGGTGCAGGTCGAGTTCAACCGCAAGGACAAGAGCGACAAGAACGAGAAGGAAGAGGAGGCGTAGCCGTGGACATCGACATGAGCGCCCTGCGGGGCTTGGTTCGGGAGAAGGAGATCTCCTTCGACCTGTTGGTCGAGGCGATCGAGTCGGCCCTCCTCATCGCCTACCACCGCACCGAGGGAAGCCGCCGACACGCGCGCGTGGAGCTCAACCGGGAGACCGGGCATGTGACCGTGTGGGCGAAGGAGGACCCCGAGGACCTGGAGGAGGGGCAGGAGCCGCGCGAGTTCGACGACACCCCGTCGGGCTTCGGACGGATCGCCGCCACCACCGCCAAGCAGGTGATCCTGCAGCGGCTGCGGGACGCGGAGGACGACGCCACGCTCGGCGAGTACGCCGGCCGGGAGGGCGACATCGTCACCGGTGTCGTGCAGCAGGGCCGCGACCCGAAGAACGTGCTGGTCGACATCGGCAAGCTGGAGGCCATCCTGCCGGTGCAGGAACAGGTCCCCGGTGAGAGCTACGCGCACGGCATGCGGCTGCGCTCGTACGTCGTACGGGTGGCGAAGGGCGTCCGCGGACCCTCGGTCACGCTCTCCCGTACCCACCCGAACCTGGTGAAGAAGCTCTTCGCCCTGGAGGTGCCGGAGATCGCCGACGGGTCCGTGGAGATCGCCGCCATCGCCCGTGAGGCCGGTCACCGTACGAAGATCGCGGTGCGTTCCACCCGTTCGGGCCTGAACGCCAAGGGTGCCTGTATCGGCCCCATGGGCGGCCGGGTCCGCAACGTGATGGGCGAGCTGAACGGCGAGAAGATCGACATCGTCGACTGGTCGGACGACCCGGCCGAGATGGTGGCGAACGCGCTGTCCCCGGCCCGCGTCTCCAAGGTGGAGGTCGTGGACCTGGCGTCCCGGTCCGCCCGGGTGACGGTGCCGGACTACCAGCTGTCACTGGCGATCGGCAAAGAGGGGCAGAACGCCCGTCTCGCCGCCCGCCTCACCGGCTGGCGGATCGACATCCGCCCGGATACCGAACAGGTGTCCGAGTAGATCACTCTCTTCTCCGTCGCGGTTCACCCGGACGGGGGGAATAGTTCCCAGCCGCAGGTGGCTTGGAATACGACAACGGCCGTTCGATCTTTGCCCCGAAGGGGTGAGGTCGGTACGGGGAGGTAGACTTAGCAGTGTCTGGCCGGACGCGAGCCCGCGCATGCCCTGAGCGCACCTGTGTGGGGTGCAGGCAGCGAGCGGCCAAGACCGAACTGCTGCGGATCGTGGCGGTCGGGGACGACTGCGTCCCTGATCCTCGCGGTACGCTGCCCGGCCGGGGTGCATATGTGCACCCCGCCCAGGTCTGTCTGGACCAGGCGGTACGCCGCCGGGCACTCCCGCGGGCGCTCCGCGTCCCGGGCCCGCTGGACGTAAAGGCGTTGCGCCGGTACGTCGAGCAGTAACACCGTAAGAAGCGTCGTACGGAACGTCCGTGCGGCTCTGGTACCCCGCGAGTTGGAAGTAGGTCGAGATTGCGATGAGCACTCGATGAGCACGCGATGAGTACGCCCATGAAGTAGCGACGGTCCGGACACACCCGGACCTCAAAGGAGCGAAGTGGCTAAGGTCCGGGTATACGAACTCGCCAAGGAGTTCGGGGTTGAGAGCAAGGTCGTCATGGCCAAGCTCCAGGAACTCGGTGAATTCGTCCGTTCGGCGTCCTCGACGATCGAGGCGCCCGTTGTACGCAAGCTGACCGACGCCCTGCAGGGCGGCGGCAGTGGCAAGTCCGCCCCGCGCAAGGCGGCCCCCAAGCCCGGCGCGCCCTCTCCGGCGCAGTCGGCCCGTCCGGGTGCCCCGAAGCCGGGTGCCCCCCGACCGGCTGCCCCGCAGCCCCCGGCCGCGCCCGCGGCTCCGGCGGCGCCCGCGGCTCCGGCTCCGGTCACCCCCGCGCCGGCCGCCTCCGGCCCGCGCCCCGTCCCGGGCCCCAAGCCCGCACCGCGCCCGGCCCCGGCCGCGCCCGAGTTCACCGCACCGCCGGCGCCTCCGGCCGCCGCGGCGCCGAGCCCGGCCGCCGCGCAGGGCCCGCGTCCCGGTGCCCCTCGTCCCAACCAGGGCGCTGCGCGCCCCGGCGCCCGTCCGGCTCCCGGCCAGCGCGACCAGCGTGACGGCCGTCCGGGCCAGGGCGGTCAGCGCCCCGGTGGCCAGGCCCCCCGTCCGGGCGGTGCCCGTCCGGCCGGTCCGCGCCCGGGCAACAACCCCTTCACGTCCGGTGGCTCCACCGGTATGGCCCGCCCGCAGGCCCCGCGCCCGCAGGGCGGTCCGCGCCCCGGTGGCCCCGGTGCCCCCGGCGCCGGTCCCCGTCCGCAGGCGCCCGGCGCCCAGGGCGGCGGTCCGCGTCCGCAGGCTCCCGGCGGTGCCCGTCCGAGCCCGTCCGGCATGCCCCGTCCGCAGGGCGGTCCGCGTCCCGGCGGCGGCTCCGCGGGTCCGCGTCCGAACCCCGGCATGATGCCGCAGCGTCCCGCTGCCGGCCCGCGTCCCGGCCCCGGTGGCGGCGGTCGCGGTCCCGGCGGTGCGGGTCGTCCCGGCGGCGCCGGTCGTCCCGGTGGCGGCGGCTTCGCCGGCCGTCCCGGCGGTGGCGGCGGTGCCCGTCCGGGCGGTGGCGGCGGCTTCGCCGGTCGTCCCGGTGGCGGCGGCCCCGGCGGTGGCGGCGGCTTCGGCGGCGGTCCCGGCGGTGGCGGCGGCGGTCGTCCCGGCTTCGGCGGTCGTCCGGGCGGTCCCGGCGGCCGTGGTGGCACGCAGGGCGCCTTCGGCCGTCCCGGCGGTCCGGCGCGTCGTGGTCGCAAGTCGAAGCGGCAGCGTCGCCAGGAGTACGAGGCCATGCAGGCCCCGAGCGTCGGCGGCGTGATGCTGCCGCGCGGCAACGGCGAGACCATCCGTCTCTCCCGCGGCGCGTCGCTCACCGACTTCGCGGAGAAGATCAACGCCAACCCGGCGTCCCTCGTCGCGGTCATGATGAACCTCGGCGAGATGGTCACGGCCACGCAGTCCGTCTCCGACGAGACCCTGCAGCTCCTCGCCGGCGAGATGAACTACACGGTTCAGATCGTCAGCCCCGAGGAGGAGGACCGCGAGCTGCTCGAGTCCTTCGACATCGAGTTCGGCGAGGACGAGGGCGGCGAGGACGACCTGGTGGTCCGTCCGCCGGTCGTCACCGTCATGGGTCACGTCGACCACGGAAAGACCCGACTGCTCGACGCCATCCGCAAGACGAACGTCATCGCGGGCGAGGCCGGCGGCATCACCCAGCACATCGGTGCCTACCAGGTCTCCACCGAGGTCAACGACGAAGAGCGCAAGATCACCTTCATCGACACCCCGGGTCACGAGGCGTTCACCGCCATGCGTGCCCGTGGTGCGAAGTCGACCGACATCGCGATCCTGGTCGTCGCGGCCAACGACGGCGTCATGCCGCAGACGGTCGAGGCGCTCAACCACGCGAAGGCGGCCGACGTGCCGATCGTCGTCGCGGTCAACAAGATCGACGTCGAGGGTGCCGACCCGACCAAGGTGCGCGGTCAGCTGACCGAGTACGGCCTGGTGGCCGAGGAGTACGGCGGCGACACCATGTTCGTCGACATCTCCGCCAAGCAGGGTCTGTACATCGACGAGCTGCTGGAAGCGGTCATCCTGACCGCCGACGCCTCGCTCGACCTGCGGGCCAACCCGAACCAGGACGCGCAGGGCATCTCGATCGAGTCCCGCCTCGACCGCGGCCGCGGTGCCGTGGCGACGGTCCTCGTCCAGCGAGGCACGCTGCGGGTCGGCGACACGATGGTCGTGGGCGACGCCTACGGTCGCGTCCGCGCCATGCTCGACGACAACGGCAACAACGTCGCCGAGGCCGGACCCGCCACTCCGGTGCAGGTCCTCGGTCTCACCAACGTCCCGGGTGCCGGCGACAACTTCCTCGTGGTCGAGGAGGACCGTACGGCCCGCCAGATCGCGGAGAAGCGTGCCGCCCGCGAGCGCAACGCGGCCTTCGCGAAGCGCACGCGCCGCGTGTCCCTGGAGGACCTGGACAAGGTGCTCAAGGCCGGCGAGGTCCAGCAGCTGAACCTGATCATCAAGGGTGACGCCTCTGGTTCCGTCGAGGCCCTGGAGTCCTCCCTGCTCCAGCTGGACGTCGGCGAAGAGGTCGACATCCGCGTCCTGCACCGCGGCGTCGGTGCGGTCACGGAGTCCGACATCGACCTGGCGATGGGCTCCGACGCCATCGTGATCGGCTTCAACGTCCGCGCGGCCGGCCGCGCGGCGCAGATGGCCGAGCGCGAGGGTGTGGACGTCCGGTACTACTCGGTCATCTACCAGGCGATCGAGGAGATCGAGGCGGCCCTGAAGGGCATGCTGAAGCCGGAGTACGAGGAGGTCGAGCTCGGTACGGCGGAGATCCGCGAGGTCTTCAAGTCGTCCAAGCTGGGCAACATCGCCGGTGTCCTCATCCGCTCGGGCGAGGTCAAGCGCAACACGAAGGCCCGCCTCGTCCGCGACGGCAAGGTCATCGCGGAGAACCTCAACATCGAGGGCCTGCGCCGCTTCAAGGACGACGTCACCGAGATCCGCGAAGGCTACGAGGGCGGTATCAACCTCGGAAACTTCAACGACATCAAGATCGACGACGTCATCGCGACGTACGAGATGCGCGAGAAGCCGCGCGTCTAGCGGCTGCGGCCGGCCGACGGGACTTCGGTGCCGTCGGCCGGCCTTTTTCCTGCCCTGTGACCGTGGGGAAAGTCGGTCGAGTCCCCGGCAGGGACGGGGTACCGTTCCTGACAGGGCCATCGATCCCGTACCGGCGGGTTAACCGGTTACACACATGTACGTGGGGACTCTGTCCTTCGACCTCCTCCTGGGCGACATCCACTCGCTCAAGGAGAAGCGTTCCGTCGTCCGCCCGATCGTCGCCGAACTCCAGCGGAAGTACGCCGTGAGCGCGGCCGAGGTGGACCACCTGGACCTTCACCGCAGGGCCGGCATCGGCCTCGCCATGGTCTCCGGCGACGCCGCGCACCTGACCGACGTGCTCGACCGGTGCGAACGGCTGGTCGCCGGCCGCCCCGAGGTGGAGCTGCTGTCCGTCCGACGGCGCTTCCACGGCGACGACGACTAGACCTGAGAACGACAAGAAGAAAGAACGGGAGCGGACCAGTGGCCGACAACGCGCGGGCGAAAAGGCTGGCGGACCTCATCCGAGAGGTGGTGGCCCAGAAGCTGCAGCGCGGGATCAAGGACCCGCGGCTCGGCTCGCACGTCACCATCACGGACACCCGGGTCACGGGTGACCTCAGGGAGGCGACCGTCTTCTACACGGTGTACGGCGACGAGGAGGAGCGGAAGGCAGCGGCCGCCGGACTGGAGAGCGCCAAGGGCATCCTCCGGTCCGAGGTGGGCCGCGCGGCCGGGGTGAAGTTCACGCCGACCCTCGCCTTCGTCGCGGACGCCCTGCCGGACACCGCCCGCAACATCGAGGACCTCCTCGACCGGGCGCGCCAGTCCGACGCGAAGGTCCGCGAGGCCTCCGCGGGCGCCGACTACGCGGGCGAGGCCGACCCTTACCGCAAGCCGGGCGAGGACGCTGCCGACGAGACGGACGACGCCACCGAATGACCAGCAAGCCCACCCCGCCCGACGGCCTCGTCATCGTCGACAAGCCGTCGGGTTTCACCTCGCACGACGTCGTCGCCAAGATGCGGGGCATCGCCCGCACCCGACGTGTCGGGCACGCCGGCACCCTCGACCCCATGGCCACGGGCGTCCTCGTCCTCGGCGTCGAGCGGGCGACCAAGCTCCTCGGGCACCTCGCCCTCACCGAGAAGGAGTACCTCGGGACGATCCGCCTCGGCCAGAACACCGTCACCGACGACGCCGAGGGCGAGATCACCTCGTCCACGGACGCGTCCAAGGTGACCCGGGAGGCCGTCGACGCCGGCATCGCCAAGCTGACCGGCGCCATCATGCAGGTGCCGTCCAAGGTCAGCGCCATCAAGATCGACGGCGTGCGGTCCTACAAGCGCGCCCGGGACGGCGAGGACTTCGACATCCCGGCCCGCCCGGTGACCGTCTCCTCCTTCGCGGTGTACGACATCCGGGACGCCGTCGCCGAGGACGGCACCCCCGTGCTTGACCTGGTCGTCTCCGTCGTCTGCTCCTCCGGCACCTACATCCGCGCCCTCGCCCGCGACCTGGGCGCCGGCCTGGGCGTCGGCGGCCACCTCACCGCGCTGCGCCGGACGCGGGTGGGGCCGTACAAGCTGGACTCGGCACGCACCCTCGACCAGCTCCAGCAGGAGCTGACCGTGATGCCGATCGCCGACGCGGCGGACGCCGCCTTCCCGCGCTGGAACGTCGACGCCAGGCGGGCCAGGCTGCTCACCAACGGCGTGCGCCTGGAGATGCCCGACGAGTACGCGGGCACCGGCCCCGTGGCGGTGTTCGACCCCGAGGGCCGCTTCCTCGCCCTCGTGGAGGAACACAAGGGCAAGTCCAAGAGCCTCGCGGTCTTCTCCTGACCCAGCCGACGGAACGAACGGCCCCACGGCGCAGCGGCCTGTGCTCAGGCGGTGGTACGCGGGCGGGGTCTTCCGGGGGCGGGGCGGTCGGCACCTTCGGTGGCCGGCACGGCGGCCCGTTCGCTGCGATCGGACTGGTCCACTCCTCGGAGACGGACGGCCGCAGCCCGTCCACCAGCGGGACGGGGCGGCCCCAGCGGCGGGCGGGGGGCCGACCGTGGGGCGCCGGAGGGTGTCGCCCGTGGAGCGGCGGTCACGGGGTCGGTGTTGCCGCCGCTCCACGGTCCCCCCTCGGTTCCCCCACCCCTAGGGTGTATCCACCCGCTCCCGCCCATTCACCCGACCGAGCAGGCGCTCGGAGTGAACCGGGGGAGCGGAGGGGGGCGCTTTCCCGGCCCGCTCTGTCCCACTGATCATTTCGCCCCTACCGTCGGACACCAGGGCACGGGTGTACGGGCGGGGAGGTTCGATCATGGCGGGACGGGGCCCGCGGACCGGGAGCGGTCGCCGGACGGCGGACGGTGCGCGGGAGGCGGACAGGGCGGCGGCGGAAACCGCACCGGTGCTCGACGAGCGGCTGGTCCGGATCCGCGACCTCGCCGGGCGCCCGCGCGGCACCGGCTTCCTGGCCGACCACCACGGGACGCTCGTGACCAGCCACGAGGTCGTCGACGGGCTCGCCCGGATCGTCCTGCACGCGGCCGGTGACCGCACCTGCGTGGTCGCCCCGGACGCCGTCACCCCGCTGCCCGCCCTCGACCTGGCCCTGATCCGCACCGAGGGCCTCGCCGTGGACCCGCTGCCGATCACGGTACGGCAGCGGATCCCGGCCGGTGCCTACGTACGGATCGCGGCCGACCGCTGGCGCGAGGCCCGGGTGCTGGCCGCGACCCAGGTGACCTACACGGCCACCGACCGGTGCCATCTCCTGGAGGACGCCCTGGAGCTGGCGATCGGCACGGCGGGCCGCGACGCCCTGCGCCTCGGCGGCGGAGCGGCCGGCGGCCCGGTCCTGGACGCCGAGACCGGCGCGGTCCTGGCGGTCCTCGGCACCGCACTCCAGTCCGGCCAGCGCGACGTCGGCTTCGCGGTCCCCCTGCACCACCCGGACAGCGGCCCCCTCGCCGACCTGCTCGCCCGGAACGCCGCGACCGTCCCGGCGTACGGCACCGACCTGAACCTCGCCGGAATCCTGGAACTGACGGCCACCTCCGTCGGCCAGGACGGCCCCCCGGGCACCCTCTCGGGCTACGTGGGCCGTGCCACGCCCCACAGGGGCGCGGGGAACTGCGCGATCAGCCCCCACCCACCCGCACCCGACCACACGGACCCCGTCCGCCCCGTCGAACGAACCACCGTCTCCCACCAGTTGTCGGCCTTCGCCGAAGGCACCGGCACCGCCACCGGCCCTGGCACCGCCACCGGCCCCGGCACCGGCCCCGTCCTGGCCCTGGTCGGCGCCCCCGGCACGGGCCGCACCACGGAGCTCGCCGCCCTGGCCGCCCGCCGCCACCGCGCCGCCCACCCCACGCTCTGGCTCCGCGGCGCCGACCTCAAGGACGCCGACGCCTCCGTGGCCGACGCCGCCCGCCGCACCCTGGAGCGCGCGGTCCGGATCGCCGCCGCCTCCCGTTCCCGACTCCCCGGCGACCTCGGCGACCTGACCGTGGAACGGCTGGCCGCACTGGCCGCCCGCCTCGGACGCCCGCTGCTCCTCCTGCTCGACGGCCCCGAGGAGATGCCCCCGGTCCTCGCCCACCGGCTGCCCGCCTGGACCGAGGGCACTGCCGACTGGCTGCGGGAGACCGGCGCCCGCCTGCTGGTGGCCTGCCGCGAGGAGTACTGGGAGTGCGCCGGCGCCGAGTTCCCACCCGGCCTGCTGCACGGCACCGGTGACGAAGCGGGGTGCGTCCGGCTGACCGACCTCACCCCCGACGAGGCCCGCCGCGCCCGCGCCCGCTACGGCGTGCCCGACGGCGCCCTCGTCGACCGCGACGCCCGCCACCCCCTCGCCCTGCGCCTGCTCTCCGAGGTCCGTGCCGCCCTCCCGGACGCCCCCGAGGCCGCCCCGGTCGACCGGCACGACGTCTTCGCCGTCCACCTCGACCTGATGTGCCTGCGCATCGCGGTCCGGCTGGCCGCCGAGAACGGCCTGCGCGGCAAGGCCGTCCGACGGCTCGCCGCCCGGGTCTCCGGCCAGGTCCACGAGGCCGCCCGGCGCAGCCTCGGCCCCGGACAGGGGGAGCTGGACCGGGAGTCGTTCGAGACCGTGTTCCCCTGGGGGCCCGTCCCCGCCCGTCTCGGCGGCGGTTCCGGCTGGGCCTCCGCCGTACTCACCGAGGGCCTGCTGGTCCCCGCCGGCGGCGGCTACCGCTTCGCCCACGAGGAACTCGCCGACTGGCTCCAGGGCACGCACCTGGACCTGGACGAGGCCCTGCACACCCTCGTGCACCGCCGGCGCACCCCCCACCAGGGCCCCCAGGCCCTGCCCGTCCCGCACCACCGGATCGGCCCGGTCGTCCAGGCGCTGCTGCTCCTCGACCGGCAGTACGGCCCGGACGCACTGGCGCCACGGCTCCATGAACTGGCGCACGCACTGGACCTCGACCCCGGCTCCTGGTGGGCCGCGCGGCTGCTCACCCAGACCCTGCTGAGACTCCCCGACGCGACCCCCTACACCGGGGTGCTGAAGCTGCTCGCGGACCGCGTGGTGCGCCGGCAGCGCGCCGGGTCCGACGCGTTCGGGCCCGCCTTCTGGACGGCGCTCGCCCTGTCCGACGCCGACCGTTTCGATCTGCTGCGCAGACTGGTCCTCGCGGACGAGTCGCTGCCGGAGGCGGCGGGCGTCGGGCGCTTCGGGCCCCGGCCGACGGCCGAGGACGCCGAAGGCGCGGCGCCGCGCTTCCTGGACGCCGTCGCCCGGCTGCTCGCCGCCGACCCCGCCGGCGTACAGCCGTACCTCACGAAGTGGTTCGACGACGAGCGGCCGTTGCCCGCGATGCCGCACGCCACCGTGGCCACCGCGGCGCAGGCGCTGCTGCACACCCATCGGCACGGTGCGCTGGACGCGTTGACCGAGGTGCTGGTGGACGCGGCGCACCGGCGCGGCGACGAACTGCTCGGCGTGCTCGCCGAGGACGAGCCCTCCGCCGTGTGCCGGGCCGTGGACCGCTGGGCGCACGACGAGCGCCCGGCCCGCCGGGTGGCCGCCGTCGCCCACGCCCTGCGCGCCGCGCCGCACGTGCGCGGCGACGCCGACCGTGAACTGCTCCGGTACGCCGCGCTCGGCCTGCTCGCCCGCCCCGCCGACTGCACCCTGCACGGCGGCGCCCTCGCCCTGCTGGTGCGGGACCCGGCGACCCGCGCCCGTCACCTCCCGGCGGCCCTACGGCACTTCGCCGCCGACGACCCCCAGCTCACCCCCGCCGCCCTCGTCCCCGCGCTGACCACCCACCCCGAGGAGGTGCTGGCGGCCTTCCGGGCCCGGCTGCGCGGCCCGGACGCCGGACAGGCACTGCGCGCCCTCGCCGACGTCACCGCGCCCACGCACCTGGAGCGCGTCACCGAGCTGGTCCGGGAGGCCGCCGAGCTGCGGCCGGAGCTGGCCGGACAGGTCGCCGGATTCGTCGAGCGCTGCCTCGACCGGGGCGCCGAGTCCCGCGCGGTCCTCCTGCCGCTGGTCACCGGACTGCTCGGCGACGGCCCCGAACCGGTGCGGGCGGCCCTCGCGACCGTGCTCGGCGCGGCCGGCGCCCCGGCCTCGCAACCGCTCCGCCACGAGCTCCTCGAGTTCCTGCTCGCCCATGAGCGCGACCCCGGCGTGCTGGACGCGCTGCTGCACGCGGCCGCCGCGCAGCGCGGGGAGGACGGTGACCGGATGCGCGACCTGGTCCGTCGCACCGGGCTGCTCCTGGTCCGCACCCCGGACGGCGCGACCCGCTTCGACCGGGGGCTGGTGGACCTGGGCCGGCACGTGCCCGGGTTCGCCGCCCTGATGGCGCGCTGGCTCACCGACACCCCGGACGAGTGGGCCGCGGTGGTGGGACCGAGCACCCGGCGGATGCTGGGAAACCTCGCCGGGGTGAGGGTCCCGGCGTGACCGCGGACACGTGCGCCCGGTCACAGCGACCGTGCCGGTGTGAGCCGCGTCCGGCAAACATGGCACCCTTAGAGCTGCGTAAGAGGGACAACGGACAAAGGTTCGAGGAGCGGTCACAGTGCAGCGCTGGCGTGGCTTGGAGGACATCCCCGAGGACTGGGGGCGCAGCGTCGTCACCATCGGTTCCTACGACGGGGTGCACCGCGGTCACCAGCTGATCATCCGGCATGCCGTGGACCGCGCCCGTGAGCTGGGCATCCCCGCGGTCGTCGTCACCTTCGACCCGCATCCCAGCGAGGTCGTCCGCCCCGGCAGCCACCCGCCGCTGCTGGCCCCGCACCACACCCGTGCCGAGCTGATGGCGGAGCTGGGCGTGGACGCGGTGCTGATCCTCCCCTTCACCACCGAGTTCTCGAAGCTGTCGGCCGCCGACTTCGTGGTGAAGGTCCTGGTCGACAGGTTGCACGCCAAGGCGGTCGTGGAGGGCCCCAACTTCCGCTTCGGCCACAAGGCCGCGGGCAACGTCGAGTTCCTGATCGAACAGGGCGCGGTGTACGACTTCGAGGTCGAGGTCGTCGACCTGTTCGTGCGCGGCGCGGCGGGCGGCGGTGAGCCGTTCTCCTCGACCCTGACCCGGCGGCTGGTCGCCGAGGGCGACATGGCGGGCGCCCGCGAGATCCTGGGCCGGCCGCACCGGGTGGAGGGCGTGGTCGTGCGCGGCGCCCAGCGCGGCCGCGAGCTGGGCTTCCCCACCGCCAACGTGGAGACCCTCCCGCACACGGCGATCCCGGCCGACGGCGTCTACGCGGGCTTCCTGCACGCCCAGGGCGAGGTGATGCCGGCCGCGATCTCCGTCGGCACGAACCCGCAGTTCGACGGCACCGAGCGCACGGTGGAGGCGTACGCCATCGACCGCGTCGGCCTCGACCTGTACGGCCTGCACGTCGCCGTCGACTTCCTGGCGTTCGTGCGCGGCCAGGCCAGGTTCGACTCCCTCGACGCCCTGCTCGAGCAGATGGCCGAGGACGTCAAGCGCTGCCGTGAACTGGTGGCGGCCGAGGACGCCTGAGCCGGGGGACGGCTCGACATACGCCGAAGGGCGGCCGGTGCGTGGAGGCACCGACCGCCCTTCGGCGTTCCGGCTACTGCTGCGGGGGCTGCCCCGGCTGCTGCGGGGGCTGCCCCGGCTGCTGTGGTGGCTGCTGAGGCTGCTGTGACGGTTGCTGCGGCTGTGGCTGCGGTGTCCGGTCCTGCGGCGCCGGCTGACCGGGCTGCGGGAATCCGTAACCGCCGGGCTGGGCCGGGGGCGCGGGCGGCTGGGCACCGGGCTGCGGGTAGCCGTAACCCGGCTGAGGCTGCGCCTGCGGGGGCAACGGCTGCGCGGGCTGCCCCGGCTGCTGCGGATAGGGCTGCACGGGCCGGTCACCGGGCTGCGGCCCGCCGTAAAGCTCCTGCTGCGGGGGCCGGCCCTGCTGGGGCGGGTACGGCTGCCCGGGCTGCTGCGGGTACGGCTGCCCGGGCTGCTGCGGGTACGACGGCTGGCCCGGGTACTGCGGAGAGGGCTGGGGTACGGGCGCGTACGGCTGCTGTTGCTGACCCGGCGCGTACTGCTGCTGACCCGGCAGCGGCTGCCCGGGCATCGGCGGGGCGGCCACCGGCGGCGGGTTGCCGTCGCTGGTCCACAGGCCGTGCATCTGCTGGTGCCGTACGAAGTCCTCGGCGACCATCGCCGCCAGGTTGAAGTACGCCTCCCGGACCTTCGGCCGCATCATGTCGAGGTCCACCTCGGCACCGGCGGACAGATGCTCGTCGAAGGGGACGACCACCACGCCCCGGCAGCGCGTCTCGAAGTGCTGCACGATGTCCTCGACCTTGATCATCTTGCCGGTCTCGCGGACCCCGGAGATCACGGTGAGGGACCGGGACACGAGGTCGGCGTACCCGTGCGCGGACAGCCAGTCCAGCGTCGTGCTCGCGCTGCTCGCGCCGTCCACCGACGGCGTCGAGATGATGATCAGCTGGTCGGCGAGGTCGAGCACCCCGCGCATGGCGCTGTAGAGCAGACCGGTGCCCGAGTCGGTGAGGATGATCGGGTACTGCCTGCCGAGCACGTCGATCGCGCGCCGGTAGTCCTCGTCGTTGAACGTGGTCGAGACGGCCGGGTCGACGTCGTTGGCGATGATCTCCAGGCCGGACGGCGCCTGCGAGGTGAACCGCCTGATGTCCATGTACGAGTTGAGGTACGGGATCGCCTGGACCAGGTCGCGGATGGTGGCCCCGGTCTCCCGGCGCACGCGGCGGCCGAGTGTGCCGGCGTCCGGGTTGGCGTCGATGGCGAGGATCTTGTCCTGTCGCTCGGTGGCGAGCGTCGAGCCGAGCGCGGTGGTCGTGGTGGTCTTGCCGACCCCGCCCTTGAGGCTGATCACCGCTATCCGGTAGCAGGACAGCACCGGCGTACGGATCAGCTCCAGCTTCCGCTGCCGCTCGGCCTCCTCCTTCTTGCCGCCGATCTTGAACCGGGAGGACGCGGCGGCGGGCCTGCCGCTCTTCGCCTTCTGCTTCTTGTTGTTGAGCAGCCGGTCGGAGGACAGCTCCACGGCGGCGGTGTAACCCAGCGGCGCGGCACCGGGGTTGGTCATCTGCCGCTGGTCGTGCTGGATGGGCTGCGGCCAGGCGGCACCGGCCCGCGGGTCGACGGGCGGCTGGGCAGCCTGCGGCGCGTGGGGACCGTGCGGGTCCTGAACGGGCGGGGCGGGCTGGGCGGCACGCGGGTCCTGGACCGGGGGCACCGGAGGCTGGGCGCCGGGCTGCGGGAAGCCGTAGCCGCCCGGGACGGCCCCCTGGGGAGCCGGGGGCGTGGGGGCGCCGGGGTAGCCGTAGCCGCCCGGTGCCTGCGGCGGGACGGGAGCGCCCGGCTGCGGGAAGCCGTAGCCACCCTGGGCGTCGGGCACGGGGGGATGCGGTTGGCCGGGCTGCGGGAGGTGGTAGCCGCCCTGGGCGTCGGGGGCGGCCGGTTGCTGTGCCGGGGGCTGCTGGGGAGCGTACGGCTGCCCGGGCTGCGGTGCCGTGGGCTGCTGCCAGGCAGCGGGCGCGGGCTGCGGTGCCTGCGGCTGGAACGGCGGCTGCGGTCCGGGTACGTTCGCGGGACCCTGGGCGGCGGCCGGCTGCGGCTGTTCCTGCGGGTGCGGCTGGGCGGGCGCGGGGTTCGGCGCCGTGGTCGGCTGCGCGGGCCACTGGGCGGCGGGCGCGGGCGCGGCGGGCTGGTACGAGGGCGGCAGCGGCGGCACCGCGGCCGGTGGCGTCGGCGGGGGAGCCCAGGCGGTGGGCACGGCGTCCTCGGGCGACGGGGGCGCGTCCTGCGGGGCAGCGGGGACAGGTGCGGAGTCCTGGGGCTGGGGCTGGGGCTCCGCCGGGGCCTCCGCTGCTACGGCGTCGGCGGACGCCTCGGCTGCGGGCACCACCTCGTCCTTGGCACCCTCGCCCTCGGCACCATCATCCTTGGTGTCGGCCTCGTCTTCGCCCTCGCTTTCGGTCTCGGCGACCGGGGTGGCTTCCTGGGCGGGCTGGTCGCCGGGGCCGTCGTTCTCCTCGTGCGCGTCGGCCGCCGGTTCGTCCGTGGAGCCGGTCGCGTCGTCGGCGACGAGGCGCAGCGCTTCGTCCTGGCCGGACGGATCAGACGCCTCGGCCTCCTCGGCGACCTCGGCCTCCTCCTCCGCTTCCACGTCCTCGACCTCGGCGTCCGCCGGAAGCGCGTCGACGTCGGCCGCGGATTCCGCGCCGTCGACGCTTTCCACGGCCTCTTCGGCCCCCACGGCCGCTTCGGCTTCCTCGTCGGCCGCACTCGCCTCCGCGGTCCCGGCCATCTCACGCCGCAGGGCGACCGCGGAGAACCGCATGGTCGCGCCGCTCTCCAGGTCGCCGTTGTCCGCATCGGCCTCCGGCGCCCGCTCCTCGGCGGGGGACCGCTGCGGCTCGAAACCGACCGGCAGTTTCGGCACGCCCGTCGCGCTCCCGACGGGCGGCGCGGCAGGCGTGGCGGTGGCCGGCGGGGTGAAGGGGGCTCCAGGCGCCGCGGCGGGCGGCGCGGTGAAGGGTGCCCCCGGAGTCGCCGCCGGCGCAGGTGTGAAGGGTGCCCCCGGAGTCGCCGCCGGCGCAGGTGTGAAGGGTGCGCCCGGAGTTGACGCGGGTGGCGGGGTGAACGGTGCTCCGGGTGTCGACGCGGGCGCGGGCGGGTGCGTAGCGCCGGGCGCTGAAGCCGCCGACGGGGTACCGGCGGCGCCGGGGTTCGAGGTGGACGGAGGCGTGAACGGCGCTCCGGGAGTTGACGCGGGCGGAGGCGTGAACGGCGCTCCGGGGTGCGCCGAGGGCGCAGGTGTGAACGGCGTCCCAGGGTTTGACGCGGGCGCAGGTGTGAAGGGGGCGCCCGGAGTTGACGTCGGTGGCGGAGTGAACGGTGCGCCCGGTGCCGGCGCGGTACCCGGCCCGGACGTCGGGGCCGACGGCGGCGGGGTGAACGCGACTCCCGGACCCGACGCCCTACCCCCCTGCTGGGCATGCGGGGGCGGCGTCAACCCGGGGATCGGCGCGCCCGGCGGGAACGGTGAACGCGGGTGGCCGGAAGGGGCCGTACCGCTTCCCGGCCCCGCCCCCGGCCCGCCTGGCCCCGTACCCGGCCCGCCTGCCGGCCCCGCGCCGGAGGCACCGCCGGACCCCGAGGCGCCCGACGCCGGTCCGCCGCCCCCGTCGGCGCCCCCCGAACCCCCCGCCGCGTTCTGCGTGTACCAGGCGGGCGGCGCGTAGTCGATCGTGAACTCGCCCGTCATCTCGTTGAGGGACTCCGCGTCGGGCTGGTCGTCGCCGGGTGTCGCCCAGCCCCCGCGGTTCCCGTCCCGGTCGCTGCTCACAGTTCCTCCTGATGTGGTCGAGCACCCCGTGCCGACGCGACGACCATGTCGTGTCGTTCTCGGCATCCGTATTCGTTTGAGGTAGTCCGATCCACCGGCTCTCCCCCTCGGGGCCCCACGCCGTGTTCACGGTCCCGACGTCGCACCCCCTCCCAGCCTAATCACCACCGGCCGCACCTCGGCAGGCCCGTCCGTCTCCGCGCGGACGTCCACCTGGTCACACCGGCCGCACCTTCGCTGAACAAAAAGGGCAAGTGGCGCCAGTTCGGGCACCCTTGACGACTTCCGGGCCTGGCCCGCGGTGACGGGGCCGTCGCTGAGCAGGGGGGATAGGGTGAGGCGTGTTCGCGTGAGCACAGATGAACTGGCCCCGGAATCCGGGGCTTTGCGCGCGGACGCCACGGGGGACGGGTGACTACGAGGTGCGCACGGCAACGGCCGCGACCTTCCCGGAAGTTCTGCCCTACGCGTAGCGCGCAGCAGAGAAGAAAGGGAACGTTCGGCGTGAGCTTCGGCCCACCTCCTTCCATCTACACCCAGTCCGCGCTGGCCGTCGACGGCGAGCGCAGGAAGCGGCGCAGACGCCTCTCCGGCGCGCTGGCGGCCGTCGTGGCCGTCGCCCTGGCCGCGGGCGGCGCGCTGTTCCTGGCCGCGGGCGGCGACCGGTCCTCGGGCGCCCGGCGGGCCGGCGCCCCGGCCCCCGACGCGATACGGCAGACCGTCGAGAAGGCCCCGGCCTCACCCGAGGGCCAGGTGGTGGTCGACCACTACGATGAGGACCTCCCCAAGGAGAGCGACCCCAGCCCCCGTTACGCGCCCGGCACCTGGGCCACCGGCAAGATCCTGGCCAAGGGCATCGGCACGAAGATCATCGGCGTGAAGATCGAACCCGGCGCCGACGAAACGGCCTGGTCCCTCCAGCTCGACGGCCACCTCTGCGCCACCACCGGCCACGTGACCGCCGACGGCCGTACGGCGGTCGTGGTGCAGCCCGGCAAGCGCAAGGGCACCAAGGACGCCGGCATCTGCGACGAGGTCGTCTTCGTCGACCTGAACACCGGCAGGAAGCTGTGGACGGCCACGATGCCCTCCGCGCGTGAGGCCTACGTCACCAACACGAACCTCACGCTGGCCGACGGCGTCGTCGCGGTGGCCTGGGGCCACGGTTCGGTGGCGTACGACATGGCGCACGGCGAGCGGCTGTGGAACAGCTCGACCGGCGCCAGGTGCGTCGACAAGGGCTTCGCCGGCGGTGGCGGCGCGCTGCTCGCCCTGGAGAGCTGCGGCGAGGGGACCGACACCACGTACCGGGTGCAGCGGCTCGCCCCGCGGACCGGTAAGCCCGCGTGGACCTACAAGGTGGCCGCCGGCGTCCAGGACGTCTACCTGCCCTCCGCCGACCCGCCGGTGCTCGCCGTCGCGGCCGGGGACACCCTGGTCACCGACCTCATCACCCTCGACGGCGATGACGGCGGCAAACTCGCCACCATCCCCATGGGCGGCGACGCCTACGACCCCAGGTGCGGCGACCGCTACTTCTCCGCGGGGTTCTTCGGTGACATCGAGAACTGCGACGGTGTGGTCGTCGGGGCCGACCGGGTCTTCGTCACCAGCAAGGACCAGGCGGAGATCGGACAGCCGGAGAACTGGATCGTCGCGTTCGACCGGAAGACCGGCCGGAGCGAGGGCAAGCTCGACGGCCGCTCGCTGGAACCCGTCGTCCCGCTGCGGATGAGCGGTGACCGGCTGCTGGTCCTGCGCAGCAGCCTCAGCGACATAGAACCGTCCGCGGTGCTGAGCTGGGACCCGCGGACCGGCAAGCAGACCCCTTACCTGCTCTTCGGTCTCCCGTCCGACGACGGGGGCGAGCTGAGCGACCCGACGCGGTCGGACATCGTGGTGGAGCAGGGGAGGGTCTTCTTCGCGAAGCGGGAACTCGCCGCCGACGACAAGCATCCCAAGGACGCCGTGCTGTCCGTGCTCGGCATCGGCAGCGCCGGGGACGGCTGACCCCTCCACCGGGAGGCGGGACCCTCGCCCAGGGGGCGGCACACGCGCGTGCCGCCCCGCGGGCGCCACCGGTCACGGGGCGGCGAGGCCCCCGTTGCGCTCGGTGGGTTCCAGGTCGAACTCCCCGTCACGCGCGCCCAGCACGAAGGCCCGCCACTCCGCCTCCGTGTACCGCAGCACGGTGTCCGGGTCGAGCGAGGACCGCATGGCCACCGCGCCCTCGGGCAGATAGGCGATCTCGACCCGTTCCTCGTCCTGCTCGGTGCCCGGCGCGCAGTGCCACTCGACGCCCGAGATGTCGAGCGCGTAGAGCTCGTCCCGTTCCCGCTCCTTGCGCGCCTTCATCTCCTCAGCCGTCTCGCTCATCGCGCAGCGACCCCTTCCCGACGTACGTACGCTGTGACGGCCACACTACTGGCGGTCGTACCCGCTCGTCGGGGCTTGTGGACAGCGGTCCGGCCCCGGTCGGACCGGTCCACCGGCACTGGTACTCTGGACGACGGCCGTGTGTGTACGCACCCCCGGAGTCCCGCGGACCCTGGAGGCAGCGCCCAGCGGACCCCCGCCTCCCGAGTAACGGAAGCTCTCCCGCGATGCAGACCGGGAGCACTCGGAGGCACTCAACAGACCACGAGGAGTACGCGTGTCGCTCGACGCCGCTACGAAGAAGCAGATCATCGGCGAGTTCGGTACCAAGGAGGGCGACACCGGCTCCCCCGAGGTCCAGGTCGCCCTGCTGTCCCGTCGGATCTCCGACCTGACCGAGCACCTCAGGACCCACAAGCACGACCACCACTCCCGCCGTGGTCTGCTGATCCTGGTCGGTCAGCGTCGTCGCCTGCTGCAGTACCTGGCGAAGAAGGACATCCAGCGCTTCCGTGCGCTGGTCGACCGCCTGGGCATCCGCCGCGGTGCGGCGGGCGCCAAGTAAGACGCCATGGAGGGAGCGGTTCCCGGAGAAACCCGGGGCCGCTCCCTTTGCCGTACGTACGGAAACGTGCGGAGTGTCACTCACGCTTTGTAGTGTGGTAGCACGACGCATCACGAAGGAGAAGTGCACCCAAGCCGCCGCCGGTCCTCGGTAGTGGCCCCCGGGGGGAAGCGAGCCCCGGGTGCTTCGATCGAAGACCGGCCCGCACCGCAAGGCGCGCTTCTCCGTGACCGTCCCCCTGCCACACGGGCAGACCGGGACAAAAGACGATAAGTAGACGAAAGTAACGGAGAACACGCTAGTGGAGAACGAGACCCACTACGCCGAGGCTGTCATCGACAACGGCGCCTTCGGTACCCGCACCATCCGCTTCGAGACGGGCCGCCTGGCCAAGCAGGCCGCCGGCTCCGCCGTGGCGTACCTGGACGACGACACCATGGTGCTGTCGGCCACCACCGCCTCCAAGAACCCCAAGGACCAGCTCGACTTCTTCCCCCTCACGGTGGACGTCGAGGAGCGGATGTACGCCGCCGGCAAGATCCCGGGTTCCTTCTTCCGCCGTGAGGGCCGGCCGAGCGAGGACGCGATCCTCACCTGCCGTCTGATCGACCGCCCGCTGCGCCCGTCCTTCAAGAAGGGCCTTCGCAACGAGATCCAGGTCGTCGCCACCATCATGGCGCTCAACCCCGACCACCTGTACGACGTCGTCGCGATCAACGCCGCGTCCGCGTCCACCCAGCTGGCCGGCCTGCCCTTCTCCGGCCCCATCGGCGGCGTCCGCGTCGCGCTGATCAACGGCCAGTGGGTCGCGTTCCCGACCCACAGCGAGCTGGAGGACGCCGTCTTCGACATGGTCGTCGCCGGCCGGGTCCTGGAGGACGGCGACGTCGCGATCATGATGGTCGAGGCCGAGGCCACCGAGAAGACCATCCAGCTGGTCAAGGGCGGCGCCGAGGCCCCCACCGAGGACGTCGTGGCCGCCGGTCTGGACGCCGCGAAGCCCTTCATCAAGGTCCTGTGCAAGGCGCAGGCCGACCTCGCTTCGAAGGCCGCCAAGCCGACCGGCGAGTTCCCGATCTTCCTCGACTACCAGGACGACGTCCTGGAGGCGCTGTCCGCCGCCGTCCGCCCGGAGCTCGCCTCCGCGCTGACCATCGCGGGCAAGCAGGAGCGCGAGGCCGAGCTGGACCGCGTCAAGGGTCTGGCCGCCGAGAAGCTGCTCCCCGAGTTCGAGGGCCGCGAGAAGGAGATCTCCGCCGCGTACCGCTCGCTCACCAAGCAGCTGGTCCGCGAGCGCGTGATCAAGGAGAAGAAGCGCATCGACGGCCGCGGTGTCACGGACATCCGTACGCTCGCCGCCGAGGTCGAGGCCATTCCGCGCGTGCACGGCTCGGCGCTGTTCGAGCGTGGCGAGACCCAGATCCTGGGCGTCACCACCCTCAACATGCTCCGCATGGAGCAGCAGCTGGACACCCTCTCCCCGGTGACCCGCAAGCGCTACATGCACAACTACAACTTCCCGCCGTACTCCACCGGCGAGACCGGCCGCGTCGGTTCCCCGAAGCGCCGCGAGATCGGCCACGGCGCCCTCGCCGAGCGCGCCCTGGTCCCGGTCCTGCCGACCCGCGAGGAGTTCCCCTACGCGATCCGCCAGGTGTCCGAGGCCCTCGGCTCCAACGGCTCGACGTCCATGGGTTCCGTCTGCGCCTCCACCATGTCGCTGCTCAACGCCGGTGTGCCGCTGAAGGCCCCGGTCGCCGGTATCGCCATGGGCCTGATCTCCCAGGAGATCGAGGGCGAGACGCACTACGTCACCCTCACCGACATCCTCGGTGCCGAGGACGCCTTCGGCGACATGGACTTCAAGGTCGCCGGTACCAAGGAGTTCGTCACCGCCCTCCAGCTCGACACCAAGCTGGACGGCATCCCGGCCTCCGTCCTGGCCGCCGCCCTCAAGCAGGCCCGGGACGCCCGCCTCCACATCCTCGACGTGATGATGGAAGCGATCGACAAGCCGGACGAGATGTCCCCGAACGCCCCGCGGATCATCACCGTCAAGATCCCCGTGGACAAGATCGGTGAGGTCATCGGCCCCAAGGGCAAGATGATCAACCAGATCCAGGAGGACACCGGCGCCGAGATCACCATCGAGGACGACGGCACCATCTACATCGGTGCCGCCGACGGCCCGTCCGCCGAGGCCGCCCGCGCCACCATCAACGGCATCGCCAACCCGACGATGCCCGAGGTCGGCGAGCGCTACCTGGGTACGGTCGTGAAGACGACGACGTTCGGCGCCTTCGTCTCCCTCCTCCCCGGCAAGGACGGTCTGCTGCACATCTCGCAGATCCGCAAGCTCGCCGGCGGCAAGCGCGTGGAGAACGTCGAGGACGTCCTCGGCGTGGGCCAGAAGGTCCAGGTCGAGATCGCCGAGATCGACTCCCGCGGCAAGCTCTCCCTGATCCCCGTGATCGAGGGCGAGGAAGACGCCTCCTCCGAGGACGCAGCGAAGGACGACACCGACAAGTGACGTCGAGCAGCTCTACGACGACGGCCCGCACCTCCTCGGAGGCGCGGGCCGTCGCCCGTACCCAAACCCTGATCAAGGGCGAGAACGGCATCGGCACGGTCCGCAAGACCACCCTCCCCGGCGGTCTGCGCATCGTCACCGAGACCCTGCCCTCGGTCCGCTCCGCGACCTTCGGCATCTGGGCCCACGTCGGCTCCCGCGACGAGACCCCCGCCCTGAACGGCGCCACCCACTACCTGGAGCACCTGCTCTTCAAAGGCACCACGCGCCGCTCCGCCCTGGACATCTCCTCCGCCATCGACGCGGTCGGCGGCGAGATGAACGCGTTCACGGCGAAGGAGTACACGTGCTACTACGCACGCGTGCTCGACACCGACCTGCCGCTCGCCATCGACGTCGTCTGCGACATGCTGACCGGCTCCCTGATCCTCGAAGAGGACGTGAACGTCGAACGCGGCGCGATCCTCGAAGAGATCGCCATGACCGAGGACGACCCCGGCGACTGCGTGCACGACCTGTTCGCGCACACCATGTTCGGCGACAACGCCCTCGGCCGCCCGGTCCTCGGCACCGTCGACACCGTCAACGCCCTCACCGCCGACCGCATCCGCCGCTTCTACAAGAAGCACTACGACCCCACCCACCTGGTGGTGGCCGCGGCCGGCAACATCGACCACAACAAGGTCGTACGACAGGTCCGCACCGCCTTCGAGAAGGCAGGCGCCTTCAAGAACACCGCGGCCGTGCCCATCGCCCCACGCGACGGCAGCCGTACGATCCGCACCGCGGGCCGCGTCGAACTCCTCGGCCGCAAGACCGAGCAGGCACACGTCGTCCTCGGCATGCCGGGCCTCGCCCGCACCGACGACCGCCGCTGGGCCCTCGGCGTGCTCAACACCGCCCTCGGCGGCGGCATGTCCTCCCGGCTCTTCCAGGAGGTCCGCGAGAAGCGCGGCCTGGCCTACAGCGTGTACTCCTACACCTCCGGCTTCGCCGACTGCGGCCTGTTCGGCGTCTACGCCGGCTGCCGCCCCTCGCAGGTCCACGACGTCCTCAAGATCTGCCGGGACGAACTCGACCAGGTCGCCCGGGACGGTCTGCCCGACGACGAGATAGGACGCGCCATCGGCCAGCTCCAGGGCTCCACGGTGCTCGGCCTGGAGGACACCGGCGCGCTGATGAACCGCATCGGCAAGAGCGAGCTGTGCTGGGGCGAGCAGATGTCCGTCGACGAGATGCTGGCCCGGATAGCGGCGGTGACCCCGGACGAGGTCCGCTCCGTCGCCCGCGACATCCTGGGACAGCGCCCGTCGCTGTCGGTCATCGGCCCGCTGAAGGACAAACAGGCCGCACGCCTGCACGACGCCGTCGCCTGACACACACCGATAAGGAACGAAGAAGATGAGCAAGCTGCGCGTGGCGGTCCTCGGCGCCAAGGGCCGGATCGGCTCCGAGGCGGTCAAGGCGGTCGAGGCCGCGGAGGACCTGGAACTGGTCGCCGCCCTCGGCCGGGGCGACAAGCTGGAGGCGCTGGAGGCGTCCGGCGCCCAGGTCGCGGTCGAACTCACCACCCCCGCCTCGGTGATGGGCAACCTCGACTTCTGCGTACGCCGCGGCATCCACGCCGTCGTCGGCACCACCGGCTGGACCGACGAACGCCTCGCGCAGCTCAGGGGCTGGCTCGCCCAGTCCCCGGAGACCGGCGTGCTCATCGCCCCCAACTTCTCCATCGGCGCGGTGCTGACGATGAAGTTCGCGCAGATCGCCGCCCCCTACTTCGAGTCGGTGGAGGTCGTCGAACTCCACCACCCGAACAAGGTCGACGCCCCCTCGGGCACCGCCACCCGCACGGCCCAGCTCATCGCCGAGGCCCGCGCGAAGGCCGGCACGGCGCCCGCCCCGGACGCCACGGTCACGGCCCTGGACGGCGCCCGGGGAGCCAGCGTCGACGGCGTCCCGGTCCACGCGGTCCGCCTCCGCGGCCTCCTCGCCCACCAGGAGGTCCTGCTGGGCGGCGAGGGCGAGACCCTCACCGTCCGCCACGACTCCCTCCACCACAGCAGCTTCATGCCGGGCATCCTGCTCGGCGCCCGCCGCGTGGTCACGACTCCCGGCCTGACCTTCGGCCTGGAGAACTTCCTGGACCTGGGCTGATCCGAGGCCTCTGACATGCGCGCGAAGCTCTCCTACGCCCTCACGGCCGCCGTCCTGCTCTTCTACTTCGTCCTGGTCGGCAGTCGCGGTGTGATGCTCATCCAGACCGGCACGGTCCTCACCGTCACCTTCGGCGTGGCGGTACTGATCCTGCCGGTCATCGGTCTGTGGTTCCTGTGGATGAACACCCGGTTCGTCCGCCGCGCCAACGCCCTCGCCGCCGAACTGGACGCCGAGGGCGGCCTGCCCGTCGACGAGCTGAAGCGCACGCCCGGCGGCCGCATCGACCGGGACTCGGCCGACGAGGTCTTCGCCAAGCGCAAGGCCGAGACCGAGGCCGCCCCCGACGACTGGCGCAGCTGGTTCCGGCTCGCCGTCGCCTACCACGACGCCCGCGACACCCCGCGGGCCCGCAAGGCGATGCAGCGCGCCATAGCCCTGCACGACGGCAAGCCGACCGAGGCCTGAGCCGCTCCTGCCGCTCCCTTGCGTGGCTGCTCCGCGCGCTCAGCTCCGCCGGTACTCCGCCGCCCACGCCTCCACGACGTCCGCCGCCCGGTCGAAGGCCGAGGACCGGCCCACGAAGTCCAGCGTGTGCGTGGTCAGCAACGGCGCCGTGTCATCCGCCGGCCGGTCCTCGCGCACCAGCGTCAGCGCCTGCCCCTGCACCGTGCGCGGCAGCCCCAGCCAGCGCACAGGCTGCTGCGCCGTGCGCACCGAGACGACCCGCCGCCAGGGCACCGTGCGCGTGTGCAGCAGACCCACCTGGCGCACCCCGCGCGCGCTCACCCAGACTCCCATGCGCAGTATCCGCAGTGCGGCCGCGATGATCAGCAGCGCGATGCCGAGGACCACGGCGGCGGAGGAGAGCGAACCGGTCAGGGCCAGCGCCACCGCCGCGAACAGTACGAAAGAGGCGAGCAGCAGCCACAGCGCGGCCCCGCCCACACGCCACGGTCCGGGCCGGTAGGGGCGGCGCCAGCGGTCGCGGTCGTCGTACGGCAGCGCGCCGTCAGGTGCGGCGTCGAAGGTGCGGTCGGCCGTCAGGAAGGGCAGGGGCACGGCTGGTCCTCACTCAATCCATGCGTGGGCTGTGCCCGGTGAGGCTATCCGGCCGTGTCCCCGCTCACCACTCACGGAGGTCCGGAAGGGTCAGTGCCCCTGGGAGGCCTGGGACTGCTGGGTTCCGGTGCCGGACGACGTGGACAGCGCGGGCATGCCCAGGATGAGGGAACCCACGAGACCGGCCACGAGGGTGAGCCCGAGCAGCCACCGCCCGGCTATCTGGCTCACGGACGACCGCGGCCGGGGTGGGGGAGTGACATTGCTGCGGAACCTGTCGGTCTCGGCGAGGAATGCGAACGGGACGGGTTCACGCCGACGGAACATCGGGGGTACGTCTCCTCTCGGGGACGGGGGCTCGGAAGGGATCGAACGAATCGCTCTCACCGGTACAGACGAGCGAACGAAGCGATAGGTGCCCGGTTGCCCCGAATTCACGGAACTTCACCGAAGTTCGGTGAAGATGTCGCACCCAGGCACTGAACGCCCCGATGTCAGTGCCGGGCCGTAGAGTGGGCGCCGCCCGAGAGACGTGATGGAAGGACCCTCCGAGTCGTGACCGACACCCCCGCCGACGACCTCAAGCCCAGCTTCCGCAGCGACGTCACCGTCGAGCTGGTCAAGCACAGCGCGGCCGACTCCGATGTGCTGTGGGCCGCCCGCGTCTCCACCGCCGGCGAGCAGTCCCTGGAGGAGCTGCAGAAGGACCCGGAGCGTTCCAAGGGCCTGATCAACTACCTGATGCGGGACCGGCACGGCAGCCCCTTCGAGCACAACTCGATGACCTTCTTCATCAGCGCCCCGATCTTCGTCTTCCGCGAGTTCATGCGGCACCGGGTGGGCTGGTGCATCGCCGGGGACACGGAGATCACTCTGGAGAGCGAGGCGGGTCACCTGCGTCGTCGCACCATCGCCGAGCTGTACAGGCTCTGGCACGTGGGTGTCGAGGACCGCCTGCCGCATTCGGCCGGCGGTGTCACCTGGCACAGCCGGGCGGGGAAGTGGATGGCGCAGGTGAAGCGCGGCGACAGCAACCACTACCTCGGCCTCTACGAGAACCGCGAGGCCGCCGAGTCCGCCGTCGCCGAGTTCAGGGAGCTGCACCCCAGCACCCGTATCCGCAAGCTCGAATCGGTACGCCGCAACCACGTGCGCTGCTTCGACGAGGAAACCCTTCTGGCGCAGCGGGCGCGGATCGTCGACGTGATCGAGTCGGGCGTCAAGGCGCTCGTCAAGATCACCACGGCGTCGGGCAAGACACTCCGCTGTACCGTCGACCACGCCCTGTTCACCCCCGACGGCTGGTGCAAGGCGGGAGAACTGTCCGTCGGGGACGCCGTGCTCGTTTCCGGCACCGCACCGCGCCCGTCACAGGGCTTGGTCCCGCCGAGCCTGCGCCGTGGCATCGGTGTATGGACCTCCATGCAGCGCGAGCGGCTCATCAAGGATTTCGACACCTGCCATCTGTGCGGGCAGGGCTTCCCCCGGGAACAGCTCGCCCTCGACCATGTCGTCCCGGTGGCGGGTGACCTGCTCCAGGCCCTCGACGAGAAGAACCTCGCTCCCGCCTGCGAGCCGTGCCACGCGGTCAAGAGTGCGGGGGAGCAGGCGCTGGCCCGACGTGGCGGAAAGGTCACCAAGGCGGTGCCGGACCAGGTCGTGTCGATCGAGACCGACGGCGAGGAGATGACGTACGACCTCTCCGTCGAGGGGCCCTGGCACAACTTCCTTGCGAACGGTTTCGTGGTCCACAACTCGTACAACGAGGAGTCGGGTCGCTACCGGGAACTGCAGCCGGTCTTCTACGTGCCGGGCGAGGACCGCAAGCTGGTCCAGCAGGGGCGTCCCGGAAAGTACGAGTTCGTGCCGGGCACTGAAGCCCAGCAGGAGATCGTGGAACGCTCGATGCAGGAGTCGTACATCCAGGCCTATGAGCGTTACCAGGAGATGCTCGCCGCCGGAGTCGCCCGCGAGGTGGCCCGCGCGGTGCTCCCCGTCGGCCTCTTCTCCTCGATGTACGCCACCTGCAACGCGCGCTCGCTGATGCACTTCCTCGGTCTGCGCACCCAGCACGAGCTGGCCAAGGTGCCGTCCTTCCCGCAGCGGGAGATCGAGATGGTGGGCGAGAAGATGGAGGCGGAGTGGGCCAGGCTCATGCCGCTCACGTACGCCGCCTTCAACGCGAACGGCCGTGTCGCACCGTAGTACGGCCTGCTTCTCGTGCTGCCTGTCGCGCTCGGCACAGATGTACGGATCAGCCTCGCGAAGTGTCCGTATTGCGGCATTTAGAGAAGTTCATCTAGCCTGATCAAACGGACCCGGCACTGCTTGAACCCCCGAGCAGGCAGTGCCGGGCTCCGCATTTGTCCGGACTTTCCCCGCACCCCGAGGGCAGACCGCGCCGTGAGCACCGAGTAGCGTGTAACCCATGGCTCCGACCTCCACTCCGCAGACCCCCTTCGGGCGGGTCCTCACCGCCATGGTCACGCCCTTCACGGCGGACGGCGCGCTCGACCTCGACGGCGCGCAGCGGCTCGCCACCCACCTGGTGGACGCAGGCAACGACGGCCTGATCATCAACGGGACCACCGGCGAGTCCCCCACCACCAGCGACGCGGAGAAAGCGGACCTCGTACGAGCCGTACGGGAAGCGGTCGGCGACCGCGCCCACGTCATCGCGGGCGTCGGCACCAACGACACCCACCACAGCACCGAGCTGGCCCGCCAGGCCGAGAGCGCCGGAGCCCACGGCCTGCTGGTCGTCACGCCGTACTACAACAAGCCCCCGCAGGAGGGCCTGTACCGGCACTTCACGACCATCGCGGACGCCACCGGCCTGCCCGTCATGCTCTACGACATCCCCGGTCGCAGCGGCGTCCCGATCAGCACCGAGACGTTCGTCCGCCTCGCCGAGCACCCGAGGATCGTCGCCAACAAGGACGCCAAGGGCGACCTCGGCCGCGCGAGTTGGGCCATCGCGCAGTCCGGTCTGGCCTGGTACTCCGGCGACGACATGCTCAACCTGCCGCTGCTCTCCGTGGGCGCCGTCGGCTTCGTCTCGGTCGTCGGCCACCTGGTCACCCCGGACCTGCGGGCCCTGGTCGAGGCCTTCATCTCCGGCGACGTCCAGAAGGCGACGGAGATCCACCAGAAGCTGCTCCCGGTCTACACCGGCATGTTCCGGACCCAGGGCGTCATGACCACCAAGGCCGCACTCGCCCTCCAGGGACTGCCCGCCGGGCCGCTGCGCGCCCCCATGGTCGAATGTTCGGCCGAAGAGATCGCCCAGCTCAAGATCGATCTTGCTGCCGGCGGGGTACAGCTCTGACAACAGACTTCGCGCGGTTGTCCGCGCAGCAAGGCTTCACAACTGAATAAGCGGGACCACCGGTGTGCCCGCACCCACACAACGACAACTGCTTATGCACGAACGTCACGCACGCCACGTGCCCGACCGGTACGTGGCGTGCGTGGTGAGGAGAGTCTTTTGAGTCATCCGCATCCTGAACTCGCCCCGCCGCCGCAGCTCCCCGAAGGCGCCCTGCGCGTCACCCCGCTCGGCGGGCTCGGTGAGATCGGCCGAAACATGACCGTCTTCGAGTACGGCGGCCGTCTGCTGATCGTCGACTGCGGAGTGCTCTTCCCCGAGGAGGAGCAGCCCGGAATCGACCTGATCCTGCCGGACTTCTCGTCCATCCGGGACCGCCTCGACGACATCGAGGGCATCGTCCTCACCCACGGTCACGAAGACCACATCGGCGGCGTCCCCTTCCTGCTCCGCGAGAAGCCGGACATCCCGCTGATCGGCTCCAAGCTGACCCTCGCGCTCATCGAGGCGAAGCTCCAGGAGCACCGCATCCGCCCCTACACGCTGGAAGTGGCCGAGGGCCGGCGCGAGCGCGTCGGACCCTTCGACTGCGAGTTCGTCGCCGTCAACCACTCCATTCCCGACGCCCTCGCGGTCGCCATCCGCACCCCCGCCGGCATGGTGGTCCACACCGGCGACTTCAAGATGGACCAGCTTCCGCTGGACAACCGTCTGACGGACCTGCACGCGTTCGCCCGGCTGAGCGAGGAGGGCATCGACCTGCTCCTGGCCGACTCGACGAACGCCGAGGTCCCGGGCTTCGTCCCGCCCGAGCGCGACATCTCGAACGTCCTGCGGCAGGTCTTCGCCGGCGCCCGCAAGCGGATCATCGTGGCCAGCTTCGCCAGCCACGTCCACCGCATCCAGCAGATCCTGGACGCGGCCCACGAGTACGGCCGCCGGGTCGCCTTCGTCGGCCGCTCCATGGTCCGCAACATGGGCATCGCCCGGGACCTCGGCTACCTCAGGGTCCCGCCGGGCCTGGTCGTGGACGTCAAGACGCTCGACGACCTGCCCGACCACGAGGTGGTCCTGGTCTGCACGGGCTCCCAGGGGGAGCCGATGGCGGCCCTGTCCCGGATGGCCAACCGCGACCACCAGATCCGCATCGTCGACGGCGACACGGTCATCCTGGCCTCGTCCCTGATCCCGGGGAACGAGAACGCGGTGTACCGCGTCATCAACGGACTGACCCGCTGGGGCGCCAACGTCGTCCACAAGGGCAATGCCAAGGTGCACGTCTCCGGCCACGCCTCGGCCGGCGAACTGCTGTACTTCTACAACATCTGCCGCCCGAAGAACCTGATGCCGGTCCACGGCGAATGGCGGCACCTGCGCGCCAACGCCGAGCTCGGCGCCCTCACCGGCGTCCCGCACGACCGCATCGTCATCGCCGAGGACGGCGTCGTCGTGGACCTCGTCGCGGGCAAGGCGAAGATCTCCGGCAAGGTCCAGGCCGGCTACGTGTACGTCGACGGCCTGTCCGTCGGCGACGTGGGCGAGCCGGCCCTCAAGGACCGCAAGATCCTCGGCGACGAAGGCATCATCTCGGTGTTCGTGGTCGTCGACGCGTCCACTGGCAAGATCACCGGTGGGCCCCATGTCCAGGCCCGCGGCTCCGGCATCGAGGACTCCGCGTTCGCGGACGTCCTTCCGAAGATCTCGGAGGTGCTGGAGCGCTCGGCCCAGGACGGCGTCGTGGAGCCCCACCAGCTGCAACAGCTCATCCGCCGGACCCTCGGCAAGTGGGTCTCGGACACCTATCGGCGCAGGCCGATGATCCTCCCGGTGGTCGTGGAGGTCTGACCCTCGCCCGCCTCAACCTGGAGCGGGGTGCCTCGATTTGCATCGAGGCACCCCGCTCCAGTACGTTTACGGCTCTGCCCGACCGGGAACCCCAGTGCTTCATCGGCTGGATCCGGTTGACCCGGACCGGGTGGAAATTCCGACTCAGAACTTCTGATAAAGTCGGGAGCGCCGGAAAGGGAAACGCGAGAGCGGGAACCTGGAAAGCACCGAGGAAATCGGATCGGAAAAAGATCTGATAGAGTCGGAAACGCAAGACCGAAGGGAAGCCCGGAGGAAAGCCCGAGAGGGTGAGTACAAAGGAAGCGACCGTTCCTTGAGAACTCAACAGCGTGCCAAAAGTCAACGCCAGAT